>NZ_JBWKSN010000018.1:0-99707 GCF_059419825.1 Pseudomonas sp. GW821-FHT05D12 | reverse complement strand
GTTAATAGAGCCAAACAACTCTGCTCTACCAACTCCTTCTGGGCTTCGATGAACTGAAGCAAGTCGCTGTCGAATCTCGCGTAACCCTTTGTTTATCAAGGAGTTTTCCGTTTCGACTGCGCCGGAAGTGGGGCGAATTATAGACTTCCAGAATCTGCCGTCAACACCTTTTTTCACATTTCTGTCATATCGGTCAAAAAGCCCGCAAAAACGCGAAAGCCGGCCCCAAGGGGCCGGCTTTCTAGTTACCCAGCCTTACAGGCTAGGGAAGGCAAACTGCGACGCTTCATGACTGGCGCGCTGCGGCCAACGCTGGGTAATCGCCTTGCGACGGGTATAGAAGCGCACGCCATCCGGCCCATAGGCATGCAAGTCGCCAAACAGCGAACGCTTCCAGCCACCAAAGCTGTGATACGCGACCGGCACCGGCAATGGAACGTTCACGCCGACCATGCCCACTTCAATCTCGTCACAGAACAGCCGGGCCGCTTCACCGTCACGGGTGAAGATGCACGTGCCATTACCGTATTCGTGATCGTTGATCAGTTGCATCGCCGCTTCCAGGCTGCTCACCCGGACCACGCACAGCACCGGCCCGAAGATCTCTTCCTTATAGATACGCATCTCAGGCGTCACGCGGTCGAACAGGCTACCGCCCAGGAAGAAGCCCTCTTCATGCCCGGCAACACTCAAACCACGCCCGTCGACCACCAGCTCAGCGCCCGACGCCGCGCCGTCTTCTATATAGCCACTGACTTTATCCCGTGCCTGCCCCGTCACCAACGGCCCCATATCCAGGCCGCAGGATGTGCCCGCACCAATCTTCAGCGCCTTGACCTGCGGTACCAGCTTGGCGATCAACGCATCCGCCACCTGATCACCCACGCACACCGCCACCGAGATCGCCATGCAACGCTCGCCACAGGAACCATAGGCCGCGCCCATCAACGCGCTGACCGCGTTATCCAGGTCCGCATCCGGCATCAACACCGCATGGTTCTTCGCGCCGCCCAGGGCTTGGACGCGCTTGCCGCGTTTGGTTGCCTCGGCATAGATGTATTCGGCAATCGGCGTCGAACCAACAAAGCTCAGCGCCTTGACTTCTGGGGCCTCGATCAACGCATCCACCGCGCCCTTGTCGCCGTGCACCACGCTCAGCACGCCTTTGGGCAAACCGGCTTCCTGCAGCAGTTGTGCAATCAGTAGCGTCGAACTCGGGTCGCGCTCGGACGGCTTGAGGATGAAACAGTTACCGCAGACGATCGCCAGTGGGTACATCCACAGCGGCACCATCGCCGGGAAGTTGAACGGGGTGATGCCCGCCACCACACCCAACGGCTGGAAGTCCGACCACGCATCAATGTTCGGCCCGACGTTGCGGCTGTACTCACCCTTGAGAATTTCCGGCGCCGAGCACGCGTACTCAACGTTCTCGATTCCGCGCTTGAGCTCACCGGCAGCATCTTCCAGCGTCTTGCCGTGCTCTTCACTGATCAACTGCGAGATGCGTGCTTCGTTCTGCTCCAGCAATTGCTTGAAACGGAACATCACCTGGGCGCGCTTGGCCGGCGGGGTATTACGCCAGGCTGGAAACGCTGCCTTGGCCGAGTCGATCGCCTGTTGAATGGTTTCACGGCTGGCCAACGGCACCTGGTGAATGACCTGGCCGGTGGATGGGTTGTAGACGTCGGCACTTCGACCGCTGTCGTTGACCAACTCACCGTTGATCAAATGCTGGATAAGGCTCATGCAGGGCTCCTGAAAAGTTGTTCTATATAGAAGGAGAAATCAGTCGATCTTGTTCAGCACTTCGCCGACCGCATCGAACAGACGATCCAGGTCCTGCGGCTTGCTGTTGAAGGTTGGCCCGAACTGCAGGGTGTCACCGCCAAAGCGCACGTAGAAACCGGCCTTCCACAACGCCATGCCGGCCTCGAATGGACGCACGATCGCATCACCGTCACGCGGGGCAATCTGGATCGCACCGGCCAGGCCATAGTTACGAATGTCGATCACGTTCTTGCTGCCCTTCAACCCGTGCAGCGCATTCTCAAAGTGCGGGGCGACTTCGGCTACGCTCTGCACCAGGTTTTCCTTCTGCAGCAGGTCCAATGCCGCAAGGCCGGCAGCGCAGGCTACCGGGTGCGCCGAGTAGGTGTAGCCGTGAGGGAATTCCACCGCGTACTCAGGCGTCGCCTGGTTCATAAAGGTCTGATAGATCTCGCTGCTGGCAATCACCGCGCCCATCGGGATCGCGCCGTTGGTGACTTGCTTGGCGATGCACATCAGGTCCGGGGTCACACCGAAGCTGTCGGCGCCGAACATTGAGCCGGTACGGCCGAAACCGGTGATCACTTCGTCGAACACCAAGAGGATGTTGTGCTGGTCGCAAATCTCACGCAGACGCTTGAGGTAGCCCTGTGGCGGTACCAGCACGCCGGCGGAACCGGCCATCGGCTCGACAAACACGGCGGCGATGTTCGACGCGTCATGCAACTCGATCAGTTTGAGCAGCTCATCGGCCAAGGCAATCCCGCCCTGCTCCGGCATGCCACGCGAGAACGCATTGCTCGCCAGCAAGGTGTGCGGCAGATGGTCAACATCCATCAAGCCCTGGCCAAACAGTTTACGGTTGCCGTTGACGCCGCCCAGGCTGGTACCGGCGATGTTCACCCCGTGGTAACCACGGGCGCGGCCGATCATCTTGGTCTTGGTGGCCTGGCCCTTCAGGCGCCAGTAGGCACGCACCATCTTCACCGCCGTGTCGGCGCACTCGGAACCGGAGTCGGTGAAGAACACGTGGTTGAGGTTGCCCGGGGTCAGATCGGTGATCTTTTCTGCCAGCTGGAAAGACAACGGGTGACCGTATTGGAAGCCCGGGGAGTAGTCCAAGGTGCCCAACTGCTTGGCGACGGCCTCCTGGATTTCCTTGCGAGTGTGCCCGGCGCCACAGGTCCACAGGCCCGACAGCGAATCGTAGACCTTGCGGCCCTTGTCATCCGTCAGCCAACTGCCTTCGGCGGCGACGATCAACCGTGGGTCACGCTGGAAGTTACGGTTGGCCGTGTAGGGCATCCAGTGCGCATCCAACTTCAGTTGGCTGGCCAGGGACGAAGGGGCGTTTTCGGGCATGTTCATCAGCAAAACCTCGCAGGGCAAAAGGCAGCGTCGGGATTGAAAAGCGTTGTTGCAGCTAAATTGCCACGGGGATAAAGTCGGTGAAATCCAACTCTTCTAACCTTCAGTCAGGCCTTTACTAAACTATGAGCAGCCGTCGACCCGATCCTCTGGCCCAAGTCAGCGACTTCGATATTCGCCTGCTGCGCATCTTTCGCAGCGTGGTCGAGTGCGGCGGCTTTTCGGCGGCGGAGACCGTGCTCGGTATCGGCCGCTCCGCGATCAGCCAGCAGATGAGCGACCTGGAGCAGCGGCTCGGATTAAGACTCTGTCAGCGCGGCCGCGCCGGTTTTTCCCTTACCGAAGAGGGCCGCGAGGTCTACCAATCGGCGCTGCAGCTATTAAGTGCCCTGGAAAGCTTTCGTACCGAGGTCAACGGCCTGCACCAGCACCTGCGCGGCGAGTTGATCATCGGCCTGACCGACAACCTGGTCACCCTGCCCCACATGCGCATCACGCACGCGTTGGCGCAGTTGAAGGAACGCGGCCCGGACGTGCAGATCCAGATCCGCATGATCGCGCCCAATGAAGTGGAACAAGGGGTACTCGACGGTCGCCTGCACGTCGGCGTGGTGCCCCAGGCCAGCGCCCTCTCCGGCCTCGAATACCAGCCGTTGTACAGCGAACGCTCGCTGCTCTACTGCGCCGTCGGCCACCCGCTGTTCTATGCCGATGACAAGCAACTGGACGACGCGCGCATCGACACCCAGGACGCCATCGCCCCCACCTTCCGCCTGCCCGCCGAGATCCAGGCTCATTACCAGGCGCTCAACTGCACCGCCAGCGCCTCCGACCGCGAGGGCATGGCGTTCCTGATTCTGACCGGTCGCTACATCGGCTACCTGCCCGACCACTACGCCAGCCTGTGGGTGCAACAAGGCCGACTGCGTGCACTGAAACCGACTACACGTTTTTACGATTTGAGCCTCGCATCGGTCACGCGCAAGGGACGTCGCCCTCATTTGGTGCTGGAAAGTTTCCTGGAAAGCCTGGCAGCAACGCGCTAACTCGGGGCCTGCGCAAAAAGCTGAGCAGTTGGACAGTTTTTTGCAAGGGTACGAGGACCTTGAACCGTCCGCCTCGAGTTGCCCACCATGCCACCAGAATCCACCAGCCCCAGTGACCTGATCTACGGCCTGAATGACCGACCGAAACCGCTGCCCTCCCTGCTGGCCGCCTTGCAACATGTGTTGGCCGCTTTCGTCGGCATCATCACCCCGCCGCTGATCATCGGGTCCACGCTGGGCCTTACCGCCCACTTGCCCTACCTGATCAGCATGGCTTTGATGGTGTCCGGCGTAGGAACCTTCATCCAGGCCCGCAGGCCATTCGGCATTGGCGCCGGGATGATCTGCCTGCAGGGCACCAGCTTTGCGTTTCTCGGCGCGGTGTTGTCCGCAGGGTTCCTGGTCAAGCAACGTGGCGGCAGCCCGGAAGACATCCTGGCGATGATCTTCGGTGTGTGCTTTTTCGGCGCGGCGGTACAGATCGTGCTGAGTCGTTTCATCGGCCAGTTGCGCCGGGTCATCACCCCGTTGGTCACCGGGATTGTCATCACGCTGATCGGCATCAGCCTGATCAAGGTCGGCATCACGGATTTGGGCGGCGGCTTCAATGCCCCGGACTTCGGCGCCCCGACCAACTTGGCGCTGGGCCTGTTCGTGGTGCTGACGATCATCCTGCTCAATCGCTCCAACACGCCGTGGGTGCGCCTCTCGGCCATCATTATCGGGTTGGCCCTCGGCAGCCTGGCGGCATGGTTCAGTGGCAAGCTGGTGCCACACGCCCTGCCCGATTTGCCTCTGGTCAGCCTGCCGATACCGTTTCGCTTCGGCTTCAACTTCGACTGGAGCGCATTCCTGCCAATCGCGCTGATTTATCTGATCAGCAGTATCGAAACCGTGGGCGACCTCACGGCCAACTGCATGATCGCCCGTCAACCCATCAGCGGCCCTGCTTATATAAGCCGGCTTAAAGGCGGCGTGCTCGGCGATGGCGTCAGCTGCATGATCGCCGCCACCTTCAGCGCCTTCCCCAACACCACCTTTGCGCAGAACAACGGCGTGATCCAACTCACTGGCGTGGCCAGCCGTTACGTCGGGCTGTACATCGGCGTGGTGCTGTTCGCCCTGGGCCTGTTCCCGTTGATTGGCGCGGTGCTGCAGCAGATCCCCAAGCCGGTGCTGGGCGGTGCGACCCTGGTGATGTTCGGCAGCGTGGCCGCCGCCGGCGTGCGCATCCTGGCCCAGGCGCCGCTGGACCGGCGCAGCATGCTGATCATCGCCACTTCATTCGGCGTCGGCCTGGGCATTGCCGCCCAACCCAACCTGCTGCACTTGATGCCCGTCCTGGTGCAGAACCTGTTCGACTCGGCCATCACCAGCGGCGGGCTGACGGCGATTGTGTTGTGCCTATTACTGCCGGAAACCAAAGCGACCTCGGTTGCCGCAAACCGCGCGTCGGAAAGCGACAGCCTGGAACCGCTTTGACGGTTTTATTGCATCGGGACTTGTCTGAGGCTTGAGGGTGGGTTATCTGTGCACACGTCGCCATCATCGATCAGCACGGAAACCTCCATGAGCCTCGAAGTTCCTGCCCACAGCAACCCCGCCGGTAAACCCGCCAGCCGCATTCGGCAAAAGAACGAACAAGCGATTCTCCAGGCTGCTGAAGATGAGTTCGCGCGCCATGGCTACAAAGGCACCAGCATGAATACGATTGCCGCGAGCGCCGGGCTGCCCAAGGCCAACCTGCATTACTACTTCACCAATAAACTGGGCCTGTACATCGCGGTGCTCAGCAATATCCTGGAGTTGTGGGACAGCACCTTCAACGCCCTGACCGCCGATGACGACCCGGCTGTAGCCCTCACCCGCTACATTCGCACCAAGATGGAATTCTCGCGACGCCAACCCCAGGCCTCGCGGATCTTTGCGATGGAGATCATCAGCGGCGGCGAATGCCTGACCGAATATTTCAGCCAGGACTACCGCGCCTGGTTCAGCGGCCGGGCGGCGGTGTTCCAGGCCTGGATGGATGCCGGCAAGATGGACCCGGTCGACCCGGTGCACCTGATCTTCCTGTTGTGGGGCAGCACCCAGCATTACGCCGACTTCGCCACCCAGATCTGCCGTGTCACCGGGCGCACCAAGCTGACCAAGCAAGACATGGAAGACGCCGGGACCAACCTGATCCACATCATTCTCAAAGGCTGTGGCGTCAAGCCGGCCCCCTGAAGACGCGACTTATGCCTTTCACGCTTACCGGCCTTTGCGAGTTTCGCGAAGAAATTCGCAAAAGCCGCTTTATCACCCTCGCCGCACCGATCACCAGCCCGCAGGACGCCCAGGCGTTTTTCGAGCAACACAGCGACTTGAATGCCACGCATAACTGCTGGGCCTGGAAGCTCGCCGATCAATACCGCAGCAATGACGACGGTGAACCTGGCGGCACCGCTGGGCGGCCGATCCTTGCGGCCATCGAGGCACAAGGATTCGATCAGGTCGCCGTGCTGGTGATCCGCTGGTACGGCGGCATCCAACTGGGCACCGGCGGCCTCGCGCGCGCCTATGGCGGCGGCGCGAATAAATGCCTGCAGGCCGCCGAGCGCATCGAGCTGATCAGCCGCGTGCCGCTGAGTTGCGCCTGCAGCTTCTCCGAACTGAACCTGGTCAAGCTGCGCGTCGCCGAACTCGGCGGGCTCGTCGTCGAGGAAAACTTCACCGCCAACGGCGTGGAGCTGCAACTGGCCCTCGGCGAAACCCAGATCGACACCCTACAAACCCAGCTCGCCGACTTGAGCCGAGGACGTATCCTGCTGCAACGCTGAAACTGCTACTGTTGTGCACTGAATTCCCTGAACCGCGATTTCAAAGGAAGCCCTTCATGTCTACGCCAAAAACCGCACTGATCATCGGCGCCTCGCGCGGGCTGGGCCTTGGCCTGGTCAAGCAATTGCTCAAGGATGGCTGGGACGTGACCGCCACCGTGCGTGATCCGAACAAGGCCGATGCCCTCAAAGCCGTCGGCCCGGTGCAGATCGAGAAGCTCGACATGGACGATCAACAAGCCGTGATCGCCCTGAACCAGCAGCTCAAGGACCGCACCTTCGACCTGCTGTTCGTCAACGCCGGCGTCAAGGGCCCCGCCAATCAGGAGCCTGGTCATGCCACCCTGGCGGAAGTCGGCCAGCTGTTCTTCACCAACGCCGTGGCGCCGATCAACCTGGCCCAGCGCTTTGTCGGGCAGATCCGCAAGGACAGCGGTGTGCTGGCGTTCATGAGTTCGGTACTGGGCAGCGTAACCATCCCCGATGGCTCGGACCTGGCGCTGTACAAGGCGAGCAAGGCCGCGCTCAACTCGATGACCAACAGCTTTATCACGCAACTCGGTGACCACAAGCTCACCGTGCTGTCGCTGCATCCGGGCTGGGTGAAGACCGACATGGGCGGCGAAAACGCGCATATCGATGTCGACACCAGCGTGCGCGGCCTGGTGGACCAGGTGAACGCCTACACTGGCAAGGGCGGTCATCACTTCATCGACTACAAGGGCGACACCATCGCCTGGTAACGCCATTCCACTGTGGGAGCGTTTGCCGGCGATGGTCTCAAAGGCAGCGCGCTCCTACAGATAGACCCGAACATAGACTACAAGTAGACTCTGCACCTCGCCCTCACCGGCGACCCTGGATCAGCAGACAGGGCAACACTGAGCTGGCAAACCTGAACCCATCATTCAGAGGAGCCGGCCAATGCCTGCGACCCGTATCTGGTTAAAAAACCCCCTCGCTATTTTCACTGCCAACGGCCTCGACGCCCGTGGCGGCCTGGTGCTGCAAGACGGTGTGATCACCGAGGTGCTGCCCTTGGGCCAAGCCCCCGCACAACCCTGCGCGCAGGTGTTCGACGCGCGCGAACACGTAATCCTCCCGGGGCTGATCAACACCCACCACCATTTCTACCAGACCCTGACCCGCGCCTGGGCGCCGGTGGTCAACCAGCCGTTGTTTCCCTGGTTGAAAACCCTGTACCCGGTATGGGCACGGCTGACCCCGGAAAAACTCGCGCTGGCCACTAAAGTTGCACTCGCCGAGCTGCTGCTCTCGGGCTGCACCACGGCGGCCGATCACCACTACCTGTTCCCCGACGGCCTGGAAAATGCCATCGATGTGCAGGTGCAAAGCGTGCGCGAACTGGGCATGCGCGCCATGCTCACCCGCGGCTCCATGAGCCTGGGAGAAGCCGACGGCGGCCTGCCGCCACAGCAGACGGTGCAACAAGGCCAAGTGATCCTTGACGACAGCCAACGCCTGATCCGCGAATACCACCAGCGGGGCGACGGCGCGCAGATCCAGATTGCCCTGGCGCCCTGCTCGCCGTTTTCCGTCACGCCGGAAATCATGCGCGCCAGCGCCGAACTGGCCGACCAACTCGATGTGCGCCTGCACACCCACTTGGCGGAAACCCTCGATGAAGAAGACTTCTGCCTGCAGCGTTTCGGCCTGCGCACGGTGGACTACCTCGACAGTGTCGGCTGGCTCGGCCCGCGCACCTGGCTGGCCCATGGCATTCACTTCAACCCGGATGAAATCGCGCGCCTGGGAGCGGCCGGTACCGGCATCTGCCACTGCCCGAGTTCGAATATGCGCCTGGCGTCGGGCATCTGTCCGACCCTGGACCTGCTCGCCGCCGGCGCGCCTATCGGCCTGGGCGTGGACGGCTCGGCCTCCAATGATGCCTCGAACATGATTCTCGAGACCCGCCAGGCCCTGTACATCCAGCGCCTGCGTTATGGTGCCGAGAAGATCACGCCAGAAGGCGTACTGGGCTGGGCGACCAAGGGTTCGGCGCAGCTGCTGGGGCGCACGGATATCGGCGAGTTGGCCGTTGGCAAACAGGCCGACCTGGCGCTGTTCAAGCTCGATGAGCTGCGCTTCTCCGGCAGCCACGACCCGATTTCCGCCCTGCTGCTGTGTGGTGCAGACCGTGCGGACCGGGTGATGATCGGCGGCCAGTGGCGTGTGATCGACGGGCAGGTTGAAGGCCTGGATCTCAAAGGCTTGATTGCCGATCACAGCCAGGCGGCGCGTGAACTGATCAACCCAATTTAACGGAAGAAACGCCATCAACATGTGGGAGCGGGCTTGCTCGCGAATGCAGTAGATCAGTCAGCTTATGCATCGACTGACACACTGCCTTCGCGAGCAAGCCCGCTCCCACACTGGTTTCCAGGGTGCTCTGTAGAGCCGTTTACAAACCCAGCAACGACAGCATGATAAACGTCGCAAACAGCACAAAGTGGGTCATCCCTTCGATAGCGTTGGTTTCGCCATCGTTGAGGTTGATCGCGCTGACGATCAGCGTGATAAACACCATGACCGTCTGCACCGGCGTCATTGCCATCTGGAACGGCTGGCCGGTGTAGAGCGCCATGGCCTCCATCACCGGCACCGTCAGGATCACCGTCGACAAGGATGCACCCAACGCGATGTTGACCACCGATTGCATGCGGTTGGCCAGGGCGGCGCGCAAGGCCGTCAGGATTTCCGGTGCCGCTGAAATCGCCGCAACCACAATCGCAGTGATGACCGGTGGTGCTCCCGTACCTTCCAGGCCCAGGTCGAGCGTCTTGGACATCACCTCGGCCAGTGCGCCAATCACAATCACGCCAAACACCAGGGTGCCGATGGAGAACGCCAGGTTCACCGGCGGCGCCTGCTCCTCTTCCGGCAGTTTCTTGCGACGCTTTTCCGGGTAGCTGTAGCTGAAGAAATAACTGTGCGGCCCTACCTGCATTCTCAGGAACAGGGTGTAGAGCACCACCATCGCACCGATGGTGAAGGCCGAGTAGATTTTCCAGTCGGCCTCGGGGATAAATTCCGGCACCACCATCGACACGCCCATGGCGGTGAGGATCATCACGCTGTAGGTGCGTGCCGAATCATCGTTGTAGGACTGTTCGCCATGCTTGATGCCGCCCATCAACGCCGCCAGGCCGAGGATGCCGTTGATATCGAGCATCACTGCCGAATAGATGGTGTCGCGTACCAGGGTCGGCGACGGCTCATTACTCATCATGATCGCCAGGATCACCACTTCCACCAGTACGGCGGCGAGGGTCAGGATCATCGTGCCGTAGGGGTCGCCGACCTTTTCCGCCAACTGCTCGGCATGGTGAGCCACGCGCATCGAGGCCACCACGATAAACGCAATCAGCACCACGCCGGCCAGCAGCGCGACCATCTGCCCGCTGTGCAGCATCCAGTGCTCCAACGGGTAGGCGGCGATGGCGGCAATCAGCGCCAGCAACATGAATTTTTCTTGCTTGAGGGATGTGAGCATTCCGGGCCTTTTAGGACGGCAAATCAGTCATTGATGGGGTACAGACTGCGTCACGCCGCTAACGTTTCGTTACACCTTAGTTCACGCGGCCCTTGCGCGAACCCACCAAAACTCTTCTGCCGGTCAGGTTTTGCCGATTATTTCAGCCATGACCTGTAGAATGCCGCCATTGCACCTGATGAGAATTATAGAAATGTACGATTGGCTCAACGCCCTGCCCAAGGCTGAATTGCACCTGCACCTGGAAGGCTCGCTGGAGCCTGAGCTGCTGTTCGCCCTGGCCGAGCGCAACAAGATCGCGCTGCCGTGGAACGACGTTGAAACCCTGCGCAAGGCCTACGCCTTCAACAACCTGCAAGAGTTTCTCGACCTGTATTACAAGGGCGCCGACGTGCTGCGCACCTCCCAGGATTTCTATGACCTGACCTGGGCCTACCTGCTGCGCTGCAAAGAACAGAACGTGATCCACACCGAACCGTTCTTCGACCCGCAGACCCATACCGACCGTGGCATCCCGTTCGAAGTGGTGCTCAACGGTATCGCCGCGGCCCTCAAAGATGGCGAGCAGCAACTGGGGATCACCAGCGGCTTGATCCTCAGCTTCCTGCGCCACCTGAGCGAAGCCGAGGCCGAGAAAACCCTCGACCAGGCGCTGCCGTTCCGTGACGCGTTCGTGGCCGTGGGCCTGGACAGTTCGGAAATGGGCCACCCGCCGAGCAAGTTCCAGCGCGTGTTCGACCGCGCCCGCCACGAAGGCTTCCTCACTGTCGCCCACGCCGGCGAAGAAGGCCCGCCCGAGTACATCTGGGAAGCCATCGACCTGCTGAAAATCCAGCGTATCGACCATGGCGTGCGCGCCATCGAAGACGAACGCCTGATGCAGCGCATCATCGACGAGCAGATCCCGCTGACCGTATGCCCGTTGTCCAACACCAAACTGTGCGTGTTCGACGACATGGCGCAGCACAACATCCTCGACATGCTCGAGCGTGGCGTGAAGGTGACGGTCAACTCGGATGATCCGGCGTACTTCGGCGGCTATGTCACCGAGAACTTCCACGCGCTGTACACCTCGCTGGGCATGACCCAGGACCAGGCCAAACGCCTGGCGCAGAACAGCCTGGACGCGCGACTGGTAAAACCCTGACGTTGCCGGACGCGGGCTTGCTGGCGAAGGCGGCAGATCAGTCAAACACCGAGTGACTGACACGCCGCCTTTGCGAGCAAGCCCGCTCCAACGGCGACCTCTTCACCTCAAGCCTGCTCCGGCGCCGCGAGCCGAGTGATTTCCGCCAGCCCGGTCTCGCTGACCAGCAAGGCGCGGGACTCGTTGACCGCGCGAATCCAGCCCGACTGCACAAACAGTTGTAGCAACCCCGCACCCAACGCCCCTCCCAGGTGCGGTTGATGCTGGCTCCAGTCAAAACAATCGCACACCAGCGGTGACGCCAGCGCCGGCGTGAAAATACCCAGCCTCGCCAAACGCTGCGCGCCCTTGAACGTGACGTCGGTGCGCTGCTCAGCGCGCTCGATCCACCCTGCGTCGATCATCCGTTGATACAACCCCGCCGCCAGCTCGCCGCCCAGGTGACCATGGCATAACCGTGCGTGGCGCAGCGACGCAGGCGCCATCAAGGCCGGGGGCGACGACTCGGGGGCAGAACGCACGGCACTGGCCATGGTCGTCGTGGCCAGGGCATCGATGGCGCTGCTGACGTCCGCTGCCGCCATGCGAAACAGCCGCTGGCCGCGTCGAGCTTCGACCCGCAGCAGGCCGCTGCCGGTCAGCCGTGCCAGGTGTGCAGTGGCGGACGCCGGTGACAGCTCGGCGAGGGAGGCCAGTTCGGCGCAAGACTTGGCCGAGCCGTCCATCAATGCCCATAGCATGGCGGTACGCTTGGGCTCGGCGAGCAAGCTGGCGATCTGACTGATGCAAGGTGCCTGTTCCATCTATCCACTCCCTGTTGAATCATTTATCTGCTGCGGTTGGTGCCGAAGTATAGGTGCGCAAACCCGCGGTTCCGCGACGTCCGACAGCACGGATAGGGACAGGCTCTGAGTGAAATTTCCTGCTTTGATGGAGGCTACTGCGAAGCGCGCGGGCGCTCTGGCCTTTGCGCGGTCAATGTCGCACAGCGAGCCACAAGCATTTCCCGCAGCAGGTTGATGGGTTTACTCAACTGCGCACGGTGCGCGCACAGCAGATTCAGTGGCGTTCGCTCGCCGCGCAGCTCCGGCAGGATCAATCGCAGGCGCCCGGCCAGCACGTCGGTGCTCACATCCAGCCATGACTTGTAGGCAATGCCCACGCCAGCCACCGTCCAGCGCCGCACCACGTCGGCGTCGTCGCTGAAGCGATCACCCGAGACCGTCAGGCTGACTTCGCGCTTGCCGTCGTGGAAACTCCAATGGTCGTGGACCCGGCTGCCGAGCATGTACAACAGGCAGTTGTGCTGGGCCAATTGTTCCAGGTGCCGAGGCTCCCCGTGGCGTGCGAGGTAGCTGGGCGCGGCACACAGCACTCGGACATTCTCGGGAGCCACGGGCAGCGCAATCAGGCTTGAGTCCTCCGGCTCGCCATAACGCAAGGCGATATCCACCGGCTGGCGGAACAGGTCGGCGATCCGATCACCCAACAATAAACGTACGGTGAGTTGCGGGTGTTCACGCTGGAACTCATCCAGCCACGGCAGCAGCTGGTTGCGGCCGAAATCCGACGGCGCTGACAGTTGCAGCACGCCGCTGACATGGTCCTGGCCGCTGGCCAACAGGCGCCGCCCCTCATCCAGCGCGCCCAACGCGGCGCGCGCGTATTCGAGGAAACCCTCGCCTTCGGCAGTCAGGCGCAGGCTGCGCGTGGACCGGGCCAGCAGGCGCGTGCCCAGTTGCTCTTCAATCCGCTTGAGTGCTGCGCTGGCCACGGCGGGCGACAGGTCCATGACCCGCGCTGCAGCCGAAAGGCTGCCCAGGTCGGCTGCGCGAACAAACAACTGCAAATCGTCAAAACGCAGCATGCATCCCATCCATTATCAAAATTTCGTTGAAACAGACTGCTGTTTTAGCCGCTTTTATCTTCACGGGAAATAGCCAATCATCTGTGCATCCCGTTCATCACGTGTCTGGAGTTGCCATGTCCACTGCCTTTAACGTCATTGCCACGCTGATCGCCAAGCCCGGCCAACAGGCCACCCTGGAAACCCTGCTGCGCGGCCTGCTGGAACCCACTCGCCTGGAAGCCGGTTGCGAGCAGTACGACCTGCACCAGGACCTGCAACACCCCGAGACCTTCTACATGCTCGAACGCTGGGCCGATGACGCCGCACTGGCCGACCACGACCAGAGCGCACACATCCAGAGTTTTCGCGCCAAGGCCGCCGATGTGATCGAACACTTCGAACTCAAGCGCCTGAAATTTCTCGCCTGATCACTGCCCTTTTTCCGGAGCCATCATGAAAGCCATTGCCTACTACGCATCCCTGCCGATTAACGATCCCAGCGCCCTGCAAGACATCGAACTGCCAGCACCGGTCGCCGGTCCACGCGACCTGCTGGTGGAAGTCAAAGCCATCTCGGTCAACCCGGTGGACACCAAGGTCCGCCAGAACGTCGCCCCGGAAAACGGCGACGCCAAGGTGCTGGGCTGGGATGTGGCCGGTGTGGTCAAGGCCGTCGGCAGCGAAGTGACACTGTTCAAGGCCGGCGACAAGGTGTTCTACGCTGGCTCCCTGGTGCGCCCAGGTGGCAACAGCGAGTTGCACACTGTGGACGAGCGCATCGTCGGCCATATGCCCAAGAGCCTGGGTTTTGCCGAGGCTGCCGCGCTGCCCCTGACCGCCATCACCGCCTGGGAACTGCTGTTCGAGCGCCTGCAGGTCCGTGAGAGTAAAGAGGACGAGGGCCAGAGCCTGCTGATCGTCGGCGCGGCCGGTGGCGTGGGTTCGATCCTGACCCAGTTGGCCAGCCAACTGACAGCACTGAAAGTCATCGGCACCGCCTCGCGCCCGGAAACCCAGGCCTGGGCCAAGGACCTCGGCGCCGACCTGGTGATCGACCACAGCCAACCGCTGAGCGAAGCGCTGAAAGCCGCCGGCCACCCGCAGGTGACCCACGTTGCCAGCCTGACCCAGACCGACCATCACCTCGAACAACTGGTGGAAGCCCTGCAACCCCAGGGCAAGCTGGCACTGATTGACGATCCCAAGGCGCTGGACGTGAGCACACTCAAGCGCAAGAGCCTGTCGCTGCACTGGGAGTTCATGTACACGCGCTCGATGTTCGAGACTCCGGACATGATCGAGCAGCACAACCTGCTCAACCGCGTGGCCGAGCTGATCGACGCCGGTACCTTGAAAACCACGGTGGGCGAGCACTTCGGCGTGATCAACGCCGAGAACCTGCGCCGCGCCCATGCGCTGCTGGAAAGCGGCAAGGCCAAGGGCAAGATCGTGCTGGAAGGCTTCTAAAAACGGTCTGTCAGCGTCGTCCCTTATTCCTGTAGGTAAGGGACGACGCCGCTAGTCAGAGAGTTGATCTTTGTCATATTTGTGAGCGTATTCGGGTTTATATTGGCCGCCTTTGCCACGATTCTTTTACGTGAGGAAGTCAGCAATGAAAATCCTGATAAAAGCGTTAGCAAAATCCCCAGGCAATAAATGGCAAGTTCGTCTCGACGGCGACGCGTTTACGTTTCGCAGTGAAGCCGAGGCCCGAGCCTTTGCCGACACCTTGCAAGCCCGTATCCAGGCGCCCCACCGCTTCCCGCTCAGCCAGCAACGTTCCGCCGCTGGCTGACCCGCATTTCAGGCCTGCGCCTGCAGGGCCCTCGCCCGTTGCAGGCGCTGGGTCGACATCGCAATCGTCACCGCCAATACACCGCACAAGCTGATGACCATGGCCATCGGCATCGCCGTGCCGTCGTGCAATACACCGACCAACGACGCGGCGCCGGCCGCCACGCCAAACTGGATGCAGCCGAGCAACGCCGAAGCACTGCCCGCCCGGGCGCCCTGCCCAGCCATGGCGCAGGCCGAGGTGTTGGGCAAAATGCAGCCCAGGCTCGCGATGCAGATAAACAGCGGCACCAGCAGCGGCCACAGCGCGTCGGTGCGCAAGGCTGCGATACCCAGCAGCGTCAACGCGGCCAGCATGTAAAGCCAGACCGTGCGCGACAGTAAAAACGCCGGGCCGCGCTTGGCCAGCAGGCGTGCGTTCACCTGGGCCATCAGGATAAAGCCGGCTGCGTTGGAACCGAAGACCCAGCCGTAATGCTCGGCGGGCACGCCATACAACTTGATAAACACGAAAGGCGAACCGGCGATGTAGGCAAACATCCCGGCAATCGAGATGCCGCCGGTCAGCGCATAGCCGAGGTAGACCCGGTCTGACAGCAGCGAACCGTAGCGACGCAGCGATCCAGACAAAGGCTGGCGTGGTTGATGGGCCGGGAACGTCTCGGGCAACCCCACGGCCACGGCGACGGCGGCCATTACGCTGAAGATCGACAGCGCCAGGAAAATCGACTGCCAGCCCCACAAGCCGACCATCAGCCCACCGGCCAACGGCGCGAGGATCGGCGCCAGGCCGGTGACCAGCATCAGTTGGGAAAACACTTTGGCCGAGCCCACCGCATCACATTTGTCGCTGACCACCGCGCGGGAAATCACCATGCCGGCGCAACCGCCGAGGGCCTGCACGAAGCGCGCGCCGATCAGCCATTCCAATGACGGCGCAAAGGCGCAGGCGAAGGAGGCCAGGGTAAACAGGGTCACGCCGCTGAGCAGCGGGCCGCGCCGACCAAAGCGGTCCGCCAGCGGACCGTAGATCAATTGGCCGATGGCCAGGCCGCCGAAATACACCGCCAGGGTCAGCTGGATGTGTTTTTCGTCGGTCGCGAACGCGGTGGCCATGGCTGGAAAGCCCGGCAGATAAAAATCGATCGCCAGCGGCGCGAAGGCGCTCAAGGCACCCAGAATCAGGATTATACGGAGGTTCATCAGGCACCCAAGTGTGTCGGCAGCCCGACAGTCTAGCCGCGCTTGGGTGCATTTAACACGATAGCTCGCTAACTATTTGAGCGGATCACGCGAGCTTGGCGCTGTAGCCTTCTTCGCTGATCAGGCTGATCACCTGCTCGGCAGACAGACGGCTTTCCACCCCCACTTCCTTCGCCGCCAGGTCGACCTTCACGCTCGCGGCCGGGTCCTCGTTCTGCACCGCCTGGGTGACGGCCCGAACGCAATGGCCGCAGGTCATTCCTTCAACGCTGAATACTTGCATGACATGACTCCTTTGATGAGGTTGAACCCAGTCTCGACCTTGCCACGATGGCAAGGTCAAGTTCCAGGATGATCTGCCGGGCTGGTATTCGGCGGCGACGTCGGCCAAGCTTCACTCATCTTTGATTCAATCCACGGAGCATTCGCCATGCGCTGGTCGTTTTTTGGCCTTGTCGGCCTGATGAGCTTGTCTGCCGTTGCGCCCACGGCCAGTGCCGCAGAAGACTATGCGGTGCTGATCATTTCCCGCGAACGCCTGGAAGTGCCGACCAATTGCGAAATCGGCCTATATATCCAGGACCAGCTGGCAGGCCGGCTGTTCCAGGAGCAATCCACCTCATTCAACTTGCCCGCCGGCAACGTGTCGCTACGCCTGAAGCTGTTGCCGGGCCAGTCCCCGGGCTGCCTGCCGGGCATGCTCGCGCCACCGGCGCAGAACATCACGCTGAAGGTCGGCGACGTACGCAAATTGCGCATCGCGCAGGGCCCGGACGGTATGTACCTCAAGCCTGCCGCACTGGAATATTAAAGGCGCTTGACCTTCCCCACAGGTCAAGGTTGATCCTAGGGACAACTTCTCCTGGAGGACTGCCCCATGAATGGATCCACCACCTTTGACCTGCCCATCGGCGGCATGACCTGCGCCAGCTGCGCCGGGCGCGTCGAACGCGCGCTGGGCAAAGTGCCGGGGGTGCAAAGCGTCAGCGTCAACCTGGCCAACGAACGCGCGCATGTTGAAGTGCTCGGCCAGATGGACCCGAACGTGTTGATCGCCGCCGTCGACAAGGCCGGCTACAGCGCCAGCCTGCCCCAGAGCGAAGCCGCCACCGAGGTCGACCAGGCCCGGCGCCTGCACCGCGAGCGCTGGGCATTGCTGCTGGCGATCCTGCTGGCGCTGCCGTTGGTACTGCCGATGCTGGTGGAGCCTTTCGGCCTGCACTGGATGCTGCCGGCCTGGGTGCAGTTCGCGCTGGCGACGCCGGTGCAGTTCATCTTCGGTGCGCGCTTTTATATCGCCGCCTGGAAAGCCGTGCGCGCCGGTGCCGGGAATATGGACTTGCTGGTGGCCATCGGCACCAGCGCCGGCTACGGCCTGAGCATTTATGAGTGGCTCACCGCACCGGCCGGCAGCATGCCCCATTTGTACTTCGAGGCCTCGGCCGTGGTGATTGCCCTGGTGTTGCTCGGCAAATACCTGGAAAGCCGCGCCAAACGCCAGACCGCCAGCGCCATCCGCGCCCTCGAAGCGCTGCGCCCGGAACGCGCGATTCGCGTGGTCGACGGCCGCGAGGAGGACGTCGCGATCAACGCGTTGAAGCGCGGCGACCTGGTGCTGGTCAAGCCCGGCGAACGCTTCCCGGTGGACGGTGAAGTGGTCGACGGCCAAAGCCACGCCGACGAAGCGCTGATCAGTGGCGAGAGCCTGCCGGTGCCAAAGCAGCCGGGCGACTCGGTCACCGGCGGCGCCATCAACGGTGAAGGCCGCCTGCTGGTGCGCACCCTCGCCTTGGGTGCGGAAAGCGTATTGGCACGGATCATCCGCCTGGTGGAAGACGCCCAGGCCGCCAAGGCTCCGATCCAGAAGCTGGTGGATAAAGTCAGCCAAGTGTTCGTGCCGGCGGTGCTGGTGCTGGCGTTGATCACGCTGGTGGGCTGGTGGCTGTACGGCGCCTCCCTGGAGACGGCGATCATCAACGCGGTCGCGGTGCTGGTGATCGCCTGTCCGTGCGCCCTGGGCCTGGCCACACCGACGGCGATCATGGCCGGCACCGGCGTCGCCGCGCGCTACGGCATCCTGATCAAGGACGCCGAAGCCCTGGAGCGTGCGCACGCCGTGAGCGCCGTGGTGTTCGACAAGACCGGCACCCTCACCTCCGGCACGCCAAGGATTGCGCACCTGGCGGCGGTGGATGGCGACGAAGCATCATTGCTGCAGCACGCCGGTGCCTTGCAGCGCGGCAGTGAACATCCGCTGGCCAAGGCGGTGCTGGATGCCTGCCGCGAACGAGGACTGGATGTCGCCGATGTGAGCGCCAGCCAAGCCCTGACCGGGCGCGGCATTGCCGGCACCCTGGCGGGCCGGCAACTGGCGCTGGGTAACCGTCGACTGCTGGAAGAAAGCGGTTTGAACGCCGGTGAACTGTCCGGCTCCGCCACCGCCTGGGAAGCCGAAGGCCGGACCTTGTCCTGGCTGATCGAGCAAGGCCCGCAACCGCGTGTGCTCGGGCTGTTTGCCTTTGGCGATACCCTCAAGCCGGGGGCGCTTGCGGCCGTGCAGCAACTCAAGGCGCAGCAGATCAGCAGTCATCTGCTCACTGGTGACAATCGCGGCAGCGCCCGCGTGGTTGCGCAGGCGCTGGGCATCGAGGATGTGCACGCTGAAGTACTGCCCGCCGAAAAAGCCGCCACCGTCGCCGAGTTGAAAAAAACCGGCGTGGTGGCGATGGTCGGCGACGGCATCAACGATGCCCCGGCCCTGGCGGCTGCCGACATTGGCATCGCCATGGGCGGCGGCACCGATGTGGCGATGCATGCGGCGGGTATCACCTTGATGCGCGGCGACCCGCGCCTGGTGCCTGCCGCCCTGGAGATCAGCCGCAAGACCTACGCAAAGATCCGCCAGAACCTGTTCTGGGCCTTTGTGTATAACTTGATCGGCATTCCGCTGGCGGCGTTCGGCCTGCTCAACCCGGTGCTCGCGGGCGCGGCCATGGCCTTGTCCAGCGTC
Organism: Pseudomonas sp. GW821-FHT05D12; assembly: GCF_059419825.1. NCBI lineage: Bacteria > Pseudomonadati > Pseudomonadota > Gammaproteobacteria > Pseudomonadales > Pseudomonadaceae > Pseudomonas > Pseudomonas sp. GW821-FHT05D12. Next base: position 80,184 of record NZ_JBWKSN010000018.1, on the reverse strand, counting down.
AGCGTGGTCAGCAATGCCTTACTGTTGAAAACCTGGAAACCCAAGGACCTGGAGGATCAACGCCCATGAACATCGGCCAAGCCGCCCGCCAGAGCGGGCTGAGCGCCAAGATGATTCGCTACTACGAATCCATTGGTCTGTTGAAAGCCGCCCACCGCACCGACAGCGGCTACCGCGTCTACAGCGGCGACGATTTGCACACACTGGCGTTTATCAAACGCTCACGGGACCTGGGGTTTTCCCTGGAGGAAGTTGGCAAGTTGCTGGCCCTGTGGCAAGACCGCCAACGCGCGAGCGCGGACGTGAAAGCCCTGGCGCGCCAGCACATCGATGAGCTCAATCAGAAAATTCTGGAGTTGGGGCAACTGCGCGACACGCTGCAGGACCTGGTGGAACATTGCCAGGGCGATCATCGGCCGGATTGTCCGATTCTCAAGGAGTTGGCTTCGGGCAGTTGCTGCGCCTGACTGAGCTTTACCCGCCCCAGACAGAACAAAATGTGGGCGCCAGCCGGGCTTGCCTGCGATGCAGGCACCTCGGTATGTCAGTCACACCGAGGTGATGCAATCGCCGGCAAGCCAGTGCCTACACCAGCCTGCTCCCACATCTTTGCGGGATCACTGCAGCCAAGGCGGCGGCGGTGGCTCGTCAGGTACTTTGCTCGGTGGCGCATCGTCCGCCGCGCGAATCGCCTGGCGACGCTCTTCATCCAGGCGCGCCGCTTCGATCTCGCGGATCACTCCGCCGACATCCGCCAGCTCTTCCGGTTCGTCGAACTCACCGGTCAACACGCTGGCCGGGTGCAAGGTGCCGGCTTCGTACAGCGCCCACATCTCCTTGGCGTACTTGGTCTTCTTCAGTTCCGGAGCAAAACGGCCGAAGTAGGACGCCATGTTGCCCACGTCACGCTCCAGCATGCTGAACGCGTGGTTGTTGCCCGCCGCATCCACCGCCTGAGGCAGGTCGATGATCACCGGCCCGGTTGGCGTGAGCAGTACGTTGAACTCGGACAGGTCACCGTGCACCAGGCCGGTACACAGCATCAGCACGATCTGGGAGATCAGGAAGGCGTGGTATTCGCGCGCCTGATCCGGCTCCAGCACCACGTCGTTCAGACGCGGTGCTGCATCGCCGTACTCGTCGGCTACCAGCTCCATCAACAGCACGCCTTCAAGGAAGTCGTACGGCTGGGGCACGCGAACGCCCGCACCGGCCAGGCGGAACAACGCCGCCACTTCAGCGTTCTGCCAGGCATCTTCGGTTTCTTTCTTGCCGAACTTTGAGCCCTTGGCCATGGCCCGGGCCTGCCGGCTGTTACGGACCTTACGGCCTTCCTGGTATTCGGACGCCTGACGAAAACTTCGTTTGTTCGCCTCCTTGTAAACCTTGGCGCAACGCAATTCGTTGCCGCAGCGCACCACATAAACAGCTGCTTCTTTACCACTCATGAGTGGGCGCAGCACTTCGTCGACCAGACCGTCTTCGATCAGGGGTTCAATGCGTTTAGGAGTCTTCATCAGCTTTTATTGTGGGTCCTTTATTACCAAATACGCGTATGGCACTCGTTATACGGCAATCGGCTCGCCGGTGGGAGAGGCTACCGACCTCTGACCCGTCAAGAATGCATCCAATATGCCAATTTTTATCGCAATCAGCGTTCGATGATCGCCGTGACCCCTTGCCCGCCCGCCGCACAGATCGAAATCAGCCCCCTGCCCTTGCCCGCCGCGTCGAGCAACTTGGCCAGATTGGCGACAATGCGCCCGCCCGTGGCGGCAAACGGGTGGCCGGCTGCCAGGGAGCTGCCCTTGACGTTCAGCCGGCTGCGGTCGATGGCGCCCAACGGTGCATCCAGCCCGAGGCGAGTCTTGCAGTAGTCCGCATCTTCCCAGGCCTTGAGCGTGCACAACACTTGGGCAGCGAAGGCTTCGTGGATCTCGTAGTAATCGAAGTCCTGCAGCGTCAGGCCATTCCTCGCCAGCAGGCGCGGTACTGCGTAGACCGGCGCCATCAACAAGCCTTCGGCACCGTTGACGAAATCCACCGCAGCCGCCTCGCCATCGCGCAAATACGCGAGGATTGGCAAGCCGCGCTCCTGGGCCCAGGCCTCACTGCCCAGCAGCACCAGGGACGCACCGTCGGTGAGCGGCGTGGAGTTGCCAGCGGTGAGCGTGCCCTTTTCGCTACGCTCGAAGGCAGGCTTTAGGGCGGCGAGTTTTTCCAGGGTCAGGTCGGGGCGCAGATTGTTGTCGCGGGTCAGGCCGAGAAACGGCGTCAGCAAGTCGTTGTGCCAGCCTTCGGCGTAGGCGGCGGCCATTTTCTGGTGACTTTCCAGCGCCAGTTGGTCTTGCTCGGCGCGAGGGATCTGCCATGTCTGTGCCATCAACTCGCAATGCTGGCCCATGGACAAACCGGTGCGCGGTTCGCCATTGCGCGGCAGTTCGGGCTTGAGGTGATGAGGACGAAGTTGTAACAGGAGTTTTAATTTGTCCGCCATGGACTTGCTGCGATTGGCCTGCAGCAGGAGCTTGCGCAGCCCTTCATTCACGCCGATCGGGGCGTCGGACGTGGTGTCGACCCCGCCGGCAATCCCGCATTCGATCTGGCCCAGGGCGATCTTGTTGGCCACCAGCAATGCGGCCTCAAGGCCGGTGCCACAGGCCTGTTGAATGTCGTAGGCCGGGGTTTGCGGCGACAGGCGCGAGCCGAGCACGCATTCGCGGGTGAGGTTGAAGTCGCGCGAGTGCTTGAGCACCGCACCGGCAGCCACTTCGCCCATGCGCAGGCCGTGCAGGTTGTAGCGCTCGATCAGGCCCTCCAGGGCCGCAGTCAGCATCGCCTGGTTGCTCGCCGTGGCATACGGGCCATTGGAACGGGCGAAAGGAATGCGGTTACCGCCAATGATCGCTACACGGCGCAATTGAGTCATGAAAAGCTCCCTCGGTCTGTTATGGGCTGGCTGCTGTGGTTGGATAACAGAGCCTAGTCGAACGACTGCTACCCTGGGATGGTCAACCCTTTGAACCCCAGTCTTCGGAGAGCGTTCCATGTCTGACCGTTATATCGACTTCGCCAACTCAAGCCTCGGCCATCGCCTGGTCGCTGCCATTGGCCTGCCGTCACCGGTACGCCTCGAACGCTGGCAAGCCGGGCGCCTGCGCCCGGTAGAAGGGGCATTGTTGCTCGGTGGCGGCGCGCTGGCGTCCAAGGTGCTGCCGTTTGCCAATAAGCTCACTGACGCGATCTACAGCTACGGCACCGACGCCTCGACCGCCCCGGCGTGGATTCCCGGCCACGGGCCCAAACTCAAGGCGGTGGTGTTCGACGCCAGCGACTTGCAGCACACCGACCAGCTCAAGCAACTGCGTGAGTTTTTCCAGCCGCTGCTGAAAAACCTGGATAACAGTGCGCACCTGGTGATCCTCGGTCGCGCGCCGGAAAGCCTCGGCGATCCGTTTGCCGCCAGCGCCCAGCGTGCCCTCGAAGGCTTCAGCCGTTCACTGGCCAAAGAGTTGCGCAACGGTGGCGTGCTGCAATTGCTCTACGTTGGCGAGGGCGCCGAAGACCAGCTGGAAGGCGCGCTGCGGTTTTTCCTGTCGCCCAAGAGCGCCTACATTTCCGGCCAGGTTATCCGCCTGCAGGCCTGTGCCACGCCGGTCGAGGACTGGACGCGCCCACTCGCCGGGCGCAAGGCGCTGGTCACCGGTGCCGCCCGTGGCATTGGTGCGTCCATCGCCGAAACCCTGGCCCGCGACGGGGCCGAGGTGATCCTGCTGGACGTGCCCCAGGCCAAGACCGATCTCGAAGCCCTGGCCGCGCGCCTGGGTGCACGTTCCGTGCTGCTGGATATCTGCGCCGAAGACGCCGCCAGCCAGTTGATCGAACACCTGCCCGACGGCCTCGACATCCTGGTGCACAACGCCGGGATCACCCGCGACAAGACCCTGGCCAACATGACCCCGGAATACTGGGACGCGGTGCTGGCGGTCAACCTGAATGCCCCGCAAGTGCTGACCAAGGCGCTGCTCGACAGCGGCACCCTGCATGACAACGCGCGCGTGGTGCTGCTCGCGTCCATCAGTGGGATCGCCGGCAATCGCGGGCAAACCAATTATGCCGCGAGCAAGGCCGGGTTGATCGGCCTGGCCCAGGCGTGGGCGCCGCTGCTCAAAGAACGGGGGATCAGTATCAACGCCGTGGCCCCAGGCTTTATTGAGACCCAGATGACCGCGCATATTCCGTTCGCCCTGCGTGAGGCCGGGCGCCGCATGAGTTCGCTCGGCCAGGGCGGCTTGCCACAAGACGTCGCCGAAGCCGTGGCCTGGCTTGGCCAGCCGGGCTCCGGAGCGGTCAGCGGGCAAGCGCTGCGGGTGTGTGGGCAAAGTCTATTGGGAGCGTGAGCATGCAATGGCAGACAGTGGGCAGTCCCCCGTTTCTCGCGCCGCTGTACTGGCGCGCCGCGCTCAAGCGCAAGATCACCGGCACTGCGTTGCCCGAGCAGGGCTTGCGCTGCCGGGTCAGTGTCAATCCCAAAGCGGTCGCGGCGTATCGCAAGGTCTGCGGGTTTGCCGAGAGCGCAGTGCTGCCGGCGACTTATCCGCACATCCTCGCGTTCGGCTTGCAGATGCAGTTGCTCACGGCCAAATCGTTTCCGTTTCCGCTGCTGGGGTTGATTCACCTGAGCAATCGCATCCGTATTCATCGTCCGCTCGGCGGTGTCAGCGACCTGTTCATTGGTGTGCATGCGCAAAACCTCAAGCCGCATGCGAAGGGCGCAACGTTTGACCTGGTGACCACCGTCGAGGATTCCCTCGGCCTGCTGTGGGAGGCCGAGAGTCGCATGCTCTGTCGCGGCGTGAAACTGGAAGGCGCAGCGAGCGACGAGGCGCAATCCCCCCCCACCCAGGTCAGCGAAGTGAGCCGCTGGAAAGCCCCCGCCGATATCGGCCGCCGGTATGCGCGGGTGTCCGGCGACTACAACCCGATCCATCTCAGCGCGCTCACGGCCAAGCTGTTCGGCTTCCCCCAGGCCATCGCCCACGGACTGTGGAACAAGGCGCACACCCTGGCGGCCTTGGGTGAACACCTGCCGGCCGCGAACATCGAGATAAACGTCGAGTTCAAGAAGCCGGTACGCCTGCCCAGTGAGGTCACCTTATGGGCCAGTGCGCCCGGGTCCAGCGGGGAGTTAGTGTTGAAAGGCGCGGGTGACATTGAACACATGGTGGGCAAATGGCAGCCGATCGCCTGAACAACCACTGATTAATTGTATATATACATCCTGGGTTATAGCGGACTTTCTCAAGTCCGCTTTTTTATTCAACTCTTTGATTTTTAATACATATATATCTTGATACATCCACCCCTTATACCCTTGGTATTAGTCGCTTAACCGGTACATCCGCGCCGTATATAAATCGTTAATACCAAGTAGAGCATTGTGAGAAAGAGCGCCCGGGCTTGTTATAGCCACACGGACAAACGCATCGCTATCCCTAGAAATAGCGAGCGTTTGAGACAACCAAGGTTGTACAGGTGCAAGGAACTCAATCATGAAAGCTCAAGTAGTGTTTTGGAAAGCAAGTACCGCGCTGGCCCTGGCAGTAGCAATGACGCTCGGCGGCTGCAGCAGCGGTGGTGGTGGGCATCACAGTGGCGGCTCCGCTTCCTCACCGGACGCATCCACTGGCGGTGGCGGTACCGGCGGCGGGGGTACTGGTGGTGGCGGCACAGGAGGTGGCGGTACCGGCACCACCAGCACCCTGGTCACGGCTAACGTGGCCGATACCCTCGGCGATACCGTAACCGGCCTCGGCGGCACTGTCAGCAGCCTCGGTACCACACTCGGCAGCCTGCCGATCGTGGGGGCTACCGCAGGTGGCCTGGTGACCTCTGTCGGCACCGCTGTCGGCAGCATCGGCACGGGCGTGTCGGATGGCCTGGGCACACTGGGTACCGACAGCAATGCACTGGGCAAAACCGTGGCCGGCGTGGCCAACGGAGTCGCCGATCTCGGCACCGGTGTCTCCACGACCGGTCAAAATGTGGCGACACTGCTGGGGCAAGTGCCCGTGGTCAGCGGTGCCGCCCCCGTTGTCGGCAATGTAGTGGGCAAGGTCGGCAACGCCGTGACCATGCTCGGCGACACACTCAGCACGGCGAGCACCACCGGCCCACTGGGCTCGGTCACCAACACCGTCGGCGCGAAAGTACTGGTGCCCGTGGTGTCCCTGGTGGAAAAAACCACCGGCAAAGTCGGCACCACCACAGGCCTGGATACGCCTGTCGGCGGCCTGCTGCAAAAAGTCGGCGATACCGTTGACGGCCTGGGCGATAAAGTCGCCGATGCCGGCGGCACCGGCAACCCTGTCACTGGCGCTGTGGGCAATGTGCTCAATGGCGTGGGCACCGTGGTCGGTAAAGCCAGCGGCTATGTCGACCCGGCTGACGACAGCAGTGGCGGCAGTGGCGGCGGCACGGGTGGTGGCACTGGCGGTGGCACCGGGCAACTGGGCCTGGCGGAACTCATCGGTGGTGTGATCGCAGGCGCCGGCAGCGGCCTGGATGCAGGCAGCAGCAATGGCGTGGTCAGCGCGACCGGCGTCACTGGCGTCAAAGCGGGCGGTACCGTGGCATCGCTGGGTACCCTGCTGGGTGGCAGCGGCACACCGAACACCGCGGCAGGCGCACCGGTTGCTGCCCTCACCAATCAGGTCGGCGGCGCCCTGAACCCTATCACCAGCGGCGTTACCAGCCTGACCCAAACCGTCGGCAACGCCACCGGCCTGGGTGCTCCCGTCAACGGCCTGGTGACCAATGTCGGCGGCGCCGTCAGCAGCCTGGGCGGCAAAATCAGCGGCACTAACGCCAACCCGGTCACCAACGCCTTGGGCGGTACCGTGAGCGCAGTAGGCGGCACCGTGGCCTCGATCGGCGGGCTGGTGACCGGCGGCACCAACACCGGCGGTGGTTTGCTCGGCGGTGGCCTGAACCTGGGAGCCGGCGCATCCGCCTCCGCAGGTGCAGGTGCCAGTGCAAATGGGGGTCTGCTGGGCGGCCTGATCGGTGGCCTTACCGGCAAAAAATAGAATTGCACCTGGCCGATTAGACGGCCTCACCTACAGCGCCTACGCTTGGTTGAGACGAGAGACCCCAATAAGTCTCTCGTCTTTTTTTATGGGTCAATGATCGATCCCTGAAAACACCCGAACCGCGCCTCCAGAGCCCGGCGGGACCCTGCAATACGCTGCTGCAGTTTTGACCATGGAGTGTCCTATGCGCGCTTTGACGCCGTTGTTATTGCTCACCCTCAGTGCTTACGCCCACGCCGATACCCTACCCAGCTTCCTCAATAGCAACGACACCATTCGCAACCTGCCCGTGCCCAACCTGCCCGCCGATGCGTATCGACCGGTGACCCCGCAGACCCAGTTGCCCACCCCCGCTGCCACCGCCGCGCAACCCCTGCTGATGGACACCAAGGTGACTATTCGCAAGCTGCAGATCGACGGCGGCACGGTCTACCCGCTGAAGGAAGTCGCCCAGGCCTTCGAACCCCTGATCGGCCATGAAACCAACCTGGCGCAATTGATCGAAGCCACCCGCAGCATCACCCGTCGCTACCAGGAAGACGGCTATTTGCTGTCCTACGCCTTCCTGCCGGAACAACGCTTTGAAGGCGGCCTGGTGCACGTGGTGCTGGTCGAGGGTTATATCCGCGATTACGACCTGCAGGGCGACATCGGCTCGGTGTCGGCCTACGTCGACAAACTCGCGGAAAAACTCAAGGCCGAACGCCCGCTCACCCGCAAGACCTTCGAGCGCTACACCACGCTGATGAGCGCCATCCCCGGGGTGACCCTGCAGGCGCAGGTGCCGCCGCCCGGCACCACTGATGGCGGCACCCATATGCAAATCACCGCCAGCCGCAAACCGTTCACCACCAGCATGAGCCTGAACGAGGCCAGCCGTGGCGGTACGCAAGCGCTGCTGACGGCCACCAGCAATTCGTGGACATCCATGGGGGAACAACTGAGCCTCAGCGGGCTGTTCCCACCGGGCGACGACAAGGAGCATTACTACCGCGCCGCCTACAGCCAGTTCATCAATGCCGAGGGCACGCAGTTGGTGTTGTCGGGCGAGCGCTACCGCGCCGACCCACGCACCAGCCTGCAATTGGGCGACGGCTTCGAACTCAAGCCGCACCAGGAAATCGACCGCTACTCCATCGGCTTCAGCCACCCCGTGATCGCCTCGCCCAACGAGTCCCTGAGCCTCGGCGCCCGCTACTACGCGGTCGACCAGACCACCCGCTACAAACTCGAAGGTTTCCCCCAGCGCCTGGAGCTGCAAACCGACCTGCGCGCCTTGGCGTTCGAGGGTGATTGGCGCAAGGCCGATACCACCCAATTGCGCATCCTCAGCGCTGGCCTGTACCAAGGCATCAACGGCATGGGCGCCAAGACCCGCAGTGACTTCGGTGGCCTCAAGCCGGACCTCGATTTCTTCCGCCTGCGCCTGTCCGGCGTGCAGAGCAACAAGCTCTTCGATAACTGGCAAGGCGTGCTGTCCGGCGCGCTCTACTGGAGTGATGACACCCTGCCCGACAGCGAGCGCGCCACCTTCGGTGGGCAGAACTTCGCCCGTGGCTACCCCGATGACCAGGGCTCGGGCGACAAGGGGTGGGGCGTGGCGTATGAGGTCAACTACAGCTACAACCGCGCCGGCGAATGGGTGCGCATCCTGCAGCCTTATGTGGTGTTCGACCGCGCCAAGACCTGGTTCAACGACCTGCCGATCAAGGGCAACAACATGTCATCGGCCGCCGTCGGCCTGCGCTTCGGTGACGCCAAGTACTACAACATCTCCCTGGAAGCGGCCAAGCCGATGTCGGAAGTGGCGCTGGACAACTTTGATCGGCGTCCGCGCTACACGTTGAGCTTCAGCTACCAACTCTGAACCTCGCACTGCGCTCACCTGCCGGGTGGGCGCAACCAGCCGCGCGGGCGATCTCACGGACGCCAGCACCGGCAAGGCGACCGCTACTCAGTGAATTTCTTTGCGAGAGGGAACAGGTTGTTCAAGGTATCGATCAACCGCACCAGGTAGATCGGCTTGCGGAACAGGTCGAGCACTTGCAGCCGCAGCATATCGCTGACGTCGTCCATCTCGGCATGGCCCGACATGACAATCACCGGCAGGTGCGAGCGTGAGGTGTGTTCGCGCAGACGCTTGATCAAGGAAATGCCACTTTCCTCGGGCATGCGCAGGTCAGTGATGACCAGGGCAATGTCAGGGTGGAGTGTCAATTCTTGCAGGGCGAAGGTGACAGAGTTGGCGGTAAAACAGACAAATCCCTCGTTACCGAGGGACTCGGCAAGTTCGATCAGGGCGTCTTCTTCATCGTCCACCAATAAGATTTGTTGGCGACCCGAAGAAGATGCGCTCATGACCGTACCTGCCCGTGGATTAAGGGGGTGGCTTTACACTTTAACTCAGGTCACGGTGGTCATCTTGTTGGCAATACCGTTGAACACCGAGGCGATCTTGGTGCCCAGCCCCGAGCCTGCACCGACAATAACAATCGCCACCAGCGCCACGATAATGGCGTATTCAATACCTGACGCGCCCTCTTTGCGTTTGAAGAATAGTTGTGTCTGAACATAGAACTTCAACATCAGGTCAAGGAACATAAGACTTCTCCCTAAGAACGCCACTGAAAGCCGAAGGGCTCTAGATCCAGATAATCACGGCGTGCCACTAGAGCATTGTCAACAAACCCCAGGCTCACAACTGTAATAACGCATTAATCAGAAAGTATTAGTCACAACGTTGGCGCCATAAACCCGCTGTTCAAAAGGCAACGCCTTGGCGTGCAGATAAATTTTCTGTCAGGTAATGGCATTTCGTCCTAGCTGAGCTACCTTCAAATAGCCAAATCGTTAGTTGTTCATCACAGCCAGGTTGCGAATTAACTCGATTGGATTAACGAGTGTGTAATGCAACGGGAAAGGGAGAGCCGTCATGAACAGTCGTATCAGCATGGTCCTGGCCGGCTTGTTGCTGATCGGGGCATTGATTGCAGGGTACTGGGGGCTGGTACTGAGTCGCTCGCCGGAGCCCGTCACGGCACCCACCGCACCTGTCGTTTCCGTGGAAAAAACCGTCGCTGCCGTCGAAGACCAGAACCGCACCCCCGTCGTGGTATTGGTGCATGACGTCCCTGCTTTCGTACCACTGACCGCTGCTGACCTGGCCGTGGAAAAACTGCGCACCGTACCCGCCGGCAGCCTGACGCAACTGGACCAGGCGATCGGACGCAAACCGCTGCGCATGCTGGCTGCGGGCACCTGGCTCAACGAAGAGAGCTTCAACGCCGGCGGCCCGCTGGCCCGCATGATTCGCCCAGATGAGCGGGCGCTGGCCGTCGCGGTGGATGAAGTCATCGGCGTCGCCGGCCAGTTGAGCCCAGGCGACTACGTGGACGTGCTGCTGTTCCTGCGCCAGGACAACGGTAATACCGAGCCGTCAGCCCAAATCGTCCTGCCGGCCATGCGCCTGCTCAGCGTCGGCGATCAAATGGGCCTGGCCAATGACGGCACGCCTGCGGTACCGCCACCGGCCACGCCTGAAGAACGCGCCCAGGCCGCGCAACGCCGTGCCGGTGCCCGCACCGTAGTGCTGGCTGTACCGGAAGCCTTATTGAGTCGCCTGATGCTCGCGGCCCAGGCCGGCACCCTGCGCCTGGCCGTGCGCAGCGCCGACGAACAGCTGCTCAGTCGCTACTGGGCCGGCGAAAGCGACGCACCGGACAAACTGGAAAGTGCCAACCGCGACCTCTATCAATTCACCCAGCTGGCTCTGATCGGCCCGCCCAAGCGGGTAGCCACAGTCGCCGGCGAGCCCGGCGCACGTCGTGGCATTGAAGTGATTCGCGGTGCCCAAGCAGCCCCACAAACCCCGTGATTGAGCAAGGATGCCTTGAATGAGCCATCGCTACACTGCCATGTTCACGCACCTCGCCTGGACCCTGATGCTGTCGAGCCTGCCGGCGGGCATGGCCTTCGCGGCGCCGGGCAATTGCAGCGCCCTGGGCCAGTTGCCCGCCGTGGTCGAGGTGGGAGAAGGCCTGCAACAGGAACTGCAATCGCCGGTGGCAATAACCCGCCTGGCGATTGGCGACCCGAAGATCGCCGATGTGCGCGTCAACGGCGACCGTAACTTCCTGCTGACCGGCGTCGGTGTCGGCGCGACCAGCCTGATGGTGTGGACCGCCTGCGCCAGCGCGCCGCGCCAGAGCATGGTGTTCGTCAAGGGCAAGGCCACCTCGGCGCTGACCAGCTTGTCGCTGTCGCCTTCCGAGGACCCGCTGCTGCCCAGCCAGGTGCAGACCGACATTCGCTTTGTCGAGGTCAGCCGTACCAAGCTCAAGGAAGCCAGTACCTCATTGTTCGGCCAAGGTGGCAATTTCCTGTTCGGCAGCCCGGGCAATGGCACGATCCCCGCCACCACCGCCAACAGCTTTCGCGGGCAGGCAGTGAACAATGGCTTTTTCAACATCGGCTTCGGTGGCGGGCGGATCTCGGCGATGATCAACGCCCTCGAACAGAGCGGCTTCGCCTATACCCTGTCGCGTCCCAGCCTGGTAGCCCTGAGCGGGCAGAGCGCAACCTTCCTGGCCGGCGGCGAAGTGCCCATTCCGGTGCCCAGCAGCGGCAGCGACAGTATCTCCATCGAGTACAAGGAGTTCGGCATCCGCCTGACCCTGACCCCCACGGTGATCGACCGCAATCGCATCACCCTCAAGGTCGCGCCGGAGGTCAGCGAACTCGACTACAGCAACGCCGTGCAGATCCAGGGGATCCAGGTGCCCGCCCTGACCGTGCGTCGAACCGACACCAGCGTGTCCCTGGCCGATGGCGAAAGCTTCGTGATCAGCGGCCTGATCAGCAGCACCAACCGCTCCACCATCAGCAAGTTTCCAGGCCTGGGCGACATCCCGATCCTCGGCGCGTTTTTCCGCGATTCCAACATCAGCCGCGAAGAAAAAGAGCTGCTGATGATCGTCACGCCGCACCTGGTCCAGCCGCTGGCCGCGAATGCGCAACTGCCTTCCCTGCCCGGCGAGAAACTGCGCACCTACGACCCGAACTGGTACCGCCTGTTCTTCCTGGAAAACGGCAACTTCGATCGTCGCAGTGGACTTTCCCAATGAGCGATAGCCTGAGCCAGACATTTCTGGCAATTACCCGCAACACCACCGACCTGGAATGGCTCCAGGGCGCACTCGCGCCCCTTGGCCAAGTGGTCAGTGCCGGCGGTGGCAGCCTGGATGAGTTGCTCGCGCTGGTCGACGTGACCTTCGCCAACCTGGTGTTCGTCGGCCTCGACCGTGAAAACGTGGTGGCCCAAAGTGCGCTGATCGAAGGGGCCCTGGAGGCCAAGCCGATGCTCGCGGTGGTCGCCCTCGGCGATGGCATGGATAACCAATTGGTACTCAATGCCATGCGCGCCGGCGCCCGCGATTTCGTCGCCTATGGCTCGCGCTCGAGTGAAGTCGCAGGCCTGGTGCGGCGCCTGAGCAAGCGCCTGCCGCCGGTGACTTCGAGTGCGCAGTTGGGCGGCCTGACCGTGCTGTTTGGCACCCAGAGCAACGCCGATGGGGCGATGCTGGCGACGCACCTGGCGCTGGTGGTGCAAAAAAGCGGGCAACAGACCCTGCTGCTCGACCTGGGCCTGCCACGCAGTGACAGCCTGGCGCTGCTGGGGCTGGAAAGCACGTTCAACTTTGGCGATGCATTGCGGCACCTGCGCCGTCTCGATACCACCTTGATCAACAGCGCCTTCACCACAGCCCTGGATGGCCTGCGCATCCTGGCCTATGCCACCGGTGACGAACCGCTCAAACTGACCAGCGCCGCCGAGCTGTACATGCTGCTCAGCGCGTTGCGCCAACACTTCCAGCACATCGTCGTGAACATTACCGGGCAACCGGACAGCGAGGCGCTGCGTACCTTTGTCAGCCACTGCGACAAACTGCTGTGGTGCACTGACCAGAGCGTACTCGATTGCCGCCGCAACCTGGCGGTGCTCAACCGCTGGCGCGACAAAGGCATGAAACTCGAGCACGCCAAGCTGGTGGTCGACCGCTATATCAAATCCTGTGCACCCGACACCGAAGCCCTGGAAAAAAGCTTCGGCCTTGAGTGCATCGCCGTCCTGCCGCTGAGCGCCGAACTGCGCCTGAACGTCAAGAACCAGGGCCAGACCCTGTTCGCCCTGGCCCCGCGCGAACCCCTGACCCAAGCCGTACGCACCTTGGGCGAACGCCTGGCGAAACGCTCCGAGGGTCTGGAAAAACCCTCGATGCGCTGGTTTGAACGCTTCCTGGGGTCGGGACGATGACCAGCGAAAAACTCTTCGGCGGCCCGGCCCGCAGCGTCAGCGGCAACAGCGACCATGATGGCCTGAAGCTGGTGCTGCACCGCTACATCATTGACGCCATCGAGGAGTCAGGCAAAAACCTGCTCGAAGGCACGCGCCAGTCGCTGGCGCAGTTTGTCACCGACAAAGTCTCCGAATACATCACGCGCATGCGCCTGGCGATCTCGCGCTATGAAATGGAACGCCTGGCCGAAGAAATCGTCGACGAACTCACCGGTTTCGGCCCACTGGAAGTGCTGCTGCGCGATCCCTCGGTGACCGAGATTCTGGTCAACGGGCCGCACCGGGTGTTTATCGAGCGCGACGGCCTGCTGCATCAGAGCGACCTGCGCTTTATCGACGATCACCACGTCGAGCGCGTGATGCAGCGGATTCTCGCGCCGCTGGGACGGCGCCTGGACGAGTCCTCGCCGATGGTGGATGCGCGCCTGCCGGACGGCAGCCGGGTCAACGCGATCATCCCGCCGATTGCCTTGGACGGGCCGTGCCTGTCGATTCGAAAGTTTCGCAAGGACATGCTCAAGAGCAGCGACCTGGTCGCCATGCAGACCATCGACCAGAGCATTTTCGAGTTCTTTCAGGAGGCCGTCGGCAAGCGTTGCAACATTCTCATCAGCGGCGGTACCGGCACCGGCAAGACCACACTGCTGAATATCCTCAGCCAGTTGATCAACCCGCACGAGCGCCTGGTGACCATCGAGGACGTCGCCGAGCTGCAACTGGGCCACCCCCATGTGGTGCGCCTGGAAACCCGGCCGCCAAACGCCGAAGGCCATGGTGAAGTGCGGTCCAGCGACTTGATCCGCAACGCCCTGCGGATGCGCCCTGACCGCATCATCCTCGGCGAAATCCGAGGCGTGGAAGTGCTCGATGTGATGACGGCGATGAACACCGGCCACGACGGTTCCATGAGCACCGTACACGCCAACAATGCCCAGGATGCCCTGCTGCGCCTGGAAACCCTGGTGGGCCTGACCGGCCGGGTGATCGCGGAAAAAACCCTGCGCCAGATGATCTGCGCCGCCCTGGACGTGGTGATTCAACTGACACGCATGCCCGATGGCCGCCGCTGCGTCAGCGAAGTCGTCGAGGTGGTGGGCGTGCGCGACGACGTGTACGTCACCAATACCCTGTTCCGGCTGGACCGGCGCACCGGCTTCGGTTTCCTGCGCGAAGCCATCAACCCGGCCGGTGACAAACTGCGCCGCGAATCGGCCTTGCCGTTATAGGGGGCGCCTGATGACCGGACCTATGTTGCTGCTTTTTTGCCTGCTGCTGATCGGGCTGTCGCTCTGGCAGTTTCAGCACGGCCTGCGCAAGGCCCAGACTGACCGCGTGCTGGAGCGCCTCGGCGACGGCCAACCCGAGGCCCGTGAAGAACCCACTCGCTGGTCCGGCCTTGAGCGCATGTTTCTGCGCGCGGGGCTGGGCAAGCCGACTGATCGACTGGGCCTGTGGCTCAGCGGTTGGATCGTCGGCGCGTTGTTCGGCTACCTGATCGCCGACGGGCTGGGCCTCGCAGTGATGGTGTTGGGGCCGCCCATTCTGTTGCGCGTCTACATCAGTTGGCGTTACCAGCGGCGGGTGCAACGCATGGTCGAACAGTTGCCACAGTTGCTGGACCACAGCGTACGCAGCCTGAAATCCGGCAGGACCCTGGCCGACGCCGTATTGGGCGGTATCGAGAATATTGATAACCCGCTCAAGGAGGCCATGGGCCGTGTGCAGCGCAACGTGCGCATGGGCGTGAGCCTGCCGGACTCGGCGAGTGACTTTGCCGAATTCTACGAACAGGATGAATTTCGCCTGTTTGCCCTGGGCCTGAAGGTCAACCATCGCTACGGCGGCAACGCCAGCGAACTGCTGGAAAACCTGATCAAGATGATTCGCGAGCGTGAACAGGGAGCCCGCCAACTCAAGGCCATGACCGGTGAAACCCGCATGACCGCGTACCTGCTGGGTGGCTTGCCCGTTTTGCTGGTGAGTTACTTCATGCTGGTCAACCCTGGCTACCTGTTGACCATGTGGAACGACGACACCGGGCGCACCCTGCTGTTCGTCGCCCTCGCGATGGACCTGACAGGCACCTTCGCCATGTGGCGCATGTTGAGGAGTGTCTGAGATGGTGCTTCTGGCTGGCGCCTTGATGTTCCTTGCCGCCCTGGTGCTGGTGGGTGGCCAGGTCCTTGAGCATCGCCGGCGCGATCGTCGCGTCTCCGAACGGTTGCAGGGGCGGACCGGCAGCGATGACAAAATCGGCGCGTTCATGCGCCAACTCGGCGGCAGCAGCCTGGCCCAGCGCTCGGTCAGCCTGGACAATGAAACCCAGGTGCTGCTCAACCGAGTCGGTTGGCGCAAGGCCAGCCAGCGCTCGCTGTTCGCAGCCTTCCAGGTCGGCGTGCCGATTGTATTAATGGGCCTGACCTTCCTCGGCCAGGAGCTGTTTTTCCCGCAGGCCGCCCCTGTGTGGATTGCCCCCGCGGTTGCCCTGGGCATCGGCTACCTGCTGCCCAAGCGCATACTCGCCGCGGCCGCCAAATACCGCCAGCAGCGGATCGCCAGAGAGATCGCCACCTTCATTCCACTGCTGCGCATCCTGTTCGAATCGGGCATGGCGGTTGAACAGTCTCTGCGCGTGCTGGGTAACGACGCGCAGCGCTTACTGCCGAGCCTCACGCACGAGCTGCGCCTGATCCTGGCCCGGGTCGATTCCGGCCTGGAGCTGGGCGAAGAACTGGGCAAGACCGCCCGCCTGCTTGAAGTGGACGAGTTCACCGACACCTGCATCATCCTTCAGCAATTGATCCAGCAAGGCGGCGGCGCGATGAAATCCCTGCTGGCGCTCAAGCAATTGCTGGATGACCGCCGGCTGACCCGCCTGCAGGAATACATTTCGAAGATGTCGGCAAAAATGTCGGTGGTGATGATGGTGTTTCTGTTTCCAGCCTTGCTGATCGTGCTCGGCGGCCCCGCCTTTATCGGCATCGCCCGCGCCTTGAGCCACTTTTGAGGAAACCCTGATGAAAGTACTGATCGCCGGCCTGGCCCTGTTGATGCTCGGTGGATGCGCCACCAACGGTCAATCGCCCTGGGCGGCGTTGACCACACCCGGCAGTTGCAGCAAGCCCAGCGCCGACCAGGAACTGGCGTTGAACCTGTCCGATGACCTCGCCAACGAAGGCAAGCTGCACGCCAGCCTGGCCAACCTGCAGAACCTGCCGGACACCTTGCCCCAGGTGCGCCAGCGCAAGGCGCGTAACTACCGTTTGTTGGGCCGCAGCGAGGCTGAGCCGCTGTACCGCAGCCTGCTCGGCACCTGCATGACGGCCGAGGGCGAGCACGGCCTGGGACAACTGGCCGCCGCCAAGGGTGACAACGGCCAGGCGATGGCCCACCTGCAAAGGGCTGCACGCCTGGCACCTACCGACGAAAAAATCCGCAATGACCTGGGGGTGGTGTACCTCAACCAATTGCGCCTGGAAGACGCGCGCTTCGAGTTCATGACGGCCATCGAACTCAAGCAGGGCGAACCGTTGGCGGCCGTGAACCTGGTGACCCTGCTGATCTATCAGGATGACTGGGGGCAAGCGGCCAAAGTGGTCAGCCAGTTGGGCCTGAGCCCGGAACAGGTCACTGAGGCCCAGGCTCGCGCGGTGAAACTCAAGGAGTCCAGCGCGGCAGCACGCAACGTCGCGGCAGTCAGTGATGCGCTGCCGGTGACCATCAAATAAGGAGTCGACGATGAAAGCCTATTACCTGGTTTACCTGGCGTTGCTGCCGATGAGCGCAGTGGCCATTCCACCCGGCCCTTCGTCTCCACAGCAGGCAGAGACGGAGAACTGGATGGCGCTGCAGATCAATGGCCGAGCCGCCTCGCCGACACCGCAAAAGACCACGCCCACCGAAAGGGAGCAGGCCATGCAGCGTTGGCTCGACAGCAACAAGCATCCGATTCCGGAGTTCTTCGAAGCGTCATCCAAAGGCGGGAAGAGTCAATAACGCTGCGCGCGTCAGTGGGCCGTCACCCGCTGGCGCATTGCCGAATTGTTCGGCGACAACGCCAATGCCAGTTGGGTGCGGTTATGCATATGGGTCAGGCGCAAGACCTGGGACACATACAGCTTGACCGTGTTTTCGGTGATGCCCAGCTCGCAGGCAATCTGATAGTTGGTCTGGCCCTTGCCCACCAGCCGCGCCACGTCCAGCTGACGGGGCGAGAGCTGATTGAAGATGGTCGGGATTTCCACCGGCCCGGCCTCTTCGGCTGACTCGCCATCGTCGGACAGCCCTGCATTCGGGCTGCGACGTACTTTGTCGAGGTCCTGGTACAAGTCATTGATCGACTCGGAAAGGTACTGCAGCTTCTGGTTAAGGTGCCCCAGTTGCAGCTCTTTTTGCCGTTCCTCCAACGCCGCTTCCTGGCGTTGCAGGCCTTCGAGCAATTCATCGAGGTTGATCGGCTTCTGGTAGTAATCGGATATGCCCGCGCGCAGGGCCTTGATCACGTCCTGCTTGTCGGCACGTCCGGTGAGCATGATCGCTTCGAACGCGCGCTGCTTGCCGGCGACCTTTTGCATGGCCTGGACCAGCTCGATGCCATCCATGTCGGGCATGTGCAGATCACACAGCACCAGGCCGATCTCGGCGTCTTCGGTGAAACGCTTCAAGGCGTGGCGGCTGGACTCACACGGGACACAACGATAACCACTGTTTTCGAGAAATTCGCAGAGCTCTTCCACGATCAGCGGCTGATCGTCGACCACGAGCACTTTTACTGCCGATGTGAGCTTGTTCACGCGCTACTCCATGCCTGGAAAGCCAATAGATTGACCTATCCCTTTCGACGAAGAATCCTATACATCTACTCAATAAACGTAGACCTACTTTATGACTATGTACATAGCGATAAAGGCGTTGTGCGACTAATGGATCCAAAATAAATACAGTGCAAAACCTGTCAATAAAAACGGCGCAAAAGGCTGTTTTGTTGACGCCTCCACACCCGGGTTCGCGTGGCCCGCGCTAACCCATTGATGGATAAGCAGCCACGCGCCCAGGACGGGTGCAGCGCCGATCAGCGACCACAACAAAGGGTCCACCGTGGTGGCCATTCCCAACGCGGCCAACAGCTTTACATCGCCCGCGCCAAAGCGTCCCAGCACATAGCCCGGCAGGCCCAACAACAGCGCCAGGGCAAAAGCCCAGCCACCCTCCTTCGCCGGCGCACCCAGCCAGGTGACACCCGTCCAGCTCAAATAAAGTAAGGCCAGCAGCCCAACCCCCAAGGTCAACCCATTGGCGATCTGTCGCTGACGCATATCCTGCACCGCACAGAGCCCCAGCCAGAGCACTATCACCACGCCATGGATCACGTAAAAAACATCCCTTTTTGCTGATTGATTCTATGCTGATATCAGGTAGTAGCCGTCAGGGTAGACGCAGTCATGAAAACAGGCCTCCCCAGAAAGCAAAAAGGTGCTGCGGCGATCGAGTTCGCCTTGGTCTTCGGGATCTTCTTTGCCGTGTTTTATGGGTTGGTCAGCTATAGCCTGCCGCTGTTATTGATGCAGTCATTCAACCAGGCCGCCGCCGAGGGTGTGCGCCAGGCCATGTCGATAGACCCGGTCGCGGCCGGAACCGCCTACCCGACGCAGGTCACCCAGCGCGCGAAAGATACCGTCGCCGCACAATTGAGCTGGATCCCCGCAAGCTTCCAGTTCCAGCCCTCCTTCGTCAGTGCCACCTACACCGGCACCACGCTGACCGTCGCGATCACCTACCCCAGTGCCAACCTCAACTCGGTATTCCCGGCGCTGGTGATCCCCGGCATAGGCAACGTACCGAGCCTGCCGACCAACCTGACGGCCAGTTCGAGTATCCAGTTTTGACCGCGGGGGATAACCTTTTCGGGCGCCTATCGGGCCGCACCCGCCCGCAGGTTCTCGAGCCGCAAGCGGTGCCGGCTGCCGGGCTGCATGTGCGACTGGATCACCAAGGCCGTGTCGTCAGCCTCAGCGGCACGCTGCGTCAGCAATTGGCCGCGCAGAGCGTGGCCGAAGCCCGGCCATTATTGCGAGACCTGCTGTGTGCCGGCAGCGCGCTGAGCGTCGAAGGCCACCCCGCCGACTGGCTACGTCAAAGCCTCGACCTGGATTTCCAGGGCATCGGGCAGGTGCTGCACACCCGCGGCTGGGTCGAGCCAGAGGGTGACGGCTGGATCCTGCGCTTGCTCGACATCGGTGACTTGCTGACCGGCAGGCAACAGGCCGGGCAGCGCGAGCAGAACCACCAACTGACTGGCCGCATGAGCGAGCAGTTGCGCGTCTGCAGCCTGGGTCGCTTGCCCGACATGGTCACCGAGCAGCTGCGCAACCTGGCACAGCACTGGCGAATCCCCTGTGTTGCCCTGGCAGTGCCCGATGACGACGAGCGGGGTTGGCGGATTTACAGCCAATACACCGCCCATGACGCACCGGCCCTGTGGCAAACCGGCCAGCACGTCGGCACCGGCCTGGACGGCGTCAACGGCAACGTATCGCTGAGCCTGGCCGAGGCACGCAATGATCACCCGCGCCTGCTCAGCCTCTTCGGCCATGCCGACGGGTTGCTGGTGCCGTATCGTGACGCCGAGGGCGTTGCCGCCTGGCTGCTGTGCGGCTGCTACATCGGCGAGCCACAGACCCGCGAACGCGACTGGCTGGATCTTGCCGCCGCCCTCGCCGCGCCGTTGCTCAGCCGCCTGCGCGAACAGCGCGCGCACCAACAATTGGAACGCATGGAAGCCCTGCAAGGCCTGCTCGGCACCGGTTGGTGGGAACTGCTGCCCGCCACCGAGGAAATCCAACTCGCCCCGAGCCTGTTGCGCAGCCTCGGCCAGGAAGACGGCGCGACGCGCCAGGCGCTGGGCCTGTGGCTGGAGCTGATTCATCCCGCCGATCGCCAGGAACTCAACAGCCGCCTGCAGGATTTACAGGCCCTGGGCAAGCCCCTGCTGACCAGCGTCCGCCTGCAACGCACCGACGCCGACCAGCCGCTCTGGTATCGCGTCCAGGGCCAGGTACTGGGCGCGGGCGACAGTCGGCGCTGGATCGGCTTCATGCTCGACATCAGCGACATCAAGAACCAGCAACTGCAAGCCGCCGCCGCCCATGCGCGCCTGGACAACGTGATCGCGAGTTCTCCGGCGGTGATCTACGTACAACGCTACGTCGGCGGCGCGTTGCACCCGGCCTTCTTCAGCGACAGCCTGCTGCCCGTGCTGGGCTGGACCCTGGACGATTGCAGCCATGACAGCCTGGCCGCACTGATCCACCCCGAAGACCGCGACCTGTACTTTGATCGCACCCGCCAACTGCTGCGCGAAGGCAATGTGCGCAGTCGCTACCGGGTGCGTGACAAGCAGGGTGCCTACCATTGGCTGCTCGACGAGGCCAAGTTGCTGCGCGATGACCTGGGCCTGCCGGTAGAAGCCGTCGGGCTGTGGCTCGACGTGACCGAGGCGACCCTGGCCGCCGAGCAGATCAAGCAGAGCGAAGAACGCTATCGCATCCTGGTGGAAGACTCGCCGGCGATGATCTGCCGCTATCGCCCGGACTTGACCCTGACCTTCGGCAACACGCCACTGGCCAACTACCTGGAGTGCCGGCCAGAGCAACTGCCGGGGCTTCACCTCGGTGATTGGTTGTCGGACGAACAGCGCCAGGCATTTATCCAGCGCATCCGCCAACTGACCCCGGAATTCCCGGTGAGCACCGCCGAAATCAGCCTGCAACTGCCGGGTCGGGAACATGCCTGGTGGGTGTGGTCCGACCGTGGTGTATTCGATGAGCAAGGCGTATTGGTGGAAGTGCAGGCCGTTGGCCGCGATAACACTGAGGTACGTCGCTCCCAGCAACAACTGACCCAGAGCGCGAAGATGGCCACCCTCGGGGAAATGGCCACGGGCCTGGCCCACGAGATCAACCAGCCGCTGAATGTAATGCGCATGGCCATCGTCAATGTGCTCAAGCGCCTGGGCAACGGCGACGCGCAGATCGACTACCTGACGGAAAAGCTCCAGCGCATCGACGCCCAGGTCCAACGCGCGGCGCGTGTGGTGGACCATATGCGCGTGTTTGGCCGCCGCTCGGAAATCGAACAGCAGCCCTTCGACCCCTCCCAGGCCGTGGAGGGCACGCTGTCGCTGCTCGGCGAAGGGCTGCGCGGCAAGGGCGTGGACCTGCGCGTCACCCCGGCGGACTTCAGCGTGCAGGTCAAAGGCTACGCCGACCAGCTTGAGCAGGTGCTGATCAACCTGATGGTCAACGCCCGTGATGCGCTGCTGGGCAAACGTGAAAACAACCCGCAGTTCCGCCCCTGGATCGCCGTGCACTGCGAGCACGACAGCCGGCACGTACGCATTTGGGTCGAGGACAACGGCGGCGGCATCGACCCACGCTTGCTGGAGCGGATTTTCGAGCCGTTTTTTACCACCAAGCCCATTGGCGTCGGCACGGGCTTGGGGCTGTCAGTGAGCTATGGGATTGTGGAAAACATGGGCGGACGGCTGAGCGTCACCAATGGCGAGCAAGGCGCGCGGTTTTGTGTGGAATTGCCGGTGGTTCAGCCAGGTTAGATCACCAGGTAGGCGCGGCCCATGTGGCAGGTGAGGTTGGCGCCGACCTCGGCGTTGCCGGCGGTGATCCCCAGTGCATTGAGCAAACTATTCACAATCGGATCCAGCACCGGTGACAAGACGCCTTTGACCGCAGTGATCAGCGTATTCGTGATCATTGTAAGCAGCCCCGAGACCCCTGCCAGCGCACCCCCCGATACGTTGCCTGCAGGCGGGGGGACATAAGTCACTTGGATCGCACCCAACGTATTGACCAAGCCAGCGACGACATTTGAAGCGGGCAGAACCGGTTGATAGGTCGGCGCCTGATTCATCTCATTAAGGGGCGAAAAAAGCATGCTCTGGCTTGTCCCGCCGACCTGCGCATGAACCACCGATAGCAATAAGCTGCCTCCCGCACCGGCTCGGCGTGGGGCACAACCGAAAATCCCCGTGCAGGTCTGTATGCCAATATCGACGAGAGCGAGGGGCTGAACAGTGGCCGCCGCTGTCGAGGAGAATGCCTGCACCGGGTCAACTTTCCCCACCGACACATCCGCCAGCGCCGTACTCGCCATCACCGTCAGTGACTTCGTCGCACTGCTCGCACAACTGAAATCCGTGACATAAGACGTAGCGCTCGCCACTTCGATGTTGATGTCCAGGCCATTCAGCAACTGTACATCGGTATGGTCGCAAGGTTTCAACACCAGGCACAAAAGCGGGTCCAGCAGACCGACAAGATTCAGATGCAGCAGGTTATTGACGACGCTCGTCACTGGCGTGGTCAGGGACGAAACCGCCGACGTCAAACTGTTCACCGTGTTGAGCACAGGCAGCTGGATAGACACCAGCGTGCGAACTTGCGCCGTACGCACAAAGATCTGATCTTTTGGCGGGGTTTGCGACAATCCCGCCTTAGCCTTTGCAGGGTTGCCGACGGCCGACAGCTGCGGAGGCTCAATCACTTTGGTTTGCACCGACACATTGCCGATCAGCGGAATATTCAATTGAGTAGCGGCACTCACCGCACTCTTGCTGCTGGACAGTTGTGCCACGGTCTGCAGTAACTGAAACAACTGGACACTGGTATTCAACGCGGCGGCCGGTGTTCCTGTGGCGACTTTGAGCAGATCTCCAACGGTCAACAGCTGGGTATTTGGCGCGATGGCTTTTACTGAGATCACGTCGTTGATGACTGCCGTCGCTACCGAGCCGTTTTTTTGCAACACCTTTACGGCTGCGTCGATTAATTGACTAGCGGATACAGCGGTGCTCAACAGCGCGTCGTAATCACCGGCCTTCACATTCAACTGAATGGCCAGTTGGTCCAAGTAGCTGAGCATATTCAGGTTTGTCGTCAGCAAGCCATTCCAGCTCGCGGCTGTCAGGGACAGGTTGCCACCGAGCAGATTACCGATGACCAGGTTCAGTATCGGCGACTTCGTGGAATCCACCGACGCCAGGCTGCTGCGGATCGTCAGCTGTGCCACCGGCGGTGCATACGCGGCCACGGCGGTCGCGCTCAAGGTCATCTGGGTGGACACCGGCACGCCGCTGAACATGTTCCAGAGACCACTGGCGATACTGGTCACCACGCTGCGCGTGGCGATCACTCGCACGGCATCGTTTTTTGTGGGGTCGGCGCTAAACACGCGGACATTGCTGGCATTGGTCACCAGCGAGCCGCAGGTAACTGCCAAGCCACGACTGGTGTCGCCCGCGACCACTTTGAAACCATTGCGGGTAGCGTTCTGCACCGCATAGTCATTGGCGGTAGTCGAGGGCGTGCACAGGCCGCCACGACCGGCGGCTTCCAGGGCGGCGGTGTCGGCGATGGACTGCAGCCGGCGCTTTTCCATATACAAGCGACCGCTGTCCACTGCCAGCAGCATGAACACCAGGGCTACCGCCAGGGTACCCGCCGCCATCAAGCCAATTGCACCACGCTGCCGGGAACCAAGTCGGGGAGACATCAGGCACTCCTTAGCGCTTACTCTCCGTAGTTGGTGTGAAGTGTAGACAAGGCTTGGAGGGTGCGCTGGCCCGGCGCCACCCGGGTGACTAACGGGAATTCACCGGCTGCAGCAGGCCTCATGTGGGAGCAAGCCTGCTCCCCCATGAGGTAGGTGGTGGTTTTTAGTGAGGGGGATAGCTGGAAAGGACGCGACTTACCGTGGTACGGATGGCTTTGTCGCGGTCCTGCGGGTTGGGCGAGGTGGCCATCATTTGCTCGTCACTGCCGCGCCACACCAGCTTGCCGTCCTTGCCGTCGAGGAGGTCGATCTGGATGGTGGCGACTTTGTAAGTCACGTTGCGGGTTTCGTTGTACATCGGCCCGCCCCAGTAGCCATTCCAGGGGCCACCCCAGGCGCCGCCGTAGTTGGTGGTGACTTGCTGCTGGCGGTCCTCGACGATGAGATAGGCCTGCACGCTCAAGTCAGCCTTGGTGCCGGCCGCAGCCGGGCGCAGGCCGCGCTGGTCGAGTTGCTCACCCACCGCCTGGCGAATGCGTTGCTCGGTAAGGTCGCTCTTGATCCGTGGATCATCCGGGCGGTATTGCAACGCCGGGTCTTTCCAGGCCCAGCTGCGGTAGGCGCCGAAGTCCCGGCTGGCATCAAAATCGTGGTTGACCTGGGTATTCTGGCAACCGCCCAGCAGCACAACAAACGCGAGCGTAGCGATACGACGAAACATGGTTGTTCTCCAAAGAGCGACCTGCACTTGAAATGAGAATAGCTGTTAACTCGGAGGATAGGCCGTCATTGCCTTCTGCACCGCCTGGCGCAAGGCATCTCCCCGCTCACTGAGGCTTCCCTGGCTGCCCGTCTCCGCGCTTGCACTCCACACCGGCTGGCCCGTGCGGGCATCGAACAGATTGACGCGAACCACCACCACCTGGACTTCATAGGTGCGCACGATCGGCACGGAGTTGTACATGCCATAACCATTGCCATAGCGGTTGTAGCCGCCGTAACCATAGCCGTAGTCATCCTGGACTTGCTTGAGGCGCTTCTCCAGGCGCACATCGGCGCTCACGAACAGGTCGGCCGGACGGCTGTCGTGCAAGGGCCGCAGGCCACGCTGGTCAAGGGCACCGCTGACCGCCTCGGCAATTTGCGCCGAATCCGCCCAGGCTGTGCCGGCCGGCAGTTGGCCGTTGCGCCAGGCCCAATTGCGGTAGGCGCCATAGTCACGCACCGGCGCCGGGTAGGCGCTGGCATCGAAGGTGTTGGCGGCCTGCGCGGGGGCGGGCGGGATCGGCGCTGAAGCAGCCACATAAGGGTTGGGACTGGAACAGGCGCCCAGCCCAAGGGACAACAGGATCAAACAGAGACGACGCATTTCGACCTCCGCAGACTGGGCCGCTTATACCGGACGGCAGATCCAGTGCAAATAACGCCCAAGTCCGGCAAAGCTTGGGTGACGACGGTGAGCGAGTTCCATCTCTACAAGGTCCTGTAAATCCGCGCGGGCCTGGAATTCCACCGGCATATAGTCGTGGAAAACCCGCACGCCACTCTGGCTTTCGACCTGCCAAAGCCCCTCGAGTTGCGCCGCCAACTCACGTGGGTCCAGGGGTTGTTGCGGGGTCAGGCTCTGCTTTTCGCCGGCCAGGTCATTCTTGCGCATTTTGCGGAAGTGGCCCTTGAGCAGATTGCGATAAATCAGCGCATCACGGTTGTAGAACGCCAGCGACAGCCAGCCGCCTGGCACCGTGAGCTGGTGCAGCACCGGCAGGATGGCGTGGGGTTCGGCCAACCACTCCAGCACGGCATGGCACAGCACCAGGTCGTAGGGTTCGGTCAGTTGGCCCAGCAGGTCTTGCCAGGGCGCATGGATGAAGGTCGCCGTTTGTCCGGCCTCGGCAAACCGTTGGCGTGCGCCCTCGAGCATCGGCTCGGCGGGTTCGGCCAGGGTCACCTGATGACCGCGCTCGGCCAGCCACAGCGACATGTGCCCAAGGCCCGCGCCGATATCCAGCACACGCAGCGGGCGGTCCGGCAGCGCTTCGGCCAGGTCGGCCTGGAGTACCGCCAGGCGAATCGCGCCTTTGGCGCCGCCGTAGATCTTTTCGGCGAAGCGCGTGGCCAACTGGTCGAAATGGCGGTCACTCATGGGCGAACCGCCGTTCACTGTCGGCCAGCTTGGCGCGCACCACCTCGTTCATGTCCAGGCCCAGCTCACTGCACAGCAACAACAGGTACAACACGATATCGCCGACTTCCTGCCCGGCGTGGGCGAGTGTGTCGGCAGGCAACTGGCGGGACTGGTCTTCGGTCAGCCATTGGAAGATTTCGACCAGTTCGGCCATTTCCACGCTGGCGGCCATGGCCAGGTTTTTCGGGCTGTGGAACTGCTTCCAGTCGTTGGTATCGCGAATGCGGTGCAGGCGTTCGGTGAGGTGTTCGAGGTTCATGCGGGGGCTCCTGAAGGTGGATAGCTTCGGGGGGAATGGCTTTGAAGGCAAGTGAACCTTTGAGGCGCTATCACCGGCAAGCCGGCTCCTACGGTTTGGAATGCATTCCCCTGTAGGAGCCGGCTTACCGGCGATGGCGGTTCAGTCGACGACGCTGAATTCGAGCCGGGCGGTCTGTCCGGCTTCGTCGAGAACGCTGAGCTGGTAGCGGCCCAGGTGCTCGAAGCTGGCATTGATAAATTCCTGGTTGGCGCTGTCACCCAACGGTGCGCCATTGAGGAACCACCAGCGCCGGCCACTGCCGCCCAGGGCGGAGAGTTTCAGGCGCAGGGCTTGTTGGCTGGCGGCCGGCAGGCGCAATTGGTCACCTTCGCGCACGCCGACGATGGACAGCGGCGACGAAGCGGCCAAGGCCGGTGGCGGGCAATCAGGGTCGGCCGGCGGAATCCGCGCTTCACGACGCTCCACCCTGGGCAGCCAGGGTTCCAGCGGCGCCGGCCACAAGGCTATGTTTTTCGCCACCGCGCCAGGGCAATGGGCATCCACTCGCAGGCCCTTGGCATTGACCCAGACGCTTTCCATCAAGCCCACGCTCAACGGTTGATCCAACGCCTGCAAGGTCGGCGGCGTGGTGTTGTCCAGCGTCCAGGCAAACCGCTGGCGACGGCAATTAGGGTCGCTGCGGCTCATGGGCTGGCCCAGTGGCCAACAGATCGCGGCCACGCCGACATTGGCCGGCACCGGTTTGTCCGCTGCGCTGATACCGCGCTGGCTGTCGCGGTTGGTCAGTACATCGTGCACCTGCAGCATCAACGGCGCCGCCGACGCGAGGCCGAACTGCCCCGGCACCGGCGTGCCGTCCGGGCGGCCAATCCACACGCCGATCAAATAGCGCGGCCCGACACCAATCGCCCAGGCATCGCGAAAACCGTAGCTGGTGCCGGTTTTCCAGGCCAATACCGGGCGCTGTACCAGTTCGGCGCGCGGGTCACGGTCGGGCCGTGCCTGGCCGCTGAGGATGCGGCGGATGATCCAGGCGGATCCTGGCGACAACATTGGCCGCTCTCTGAGCGTATCGTCCGGCTGTAAACGGAGAGTGGCGCTCTTGCCATCCCGGGCGAAGGCACTGTAGCCACTGACCAGGTCTTCGAGGCGGCTGCCCGCGCCGCCCAGGATCAACGCCAGGTTGGGCTCGGCCAACGCCGGCAAGGCCAAGGGCACACCGCCGATACGCATTTGCGCGGCAAAGCGCTTGGGCCCGTAGGCTTCCAACAACTGCACCGCGGGCAAATTCAGCGAGCTGGACAGCGCCGTGCTCGCCGGCACCGCGCCGGTGAACCCCATGGAGAAGTTGCCCGGCCGGTAATCGCCGTAACGTCGGGGCACGTCCTGCAACAGGGATTCGGAATGAATCAGCCCGTCGTCCAGGGCCATGCCATACAGGAAGGGTTTCAACGTGGAGCCTGGCGAGCGCAGCGCGCTGATCATGTCCACATGGCCGAAGCGCTTGGTGTCGTTGATATCCACCGAGCCCAGGTAGGCGCGCACGGCCATGGTTTCCTCTTCCACCACCAGGATGGCGGCGGAGGTGTGTTCCGGCAGGCGCGCGCGCCAGCCCAGCAGCAGGTCTTCGAGCCGGCGTTGCAGGGTGGCGTCCAGGGTGGTGCGGATCAGCGGCGGGCTGTCCGGACGGTTCAGGCGCCGAGCGAGCAAGGGCGCCAGGCTCGGTTCCAGGCGCGGGGCGAGCAGCAACGGTTCTTCGAGAGCTTCGTCCACCGCCGGCTGCGGCCATACCTGGAATTCGGCAAGGCGACGCAGCACCTTGTCGCGGGCTTCCTGGGCGCGCTGCGGGTGACGGTCGGGACGCAAGCGGCTGGGTGCCTGGGGCAACACCGCGAGCAGGGCGGCTTCGGCATGCGTCAGTTGCGCCGGCGATTTACCCAGGTACGCCCAACTGGCGGCGGCCACGCCCTGCAACGTGCCGCCAAACGGCGCGCGGTTCAGGTACAGGTTGAGGATCTGTTCCTTGGACAGGTGCCACTCCAACTGCGCCGTGCGCCACAACTGGCGCAGCTTGCCGTGGAAAGTCCGCGAGTGGGGGTCGAGCAGGCGCGCGACCTGCATCGACAAGGTGCTGCCGCCGGACACCACGCGCGCGCCCGTCAGGTTCTGCCACGTCGCCCGCACCAGCGCCAGCGGGTTCACCCCGGGGTGCTGATAAAACCAGCGGTCTTCGTAGGTGAGCAATGCGTCCAGGTAATACGGCGACACTTCGGCGGTCTGCACCGGGTAGCGCCATACACCATTGGCATCGGCAAATCGCCACAACGGCGTGCCATCCTCAGCCAGCACCACCCGCGCCAAGTCATCCTCGGGCAGCGGCAACGGCCAGATCCGATCCGCCAGCCACAGCAGCGCCACCAGCAACACCACGGCGCCCAAGCCCCAACGCAACACCCGTAGGAGCCGGCTTGCCGGCGATAGCGGTGGTTCAGTGGGTAAATGCGTCACAGGCCCACCGCTCTCGCAGCATGGCGGCGACCCGACAAGCCAGCCCCCATACTGAAATGCGTACACCAAAAACAAAGGAAACCCATTATTAAACCTGCAAACCTCTATGCTTCACGGAACTAGCCTGTCGCAATAACAACCAACGCACAGATACGCCCACCTTCTTATCAGGACACACACATGCAGGTAGAAAGCTTCTTCGAATGGTTGGGCCAGGCGCTCGGCTCCGTCATCCGCTTTATCGTCGACGGGCTCAGCGGGTTGTTCGGCGCCTTGACCCACGCGGGCGGCAACTTTATCGAAGGCCTGTCGCGCACGCTGGGCATGGACACGTCGATCATCAGCATCCTCACCCTGATCGTCGGCCTGCTCTTCCTGTACTCAGCCGTACGCGCCTTCATGCGCGCCTCGATCATCTTCGGCATCATTTGGCTGATGCTCGGCCTGTGGCTCCTCAGTTGGGTCGTCCACTAAACCAAAAACCAAAAACCCCTGTGGGAGCGCATTTCAGGTCGAGACCTTCAACGCCCCTTGATCACCAGATCCGCCGGCGTCTCCCCCACCGCCTGCCAGTTCGGCCGGTACATCGACTCCACCTGCGGCGGCGGCACCCGGTAAGTCCCCGGCGTCACTGCCCGTGCCAGGTACAGCAGGTGCGTGGTGCCATACCCGTCGAGGTTCATCGCCGCCACATAGCGGTCATCCCTGAATTCCTGGTGCTTGAGCGATGCATTCTGCATCGACTCAC
This sequence comes from Pseudomonas sp. GW821-FHT05D12, assembly GCF_059419825.1. Classification (NCBI taxonomy): domain Bacteria; kingdom Pseudomonadati; phylum Pseudomonadota; class Gammaproteobacteria; order Pseudomonadales; family Pseudomonadaceae; genus Pseudomonas; species Pseudomonas sp. GW821-FHT05D12. Next base: position 50,469 of record NZ_JBWKSN010000018.1, on the reverse strand, counting down.
GCCACTCCTTGACCTGGCTGCTGGCGTTTTCCAGGCTCGCCGCGCTTTGCGCCAGGTTCTGGTTTTCCAGCTCCAGTCCCGCGGGCAGCAAGTCCACCACCAACGCGTCCGGCACCCGTTGCTTGGCGCTCACCGCCAGGTGCACCAGCACCAGGTCACCGCTATTCAGCGTACGCAGGTTCAGCGGCTGACCATTCATGCCGAGGTATTCGCGGCGGATGCTCAGGTTGTCGCCACCGGCTGCCGGCGGCACTTGTGGATAACCCGACAGCGTCAGTTGCTGGTAAACCGGCGTGTCACCCTGATTGCTCAAGGTCAGGTCGCTGGACAGCTGCTTGCCGTCCAGCGCCAGGGTCGACTGCTGGTTATTCAACGCCTGCACACCGCCACTGCCGGTAAGCGACACCTGCCAGTTCGCCTCGGGCTGCGCGAACCCAAGACGCCCGGCCAGGAACAGCGAGTTACGTTCCTGGGTCGACAGGTAAGGGCTGGCCGCCAACTGATCCGACAGTGTGAACAGGCGCTCTTCACGCTTGCCCTTGGCCAGGTCATTCTCTTCCAGCAAGGCCAGGATCATCGCCTGGTCGCGCAGCGGGCTGCCGTAATCGGCCAGCCACTCATTGGCACTGCGCTGGGTTGCCAGCCCCGCCTGCAGCGCCTGGTCGGCGCGCGGCTGATCGCCCATCTTCTGCAGGGCGATGGACAGCTGCACCAGCGGCAGCCCCGAACGTGCTTCGCTGCGTCGTTCGAAAATACTCCGCAGCGCGCCCAACGGTGCCTGCTGACTGCGCGCCAGGACCATGCCGGCGTAGGCCTGCACGGCGAAACGCGTGTGGTCGGCGTTGTCGCTGTAATCGACTTCGATCAGGTTACGTTCCTGCACATACCGCAGCAGGCGTTCGCTGGCCTTCTTCAAGGCCTCGGGCGGAACCGCAAAGCCCTGGTCACGGGCGCGCAGCAGGAAGTCGGTGACATACGCGGTCAGCCAATACTCTTCCTCACCATCGGCGCCCCACAGCCCAAAGCTGCCGTTGTAGCGCTGCATGCCCAGCAGGCGCTCGATGCCCAGCTCGATCTTGCGTTTGCGCGCGGCATCCGGCTCGCCTATCACCCCCAGGCGCTTGAGCAAGGCGTCGTCGGCGTAGAGCGAGGGGTACAAGCCACTCGCGGTTTGCTCCAGGCATCCATAGGGGTAGGCCTTGAGCGCACTGATCTGCGCGCCCAGGTTCAACGGCGGTCGGCTCGACAGACTCAGCAACGCCTCGCGTCCCGACGCATCGAACTGCTCCAGCGTGCCAGCGGGCAGGCTCCACGGCTCGCTTTTGAGCACCGCGCGATAATGCTTGAGCAGTGCCGGATACGCCGGGCGCACGCCCAGGGTCCATTCGCGGCTGAACGGCGGCAGGTTTTCGCCGGGCAGGTCCAGGCCATTCACGGTGACCTTGACCTTGCCCTGGCCCAGGCCACCCCAGGCTTTGACCGGGATGCGCAGCGTGGTGCGCTGGCCCTGCTTGAGCTCGACGGATTGCGCGCCGCTGTTGACCAGCTCCAATTGCCCTTCGGCGCTCAGTTGTACATCCAGCTTCTGCGCCTTGCCCGACAGGTTGGACAGGTCCAGCGCCAGCGTGGTCTGGTCACCTCCGGCGAGAAAGCGCGGAGCCGACAGTTCGGCAATCAGCGGTGCGGCAATCACCGTCTTGCCCTCGGCCATGCCGTAGCGGTCATCGCTCCAGGCCTGGGCCATCAGGCGCAACTCGCCGTTGAAGTCGGGGATATTGACGCTGACTTCGCCCTCGCCTTGCTCATTCAGGGTCACCGGTGCGCTTTGCAGCGCAACGATAGTGACGCTGGTATCCGGACGCTTGCCGCCCTTGGCCAGCGCCGCGTCACCACCGAAGGCCAGGCTGGCCAGGCGGCCCTGTCCGGCTTCGATCAACTGGCCGTAGATGTCGAACTGGTCGACACCATAGGCCTTGCGACCGAACAGGCTGGAGTACGGGTCCGGTGTCGGGTATTCGGTGATATTGAGGATGCCCACGTCCACCGCGGCCACCAGCACGTGCACCTGTTTGGGCACGCTGCCGTCCGCATTTTTCGCGGCAATCTTTACCGTCAGCGGTTGTTTGGGACGCATTTTTTCCGGCGCGGTCAGGGTCACGCCGAGCTTGCGCTGGGTGCGGTCCAGCGGCAGGTGCAGCAGGCCCACCGCGCGTTTAGGGGTGATATTGGCTTTGCGCTCGCCGGGGCGAATCACCAGCGCACTCACATACAGATCATGGCGTGACCATTTCGGGTCGAGCTTCACCGCGAAGCTTTTGCCTTCGGCCGGCACGTCGATTTCCTGCCACCACAGCGGCCCTTCGGCGGACTCCACCAGCAGGTAGCCTTTACCGGCAGCCGGCGGCGTGACCGTGACGTTGGCGGTATCGCCGTCGCCATACGCAGGTTTGTCCAACGCCAGCTTGACCTGGTCGGGCCGTACGGCGCCGCCCTCGGTATTGTCCTGGGCCTGGTAACCGGCCCAGAAACGCAGGCTGCTGACCAGGCCGGTCTGCGGGTCTTCGACCTCCACGCGATATGGACCCCACTCCACCTGGAAGCTGACCTTGGCAGTGTCGCCGGCCTTGATGTTCAGGGTCTGTTCGTCGAGGTTGAGGAATTTTTCGTTGTAGTGATAGCTCCAGCCATCGCTGTCGGAGTAGTTCCAGTAGTAGTCACGACGCTCGCGCACCAGGCGCACCTTGAGGTTTTGCGCGGCGAGTTTCTGCCCGTCCTGATTGGCCACCAGCACTTCGAATTCCGCCGGGCCGTCGCCGTTGGTTTCCTTGCCGTCAAACAACCCGCGCAGGCCCGGCAGCTGTTCGGCCGGCCAGATCGGCTGCACCAGGCGCCGGGTGATCGGGCGCCCGCCCGACTCTTGCAGGCTGGCTTGCACGATCAATTGCAGCGGCGACTTGGCGTCGGCCCATTTGCTCTCCAGGGTGAGGTCTTCCTGGCCTTTGGCGTCGAGGACGCTTTCGTCCAACTCGAAGTCCTGGCTCAGCTCTTCCTCGGTGACCGAACCGAACTGGTAGCCCGGCAGTGCCTTGACCGCTTCACGCAGCGGGCGCACATAGACCTGGCCGCTGACCCGGTTGCCCGAGGCCGGCGCGCCGTAGAGGTAGCGACCATTGACGTGAATGACCGGGTTATCCGCCGGGCTCAGGGCCGTGTCGCTGCCCTTGAGCTCTAGGGCCAGGCGCTCGGGCAGGAAGTCTTCGACTAGGAACTCATACAGCTGCGGCTTGCCGTCACCCAGGTCGAATACCAATTGCCAGCGCCCGGTCGGCGCTTCGCCCGCCAGTTGCAGTTGATACTGGTACAGGCCGGACGCATCGGCATCCCACACGAACTTGCGGCTCACCTGCTCATCCGGGCGACGCACTTCGACGCTCACCGGCTGCGGCTTGACCGCGTTGCCATCCTTGTCGCGCAGCAGGGCGTTGAGCAGCACGGTTTCGCCAGGGCGATACAAATCGCGCGGGCCGAACACAAAGAACTGCAACGGGTGGGACGGCTGGCCGCCGATGTCGAACTCGGCCAGATCCAGCGCGGCGCTGTCGAGGCGCAGCAGGCTGGTCTGTTCGCCTTGCTTGGCGAGCAGCACCTGGGCTTTTTTCGGCAGTGGCAACTCGGCGTGACCACCCTTCTCGGTCTTGCCCTGGCCCAGCACCCGGCCATTGGCATCCAGCACTTCGAGGTCGACGCCGTCCAGGGCCTTGCCGCCTTCGAGTGCCTGGGTGAACACATCCAGGCGGTTGGCATAGCGGTGCACCGACAGGCCGATATCACTCAAGGTGAACAACGTGGCCGGCTGCGAATAGTTGTAGGTGCCCGAGGCGCGCATTACCGCCAGGTACACGCCCGGCTGCTGCAATGGCTTGAGGCCGGCGATCGGCAACAACAGGGTTTCGCGGGTATTGCGCGCAGGGTTCAGGTCGAAACGCCCGCCGTAGACCAGGTCGGCCATAGGTAGCAGTTCGCGCGATTCATACCCTTGCAGGCTGGAGTTGCGGCCCCACTGCGCGAGAAACGACGGCAGCGATTCAGGCTTGATCCGGAAGAATTCGACGTCGATCTTGTCGACGTTCAGCGCGATCACCGGCAAGCCTTCGGCCAGGCGCGTCGGCAGTAAGGTGCCACGGCTGGCGAAGCCGACGGTGGCTTGCAGATCACGGGTTTCCAGGCGCGCGCTGTATTCGGCAGCAAGTGTGTTGTCGTTGACCGCCTTCACCCCGGCATCGACCGTGAGCACCAGTTTGCGCTGCGGCTCCAGGTGGCGCAGGCGCAGCTCCATCAGGTTATCGGAGAGTTCCCAGGCACCATCGACCTTGCCGGACTTGGCATCGACCAGGTGCAGTTTGTCAGCGAATTTCTGTTCGGGATCCAGTGGAATCGAAAAGCTCACCGACAGGGTGCTGGCGCCATCCAGCTGCACCTCGGAGACGTCCACCACACTCAACTCACGCCCCGCATAGCGCTGCTTCAATGCCGCCACATCCACCGCCGCCTTGGCCGGCTTCGGTGCGGTACTCGTCGCCGCTGCTGGAGCGGCCGGGGCTGCCGGTTTATCGGAAGAGTCGCAAGCGCTCAGCAGGGCCAGCGCACAGGCCAGGAACAGTCCTTTGTTAAGCATGGGGCACTCGTAGTGAGAGGGATCCGAGGGGTGAACTATATATCAGCGCCAGCCAAGCCGATGTGGCGCTGGTCACATTGACCGACGGAGGGCAGTTTGGTTCTCGAACGGCTCAAGCCCAGCCAAATCCCACAACCAACACCAACCCCCTGTGGGATCCGGCTTGCCGGCACCGACATTCGTCCTGCGGGACAGTTACAATGCCGCTCCCCCGTAGGAGCCTCCATGAATTCCCTGCTCACCGACTGGCGCCACCGCCCCACTCACCGCCGCGTCTGGGCCCTGGCCGCGCCGATGATCCTGTCGAACATTTCGGTGCCGCTGGTGGCACTGGTCGACAGCATGGTGATCGGCCACCTGCCGCACGCCCACCAACTCGGCTCGGTGGCTGTCGGTGCCAGCCTCTACACCTTTCTGGCCTGGGCCATGGGTTTCCTGCGCATGGGTTCCACCGGATTCGCCGCCCAGGCCGCCGGGCGTAATGATGGAGCGGCGCTGCGGCAAATCCTGCTGCAGGGTTTGCTGCTGGCACTGGGGTTGGCGATGCTGCTGGGAACCGTCGGCATCCCCCTGAGCCATCTGGCGCTGGAGTGGATGCAACCGTCGCCCGAACTCAACCAACTGACTCGCGACTTCTTCCACACCCGCCTGTTTGGCCTGCCCGCCGCGCTGGCCAGTTACGCGCTGGTCGGCTGGTTCCTCGGCACGCAAAACGCCCGGGCGCCGCTGGCGATCCTGCTGACCACCAACCTGGTGAATATCGCCTTGAACCTGTGGTTCGTACTCGGCCTGGATTGGGGCGTGGTCGGCTCCGCGCGCGCCTCGGTCATTGCAGAATGGACCGGCGCCCTGCTCGGCCTGGCCCTGACGCAAAAAGCCCTGCGCGCCTACCCCGGGCACATCGCCTGGGCAGCGTTGAAGGTGTGGCAAAGCTGGCGGCCGCTGCTGGCGGTCAACCGCGATATTTTTATCCGCAGCCTGGCGCTGCAATCGGTGTTTTTCATGATTACCGTGCAAGGCGCACGCCTGGGTGACGCCACCGTGGCCGCCAACGCACTGCTGCTCAACGGCCTGCTGCTGACCGCGCATGCCCTCGACGGCCTGGCCCACGCAGTCGAAGCGCTGTGCGGCCACGCCATCGGCGCGCATGATCGCCAGGCCCTGCGCCGTTCATTGGTGGTCGCCTGCGGATGGTCGCTGATCGCCAGCGTCGGCTTCGCCCTGCTGTTCACGTTCGCCGGGCACCTGTTTATCGCAATGCAGACCGACATCCCCAGCGTGCGCGAAACGGCTGACATCTACCTGCCATACCTGGCGGTGCTGCCATTGATTGCGGTGTGGAGTTATTTACTGGACGGCCTTTTCATCGGCGCCACGCGTGCGCGCGAAATGCGCAATGGGATGCTGCTGACCGTGCTGATCCTGCTGCCGTTCGCGTGGCTGTTGCAGGGCTACGGCAACCACGGCCTGTGGATAAGTTTCCTGCTGTTCATGGCATTGCGCAGCCTCACTTTGTGGGCGATTGCCTGGCGCCTGAATCGGCAGAATCAGTGGCTTGGATGAAGTCCACGACCCGGTCCAGCACCGGTGCCAGCCAGCGCAACGGTTTGGAGATGGCCGCCACCAGCGTCTGGTGGTTGGTCCTGCCGAAGTAGAACTCCTCCACCGGCACACCGGCCGCCCGTAACGCGTTAGCCAGCCCGCCGGTGTTGCGCGTGGGGTTGACCAGTGTGTCGGACGAAGAGGCGATCAACAGGCTCGGCGGCGCGCCGGCACTGACATGGTTGATCGGCTGGGAGTCCGGGGGTGAGTGGGGGAAGAAAAACACCGGCTTCACGTCGGGGTTTTCAATCGGCAAAAAGTCATACGGCCCGGCCAGACCGATCCAACCCTTGAGCATCGACGGCGACAGGTTCGCTTCGTTGAGCCAGCGCGCATCCAGCGCCAGCATCGCGGCGTTGTAGGCGCCGGAACTGTGGCCCATTACATACAGCTTGTGGGGATCGCCGCCGTATTCGGCGCTGTGCTGATACGTCCAGGCGACCGCTTGGGCACCGTCCTGAAGAAACAGTGGGTAACGCACTTGCGGGTAAAGCCGATAATCGGCGATCACCACCACAATGCCGCGCGAGGCCAGGGCTTCGCCGACAAAACCGTAATCATCCTTGGAGCCACTGTTCCAGCTGCCGCCATAGAAAAACACCACCACGGGGGCGTTCGGCGAAGCATTGGCCGGGCGGTAGATATCGAGTTTCTGGCGGGGATCATCGCCGTAGGCGACGGAGGAGGTTTTGGTGAAGGTGCTGGAGGGCGTGAGTGCGTTGAGCACCTTGATGGGCGAGCAGGCTGCGAGGAAGGCAGCGAATGCCAGGGTGAAGGCTTGCAGCCATTTGCTCGACATCTTCCAGACCTCACATAGAAGGTACTACCTGATGAAGATCCAAATGTGGGAGCTGGCTTGCCTGCGATAGCGGAGTGTCAGCCCCCACATTGCACACTGACACACCGCCATCGCGGGCAAGCCCGGCTCCTACATTTGAGCCGGGTCACTTCTGTTACGAAGACAGGTACGAAGACCGCGTCAGGCCCAGGCGCAGCGCGTCCAGGAACTGCGTACGCTCATTGGCGCTGATCTTCGCGCTGGCGCACTTGTCACGGTAGTGCGTCATCAACTCCTCCGGCGACAAGTGCACGTAGCGCAGCATGTCTTCGATGGTGTCGTGGGTCTCGATACCGGCGCTGTACACCGAACCGTCTTCGCGCTGGTAGATGTTCACCGAGTCGGTGTCACCGAACAGGTTGTGCATGTCGCCGAGGATTTCCTGGTAGGCCCCCACCAGGAAGATACCCAGCAGGTAGTCCTCGCCTTCGTTCAAGGCGTGCACCGGCAGGCTGGTCTCGATGCTCTGCTCGTCGACGTACTGCTTGATCTTGCCGTCGGAGTCGCAGGTCAAATCCTGCAGGACCGCGCGGCGCAGCGGCTCTTCGTCGAGACGGTGCAGCGGCAGGATCGGCAGTACCTGGCCGATAGCCCAAGTGTCCGGCAGGCTCTGGAACACCGAGAAGTTGCAGATGTACTTGTCGGCCAGCTTGTCGTTGAGTTCGTCCAGCACCTGGCGGTGCGAGCGCTGGCGGGCTTTCAACGAGTTGTGCAGGCGGCGGCAGACGGCGAAGTAGCACTGCTCGGCCAGGGCTTTTTCCGCCAGGGTCAGCTTGCCATCGGCGTACTGGGTGGCCACGTCGCTCATGTAGTGGGTGGCACGCCAGTAGGTCTCGGTGACCATCTCGATGTCGGTCGGGCCCAGCAGGTCCACCAGCCACTGCACGGTTTCCGGCAGGCTTTCCTTGTTTTCGATCTCCGGCACGTCGTCGTTATGCTTCTCGACGTCAGTGACCTGCACCACCAGCATGGCGTGGTGGGCAGTCAGAGAGCGACCGCTTTCGGAGAAGATGTGCGGGTGCGGCAGGCTCTGCGCATCGCAGAATTCCTTGAGCATGCCCACGACCACGCCGGCGTAGTCGTCCATGTCGTAGTTGATCGAGCTGGCGTTACGCGAGTGGGTACCGTCGTAGTCCACACCCAGGCCGCCGCCGACGTCGATGTGGTCCACCGGCAGGCCGAGGTTGCGCAGCTCGCCGTAGTAACGAATGGCTTCCTTGAACCCGTGCTGGTAGTCGGCCAGGTTGGCAATCTGCGAACCCATGTGGAAGTGCAGCAGGCGGATGCCCTGGTCCAGGCCGGCAGCGCGGAAGCGCTCGACCACGGACAGCAGCTGCGCCGCCGACAGGCCGAATTTGGATTTCTCGCCACCGGTGTCCGCCCACTTGCTCGACGCCAGGGACGACAAGCGCACGCGCAGGCCGACCTGCGGCTTGACCTTGAGGCTGGCAGCCTCTTCGATCACCAGCTCAACTTCGGATTCTTTCTCGATCACGATAAACACGTTGTGGCCGAGCTTCTGGCCCATCAGCGCCAGGCGGATGAACTCACGGTCCTTGTAACCGTTGCAGACGATGGTGCCGCCCTTCGGCGCCAGGGCCAGCACGGCCAGCAGCTCGGGCTTGGAGCCGGCTTCGAGGCCAATGGACACGTTCTGGGTTGCGATGATGTTCTCGATCACCGCCTCCTGCTGGTTCACCTTGATCGGGTACAGCGCGGTGTATTGGCTCTGGTATTCCAGGCGCTCGATGTTGGCATCGAAGGCACCGGTCAGCTGGCGCACGCGGTCTTGCAGGATGTCGGGGAAACGCACCAGCAACGGCAAGGACAGGCCGCTTTTGCGCAGCTCGTCTACTTGCTCGTACAGGTCGACGGGCGTGCTGTTCGGGCCGTTCGGACGAACTTCAACGCGACCGGCATCATTGATCGCGAAATACCCGGCCCCCCAATGGCGGATCCCGTAAACACTGCGGCTGTCCGCAACTGTCCATTGGCTGCCATCGTCTTTGCGTGTGCGTCGTACGGACATCGAAGTCCCCTATAAATGAAGTCGAAGACGCCGCCTCTCTCTGAGGCTGGCGCAGTCTAAAGAATGAAAATGACGATTTGCCTGTAAGGAAGGTAGACCCCACTCGCAGGACAGAGTTTAGACACCGGTCAGGAACAGGCTCTGTGAAACCCATGGAGACGACAGTTCGCGTTCAGCGAACCGGCGGTCGGGGTGGGTTTCACAGAGGCTGCTAGCCGCCGGATTTCTTCGCCTTGTAACCCAGCTTGATCAGCTCGGCCAACAGCAACTCGACGTGGTCGCCCTGGATCTCGATGACGCCGTCTTTGAGCGCGCCACCGGTGCCACAGCGCTTTTTCAGCGTCGTGGCCAGCTCCTTCAGGGCATCTTCGGCCAGGGGCACGCCGGTGATGGTCGTCACCGTCTTGCCGCCACGGCCCTTGCTCTCGCGTCGCACGCGGGCAATGCCATCGCCTTCAGGGATCAGGGTCTGTTTGCAGGTACACGAATCCACGGGCTGACGACAGTCCGGGCAGTGTCGACCTGCGTCGGTGGAAAATACCAGGCCACCAGGGGCGGCGAAGGATGCGGCTTTTTTGGCCACCGGCAATCCTCTTGGGAGGACAAAGACTGATCGATCAGACTGACCGACCGCGAAGCCCCACTCAGGCAGGGGCAGCGCTACCGTACCGCCCTGTTTCAACCCCACCGGTAGCCGCCGGCTTGCCAGCGATGGCGTCCTAAAGATAGCCATCGCCGGCAAGCCGGCGCCTACAGTGATACCCGGGTGAAACAATCGTAGTACGGGTGAAAAGTCGCGCAGTGTAACGGCAAAAACGCGACTTGCTAAGGGCCAAATGGCGCCAATTTATGCAACTTTAGCGACGCGAGGCCAGATAGCGGCGCAAGCCCTCCTGGGCATCCGGGCAGTAGGGCTTTTGCTCGGCCTCCTGCAGGACCGTTTCAATCGGTAAAAAGCGTGCTTCCATGACTTCTTCGGGCTGCAGGCTGAGCGGCCCGTCCCACGTCGCCGAGTAGGATTTGCACCAGAGCCGGCTGTCGCCATCTTCGAAATAGAAGTGGTCATGTTCGACCAACTCTACCCCGCCGACGCCCAGCTCTTCTTCCAACTCACGGGCGGCCGACACCGCATACGACTCGCCTGCCGCGACCATCCCGCCGGCTGCCGTGTCCCAGAAACCGGGATACAACGCCTTGCTCAGGGTGCGCCGATGCACGCACAGCTCGCCCTTGGAATTGAACAGGAAGATAAATGTGCACCGGCCAATCAGGCCGCGCTGGCGCAGGTCGGACCGCACCAGGTGGCCGAGCAGGTTGTCCTGCTCGTCGACCCAGCAGATCAGTTCGGCATCGGAGGCCGCACGGTGCGCGGCCTCGTTTTGAGCAGCGTCCATCATCAACCCTGGTTGAGCAGCTGACGCAAGTCGATCACCGCCGCGTTGGCCCGGGAAATGTAGTTGGCCATGACCAGCGAATGGTTGGCCAGCACACCGAAGCCGCTGCCGTTGAGGATCATCGGGCTCCAGACAGGCTCTTGCGAGGCCTCCAGTTCACGAATGATCTGGCGCACGCTGACGGTGGCGTTTTTCTTGGCCAGGACGTCGGCGAAATCGACTTCGATAGCACGCAGCAGGTGGGACAGGGCCCACGCCTGGCCACGCGCCTCGTAGAACACGTTGTCGATCTGCATCCACGGGGTTTCGACCACTTCTTCGTCGACCTGTGGCACTTCACCCGGCGCCAGCGCTTCGGTTTTCAGTGCAGTGTTCAACTTGACCCGGCCGACGCTGGCCGACAGGCGTTGCGACAGCGAGCCCAGGCGGGTAGCGACATCGCCCAGCCAGTTGTTCAGGTTGTCGGCCCGCGCGTAGAACAGCGCGCCTTTCTGGTTAGGGTCCGACAGGCGCGCCTCGTAGCGGCTCAGGGAATTGATGCCTTCCTGGTATTCCGACTCACTGGATGGCAGCACCCAGCTCTTGTTGTCGAAGTTGAAGCGCGGCTCGGCCTTGGCCAAGTCAGCGTCTTCCGCCGATTGCGACTGGGAACGGGCGAAGTCTTTACGCAGGGCTCGGGTCAGGTCACGTACCTGCACCAGCACGCCGTATTCCCAGCTGGGCATGTTGTCCATCCACAGGCCCGGCGGGAAGCGGTCGTTGGAAATGTAGCCACCCGGCTTGTTCAGCAGGGTGCCGACCACGGTCTTGAGGGTTTCGACGGTGGTGAAGCCCACCACCATCTGCTTGCCGTCTTTTTCAGCGGCAATCTGCGCATTTTGCTGGACCGGGAACAGCGCCGGCTCTTCGCTCCAGTACCAACCCAGGGCACCGGTGACCAACAGGTACAGGCCGAGCACGCTCAGCACGGCACGGCTCATCAGCACCGTGCGAAAATAGCTGCGGTTGGCCGACTTGGGCTCAGGGGCGGGGCCTTTGGCACTGCCTGCACGGTTTTTCCAGTCCAGCATGGCGATATCCTTTCAATCACTTGAGTTCATGCACTTCAATGGTCCGGGTGCGTTCAAACACTCCGACCACAACCCTACCCCATCGTGCCCGCCGGTGCGGTGCTTTTAATCAAACGGGGGACGAGGAAGGTTCGACTATAAAGGATGCAGGTTTTTTACGCTGCGCGACCATCGGGTCAATAACTGAATACCCGGGACACGCAGTTAATTGACATATGACACTCATCCCATGGAAAAGAGGTGCTAGCATAGAGCCATCAGTCGACCTCAGCATGCACCCTAACTAGTAGTCAGGATATGACCGAGCCAGAAGACCCCAGCCGTGAGCGTCTCAAGCAGCATTTTGCCCAGCGGGTAATTCATCAGGCACGTCAAATTCTTGAGATCTGGCAGCGCCTGCAACGCAGCGAATGGTCGGGCGCCGACCTGTCCGAACTCAGCGAAGCCAACCTGCGCCTGCTGCGCTTTGCCGAGCGTTTCGAACAGCCGGAACACAGCCAGCTCGCCGTGCACATCGGCGAATCCCTCAAGGCGGTGGACGAAAACCGTGGCCGCCTGAGCAGCCACCTGATCACCGAACTCAACCGCCTGATGCAGCGCCTGTCCCGCACCGGACTGCGCCAGGGCGACCAGCTCGAGCAAACGTTCCTGCCGCCGATGCGCAAGCCGATCTACGTGATGCTCGCCGATCACGACCGCGCCGAACGCCTGGCCAAGCAGCTGGAATTCTTCGGCATGAGCGCGCAGTCGCTGGACAGCGTGGCAGCCTTTCGCGCCGCCATGGCCGAGCGCCTGCCCTCGGCGATCGTGATGGACGTGGACTTCTGCGGCGCCGGCCTGGGCCTCAAGCTCGCCGCCGAAGCCCAGGAAGGCCTGGAGCAAAAGCTGCCGCTGCTGTTTTTCAGCCTGCATGAAACCGACACCCCGACCCGCCTGGCCGCCGTGCGCGCCGGGGGCCAGGAGTTCCTCACCGGAACACTGGAGGCGTCCAGCCTGCTGGAAAAAATCGAAGTGCTCACCTGCGTCGCCCAGTACGAACCGTATAAAGTGCTGATCATCGATGACTCGCGGGCCCAGGCACTGCACACCGAGCGGCTGCTCAACAGTGCCGGCATCGTCACGCGCACCCTGATCGAGCCGATCCAGGCCATGGCCGAGCTGGCGGACTTCCAGCCCGACCTGATCATCCTCGACATGTACATGCCCGCCTGTACCGGCACCGAACTGGCCAAGGTGATTCGCCATAACGACCGCTACGTCAGCGTGCCGATCATCTACCTGTCAGCCGAAGACGACCTCGACAAGCAACTGGACGCCATGAGCGAAGGCGGCGACGACTTCCTCACCAAGCCGATCAAGCCGCGCCACCTGATCACTACCGTGCGCAACCGCGCCGCCCGTGCGCGCAACCTCAAGGCGCGGATGGTGCGCGACAGCCTGACCGGCCTGTACAACCACACTCACATCCTGCAATTGCTCGAAGACTGCAGCTTCCGTGCGCGCCGCGAGAACAAGCCGCTGAGCTTTGCCATGCTGGACATCGACCACTTCAAGCGGGTCAATGACAGCCACGGGCATCCCATGGGCGACCGCGTGATCAAGAGCCTGGCGCTGTTTCTCAAGCAGCGCCTGCGCAAGACCGACTATATCGGGCGCTATGGCGGTGAAGAGTTCGCCATCGTGATGCCCGACACCGACCTGGAGTCGGCCTGCAGGGTGCTGGATGAAATTCGCGGGCGCTTTGCCGAAATCCACTACCCGGCCCAGCCGCAGGATTTGTGGTGCACCTTCAGCGCCGGGCTGGTGGAGCTGTGCGACGGTTCCGACAGCCTGATGATGGCCGCCCAGGCCGACGAGGCGCTGTACCGCGCCAAGGACGCCGGGCGCAACCGCGTACAAGCGGCGCGAACGTCAAAGCAAAGTGCCATCTTTTCACCGGAATCGACTGATTCCGTCATAACTCTGTAATGCAAACGCAATAACTTCAGGCACTTACCTTTTGCTGTCGGTTGAAACCCCGCATGCGCCTGAAGCTGCTGACCAATCTCAATACCCTCCTCTTGGTGGCTGTGTGCCTGGCCCTGGGGGCCACACTCTGGTGGTCGCAACGCGCGCTGGAGCGTCCCTATCTGTTGATGGAGCGCTACCTGGGCCTGTCGCAGACCTTTCAGAATCAGGCCGCGCGCAATATCGACGACTACCTGGCCAGCGGCGATGCCCTGCGCCTGAGCAGCGCCAGCCAGAGCCTGGAAAACCTCCTGCAGCACCTGGATGAACTGCCCGCCGACCTCGCGCAGAACCTGCGCCCCAGCCTGGTGGACCTGGATACCTTCAGCAAGACTGACCTGCTGGCTGCCGGCAAGCTGGCCGGCGACCCGCAAGCGCTGTTACTGCAAGCCGAACGCGAACTGGGCGCGAACCTGGAGCAACTGGGTCAATACGCCCTGAGCGTCAATTCGCCGCAAGCCGCGCGTTACCTGCCGCCGTTGCTGGCCGCGTCCCAGCACTTGGGCAAACTGTCCCTGGCCCGCGACAAGCTGGTGAGCAGCGGGCGCGCGGAACTGGCCGATGATGTGGAGCGTGAAGTCGGCAATATCCGTAGCCAGGCCGACCTGCTGGAGCCGTTGCCATTGCTCGGCGTCAAGGCCAGCGCCGACTCCAGCGCCGACGATTTTTCTGCCTTGATGGGCCTGGAAAACACCGAGAAGACCGAGACCCAGGACACCGGCGTCGACCTCAAGCGCGAACTCAACAGTCTGCTCACCCGCTACCCCGGCGAACTCAAGCGCACCCGCGAGCAGATCCAGCAACGCACCGACCTGGCCGCAAGCACCCACCTGAAAATCGCCGCCGTACAGCAGGCCATTGCCGGCCTGGAACCGGTGGTGCGCGCGCAACATGCCCAGATCCAGGGCGAAGTGCGCCTGATGCAAGGCGTGATGATCGGCCTGATCCTGCTGATTGCCCTGCTGATCGATACCCTGCAACGGCGCTTGGCACGGGTGCTGACCAACCTGGCGCCGGCCCTGTCGACCTGGGCCGAAGGTGACTTCAGCCAGCCGATTGCCTTGGGCAAGACCAACCGCGAGCTGCACGATATCGAAGCCTCCCTCAACCGCTTGCGCGCCTATCTGGTCGACCTGGTGGGCACCATTCGCGGGAATGCCGAAGAGGTCGCCGGCAGCAGCCGTGCCCTCGCCGAGTTGAGCAGCGGCCTGCACGACGGCGCTGAACGCCAGGCCGGGGACACCGCGCAGATCCGCGATTCGCTCGGCGAGCTGGAGGCAACCATCCAGCAAGTCGCCGGGGATGCCAGCCAGGCGGCCGGGGCCAGCCGCAGTGCGGGCCAGGCGGTGGAGCAAGGCCAGCGCGTGATCGGCCTGAGCCTGACCGGGCTGCACGCGCTGGTGGGTGAAGTGCAGCAGAACGCGCAGATGATCGAAAAACTCGCCGAAGAATCCGCCACCATCGGCGGCGTACTCACGGTGATCCGCTCGATTGCCGACCAGACCAACCTGCTGGCGCTCAACGCCGCCATCGAGGCCGCCCGTGCCGGCGAGGCCGGGCGCGGGTTTGCGGTGGTCGCCGACGAAGTGCGCTCCCTGGCCCAGCGTACAGCCGGCGCCACCGCTGAAATCCAGGGCCTGATCGCCGGCCTGCAAAGCGCCGCCCACCAATCGGTGCAAGGCATGCGCGCCCAAGTCGAACACGCCGAAGCCACCGCCCAGCAGGCCCAGGCGGCAGATGGTGCGCTGGATGAAATCGTCGGCGCGATCCAGACCATTGCCGACACCGCCGTGCGCATCGCCGATGTGACCGCGCAGCAAAGTGGCGCTGTCAGTGAGATTCGCGACAACAGCGAGCGGATCCACCAGTTGGGCGAGGACAATCTGCTGCGCATCGGCCAGGGCCGCAGCCAAGGCGAACACCTGCTGGTGCTGGGCGGGCAGCTCAATACGGCGGTCCAGGCGTTTCGCGTCTGACCGGATCTAAACGTGGGTTACGACTAAATGTGGGGAGCTGGCTTGCCTGCGATGGCGGTGAACCAGGCGACATCTCCCTGTGCTGACACACCGATATTGCAGGCAAGCCAGCTCCCACACTGACCGAACTCGCCCTCACAGTCACAAATTTCGCGCTATCCTCGGTAATCGTGCTGGCTACTGCATAGAACTGGACAGTCACAAAGGCTTTGCGGCATAGTCGCCGGGTTCTGCCGTACCCACATCAATAACAAGGAACAGCCGATGGCGACCTTACTGGTTCTTCACGGACCCAACCTGAACCTGCTCGGCACCCGCGAACCGGGCGTCTACGGGGCAGTCACCCTGGACCAGATCAACCTCGACCTGGAACGACGGGCGCGTGAAGCCGGCCACCATTTGCTCTACCTGCAAAGCAATGCCGAGTACGAATTGATTGATCGTATCCATGCCGCGCGCGGCGAAGGCGTGGACTTTATTCTGATCAATCCCGCCGCTTTTACGCATACAAGCGTTGCATTACGTGACGCGCTGCTGGCGGTGAGCATCCCATTCATCGAAGTGCATTTGTCGAACGTGCACAAACGCGAACCTTTCCGCCATCACTCCTACTTCTCCGACGTAGCGGTAGGAGTGATCTGCGGCCTTGGCGCCAGCGGTTACCGACTGGCCCTGGAGGCCGCCCTGGAACAGCTTGAACAACCGGCCAAGCGCCCCTGACCGACCCTTGGGAGTTGATGATTCATGGATATCCGTAAAGTTAAGAAACTGATCGAACTGCTGGAAGAATCCGGTATCGACGAGCTGGAAATCAAGGAAGGCGAAGAGTCCGTACGGATCAGCCGTCACAGCAAGACCCCGGCCCAGCAGTTCTACGCGCCACAAATGCAAGCGCCGGCTCCGGCCGCTGCTGCTCCGGCCGCCGCACCTGCCGCCGCCGCTGCGCCAGCAGCACCTGCTGCGCCAGTGCTGAACGGCTTCGTGGTCAAGTCGCCAATGGTCGGTACCTTCTACCGCACCCCGGCACCGACCTCGCCAGCCTTCGTTGAAGTCGGCGCAACCGTGAAAGTGGGCGACACCATCTGCATCGTCGAAGCGATGAAAATGATGAACCACATCACCGCTGAAAAAGCCGGCGTCATCGAATCCATCCTGGTAGAAAACGGTCAGCCGGTTGAGTACGACCAGCCGCTGTTCACCATCGTTTGAACCGCGGAGCGCCTTCGATGTTGAAACCTGCGAAGAAACTGCAAAAAGTCCTGATCGCCAACCGCGGCGAGATCGCGCTGCGTATCCTGCGCGCCTGTAAGGAAGAGGGCATCAAGACCGTCGCTGTTTACTCGACGGCCGATACCGAATTGATGCACGTGAAACTGGCGGACGAAAGCATCTGCATCGGCCCGCCACTGGCCACGAACTCGTACCTGAAAGTCTCGAACATCATCGCCGCCGCTGAAGTGACCGGCGCCGATGGCATCCACCCAGGCTACGGCTTCCTCGCGGAAAACGCCGATTTCGCCGAACAGGTGGAAAAATCCGGGTTTGCCTTCATCGGCCCGAAAGCCGAAACCATTCGCCTGATGGGCGACAAGGTCTCGGCCAAGGACGCGATGATCGCTGCTGGCGTGCCAACCGTTCCAGGTTCCGACGGCCCACTGCCTGAAGACGAGGCCACCGCCCTGCGCATTGGTCGCGAAGTCGGTTACCCGGTGATCATCAAGGCCGCCGGTGGCGGTGGTGGTCGCGGCATGCGCGTGGTGCACAAGGAAGAAGACCTGATCGAAGCCGCCAAGCAGACCCGCTCCGAAGCGGGCGCCTGGTTCGGCAACCCGATGGTCTACCTGGAGAAGTACCTGACCAACCCACGTCACGTGGAAGTGCAGGTATTGTCCGACGGCCAGGGCCACGCCATCCACCTGGGCGACCGCGATTGCTCGCTGCAGCGCCGTCACCAGAAGGTACTGGAAGAAGCTCCGGCACCGGGCCTGGATGAAAAAGCTCGCCAGGAAGTACTGGCTCGCTGCGTCAAGGCGTGCATCGACATCAACTACCGTGGCGCCGGTACCTTCGAGTTCCTCTACGAGAACGGTCGTTTCTACTTCATCGAGATGAACACTCGCGTGCAGGTAGAGCACCCGGTTTCGGAGATGGTCACCGGTATCGACATCGTCAAGGAGATGCTCAGCATCGCCGCCGGCAACCCGCTGTCCTTTACCCAGGACGACGTGAAGATGCACGGCCACTCCCTGGAGTGCCGCATCAACGCCGAAGACCCGAAGACCTTTATCCCAAGCCCTGGCCTGGTCAAGCATTTCCACGCGCCCGGCGGCAACGGCGTCCGTGTGGATTCGCACCTGTACAGCGGCTACAAGGTTCCGTCCAACTACGACTCGCTGATCGGCAAGCTGATCACCTGGGGCGCGACCCGCGACGAGGCCATGGCCCGTATGCGTAACGCCCTGGACGAAATCGTGGTCGACGGCATCAAGACCAACATCCCGCTGCACCGGGAACTGGTCCGTGATGAAGGCTTCTGCGAAGGTGGTGTGAACATTCACTACCTGGAACACAAGCTGGCCAACCAGTAAGTGCTCCACCCAACAAAGCCGCCTTCGGGCGGCTTTGTTGTTTGTGAGCCCTGTGAAATTGGCTCTTGTGGCGAGGGGGCTTGTCCCCTCGCCACAACAAGCTCCCTCGCCACAGGTCATGCTCTCGCGTAAACTTGCGCGCTTTCGCGACCCAGCAGTCGCACATTCATTTTATTCAAAGGTGCCCGCCATGCCTTGGCTGCAAGTCCGTCTCGCCATCAGCCCAGAACAAGCCGAAACCTACGAAGACGCTTTCCTCGAAGTCGGCGCCGTCTCGGTGACCTTCATGGACGCCGAAGACCAGCCGATCTTCGAACCCGAACTCAATACCACCCCGCTGTGGTCCCACACCCATCTGCTGGCCCTGTTCGAGGACGGCACCGATGCCGCCGCCGTGCTGGCCCATATGGAACTGCTCACCGGCGGCCCGCTGCCCGAGCACCACAGTGAAGTCATCGAAGACCAGGACTGGGAACGCAGCTGGATGGATAACTTCCAGCCGATGCGGTTCGGCCAGCGCCTGTGGATCGTGCCGAGCTGGCACGCCGCGCCGGAGCCGGACGCAGTCAACCTGCTGCTTGATCCGGGCCTGGCCTTCGGCACCGGCACCCACCCCACCACCGCGCTGTGCCTGGAATGGCTGGACGGCCAGGACCTGACCGACAGCCACGTGCTGGACTTCGGCTGCGGCTCGGGGATCCTGGCGATTGCCGCCCTGCTGCTGGGCGCCAAGGAAGCCGTCGGCACCGACATCGACGTGCAGGCCCTGGAAGCTTCGCGCGACAACGCCGGGCGCAACCACATTCCCGAAGATAAATTCCCACTCTATCTGCCCGAGCAATTGCCCCAGGTGCAGGCCGACGTGCTGGTGGCGAACATCCTCGCCGGCCCGCTGGTTTCCCTGGCGCCGCAGCTGTCGAGCCTGGTCAAGCCGGGCGGCCGCCTGGCGCTGTCGGGCATCCTTGCCGAGCAGGGTGAAGACGTGGCCGCTGCCTACGCCAAGGATTTCGAGCTGGATCCGATCGCCAACCGTGATGGCTGGGTACGCATCAGCGGTCGTCGGCGCTAGAATGAGCGCTTGCCTGAATCGGATGGCCGCATGACCGACAGTTTCGTCACCCAGTGCCCGCATTGCCAAGCACGCTTTCGCGTTAACCACGCTCAATTGAGCGTGGCCCGCGGCGTGGTGCGCTGCGGCTCGTGCCTGCAGGTATTCAATGCGGCACGCCAGCTGCTGGAGCAGCGCGCCCAGCAGACGCCGGCACCGGAACCGGTCGAGCCAGCCGCAGAGGCCCCGCGGGCGATCAGCCAGAAACAGTGGACCGCCGAAGAACTGGACCTGGACAACCTCGACCTCGACGTGGAGCTGGCCAAGCTGGAACGCCGCGAGATTCAGCACACGCAGCCCTCGGGCGCGGAGCGTCGCCAGGGCGGTTCCGACCGTCGGCAAAAGGAAGAGGCCCTCAGCGCCAGCCGCGATACGGTCAAGGCCGAGGAAGAAAAGTGGGCAGCCAGCCTGTTCAGCGAACCACCGGAAGAACGCGTCCAGGTCGTCGAAGCCCCTGAACCGACCAAGACACCTGCGACCCGCCAGCGCACTGAACCGTCGATGTCGTTCCACACCGACGATATCGACGACGAACCGCCGCTGCGCTCGACCCTCGAGGATGACGAACTCGATCCCCCTGTCACGCCCGTCA
This sequence comes from Pseudomonas sp. GW821-FHT05D12, assembly GCF_059419825.1. Lineage (NCBI taxonomy): Bacteria > Pseudomonadati > Pseudomonadota > Gammaproteobacteria > Pseudomonadales > Pseudomonadaceae > Pseudomonas > Pseudomonas sp. GW821-FHT05D12. Next base: position 30,590 of record NZ_JBWKSN010000018.1, on the reverse strand, counting down.
TCGAGGCGGTCGAGGAACCGGAACCCGAAGAACGCCCGCAACCTCGACGCAAACGCCCTCGCCCGTCCACCGGCGTTCACGACGATGTCCTGCAGGACCTCGAAGACGACCCGCTGCACCTCTACGCGCAAAAACGTGCGTCGGGTTGGGGCCGCCGCCTGCTCTGGCTGTTGCTGGTGCTGATCGCCGCCGCCGGCCTCGCCGGCCAATACATCGCCTACCAATTCGACGACCTGGCCCGCCAGGACGCCTACCGCCCATGGTTCCAGCAACTGTGCCCTACCCTGGGCTGCACAGTGCCGTCACGGGTCGATATCGCCCACATCAAGAGCAGCAACCTGGTGGTACGCAGCCACCCGGAGTTCGCCGGGGCGCTGGTGGTGGATGCAATCATCTATAACCGCGCGACCTTCTCCCAGCCCTTCCCGCTGCTGGAGCTGCGTTTTGCCGATTTGAACGGCAGCCTGATCGCCAGTCGTCGGTTCAAACCCGCCGAATACCTCAGCGGTGAGTTGGCCGGCGTTAGCGAAATGCCATCACAGACGCCGATCCATATCTCCCTGGATATCCTCGATCCGGGCAATAAAGCCGTGAATTACAGCCTGAGCTTTCATTCGCCCGAGTGAATCGGTTCATGCACCGAGGCTTGACGGCAGATTCTTGACTAGGCGCCGGGCAACCAAACCGGCGGCGATAAAGAAATTGCTGTTCAGATTTTATCCAATTCAGCCTTTATCCAGTCATCGAGAGCGGGTATCATGCCAACCCTTTTTCGAACTCTAATGATCCGGCCCCACAACAGGGAAGTCCTATGTCGGCGGTACGCATCGGCCCATACACATTGCAGAACGGCTTGATCCTCGCTCCTATGGCGGGCGTCACCGACCAGCCCTTTCGTCAGCTGTGCAAGCGTTTGGGCGCGGGTCTAGTAGTCTCGGAAATGGTCACCAGCGACATGAGCTTGTGGAACACCCGCAAATCGCGGATGCGCATGATCCACGAAGGTGATCCCGAGCCCCGCTCGGTACAGATCGCCGGCGGTGATGCGCAGATGCTGGCGGATGCGGCCCGGGCCAACGTGGAGTTGGGCGCACAGATCATTGATATCAACATGGGCTGCCCGGCCAAGAAGGTCTGCAACAAGGCCGCCGGTTCCGCCTTGTTGAAGGATGAGCAGTTGGTCGCCGAGATCCTGCAGGCCGTTGTCGCCGCAGTGGATGTGCCGGTCACCCTGAAGATCCGTACCGGCTGGGACCGGGACAACAAGAATGGCCTGACGGTGGCGAAGATCGCCGAACAGGCGGGCATTACAGCGCTGGCGGTGCATGGCCGCACCCGCGCCGATCTGTACACCGGTGAAGCCGAGTACGACACCATTGCCGCGATCAAGCAGGCGGTGTCGATGCCGGTCTTTGCCAATGGCGATATCGACTCAGCCGAGAAAGCCCGGCGCGTGCTGCACGCTACCGGTGCCGATGGCCTGTTGATTGGCCGGGCCGCCCAGGGGCGGCCGTGGATTTTTCGTGAGATCGAGCATTTTCTGCGTACCGGCGAAGTCTTGCCGGCACCGGAGTTGATCGAGGTGGAACGTATTCTGCTAGAGCATCTGGCCGCCCTGCACGCCTTCTATGGAGACGTGATGGGAGTACGCATTGCTCGCAAGCATGTCGGCTGGTATCTCGCAACCTTGCCGGGCGCCAGGGAGTTTCGCGCCCACTTCAATCGTTTGGATGATACGGAAGCACAGTGCGCCAACGTTCGTGAGTTCTTCAGCGAGCGTTACAAGAGCCTGGGGACAGGGGACGGAGAGGGGGTGGCCGCATGACGATGATGACCGAGACTTTAGTGAGTGGAACAACACCCGTGAGCGACAACGTCAATTTGAAACAGCACCTCAACACGCCGAGCGAAGAAGGCCAGACCCTTCGCGGGAGTGTCGAGAAGGCGCTGCACAATTATTTCGCCCACCTTGAGGGCGCTTCCGTCACGGACGTGTACAACCTGGTGCTCTCCGAAGTCGAGGCGCCCTTGCTCGAAAGCGTGATGAACTACGTCAAGGGCAACCAGACCAAAGCCAGTGAGCTGCTGGGCCTCAACCGTGGCACCTTGCGCAAAAAGCTCAAACAATACGATTTGCTGTAAGCATTCAATCAAACCAGAAAGGCGCCCGCGTAAAAACGGTCGCCTTTTTTGCTGACTTCCTTTGCTTTTGATGGAAATTGAAATGACCGACCAGACTACCCGCCTGCCGATCCGCCGCGCCTTGATCAGTGTCTCCGACAAGACCGGGATCCTCGAATTTGCCCGGGAGCTGGAAGCCCTTGGCGTGGAAATCCTCTCCACGGGCGGGACCTTCAAACTGCTGCAGGACAACGGCGTGGCCGCAGTAGAAGTGGCGGACTACACCGGTTTCGCAGAAATGATGGACGGTCGGGTCAAGACCCTGCACCCGAAAATCCACGGCGGTATCCTCGGCCGTCGCGGTACCGACGACGCCATCATGAGCGAGCACGGCATCAAGCCGATCGATCTGGTAGCCGTCAACCTGTACCCGTTCGAAGCCACCATCAACAAGCCAGGCTGCGACCTGCCGACCGCCATCGAAAACATCGATATCGGCGGCCCGACCATGGTTCGCTCGGCAGCCAAGAACCACAAAGACGTGGCCATCGTGGTCAACGCCAGCGACTACGCCCAAGTGCTCGAAAGCCTGAAAGCCGGCGGCCTGACCTACGCCCAGCGCTTCGACCTGATGCTCAAGGCGTTCGAACACACCGCCGCCTACGACGGCATGATTGCCAACTACATGGGCACCGTGAACCAGGCGGCTGAAACCCTCAGCACCGAAGGCCGCAGCCAGTTCCCGCGCACCTTCAACAGCCAGTTCATCAAGGCCCAGGAAATGCGCTACGGCGAGAACCCGCACCAGAGCGCGGCGTTCTACGTGGAGGCCAAGCCGGCCGAAGTGGGCATCGCCACCGCGACCCAGCTGCAAGGCAAGGAGCTGTCCTACAACAACGTGGCCGACACCGACGCCGCGCTGGAGTGCGTGAAGAGCTTCGTCAAGCCAGCCTGCGTAATCGTCAAGCACGCCAACCCGTGCGGCGTGGCCGTGAGCCCGGACGCTGAAGGCGGCATCCGCCAGGCGTACGAACTGGCCTACGCGACCGACACCGAATCCGCATTCGGCGGCATCATCGCGTTCAACCGCGAACTGGACGCCGAGACCGCTAAAGCCATCGTCGAGCGTCAGTTCGTCGAAGTGATCATCGCCCCTTCCGTCAGCGAAGAAGCCCGCGCCATCGTGGCAGCCAAGGCCAACGTGCGCCTGCTGGCCTGCGGCGAGTGGTCGGCTGAACGTGCCGCTGCCTGGGACTACAAGCGCGTCAACGGCGGCTTGCTGGTACAGAGCCGCGACATCGGCATGATCGGCAGCCAGGACCTGAAAGTGGTGACCAAGCGCGCACCGACCGAGCAAGAGATCAACGACCTGATCTTCGCCTGGAAAGTGGCCAAGTACGTTAAATCCAACGCCATCGTCTACGCCAAGAACCGCCAGACCATCGGTGTCGGCGCTGGCCAGATGAGCCGCGTGAACTCGGCGCGTATCGCCGCGATCAAGGCCGAACACGCCGGTTTGCAGGTGGTCGGTTCGGTGATGGCATCCGACGCGTTCTTCCCGTTCCGCGATGGCCTGGACAACGCCGCGAAAGCCGGTGTGACCGCGGTGATCCAACCGGGCGGTTCGATGCGTGACGCCGAAGTCATCGCGGCGGCAGACGAAGCCGGCATCGCCATGGTCTTCACTGGCATGCGCCACTTCCGCCACTGATCCACTGCCGTGAAGCGGCAAGGTTCAAGCTGCAAGCAGCACGTAAAAGCACAGCTGCCTCGCTTTTGCTGCTGGTTGTAGCCTCTAAAATTCATAGCTGCAGGCTGCCTTCAGAGCGATACAGATTGCTCTCAACGTGCAGCTTGCAGCTTGTAACTTCCTTCGAAGGAGTCTGACTTGAACGTCCTCATCATTGGCAGCGGTGGCCGTGAACACGCCCTGGCCTGGAAAGTTGCCCAGGACCCTCGCGTCCAGAAAGTATTCGTCGCCCCCGGCAACGCCGGCACCGCCATCGAAGCCAAGTGCGAGAACGTCGCTATCGACGTGCTGGCGCTCGAGCAATTGGCGGATTTCGCTGAAAAGAACGTCTCCCTGACCATCGTCGGTCCGGAAGTACCGTTGGTGGCTGGCGTCGTCGACCTGTTCCGCAGCCGTGGCCTGGATTGCTTCGGCCCTACCGCCGGCGCTGCCCAACTGGAAGGTTCCAAGGCGTTCACCAAGGATTTCCTGGCACGCCACAAGATCCCGACCGCCGACTACCAGAACTTCACCGAGATCGAGCCGGCCCTGGCTTACTTGCGTGAAAAAGGTGCGCCGATCGTGATCAAGGCCGACGGCCTGGCCGCTGGCAAAGGCGTGATCGTCGCCATGACCCTGCAGGAAGCCGAAGACGCCGTGCGCGACATGCTCGCCGGCAACGCCTTTGGTGACGCGGGTTCGCGCGTGGTCATCGAGGAATTCCTCGACGGCGAAGAAGCCAGCTTCATCGTGATGGTCGACGGCAAGAACGTGCTGCCGATGGCCACCAGCCAGGACCACAAACGCGTCGGCAACGGCGACAGCGGCCCGAACACGGGCGGCATGGGTGCCTACTCCCCTGCCCCGGTGGTTACCGCCGACGTGCACAAGCGCGTCATGGACCTGGTGATCTGGCCCACCGTGCGCGGCATGGCCGATGAAGGCAATGTGTACACCGGTTTCCTCTACGCCGGCCTGATGATCGACAAAGCCGGCAACCCGAAAGTCATCGAGTTCAACTGCCGCTTCGGTGATCCGGAAACCCAACCGGTGATGCTGCGCCTGCAGTCGAGCCTGGTGCTGCTGGTCGAAGCCGCATTGGCCCAGGCCCTGGACAAGGTCGAAGCGCAATGGGACCCACGCCCGAGCGTCGGCATTGTGCTGGCGGCCGGTGGCTACCCTGCCGACTACGCCAAGGGTGATGTGATTGAAGGCCTGGACGCTGCTGCTACGCTGGAAGGCAAAGTGTTCCACGCGGGCACCGCGCTCAAGGATGGCAAGGTTGTCACTGCGGGTGGCCGCGTGTTGTGCGCCACCGCGATGGGTGCCAGTGTCGACGCCGCGCAGCAACAGGCGTACAAGCTGGCCGCAAAAATCGACTGGAAAGGCTGCTTCTACCGCACTGATATCGGCTATCGCGCCATCGCGCGGGAACGCGGCGAGCACTCGTAAGTCGCTATCCGTTCGGTTAGGTAAGGGCCTCTGGCCCTTGCCGTACTCATGCCACCCCGCGCATAGTTAACCCGTGCATCAACCTACGAAGGGATTTCGCCGTGCGCTGGCTCAGGATCGCCATAGGTTTCACTGTCAGCCTGCTGACACTGCTCTGCTTGTTCCCGGCCCAGGCCGCCGCGCAAGGCAGTGGCTGGGCAGTATTGCTTGATGAACAGGCCGATCTGCAGCTGAGCGACATCCGCTCTTCACGCTACACCAATCAATTCAGCCCCATTGAACTGGACCGCATTACCGCCGCGGAACCGGACGGTGCACTGTGGGTACGTTTCAAGCTGCAACCCGGCAAGCACGAGCAAGTGCTGCGGGTATTCGCGCCAGACTTGTCGCACCTGAGCCTCTACGTGCTGGACGGCGACACACTGGTCGAACAACAAAGCACCGGCACGCGCCAGCCCCAGGCGGAACGCCCGCTGCCCAGCAGTGACTTCATGCTGCCGATGCCCCAGAGCCAGAAGCCTCTGGAGGTGTATCTGCGCCTGGTCTCCGAACACGAACTGCGCCCCTATATCACCCTGGAACCGGCCGTGCTCGCCGCCGCCGACCAGACCCAGACGCTGATCTACGGCCTGCTGTTCGGCTGCCTGCTGATGCTGATCCTGCACAACCTCACGCGCTTCGCCTACCACCGCTCGCGCAGCAGCCTGTGGCTGGCGGCGTGCGAAGTGCTGTTGATGCTCAGCCTGGCGCTGCTGCTCAACCTGGTAGGCCCGTGGCTGCCGAACTGGCATGCGATCCAGACCCCGGGCGCCTACCTCGCGCTGCTGCTGACCGCGCCGTGCGGGTTGATGTTTGCCTACCGTTTCTTCATGCCGCTCGGCCCGCATCCGCTGAACAAACTGTTGATGGCCGACATTCTGTTTATCGTGCTGTGCGGCCTGCTGCTGTTGTTCGTCAACACCCTGCCGCTGAACATCATCACCTACGCCCTGGTCGCCCTGGCCGGCTTGAGCATGCTGTTTGTCTCGGCCTGCCACTGGCAGAAAGGCTACCGCCCCGCACGTTTGTTCGTGGCGGCGATGGTGGTGTTCAACATCGGTACGCTGATCATCCTCCCGGCCTTGCTGGGCCTGACCATGGTCTCGCCGCAAGGCCTGATCGTCACACTGCTGGCATTTATCTGCGTCAGTGGCCTGTTGATGAGCCTGGCCCTGGGCGAACGCCAGCGTGCGATTGTCGAGGCGCGTTTCAGCCTCAGCCGTGACCTGGCCGCCAGCAACGCAGAGATCGCGGCCAAGGCCGAGTTCCTGGCGAAAATAAGCCACGAAATCCGCACCCCCATGAACGGCGTGCTGGGCATGACCGAGCTGCTGCTGGGCACGCCGCTGTCGGTGAAACAGCGCGACTACGTGCAAACCATCCACAGCGCCGGCAATGAACTGCTCACGTTGATCAACGAGATCCTCGATATCTCCAAGCTCGAATCAGGGCAGATCGAACTGGACGACGTGCAATTCGACCTCAATGCGCTGATCGAAGATTGCCTGAGTATCTTCCGCGCCAAGGCCGAGCAGCAGAACGTCGAGTTGATCAGTTTCATCCAGCCCCAGGTACCGCGCGTGATCAGCGGCGACCCGACGCGCCTGCGCCAGGCGATGCTGAGCCTGCTGGAAAACGCCCTGCAGAAAACCGATGAAGGCGAAGTGCTGATCGTGGTCGCCTTGGATGACCGCAGCACCAAGCCGCGCCTGCGCATTGCCGTCCAGGACAGCGGCCTGCCAATGGAAGCCGCCGAGCGCGACGCCCTGCTGCACAGCGAACTGCACAGCAAGAACTTCCTCTCGGCCACGCGCCTGAGCGGCCACCTGGGCCTGGTGATTGCGCGCCAGCTGATCCTGTTGATGAACGGCGAGTTCGGCATCAAGAGCGGCGCCCAGCAAGGCAGCACCCTGTGGCTGACCTTGCCGCTGGACCCGGAACGCCTCGAACACCCGACCTCCGACCTCGATGGCCCGCTCAAGGGCGCGCGCGTGCTGGTGGTGGACGACAACGACACCTGCCGCAAAGTGCTGGTGCAGCAATGCACCGCCTGGGGCCTGAATGTCAGCGCCGTGCCGTCGGGCAAGGAAGCCCTGGCGCTGCTGCGTACCAAGGCACACCTGCGTGATTACTTCGACGTGGTGCTGCTCGACCAGAACATGCCCGGCATGACCGGCATGCAACTGGCGGCGAAGATCAAGGAAGACCCGAGCCTGAACCACGACATTCTGTTGATCATGCTCACCGGCATCAGCAATGCGCCGAGCAAGATCATCGCGCGCAACTGCGGGATCAAGCGCATTCTCGCCAAGCCCGTGGCGGGCTATACGCTCAAGACCACCCTGGCCGACGAATTGACTCAACGCAGCAAGGGCAACGTCCCGGCGCGCGCGCTGCCCACCGCGCCAGCGCCCGTCACCGTGCCCAGCGACTTCCGCATCCTGGTGGCCGAAGACAACAGCATTTCCACCAAAGTGATCCGTGGCATGCTCGGCAAGCTCAACCTCAACCCGGACACCGCCAGCAACGGCGAGGAAGCACTGGAGGCGATGAAGGCCCAGCGTTACGACCTGGTATTGATGGACTGCGAGATGCCGATCCTCGATGGTTTCTCCGCGACCCAGCAACTGCGCGCGTGGGAAGTCAGCCACCAACGCATTCGCACACCGGTGGTGGCGCTCACCGCGCATATCCTCTCGGAGCACAAAGAACGTGCACGCCAGGCCGGAATGGACGGCCACATGGCCAAGCCGGTGGAACTCTCGCAATTGCGCGAGCTGGTGGAGTTCTGGGTCGCGCAGCGTCAACAGCGGCCAGAGCACGCGCCTACCTGACCCCTGCATGGCGCAGATCAAAATGTGTGCGGGCTTGCTCGCGAACGCGCTGTATCAGTCAAACATGTATTGGCTGACACACCGCTTTCGCGCGCAAGCCCGCTCCCACATTGGAGTGTTGTCGCATCACAGATAGCGCTCAGCCACAGGCCTGATAAACTCCCGCTCGCCCTCCTTCGTTGCGAGCTCCCACCATGCTCCACGTGTTGTTCAGCGTTTACCTGAAGATGCTGGTGCTCTACAGCCCGTTCTTCGTGCTGTCCTGCTTTATCAGCCTGACCCGCGGCTATTCCAGCAAGGAGCGCCGACGCCTGGCCTGGAAAGTGGCTCTCGCCACCCTGGTATCGAGCGTGTTGCTGTACTTGTTCGGCCGGGTGATTTTCAGCGTGTTCGGCATCACTGTGGATGCGTTTCGCATCGGCGCCGGCAGTGTGCTGTTCATTTCCGCCTTGGGCATGGCCCAAGGCAAGTCCGCAGTGCAGACCGACAACGTGCAGCAGGACGTGACGATCGTGCCGCTGACCATCCCCCTCACCGTCGGCCCCGGCACCATCGGCGCGCTGTTGGTGATGGGCGTCAGCCAGCCACACTGGGATGACAAGATCACCGCCATCCTCAGCATTGCCCTGGCCAGCCTCACGGTCGGCGTGGTGCTGTACCTGTCCAACCGGATCGAACGCATTCTCGGTGACCAGGGCTTGCAGATTGTCAGTCGGTTGATGGGGTTGTTCGTGTGCGCCTTGGCCGCGCAAATCATCTTCACCGGCGTACGCGGTTACCTGGTGCCCTAGATCCGGTATTGGGCAATTGCCAACTGCACCTTGTCGCCGGCGCTTTCGCGCATCAACTGGATGGTTTTTTCGTTGACCACCGAGGTATTCAGCACCAGGCAGGTTTGCCCGCTGAAAGCCTCGGACGACGTACTGTCCCACTCCAGAAACGGCAGGCCCACCTGCTTGCTTACGCCACGGCTGCTGTAGGTCACCAGCACCATCATCACCTCGCCGTCGTTTTCGGCGCAGGATGCCACGCCGAAATCACCGCCCTGATGCAGCGTAGTGTTGCGCTTGAACAGCTCGAAGGAAGCGGGGTGTTGCTTCATGGCCTCCAATGCATCGGCCGCCAACTTGGGCAGCGACGCCAGCAGTGGCCCGGCCAATGAGGTCGAGGCGAGCATGGCGGCGATCAGGTTCAGCACTGCCAATTGCACGGTCAGGCCCTTGCCGGAACTTGAGACCCGCTCGAAGCTGCTGCGCACCGGCAACCAGCCCAGGCTGATCATGACCTTGATGAATTCGTCGTACCAGGCCTCGGTACCCCGGTGCATTTTCAACACATCGCTGACGTAGCTGCTGGCCAGCAGATAGCTTTTACGGATGTACTCCCGGTTGATCCCGGACAGGCCCTCGGCAAACGAAATCACACTGTTGTTGACCACGGCCGCATTGCATGGATTATTCGGGTCGAGGGGCACGGCAGGCGGCTTGCCAGGTGCCCCCGGCAACTTGTAGGCGGCAATCAACTTGCGCCTTTTGCTGCTGTTGATCCTTGCGTGATGTCGCTCCATTTTCAGTTCTCCACAAGCCCCCACATGGGGCATGTGTTCACACTAATCCAGCGGCTGCGCGGCTTGCCAGACGACAAACATCGCTTGCAAGGGCACCGCGCAAAACGCAGCCCAGCAATTACTGGGCATGCGTGCCAGCCTTCGGGTTTTCATCGATAAAAAAAGAAAAAGCCCCGAGTCACCGCAGGTAATTCCCTGGGTCACTCGGAGCTTTCTGGCGGCCGTCGAGGCGTTTTCAGCCGATGGGTTTTTCGCCGTACCAGCGCGGCGTGTACACCCAATCACCGCCACCGGCACGGGGGAAGGTGCAGGTAGTGGACGAGCCGATCAGCACCATGGTGCGCATGTCCACCTGCTCCGGCGTGAGCTGGCCCAGGGTCGTGGTGCGCAGGGTCTGGCCGGGGCGACCGATGTCACGGCCCAGCACCACCGGCGTTTCGGGGGTGCGGTGCAGCGCAACGATTTCCAGGGCGCGCCCCAACTGCCACGGCCGCGAACGCGAGATCGGGTTGTAGAACGCCAGGGCCAGGTCGGCCTGGGACGCGAGGTCCAGGCGCTTTTCGATGATCGACCAGGGCTTGAGGTTGTCCGACAGCGACATCACGCAGAAGTCATGCCCCAACGGCGCACCCGCCTGGGCGGCGGTCGCCAGCGAGGCCGAAACACCGGGCAGGATCTGCAGGTCGACCTGGTGCCACGCGGGGTCGCTGGACTCGTGCAACGCCTCGATCACCGCCGCCGCCATGGCGAACACACCCGGGTCGCCGGACGATACAACCACCACCGAACGGCCAAGGGCAGCCAGTTGGAAGGCGTGGCGGGCGCGCTGCATTTCTTCACGGTTGTCGGTGCAATGCTGCACCTGATCGTCACGGAACGGCCCGGCCATGCGCACATAGGTTTCATAGCCGAGCACATCGGTGCAGCGCGCGAGTTCGGCCTTCACCGCCGGCACCATCAACTCGGCGGCGCCAGGACCGAGGCCGATGACAGCGAGGCGGCCACGTACACGACCGACCTGCGACACGTCCAGCGGCTGTTCGGCGACGCTGATAGCGATATCCGCGTCTTGCTCCACGGCGGCAAAGCGCAGCGGCACGGCCAATTGCGCCGCCGCTTCGTGCAACGACACGTCGGCCATCTGCGTCTCGCTGGCCAACAGGCAAGCCAGCGATTGCACGGCGATACCCGCTTCGTGCAGCGCGCTGCGCACACGTGCCGCCAGTTGCGGACCCGGTTTGCAGGTGACGCACACGGTCTTCGGATAGATCAGCAATTCATGGGCAGCCGGCACGCGCTCGGCACTGCCGACGTGAATCGCCAGGCGCGCCTGCTGATCCTGTGGCAGGTTGGCCTCATCCAGCCAGGGCGCCGCCCCCTCGATGCGCACGCTTGCGCCGGCCAGCAGGTCGGACACAAAGCGCTTGCCGAGGTCCAGGTCAGCCAACTCATAACCCGCAGGCGGGTTGAGCAGGCAGGTGCCGAAACGCAGCTCGCCACTGGTGGTGATGGCCGCGGACACCTCCAACGCACTGGCAATTTCACGGGCCATGACATTCACGCCGCCCAAGCCTCCGAGCAGCGGCACCACGGCGCTGCCGTCTTCGGCCACCGCCAGCACGGCGGGCTCTTCACCTTTTTCCAGCAGCAGTGGCGCCAGGGTCCGGATCACGATACCGGCCGCGCACAGCGCGATCAGCGGCGTGCCTTGCTGGTACAACTGGCGCAGGGTCGCGCCGAATTCGCTGTAGGCCTGGTCCGCGCCTTCAACCCGTCCGGCCAGGCCGTGGATCAATGCGCCCGGGTAAACCTGCTGGATCCTGCGCGCGGTGGCCAAGCTGCCCTGGCCCAAAATGACAATCGCCGGATTCATCAACCTTGCCACCGTTCACCGGGCACGATGATCAGCGAGAAGTAGGGCGAAGACATCGGCTCTACCTGATCCAGCGGCACGATTTTCTGGTTGGCCATGGTCGCGCGCTCCACATACAGCGCGCGCTCGGCCAGGCCGAGTTCTTCGAGCACCTGGCGCACCTTGGGGAAGTTGCGACCCAGCTTCATGATCACCGCCGCGTCGGCATCTGCCAGGCGGCGCTTGAGGTCATCATGGGGCAACACGCCCGAGAGCACCGACAGGCTCTGGTTGCGATACACCAGCGGCGCGCCGAGTACCGAGGCACCGCCGAGCATCGAGCACACGCCGGGAATGACCTGGGCCTCATACCGCTCGGCCAGGCGGTCGTGCAGGTACATGTAGGAGCCGTAGAAGAACGGGTCGCCTTCGCAGATCACCGCCACGTCGCGGCCGGCATCCAGGTGCGCGGCCACGTCGAGGCTGGCAGCGTCGTAGAAGTCGCTGATGACTTGCTCGTACGACAGCGGCGCCGGGAGTATTTCGGTGGTCACCGGGTACACCAGCGGCATCAGGGTCTGCTGCGCGACCAGGTGGTCTTCGATAATGCCGAAGGCGTTGCCCTTCTTGCCCTTGGCCACGAAGTACGCCACCACCGGCGATTCGCGCAGCAGGCGCAGGGCCTTGAGGGTGATCAACTCGGGGTCACCGGGGCCCACGCCCAGGCCAATCAAACGTCCGCGTACCGGCATTACTCGACCTCCGTGGCCAAGGCGTTCACCGCAGCGGCGGCCATCGCACTGCCGCCCAGGCGGCCTTGCATGATCACGAACGGCACGCCACGGCTGTCGGCGGCCAGCATCGCCTTGGACTCGGCAGCGCCGACAAAACCAACCGGGAAACCAAGGATCAATGCCGGCTTCGGTGCGCCGGCGTCGAGCATTTCCAGCAGGTAGAACAAGGCGGTCGGCGCGTTGCCGATCACCACTACACTGCCTTCCAGGTGTGGACGCCACAGTTCCAGCGCAGCCGCAGAGCGCGTGTTGCCCAGCTCGCGCGCCAACGCCGGCACGCTGTCGTCGCGCAGGGTGCAGATCACGGCATTGTTGGCCGGCAGCCGCGCGCGGGTCACGCCTTCGGAAACCATCCGCGCATCACACAGAATCGGTGCACCGGCGGCCAGTGCATCGCGGCCGGCCTTGCCTGCGCCTTCAGAGAACTGCAGGCCATCGATGGCCTCGACCATGCCGCATGCATGAATCACGCGCACCGCGAGTTTCTCCAGATCAGCCGGGATACGGTCCAATTTGGCTTCCGCGCGAATAATGGCGAAGGAGTTGCGATAGATCTCCTGACCGTCGCGGATGTAATCAATCATCGGTGTTGCTCCGTGGGCGAGCGCGCAGCAGGGCGCCCGCCGCTTCAATAGAAAGAGTGCGCGCGTGCAGCCGGCCGAAACCGGCGTGGGCTGCATCGCGAAAATACAGGTCGTAGTGGCCGGGGCTCACCGCCAGCAAGGTGACCGGCGCCGTGTGCGCGGCGGCGCAGGAACGTGGGCAAGCGGACAGGTGCACGTCATGGCCGGGTTGCAAGGCGGCGAGTTGCACGGCGTCGGCCTTGGTGTCGGCCAAGGCCTTGCCGCAGCCGCTGGAGCCGGTGCAGGCAGTCATGTGCGCCAGCGGTAGGTCGACCGAGCAGAGGAAGCCCAACTGCGCCAGGCGCTCGGTCACCGCGTGGGGCTTTTCGATGTTGGGCAACAGCACACCCTGCCAAGGAGTGAAACGCAGGGTGCCGTCGCCGTACTCGCTGGCGAGTTGTACGGCGCCCTTGAGCATCGTCGCATTCAGGCGCCCCAAGGGGGCGATGGCAGCGACGTAGAACTGGTTTTTCTGCGTCTGTGGATAAGTGCCGAGATGCAGCAAGGCACCACTGGGCGGGCGCTTGAAGCCGTCGATTGGCAGCAGCGGCAGATCCAGACGGCTCATTAAGTTATCCACAGGCAGATGGCGCATGCGCGTCTGTTCTGGCGTGGCGAGGTCCAGAAACGCATCCAGCACGGCCACCACCAGTGCATGGCCTTGCGCCAGAGGCACGGCCGCCAGCGGCGCATCCAGCCCCGGACAGCCTGCCAGGCCGAACGCCAGGAGCGTCTCGCCCTTGCGTACGAACGCCGACAACCACAGGTCATGATGATGCTCGAGCATCGCCAGGGCCTCCCCGCCATCCAGCTGCACGGCGAACTTGGCCGACAACTCATGAAAACGCGGATGGCTTTGCAGGGTGGCCAGGATCTGGTCTGCCAATGGGCGCGTGTCGAACAGCATCTGCGGGTCGATACCCGCGCTGGGGCTGAGCATCAGGTTGCGCACATCGTCGCCGGCGGCATTGCTGGGCCCCAGGCCCGCGGCGAGCAGCAGGGCAATCAAGGCTTGCTGCTCGGCGCCGATCCCACGAATCTGCAGGTTGGCGCGGTTGGTGGCCTCGATCACCCCGCCGGCATAGGCGTGGGCGGCGTCTGCCACAGCGTTGGCCTGGGCCGCCGTGATCGAACCGCCGGCCAGTTTGATCCGGCAAATGCCGCCGTCCAGCGCCTGGACGATACGCAGCAACCCCGGACAAGCCGAGGGGCGCAAGGTATTCAGAGCGGGCGTTGGGTTCACGGGGCTACCGGTTAACGGGTCAAGGCGCGGTATTATGCCTGCTTTGTCCGGCGGCATGAAAAGCCTGCCCGTCGGATGTCGTTCAAGGAATTCATATGTCGCCCTGGCTGACGGTTGTAGGCATCGGTGAAGACGGCTTCAAGGGGCTGGGCAGGAATGCCCGGCACGCCCTGTTGCGCGCCACCCGGATTATAGGCGGCCAACGCCAGCTGGACCTGTTGCCGGTGTGTATTCGCGGCGAGCGACAGTTGTGGCCGAGCCCGTTCTCCCTGGAGCCGGTGCTGGCGCGACGTGGCGAACCGGTGTGCGTGCTGGCCAGCGGCGACCCGATGTTCTACGGCGTGGGCGCCAGTTTGGCGCGGCAGGTGGCGGCTGCCGAGTTGCTGGTTTTGCCGGCGCCTTCATCGGTGTCCCTGGCGGCGGCGCGGTTGGGCTGGCCGTTGCAGGAGGTGGTGACGCTGTCCGTGGTGGCCCGGCCCTTGGCGGCGCTGAATGCACATCTGGCGACCGGCGTGCGGTTGCTGGTATTGAGCAATGACGGCAGCAGTCCTGCATTGATTGCCGCGTCGCTGGCTGAATCCGGGTTCGGGCCCAGCCGGTTGAGTGTGTTTGAACATCTGGGCGGCGTGGATGAAAGGCGCATTGACGGGCTGGCTGGGGATTGGCAACACGCTCGCGTCGCCGATTTGAACCTGGTCGCCATCGATTGCCTGGCCTCCAGCGAAACACCACGCCTGTCACGCCTGGCGGGCCTGCCCGACTCAGCCTTCCAACACGATGGCCAACTGACCAAGCGCGATGTGCGCGCCATGACCCTCGCCCGCCTCGCGCCGATGCCCGGTGAGCTGCTCTGGGATGTGGGCGCGGGCAGCGGCTCCATCGGCATCGAATGGATGCGCGCGCACCCGAGCTGCCGTGCGCTGGCGATTGAAGCCGATGCAGGCCGCCAGGACCTGATCGAACACAACCGCGATGCCCTCGGCGTGCCCGGCCTGCAACTGATCCGCGGCACCGCGCCGCAAGCGCTCAACGGCCTCGAAGCACCGGACGCGATCTTTATCGGCGGCGGCGTCACCCGCGACGGCGTGCTCGACACCTGCTGGCAACACCTGCGTCCTGGCGGTCGGCTGGTGGCCAACGCCGTGACCCTGCAGAGCGAAATGACCCTGATGAACTGGCGCGCGGAGCACGGCGGCGAACTGACCCGCATCCACGTGGCCCAGGCCCAGCCGTTGGGGGCGTTTGATACGTGGCGCCAGGCGCTGCCGATTACCCTGCTGGAAGTGGTCAAGCCGCGATGAAACGCATCTTGCTGTTGGGCGGCGTGACCGAAGCGCTGGCTATCGCACGGACTTTGGGGCCGGAGCATGTCTACAGTTTGGCCGGGGTTGGGCGCGTGCCCACTGACCTGACCTGCCACGTGCGTGTTGGCGGTTACGGCGGCGCTGGGGGCTTGGCCCAGTTTGTCCGGGATGAAGGTATCAGCCTGATCCTTGATGCAACCCACCCGTATGCGGCGCAGATCAGCCGCAATGCTGCCGAGGCCGCGCAGATCAGCGGCATCCCCTGCTGGGCACTGCGACGCCCGGCGTGGCAGCCGCAGTCGGGAGATGACTGGCGCGAGGTCGCTGACTGGGCCGAGCTGATCGACGCTTTGAAACCCTTCAAGCGGCCGCTGTTCACGCTGGGTCGCGAGCCGCTGCAGCACCTCGATGAAATCCCTGCCGACCAATTCTGGACGCTACGCGCGCTCGACGTGTACCCGGGGAATGAACGTTGCGAAGTGATCGGCGCACGTGGGCCGTTTCTGCTCGAAGACGAACGCGCGTTGTTTGCACGGCGCGGGATTGATGTGTTGATCAGCAAGAACAGCGGTAGCACCGCCACCGAGCCGAAACTGGAAGTGGCGCGCGAGCGTGGCGTGCCGGTCTTGGTGTTGAAACGGCCGGTGTTGGTTGCGGTGGACCGGGAGTTTTTGTCGCCCGCAGAAACAATCGATTCATTGGCAGCGTTCATGTGATAGATCAGGATCATCCGCCAACCTCTATCCGATCTATTTTTACCTTCAAGAGACGGCGATGAACCTACAACGCGAAGTGCTAAACTCCAGAAGCAGTTCAGGCCCGGCCCACCGATATTCAGGAGCTGACATGATAGAAGTTAAAGAGGCTGTTAAAGTTGCAAAAGCAGCAGCCAACGATTTCCTCGGGCAGGAAATGGCGCTGAACGATTTAATGCTTGAGGAAGTAGAGCTAGATCCAAACAAAAAAGCCTGGGCAATCACGCTGGGCTTTAACGTCCCAAACCCTAATAAACTCCAGAGAATGGGCGCAGCTCTTTCCGGAGAAATATTTGAACGAAAATACAAGACCTTCATCATTGACGCGGAGACTGGCGAGTTCCGCTCCATGAAGATCCGCGAGATATGATAGATACTTACATCAAGAAGTATCGAAGAAAAGGAATCATCGTTGACACTAATTTGCTACTTCTGGCACTGATAGGAGGAACGCCCAGCATCGGGGAATTCAAGAGAACACGCGGCTACAGCAATGAAGACTATCAACTTCTGCTTAAAGTAATCGATCAATTTGAAAAGCTCGTTTCAACACCCCACATTCTCGCTGAAGTCAGCAACCTGACAAATGGACTTTATGGAAGCAAGTTGCACGACTTCTATGAAACGCTAACGCACTCACTTTCCACACTAATCGAGACGCACATTCCAGCCTTGGCTATAAGTCGCGATTATGAGTTGTCACCCTATGGCCTTACCGATGTCGGTATTGTCGCCGCAGCAAAAGATAATTATCTGGTTTTGACTGACGATCTTAGAGTCGCGGGATTTGCTCATCAGCACTGCGTAGATGTCGTCAACTTCAATCACATACGCGAAGCCAGCTGGGAAGTCTAAGGCCGGCCACACGATCACGCTTGTGTACGGGTACCGCAACTCCCGACTGCTGAGTTTGCAGCGGTGTACGGATATAAGAGGTTTAGCTTCCTACCCCCCCTAATGAGCTGTCGGAAATTTCTGATTGCGTACCTCACCTTTCAGACGCTGCATTCACTGTAGGCGCTGGCTTGCCAGCGATGACGCCCGAAAACCCGCCGTCGACCTCGATGGCCTCATCGCCGGCAAGCCGGCTCCTACAGATTGCAGCGGGTCTTCAGTTCATCGTGGCTGTCGCCTGTCCGACACCATCGTGCACACGGTCAGCGAGCAATTGCGCCAGCTCGATCAACTGCGCAACGCCAAGCAATTCCTCGCGCGGTGCGCCTTCCAGGTTGAAGGCAATGTCGCAACTCAGTGCATTGGCTGAAGCGAGTGTTTCGCTGAGGTTGACCAAAAGGTCTTCAGTGCTGATTCCATCGGCCACGGTGAATAGCCGGATGGGAGGATTGGGGGTGGGTTTGATCATTGTGGAACTCCTAAGGAAATGGAGCTGCCACTGATCGCCGCGACGCGATAGGGGGTGGCAGCTGTACGCAGGTTCGCGGACCGGTCCTCAGGAAACCCGGCATACCCGAAGGTATCCCGCGTACAGCCGCCATAGCGCCGCACAGTAGACGATAAAAAAGCGCCAACTGAAAGCAGACGATGACGCTCAGTGTCCAATAGGAATCCGGGCCGCGACGCCCGTCCGCTGAGTTGTCAGCGGTGTAC
The DNA here is from genome assembly GCF_059419825.1 of Pseudomonas sp. GW821-FHT05D12. Classification (NCBI taxonomy): domain Bacteria; kingdom Pseudomonadati; phylum Pseudomonadota; class Gammaproteobacteria; order Pseudomonadales; family Pseudomonadaceae; genus Pseudomonas; species Pseudomonas sp. GW821-FHT05D12. Next base: position 12,669 of record NZ_JBWKSN010000018.1, on the reverse strand, counting down.
GGAGACTAGAGATTGAGTGTCCTAGGGACAACCTCAAAGACCTGTCGGAAATTTCTGTTTGTACGCATAACCACCCGGGTGGTCACCGATTTCGCCTCCCCTTAAAAAGCAGAATCTCCCTACAAACACTTCCGAGCCGCCTGGCTGGTTCAGCCCAAAGCCCCCGCCCTAACCTCCCCCCTCGCGGTTTTGCATCAGCCTCCGCGAAGGGGATGCACTGCTTTTGCAGCGCGTCGCATCTTGCCACCTTGTATCCCAAGGAATACGATCCAAGATGATTCAATTTAAGAAGTCAAAACACTTTCTAGAATGGCTTGATTCGTTACGCAGTAAACCCGCGCGAGCACGCGTACTGGCAAGGTTGGACAACGCGCAATGGGGCAACTTTGGAGACTGCGAAGCACTCGGAAATGGTGTTTTGGAAATGCGCATCCACTATGGCCCTGGCTATAGGGTCTATTTCACTCGCAGAGGCGAGGTGGTCTACCTGCTGTTGATCGGCGGCGACAAATCAACTCAGAAACGTGACATTCAGCGCGCAAAACAAATTGCAGAAGACTTTGAAAAAACGGAGTAACTCATGAGTGAATTCACTGACTTCGACGTGGCAGAGCACCTAAAAACCCCAGAGGATATGGCCGAATATCTTGAAGCGTGCTTCGAAGAAGATGCGGGCGACGGGCTTCTGATCCGTTCAGCCCTCAACAACATCGCCCGCGCCCAAGGCATGACCCAAGTAGCCCGCGACGCCGGACTCGGAAGAGAAAGTTTGTACAAAGCCCTTTCCAGCACTGGCAATCCCGAGTTCGCGACTATCATGAAAGTCATGAAAGCGTTGGGCCTCAAGCTTCACGCTACGGCGGTCTGACCCACTGCGACACCAAACCACACCGCCCCTTTTTACTTATCCCCCCCGATCAGGCTAAATACCCCCCTGATCGTTTAACCCTACGGATTGTCCGCCATGGCCCGTCAACGCTTTGCAATTGCCTGGATCGCCTGCCTTGCAGTGCTGTTCAATGCCTTTGCCATGCCGATGGCCAGTGCCATGCAACAATCCCAGGACCCGGTGCAGCAGTTGCTGTGGGGCAGTTTCTGTTCGTCCAACGGCGCCAGCCTGAAGACGATTGCCCTGGGCAAGCTGGAGATTCCAGCGCCGCAGCAGGACGATCACTCAACCATGCAGCATTGCTGGTGTTGCTCGGGCTCGGCGCCGTGGGTGGCGTTGCCGGGGCATGTGCCGCAGTTGTATGTCACGCGGTTCGAGGCGGTGCAGAGCCTGCCGCCGCCGGTATTGCGTAACCCTACCCCGCGCCAGCAATGGCCAAGCCTCAACCCCCGCGCCTCTCCGACGGTCTGATTTTCTTCGCAAGTGAACTGCGTTTAGAACCGTTCTGGAGAACTGCCATGCTCAAATCTTCCCTGCTTCTGGCTGCATTGTTGCTGCCGGTGTGCGTTGCTGCCAATGCCGATGACTACAAGGCCGGCGACCTGTTGGTCAGCGATCCCTGGTCCCAGGAGTTGCCGCCGAATGCGCCGACCGTCGCGGCGTATTTCGTGATTCATAACACCGGCGAGACACCGGACCGCCTGCTCAGCGTCGACACGCCCGTGGCGGAAAAAGCCGAGTTGCACGAGCACGTGATGCAGGGCGATTTGATGAAGATGCAGCAAGTGCCCAGCGTCGCGGTGCCGGCCAAGGGCGACCTGACCTTCGCTCCGATGGCGTATCACGTGATGCTGCTGGGCCTCAAGGACCGCAGCCTGCTGGCCGATGGCAAACAGTTCCCGCTGACCCTGACCTTCGAAAAAGCCGGCAAGGTCGAAGTCGAAGTGTCGGTGCAAAAAGTGCCGCCGACGGCCCCCAACGAGCATAAGCACGCCCAGTAGGCAGACACTCGATGGGCGCCCCTCGCGCCAGGTTGTCCCCCCGCCACCGCGTGATGCGCGGCAGTTGGATCAGCCTGTTCGCCATGCTGATGATCTTTATCGGTCCGCTGATTTCCCAGGCGATGCCGATGGACCATCACGTCGGCATGTCCATGGACATGCCGAGCTGCCATGGCGAGCCGCAACCGAAAAAAACCGCCGACGAACATCACGTCCTCTGGGAAAAATGCGGCTATTGCAGCCTGCTGTTCAGTTGCCCCGCGCTGCCGGGCAGCGTGTCCTACCTCAGCCTCGGTAACCCACCGCCGGCCAACGCCCTCACCCCCGCCCCACGCCTGGGTCATGCCCGGCAGAGCATCTTCCCCGGCGCCCGCAGCCGCGCGCCGCCCATCGTCTCGTAGGCACCGAGCACCGTTACTTCACCCCGGCCGACTTTAGACAGACAGCCGCAGGCTGCTGGCCGTGTTGTTTACGATTGATTGATGGAATTTGTCATGTCCAGGTTTTCTGCTGACACCCGTATGGGATGTACCCCTGTGCTCGCCGTTTTATGCGGCGCACTTCTGGCGCCACAGGCCCAGGCCGACGAGCATGAACTGAGCCCCACCGTGATTACCGCGATTGCCCCCAGCTCGCCGCTGACCGTGGTCACCAACCCCAAGGACCCGCGCCAGCCAGTGCCCGCCAGCGACGGCGGCGACTACCTCAAGACCATCCCCGGCTTCGCCCTGGTGCGCAACGGCGGCACCAATGGCGACCCGGTGCTGCGCGGCATGTTCGGCTCGCGCCTGAATATCCTCACCAACGGCAGCATGATGCTCGGCGCCTGCCCGGGTCGGATGGATGCGCCGACCTCCTACATTTCGCCGGAAACCTACGACAAGCTCACCGTGATCAAGGGCCCGCAAACCGTGCTGTGGGGCCCCGGCGCATCGGCCGGTACCGTGTTGTTCGAGCGCGAGCCGGAGCAGTTCGGCGCACTCGGTACACGCCTCAACGCGAGTGTGCTGGCCGGCTCCAACGGGCGCTTTGACAAGGTCATTGATGCGGCGGCCGGCGGGCCCCTTGGCTATGTGCGGTTGATCGGCAACCAGGCGCATGCCGACGACTACAAGGACGGCAATCACGACACCGTCGCCTCGCGCTACGACAAGTGGAATGGCGACGTCGCGGTCGGCTTCACCCCGGACGCCGACACCCTGCTGGAACTCACCGCCGGTCGCGGCGATGGCGAAGCGCGCTACGCCGGACGCGGCATGGACGGTTCGCAATTCCTGCGCGAAAGCCTGGGGCTGCGCTTCGAGAAGTCCAACATCGGCGCCGTGCTGGACAAGGTCGAGGCCCAGGTCTACTACAACTACGCCGACCATGTGATGGATAACTACAGCCTGCGCGTGCCCTCCGGCACCGGGATGATGGCCGGGCCCATGGCCGCCAACGTCGACCGCCGCACCCTCGGTGCGCGGGTCAAGGCCACCTGGCGCTGGGCCGATGTGCAACTGATCGGCGGCCTGGATGCGCAGACCAACGAGCATCGCCAGCGCAGCAGCATGGGTATCGATACCTACAAGGATTTGCCCAAGGTCAAGGACGCCAACTTCCACAACTACGGCGCATTCGGCGAACTGACCTGGTACGCCGCCGACCGCGACCGCCTGATCACCGGGGCGCGCCTGGACCGCGCCTCAGCCAAGGATTTCCGGCAAACCCTCGATGCGGGCATGATGCCCAGCCCCAACCCGACCGCCGACAAATCCCGCGCCGACACTTTGCCGTCAGGTTTCGTGCGCTTTGAACACGACCTGGCAGACAGCCCGACCACCGTCTACGCAGGCCTGGGCCATGCCGAGCGCTTTGCCGATTACTGGGAACTGTTTTCCCCGGACAACGGCCCGGCCGGTTCAGTCAACGCCTTCGACAGCATAAAGCCGGAGAAGACCACCCAACTCGACGTCGGCGCCCAATATAAAACCGCCGACCTCGAAGCCTGGGCATCGGGATACATCGGCCAGGTCCGCGATTTCATCTTGTTCGACTACCAGCCAGGAATGATGGGCACCACCTCCCAGGCACGCAATGTGGACGCGCGGATCATGGGCGGTGAACTCGGCGCGGTCTACAAGCTGACTCGCCAGTGGAAGGCCGACGCGACCCTGGCCTACGCCTGGGGCAAGAACAGCAGCGACGGAAAGGCCCTGCCGCAAATGCCGCCCCTGGATGCGCGCCTGGGCCTCACTTACAGCGAGGATGACTGGAGCGCCGGTGCCCTGTGGCGCGTGGTTGCGGCGCAGAACCGTATCGACCGGAACAAGGGCAATGTGGTCGGCAAGGACTTCGACAAGAGCGCAGGTTTCGGCGTGTTCTCGCTGAACGCCGCGTACCGCATCAATAAAAACTTCAAGGTCAGTACCGGCGTCGACAACCTGTTTGGCAAGGCCTACGCCGAGCATCTGAACCTGGCGGGCAACGCCGGCTTCGGCTACCCCGCCAACGACCCGCAAGCCATCAAGGAACCGGGGCGCACGCTCTGGACCAAGGTGGACATGAGCTTCTGACGCACACCCTGCAGGAGCCGGTTTGCCGGCGCCTTCAGGTCCTGCGTTTACACCCAATAAACAACGAGCCTGTGCGGAGCACCTGATGACCACTCAAAAGATATCCTTCTACAACCTGGCCTGGCGCTGGCATTTCTACGCCGGCCTGTTTGTCGCCCCATTCATGGTGTTGCTGGCGCTGACCGGCATCATCTACCTGTTCAAACCCCAGCTCGACCCGCTGATGTACGGCGACCTGCTCAAGGTCCAGAGCGCTGAGCACGCGTTGAGCGCAGACGAGCAACTGCAACGCGCCCAGGCCGCTTTCCCCCAGGGCAAGATCAGCAAGTACCTGCCCCCGGCCGACGCCACCAGCAGCGCACAATTCGTGATGCACGACGGTGGGCGTGAAGTCACGGTGTTCGTCGATCCCTATCGCGGCACCGTGCTCGGCGAACAAGATGCAAAAAACAACCTGCAAGCCATCGCCCGCGCGCTGCATGGCGAGTTGATGATCGGCACCGTCGGTGATCGCCTGGTGGAACTCGCTGCCGGCTGGGGCGTGATGCTGGTGGTGTCGGGCCTGTACCTGTGGTGGCCGCGTGGCAAATCATCGGCCGGGGTGCTGTGGCCGCGTTTCAATAGCCGTGGCCGCGTGTTCTGGCGTGACCTGCATGCAGTCGCGGGCTTCTGGGGCGCGGCGTTTTTGCTGGTGATGCTGCTCAGCGGCATGACCTGGACCGGCTTCTGGGGCAAGCAATACGCCGACCTGTGGAACACGTTCCCGGCAGCCATGTGGAACAACGTGCCGCAGTCCGACCAGCAGGCGCGGGTGCTCAACACCGCCAGCCAGCAGACCGTGCCCTGGGCCATGGAAAACACGCCGATGCCGATGTCCGGCGACCATGCCGAACACATGAATCACGCCGGCCTGCACTCAGGCCCTGCCGCGCCGACCCTGCGCCTGCAACAGGTGGTCGACCTCGCCAATGCGCGCCAGGTCGAGCCCGGCTACAGCATTACTTTTCCTACCACCGCCGAGGGTGTGTTCACCGTCGCGGTATTCGCCAACGACCCGCGCAACGACGCCACCCTGCATGTGGACCAGTACACCGGCAAGGTCCTGGCCGATGTGCGCTGGGACCACTACAACGGCGTGGCGCGGGCCACCGAAACCGGGGTGATGCTGCACGAAGGCAAGATGTTCGGCTGGATCAACCAATTGGTGGTCCTGCTGATCTGCCTGATGATCCTGCTCAGCGCCGTGAGCGGCGTGGTGATCTGGTGGAAGCGCAGGCCTGCAGGCGGCCTGGGGGTTCCGCCGTTGCGCCATGACCTGCCGAAGTGGAAAACCGCGATGGTCATCATGCTCGGGCTGGCGATTGTTTTCCCGTTGGTGGGCGCGTCGTTGATCGTCGTGTGGGTGCTGGATCGCCTGGTGCTGTCGCGGCTGTTCGCCCCACATGAATCCGCCTCAGGTTCGGCATGAATTAGGCGAGATGCCCCACTTAGAGGCGTTATGTAGTCTTACGCGGGCTTTCGCCCACGACGCAGTAAGTGTTAACTTATAACACTTACTGCATACCCCGGCTCGCCGTCCCCTACGGCGAGCACCGCCTCGAAGAAGCGATTTTCCGTCTGATGAACAAGTACCTTGCGTCCGGCCTGTGCCTGCTCGCCCTGCACACCAGCGCCCAGGCCCTGACCCTGCCCGCCAGCCCCGTCACCGCGCCTGCGGTGGATGACGAACGCGTCGACCTGAACACGCCGACCACCGCCGGCTCCCGCCTGAACCTCACGGCCCTGCAAACCCCGGGCAGCGTCGAGAGCCAGACCGGCACGCAGATCCGCGAACGCGGCGACGCCAGCGTGCAGGATGCGATTTCCCGCGCCACCGGCATCAGCCGCACCGGCTCGCCGGGTGACGGCGGCACGTCGCTCTCGGCCCGTGGCTTTACCGGCCAGGGTTCGGTGATGCAGCTGTATGACGGCAACCGCATGTACATGGGCATGGGGACCTCGACCTTCCCGGTGGACACCTGGTCGGTGGAGCGCGTGGACGTTTTGCGCGGCCCGGCTTCGGTGCTGTACGGCGAAGGTGCCACCGGTGCGGTGGTCAACACCGTGCCGAAAAACCCTTCAGCGGCGAGATCGAAAACCATATCCGCCTCGGCTACGGCTCCTACGACCGCCAGCAGGAAGCCCTGGACAGCGGCGGCTCGCTGACCGACACCCTGAGCTATCGCTTGAACCTCAATCGCCTGCGCAGCAACGGTTTCATCGATCGTGGCGACTCGAGCAGCGACTTCGTCAGCGGCGCGCTGCGCTGGCAGGCGGCAGACAACCTGAGCTTTACCCTGGCCAGCGACTACGGCGACCAGCGCCCGCAAAACTACTTCGGCACCCCGCTGATCAACGGCCAATTGCACAAGGGCCTGCGCGACAAGAACTACAACGTCAGCAACGACATCCAGCACTACAACGACCAGTGGACGCGCCTGACCAGCGAGTGGCAGATCAACGACCATGTCAGCGCCACCAACGAGCTGTACTACCTGAAGAACCAGCGTCGCTGGCAGAACGCCGAGAACTACAACTTCACCGACGGCCAACTCACCCGCAGCGGCAACTTCGGCATCAAGCACAACCAGGAACAGGTCGGTGATCGCCAGACCTTCACCTTCAAGCACACCCTGTTCGGCCTCGACAGCCAGACCGTGACCGGCGTGGAGTACAACCGCATCCGCTTCCGCCTGGCCAGCAATACCCCGTTTGAAGACACCTTCACCGGTGGCCAACCTATCGACGTGAACCACCCGGCGCCTGGACAGTTCGCCAGTAACTCCCCGTTCAAACCGGTGTTCGCCACCACCACCAAGACCGTCGCCGGCTTCGCTGAAAACCGCCTGCAACTTACCGATAAACTGTCGCTGGTCACCGGCATCCGCCGTGACTACGCGCACATTGATCGCGATGATTTGCGCGACGGCAGCCAGAACGACAAGACCCTCACCGGCAACAATTGGAAGGCCGGCCTGGTGTATGCGATCACCCCGGACACGTCGGTCTACGGCCAGTACGCCACCAGCACCGACGGCGTCGGCGGCTTGATTTCCCTGAGCAAGAGCCAGCAGCAGTTCGACCTGTCGACGGCCAAGCAAAGCGAGATCGGCATCAAGCAAACCTTCTGGGACCAACGCGGTGAATGGACGCTGGCCGCCTACCATATCGTCAAGAAAAAACTGCTCACCGACGTGCCGGGCGACCCGGACCAACAGCAGCAGGTCGGCCAGCAATCGTCCAATGGCCTGGAAGCCAGCCTCGACCTGCAATTGCCGAACGCTTGGCAACTGCAAGCCAATGCCGCCTTCGTGCGGGCGCAGTACGACGACTTCAAACAGGACGTCGACGGCGTACAGGTATCGCGCGACGGCAACCGCCCGGTGGACGTACCGCGCCGCACCGCCAACCTGTGGCTGAGCAAGGCCGTGACCGACGATATCCGCGCCGGCGCCGGTGTGCGTTATGTCGATGCGCGGTATGCCGACATGGCCAACCAGAACGAGTTGCCGAGCTACACCGTGGTCGACGCCAGCGTCTCGTGGAAAGCACTGCGCAACACCACCCTGGGCCTGCAGTTGAACAACCTGTTCGACCGTACCTACGCCGTCAGCCAGTACAACGACGGCCAACAGTGGATCCTCGGTGAACCGCGCTCGTTCTTCGTCACGGCGGACTACACCTTTTAGCGGAACCCCATGTGGGAGCTGGCTTGCCTGCGATGGCGGCGGTTCAGGCAGTGCATCTGGACCAGACAACCTGCTATAGCAGGCAAGCCAGCCCCCACCGTTCAATTGTGTTGATCCAGAGAGTAACGATGACTTCACTCACCCTCGCCCAGCTTGGCTGGACCCCACCGGGTCACGACCGCTGCCATCACCGGTTCCAACTGCGTGACGCCAGCCTGCAGGTCGGTGCGGGGGAATTTGTCGGGCTGATCGGGCCCAACGGCAGCGGCAAGACCAGCCTGTTGCGCTGCGCCTACCGGTTCACCCAACCGGAACACGGTGAAGTGCGGCTCGACCATCGGAACGTGTGGAAGCAAAGCGCCAAGTGGTGCGCGCAACGTATTGCCGTGGTGTTGCAGGAGTTTCCGGATGCCTTCGGCCTACGCGTGGATGAAGTGGTCGCCATGGGCCGCACACCCCACAAGGGTTTGTTTGACAGCGACACGCCGCAGGACCAGCAACTGGTGCAACAGGCGCTGGCGTCGGTGGGCATGCAGGGCTTTGACGACCACGCGTTCGGCACGCTCTCGGGCGGTGAAAAACAGCGCGTCATCCTGGCCCGTGCATTGGCCCAGCAACCGCAACTGCTGATCCTCGACGAGCCGACCAACCACCTCGACCCGCGCTACCAGCTTGAGCTTTTAAGGCTGGTGAAACGCCTGAACATCGGCACCCTGGCCAGCATCCACGACCTGAACCTCGCCGCCGCCTTTTGCGACCGCCTCTATGTGATCGACCACGGGCGCATCGTCGCCAGTGGCACGCCCCATCAAGTACTCACCGCCGAGTTGCTGCGCGACGTGTTCGGCGTCGAGGCGCTGATCGACACCCATCCCTTGTCCGGCTACCCCCGAATCACCTGGATAACTCAACCATGATCCTGCGCTCCCTGCTGTCTCTCGCCCTGCTGCTCGGCACGGCTCAAGCGTTCGCCGAAGCGACCCATTACCCGGTGACCATCAAGAGTTGCAACCGCGACGTGACCTTCCAGGAAGCGCCGCAGCATGCGGTGAGCCACGACATCAACATGACCCAGATGATGCTCGCCCTGGGCCTCAAGCCACGCATGGCCGGCTACAGCGGCGTGACAGGATGGAAGTCGGTCAGCGCGCAAATGGCCCAGACCCTCGATGGCCTGCCGGAGCTGGCTAGCAAATATCCCTCGGTGGAAACCCTGCTCAACGCCAATGTGGATTTCTTCTTCGCCGGCTGGGACTACGGCATGCGCGTGGGCGGCGACCTCACGCCGCAAACCCTGCAACCCTTGGGCATCAACGTGTATGAGCTGACCGAGTCGTGCGCCTTTGTCATGAAGCGCCCGGCCGCGACCCTGGACGACACCTACAATGACCTGCGCAACCTGGGCAAGATCTTCGACGTGCAGGACCGAGCCAACGCCCTGATCGCCCAGATGCAGGCGCAGGTCGCCGAGGTGCGCAAGGACCTGCCCGCCGACACACCCCGCGTGTTCCTCTATGACAGCGGTGAAGACCGCGCCATGACCTCCGGCCGCCTGGGCATGCCCCAGGCACTGATCGAGGCTGCAGGCGGGCGCAATATCCTCGACGACGTCGACGCCAGCTGGACGCGCATCAACTGGGAGACCGTGGTCGAGCGCAACCCGCAGGTCATCGTGATCGTCGACTACAGCGAAGTCAGCGCCGACCAGAAGCAGGCCTTCCTGCTCAATAACCCGGCACTGCAGGCGGTGGATGCGATCAAGAACCAGCGTTTTATCGTGATCCCTTACGTGCAGGCCACGCCCGGCATCGATAACGTGCTGGCCGTCGAAACCCTGGCCAAGGGGTTCCACGGCGAATGATCACCCGTCGCTACGCCTTGCTGCTCGCCGCCCTCGGGGCGGTGTTGCTGGTGTCCTGCGTGCTCTCCCTGGGTTTCGGCCCGGCGCGGGTGCCGGTGGACGTGGTGTGGCGCGTCTTGTTGTACAAGGCCTTCGGACTCGGCGAGGTCAACTGGCCGGTCGGGCAGGAGCACATCGTCTGGCTGATCCGGGTGCCGCGCATGTTGCTCGGGGCGCTGGTGGGCGCCGGCCTGGCGTTGATCGGCGCGGTATTGCAGGCCGTCACCCGCAACCCGCTGGCGGATCCGCACCTGCTGGGCGTCACCTCCGGCGCAACGCTCGGCGCGGTGATCGTGGTGCTGCATGTCGGCGAAATCATCGGCCTGCTGACCCTGCCCATCGCCGCATTTATCGGTGCGTTGGTGAGCATGCTGGTGGTGCTGGCCGTGGCGAGTCGCAATGGCCGGCTGGAGAGTGATCGCCTGTTGCTGTGCGGTGTGGCGGTGTCGTTCGTGATGATGGCGACGGCCAACCTGCTGCTGTTCATGGGCGACCATCGCGCCGCGTCGGCGGTGATGTTCTGGATGCTCGGCGGCCTCGGCCTGGCGCGCTGGGAACTGCTGATGGTGCCTGCCGCCGTGGTGGTGCTGGGGCTGATGCTGCTGGTGGGCATGGCGCGGCCGCTGAATGCGCTGATGGCCGGCGAACAGACCGCCGTGACCCTTGGCCTGAACGCCCGCAACGTGCGCCTGCGGGTATTCCTGATCGCCTCATTGATGACCGGCGTGCTGGTGTCGGTGAGCGGCTCCATCGGTTTTGTCGGGCTGATGGTGCCGCACATCGCCCGGCGCCTGGTAGGCGCCGAGCACCGCCGGTTGCTGCCGGTCTGCGCCTTGCTGGGCAGCCTGTTCCTGGTGTGGGTGGATGTGGCCGCGCGCACGCTGATCGCCCCGCAAGACCTGCCGATCGGCATTGCCACGGCGGCGATCGGCGGGCTGTTCTTTATAGGCCTGATGCGCAAGCGCTAGGGCTCGAGACGCAGCCCTGTCGCGACAGCGGCCTGCAACTCATCGCGAGGGGCGCCGCTTGGTTATCAAGGCGCCTTTGCCACCCGGCACTCTTTAGGCGCATCACCTGCACCGCCACCGCCTGGTCGCTCGTTTTTGGTGCGCACAACCCTCCAGCTGCAGGTATGCCCCCGCAAAACCGGGCGGTGCGTCATCGGGCACAGCCTTTGCTAGTACCGTTTTAACGTTCATATCCGGCCCTCAGAAAAAATCCAACGTTTACGGAGATCGCACCATGAAGCGTCGCAGCTTGATCAAGGCTTTCACCCTGTCGGCATCCATTGCCGCCATGGGCCTGACCTGGACCGTGCAGGCCGCCGAGACCATCAAGGTCGGCATCCTGCATTCGCTGTCCGGGACCATGGCCATCTCCGAAACGTCGCTCAAGGACATGGCGCTGATGACCATCGACGAGATCAACGCCAAGGGCGGGGTGAACGGCAAGATGCTCGAGCCGGTGGTCGTCGACCCCGCCTCCAACTGGCCGCTGTTCGCCGAGAAAGGCCGCCAGCTGCTGACCCAGGACAAGGTCGCCGTGGTGTTCGGCTGCTGGACCTCGGTGTCGCGCAAATCGGTGCTGCCGGTGTTCGAAGAGCTCAATGGCCTGCTGTTCTACCCGGTGCAATACGAGGGTGAGGAGATGTCGCCCAACGTGTTCTACACCGGTGCAGCGCCGAACCAGCAAGCGATCCCGGCGGTGGAATACCTGATGAGCGAAGAAGGCGGCAGCGCCAAGCGTTTCTTCCTGCTCGGCACCGATTACGTGTACCCACGCACCACCAACAAGATCCTGCGCTCGTTCCTGCATTCCAAAGGTGTAGCGGACAAAGACATCGAAGAGGTCTACACCCCGTTCGGCCACGCCGACTACCAGACCATCGTCGCCAACATCAAGAAGTTCTCCGCCGGCGGCAAGACGGCAGTGATCTCCACCGTGAATGGCGACTCCAACGTGCCGTTCTACAAAGAGCTGGCCAACCAGGGCCTGAAGGCCACCGACGTACCGGTGGTGGCGTTCTCGGTGGGTGAAGAAGAGCTGCGCGGCATCGACACCAAGCCGCTGGTGGGCAACCTCGCGGCCTGGAACTACTTCCAGTCGGTGGAGAACCCGGTGAACACCAAATTCGTCGCCGACTGGAAGGCCTACGCCAAGAAACACAACCTGCCGGGCGCGGACAAAGCCGTGACCAACGACCCGATGGAAGCCACCTACGTGGGCATCCATATGTGGGCGCAGGCCGTCGAGAAAGCCAAGTCCACCGATGTCGACAAAGTGCGTGAAGCGCTGGCCGGCCAGACCTTCGCCGCGCCGTCGGGCTTCACCCTGACCATGGACAAGACCAATCACCACCTGCACAAGCCAGTAATGATCGGCGAGATCCAGGCGGACGGGCAATTCTCGGTGGTCTGGCAGACCCAGGAGCCGATCCGCGCGCAACCGTGGAGCCCGTACATCCCTGGCAATGACAAAAAGCCGGATTACGCCGTCAAGAGCAACTAAGCCCGACTCGGTCTAAATGTGGGAGCGGGGGGGGGGGGGGGGGGGGGGGGGGGGGGGGGGGGGGGGGGGGGGGGGGGGGGGGGGGGGG
>NZ_JBWKSN010000017.1:0-134732 GCF_059419825.1 Pseudomonas sp. GW821-FHT05D12 | reverse complement strand
GGTTGATCAGACCGCTCAAATGCCGGTGCGGCGCCCCGAATCACAAGCCCGAACAACGATCAAAACTGTGGGAGCGGCCTTGCCCGCGAAAGCGGTGTGCCAGTCACTGAAGGTAGTGGCTGACTCACCGCTATCGCAGGCAAGCCAGCTCCCACATTTTGCAATGTATTCCAAGGTTGGAACCGGGTTGATCAGACCGCTCAAATGCCGGTGCGGCGCCCCGAATCACAAGCCCGAACAACGATCAAAACTGTGGGAGCGGGCTTGCTCGCGAAAGCGGTGTGCCAGTCACTGAAGGTAGTGGCTGACCCACCGCTATCGTAGGCAAGCCAGCTCCCACATTTTTGATCTGCGCCTGGCTTCAGAGGCCAGTGAGCAGATGCACGACGCCGCCGGTCAATACCATCACTGCCGGCACACCCGCCGCCTTCAACGCCGACTCATCCAACCGTCCCGCGTCCTGCAGCTGCACGCGCACCCGCGTCAGTGCCACACGCTGCTGCGACTTGAGGTTATCCGCGCCGCCCAGTGCACTCAGCACCTCGGCCGACAACCCACTTGGTACTGGCGCCACCACGGTTTCGGCGATCAGATCCGGGGTCAGGGCTTTCCAGAACGCCCGCTGCAATTTCTCGAACATGCTCAGTGCTCCACGACAGGTGAGGTTTCAACAGTGGCCGCGCGATACCGGCGCACAGCCTCGCGCACCTGGCTGGCTTCCTCCAGGCCCAGCACGTGGCGGGCGAGGGTCTGGCAGCCGTCCAGGTCCAGCTCACGCACGCCGGCCTTGATGGTCGGGATCAGCGGCACGCTGACCGACAACTCATCCACGCCAAGCCCGATCAACACTGGCACCGCCAGTGCTTCGGACGCCAGCGCGCCACACACCCCGACCCACTTGCCATGGGCATGCGCCGCCGTGACGGTGGTCGCGATCAGGCGCAGCACCGCCGGGTGAAAGCTGTCGGCCTGGCTGGCCAGGCGTGGGTGATCGCGGTCCATGGCCAGGGTGTACTGGGTCAGGTCATTGGTGCCGATCGAGAAAAAATCCACGTGCGGCGCAAACACGTCCGCCATCAGCGCCGCCGACGGTACTTCGATCATGATGCCCAGCTTCGGCAACTCGCTGAGCCCCAGCGCCAGCGCTTCTTCTTCAAGAATGCGGCGTGCCGCCTGCAGCTCCGACAGCAGGCTGACCATCGGCAACATGATATGCAGGCGTGTCAGCCCGGCACTCGCGAGGATCGCGCGAAACTGCTCGCGCAACAGCTCCGGGCGCTCCAGGCACAGGCGAATCCCGCGCAGGCCGAGGAACGGGTTGGTCTCACTGTCCATCGGCACGTACGCCAGCGGTTTGTCGCCGCCGACATCCAGGGTGCGCACCACCAGGTTGCGCTGCGGGCCCAAGGCGCGGGCGATGGCGCTGTAGGTCGCCGCCTGCTCATCCGGGCTGGGCGCGCGATTGCGATCCAGGTAGAGGAATTCCGAACGCAGCAGGCCGACGCCTTCGCCCCCCAGGGTCAGGGACTGCTCCACTTCCTGCAGCGAGGCGACGTTGGCAGTGACTTCAACATGATGGCCGTCGCGGGTGATCGCGGGCAACGAGGCCTGCGCCACTTCACGCTGGCGTCGCAGGACGTGCTGCTTGCGCGCCGTTTCCAGCTGTTCGATCTCGGCCAGGTTGGGGTCCAGGTGCAACTCGCCTTTGTCGGCATCCAGCAGGACCTGCTTGCCATTTGCCAGCGCCAGTACCTGCGCGGGCACTCCACAGATCGCCGGCAAGCCAAGGGCGCGGGCGAGGATTGCCACGTGGCTCGTCGCACCGCCACCAACGGTGACAAACCCCAGCACCTTGTGGGTGTCGAGACTGGCGGTTTGCGACGGCGTCAGTTGCTCGGCGATCAGGATCGCGCGCTCAGGCAAGTCCCAGGCACTGTCCTGGATCCCGAGGATCAGTTTCAGCACACGCTGGCCCACATCCGCCAGGTCTGCCGCACGTTCGGCGAGCAACGCATTGCCCAGGCCCTGGAACAATTTGGCGGTGGCCACCGTGGCGCTGTTCCAGGCGAACGCAGCGCTCTTGCCCTCGTCCAGCAGGCGGTGGGCTTGCTCCAGCAAGGTCGGGTCTTCGAGCAGTTCCTGATGGGCAGCGAAGATCTGCGCCTGGGCGCTGCCGGCAGCCTTGGCTTGCAGGGTTTGCAAGGCGTCGGTTGCCGCCTGCAGGCCACGCGCCAACGCCGCGCGCTCGGCAGCTAGCGTACTGCCCTGCTCAGTGATGCTCAGTTCGGGCTCAGCCACTTGAACCACCTGGCCGAACGCCGAACCCGGTGACGCACACACGCCGCGCAAGACACTCGCCGACGACACTGGCGCAACCACCTCGGCCTCCTCAGCCGGCGCCGTCACGCACTCGCCACAGCCTTGGGCCAACAACTCGACCAAGGCCGTGATCGCCGCCTCGGCGTCCGCCCCCGCCGCACTGACCTGTAAGGTATCGCCCTGCACAGTCTGCAGCGCCATGATCGCGACCAGCGACTTGGCGTTGGCACTCTGGGTCTGCTTGTGCAGGTAAATGCTCGCGCTAAAACCTTTCGCCGCCTGGGCAAACACGGCTGCCGGGCGCGCATGCAAGCCGTTGGCATTGGGCAAGGTCAGCGGCTTGGAGAACAGCGCGTCGCCCTCTTCTTCCTCCGCACCTTCAGCCGCCTCGCCTGGGGACACCTGCAACAGCGGCTGCCCCACCGCCACCACGCCGTTGTCCGCCGCCAGCAGCGTAAACGGCTCGCCGCTGACCACCAGCATCAAGGTCAGCAGACTGCGGGCATTGAGTGCCACATAGTCGGCATCGAACTCGATCAGCACTTGCCCGGCCTCCACCCGCTGGCCTTCCACGACCCGCCGCGTGAAGCCCTGGCCCGCCAGGTTCACGGTGTCCAGGCCGATATGCATGAGCACCTGGACGCCATTGTCGTCGGTGATGCTGACGGCATGACCACTGTCCTGGATATTGCTGATCACGCCCGCCAACGGTGCGCAGAGCGTCTGCGAGGTCGGGTCGATGCACAGGCCGTCGCCGATCAGACGGCTGGAGAATACCGGGTCGGGTACCCGGTCCAGGGCCAGCAGCACCCCGGACAGGGGCGCCAGCAGTTCCAAGGGTTGCGTTGTGGTCATGACTTCACCTGCTATTTTGTTCTGTAAAAATCATAGGGCGAACGACGGTCCAATGTGGGAGCTGGCTTGCCTGCGATGCCGGCGACTCGGTTTCTCAGTAAGACCGAGGTGTTGCTATCGCAGGCAAGCCAGTTCCCACATAAAGCTCGCTCACTTGAATCCGAGCTATTTCCACCAGTATTCGACTTGCACACCCACATTCGACCCATGCCGCGCCGTGCCATAGGCGCCGGTATCGGA
Source organism: Pseudomonas sp. GW821-FHT05D12 (assembly GCF_059419825.1). NCBI lineage: Bacteria > Pseudomonadati > Pseudomonadota > Gammaproteobacteria > Pseudomonadales > Pseudomonadaceae > Pseudomonas > Pseudomonas sp. GW821-FHT05D12. Next base: position 131,318 of record NZ_JBWKSN010000017.1, on the reverse strand, counting down.
CAACGCCGAGCCCGCCGCCAGTTCATTCGCCGCACGCTTGGCCGCTTCGTTCCAGCTCGCATAGGTGTAATACAACCGCACTTCCGGCCGCGCCCAGAAATCCGGGCCGTTGGGCGACCAGGTCGGGGCGAAGGTAAATTTGCTCAGCTTGCGCGTGCCGCCGCTGGCCTCGACCTGATCATGGCCGAGTTCGGTGACCAGCTTGAACTGCTCGCTGATGGCATACGCCGGGCGCACGCCGACCGACATCCAGGTCTGGTCCTGGCTGCCTGGGCGAATGTCCTTCTGGTACACCGCCTCGATCTGCCCGCCAAAACGCGGGGTCACTTGCCAGTCGAAAAACTCGACGGCGCGATAACTTTTGCTGCTGTTATCCAGGAAGGTATTACCGGTGTAGCCCAGGCCGGTGCCGGGGCCTTCGCCGTACTGCAGGGCGAACTTGTTCTTGCCGCCGAGGAAAGGCTTCTGCACGTGTTGCGCGGTGATTGCCCAGCCGCTGTTGGTGTCGCGCCCACCGGCCTTTTCGATGTAGCTCAAGCCCAGCTCCAGCTCGCCGCCGGGGTTGGTCTTGAAACCCGCGACGTTGAAGTCGTGACGGGTGGCGTATTCCTTCTGGTACAGGTTGTCCTTGCGCGAAATGGCGTAGCTGTACTTCAGGTCGCCGATCAGCACGTCCTCGATGCCACCGCCCGTGGCGCTCTGGTTCCAGTAGTAGAAATCGGAGATATGGATGTCATTACGCTTGTAGTAACGCCGACCGGCCCACATCGAACCGCCGTTGAGCGCGGGCAGGTTCGACCATTGCGCATACATCTGCGGCATGCGCGCCGAGCCGTTGTCCTCGCCCTGGAATTTAAGCGCGCGGTCGTACTTGTTGTACAGCGAGGCCATGGCGTCGACGCTGAGTACAGAGCCGTCGTCGAGGGTCAGCAGGTCCTGGCGCAATTCCAGCTCCGCATATTGCTCACATTCGTTGCCCAGGCGGTACTTGGTTTGCGCCCCCGGCAACTGGAAACATTGCTGTTTGCCACTGCCCGTGGAAGTCCCCGCGCCGCTACGCAAGTAACCGGCAAATTCCAGCGCCTGAGCGCCCAGTGGAAGGGTCAGGCAGGATGCGACGAGGCCCAGTTTTATTGTTGTTTTCATGCAGCGCTCCTTTTATTTTTATTGTTTTCTTACTTTTTTTTACCCGACACGATCCCTTGCAGGCGCCAGCTTGCTGGCGATAGCGGTCCGCCGAGCGATAGCGGTCTGGAGGGCGCTATCGCCGGCAAGCCGGCGCCTACGGGGAATGGTGGTGTTTCAGTCTTTCAGGTGCAGGACGAACGATTCATAGGGGCGCAGTGCGACCGTGTCGGTGCGCTGCGGGCAATCGGGGTAGTTGCTGATCAGCAGGCGCTGTTCGCTGGCGGGGTTGATCACGCCATCCGGCAGCTGGATTTCGCACGGCGTGCCATAGAAGTTGTTCAGCACCAGCAAGCGCTCGCCCTGCCCCTCGCGCAGGTACGCCCAGACCTGCAGATGGTCCTGCAGCAGTTGGCGGTAAACGCCGGTCTGGATCAGCGGTTCGTGGCGACGCAAGTCGATCAGCGCGCGGTAGTGATGCAGCACCGAATCCGGGTCATCCAGTTGGCTCTGCGCATTGATCTGCGCGGCATTGGCCGGGATCCCGATCCACGGTTCGCCGCGACTGAAACCGGCATTCGCCTGGGTGTCCCACTGCATCGGCGTGCGGCTGTTGTCACGGGACTTCTGCATGATCGCCGCCATGCTCGACGCCTCGGACTCACCGGCATCGCGCTTGAGACGGAAGATGTTCAGGGTCTCGACATCGCGGTACTGCTCGATCCGGTCGAACCCCGGATTGGTCATGCCCAGCTCTTCGCCCTGGTACACAAACGGCGTGCCCTGCAGGAAGTGCAACGCGGTGCCGAGCATCTTCGCCGAGACCACGCGGTGCTCACCGTCGTCACCGAAACGCGAGACCACCCGCGGCTGGTCGTGGTTACACCAGAACAGCGCGTTCCAGCCGCCACCGGCCTGCATGCCGAGCTGCCAGTCGGACAGAATCTGCTTGAGTTGCAGGAAGTCGAAGTCCGCCCTCACCCACTTCTGCAGGTTCGGGTAATCGACTTTCAGGTGATGAAAGTTGAAGGTCATCGACAATTCTTTCGACGCCGGATTCGAGTAGCGGATGCAGTGTTCCAGGCTGGTGGATGACATCTCGCCGACGTTGATCAGGTCATGGCCTTCGAAGACTTCGCGGTGCATTTCCTGCAGGTATTCATGCACGTTCGGGCCGTCGGTGTAGAAACGGCGGCCGTCGCTGTGGTCTTCGGGAAAGTCCGCTGGCTTGGAGATCAGGTTGATCACGTCCAGGCGGAAGCCGCCCACGCCCTTGTCGCGCCAGAAGCGCATCAACTTGAACACCTCGGCGCGCACCTGGGGGTTGTCCCAGTTGAGGTCGGCCTGGGTGTGATCGAACAGGTGCAGGAAATACTGGCCGGTTTGCGCCTCGTATTCCCAGGCCGAGCCACCGAACTTGGATTCCCAGTTGTTCGGCTGGTCGCGCCAGATGTAGAAATCGCGGTACGGGTTGTCGAGGCTGCTGCGCGCCTGCTGGAACCACGCATGCTCGATGGAGGTGTGGTTGACCACAATGTCGAGCATCAGCTTGATGCCGCGCTTGGCCGCTTCGCTGATCAGCAATTCGCAATCGGCCATGGTCCCGTAGCTGGGGTCGATGGCGTAGTAGTCGCTGATGTCGTAGCCGTTGTCACGTTGCGGCGAGCGCAGGAACGGGGTGACCCACAGGTAATCCACGCCCAGCCATTTGAGGTAATCGAGCTTGTCCACGATGCCGAGCAGGTCACCGGTGGCGTTACCCGCGTGGCTGTGGAAGCTTTTGGGGTAGATCTGGTAGATCACCGAGTGTTGCCAGTCTTGCATGGTGGACTCCTTTGAAATGTGTGCGGGCCTTGCCGGCGATAGCGGTCGGTCAGGCGACGCGATAACCAGGCCGAACGATCTTCATGCTCAATGCACAGGTCAGAACAAACGGCACGACCATCGCCACCACCATCCCGATCACAAAGCTTGGGATGTACTGCGGAATGATCGAGATGAATCCGGGCAAGCCGCCGACACCGATGGCCGAGGCCTGCACCTTGTTCAGCGAGAGGAAAATACTGCCCAGCGCCGAGCCGAGCAGCGCGGCATAGAATGGAAATTTGAAGCGCAGGTTCACGCCGAACATCGCCGGCTCAGTGATGCCGAAGTACGCGGAAATCGCCGAGGTCGAGGCCATGCTTTTATCCCGCGCATTGCGGGTGGTGTAGAACACCGCGAGTGCTGCGCTGCCCTGGGCCAGGTTGGACATCACAATCATTGGCCAGATAAACGTGCCGCCCTGGGTGGAGATCAGCTGCAGGTCCACGGCGAGGAACATGTGGTGCATGCCGGTGATCACCAGCGGCGCATACAACAGGCCGAAAATCGCCCCGCCGACCATCGGCGCGAGGTCAAACAGGGTGACCACGCCTTCGGTGATCAGGATCCCGAGGTGACGCGTGACCGGGCCGATGATCGCCAGCGCCAGCACACCGGTGACGACGATGGTGGTGATCGGCACGACCAGCAGTTGAATCGCGTTGGGCACGCGAGCGCGCAGCCACTTCTCGATCACGCTCATCACGTAGGCCGCCATCAGGATCGGCAGGATCTGCCCCTGGTAGCCGACTTTTTCGATCTTGAACCAGCCGAAAATATCGAAGTACGGCAGGCTCTGGCCGTCGAGCCCGGCGACCGCCTTGCCGTAGTTCCAGGCGTTGAGCAGGTCCGGGTGCACCAGCATCAGGCCAAGCACGATGCCGAGGATTTCGCTGCCACCAAAACGCTTGGCCGCCGACCAGCCGACCAGCGCCGGCAGGAACACGAACGAGGTGTTGGCCATCAGGTTGATCAGGCTCCACAGCCCATCCAGGTTCGGGTAGGCCTCGAGCAGCGTCTTGCCGTCGATGAACATGCCCTTGGCGCCCATCAGGTTGTTCACCCCCATCAGCAGGCCGGCGATGATCAGCGCGGGCAGGATCGGCATGAACACATCGGAAAAGACCCGCACCAGACGCTGCATGGCGTTGGTCTTGTCGGCGCCCTTCTTCTTCACGTCGGCGATGGTGGCAGCGGCGAGGCCGGTCTGTTCGCGCAGGGCGGCGTAGACCTTTTCCACTTCACCGGGGCCGATCACGACCTGGAACAGGCCGCCGGTAAAGAACGAGCCCTTGACCAGGTCGACCTGGTTCAGCGCGCTGCTGTTGACCAGGCTCGGGTCCTTGAGCGCCAGGCGCAGGCGGGTCACGCAGTGGGCAGCTTGTTCAAGGTTATCGCTGCCACCGAGGTTCTCGAGAATCTCGCGGGCAATCGTCGAATAGTCGTGGCTCATGCTTGGTTTCCACTTTGATTTTTTTATTTGGGGGCAGTCATTGGCAGCACGCCGAGGGCAAAAGTACTCGTCTGTACGAGTTAAAGCAACAACTCGTCTGTACGAGTTACAAAATGTTTATATCTTGTAGGCTGTCATATCGCTGGAGGCCGCAGATATCCAAGGGTCTGATGGACAAACCCCACCTCTGCCACTAAGGTTCCTGCCGTGAACGCACCGTTCACTTTCATCAAGTCGGGCACAGAGCCATCCCCATGAGCAAATACAACCAGATCTATACGGATCTGCTTGCCAGCATCACCACTGAACGTTTGCAACGCGGCACGCGCCTTCCCTCCGAAACCGAATTGATGGACGCCTACCAGGCCAGCCGTGGCACCGTGCGTCGGGCTATCGAGCAGTTGCAGGAGCGCGGGTTCGCGCAAAAAATCCACGGCAAGGGCACGTTTGTGCTGTCGCCCAACCCGATTGAATTCCAACTGGGCGGCATCGTCAGCTTCCACGAAACCCACGCCGACCTGGGCGACGACGTCCGCACCGAGGTCGTCGAATTCACCCAACTGCCCCTCGACGGCCCACTGTTGCAACACATCGAGGCCGAGCCGGGCACGCTGATTACGCGTATCAAACGCGTGCGGCGCATCGGCGGCAAACGGGTGATCCTCGACATCAACCACTTCGTCGCCGACCTGATCCCAGGCCTCGACCGCTCGATTGCCGAGCAGTCGATCTACGCCTTCATCGAGCAGACCCTGCAACTGCAAATCAGCTACGCCCAACGCACCATCGAAGCCCTGCCGCGTGGCAAGGACGATCAGACGCACCTGGACCTCGAAGGCCAGAGCCATGTGATCGTGGTGAGCAACCAGACGTTTTTGCAGGATGGGCGGCAGTTCGAATACACCGAGTCGCGGCATACGTTGGATAAGTTTTATTTTTCGGATATTGCGCGGCGTTAATTATCTACCTGCCGCCCTTCTGAAGGGCTGGGCATGCTCCGCTCTCCCCCTTCAAGGAGAGCACCATGCCACTTGCCGACACCTCCCCCGCCGCCCAGCACCAACTCCGGGCCCTGGCCCCCGTGGTACTGGATGCCTGCCCGAACATGCAGACGATGGCCCGCGAGGCCGCGTGTGAAATTCTCGCCAGGCATGACCTGGCAACCCTGGATCCCGATCACCTGTACTGGCACCGCTTCAAGGGCGGCTACAGCGACCCGGCCACCTTCACCGGCTGGGGCCATAACGAGAAACCGCAAGAGTCGATGACCCTCACGCAGTTGGTCATTCACCGTTTCAATGTGCACGACCAGGACAACGCCGACTTGCTCGATGGCGACGGCGGTTTTTATCGCGAGGGTGCCGAAGCGCGGCTGTTCGACCACCACAACGAAGTGCGACTGTCGGCTCGCGCAGTGCTCAATGACTTCTGGGCAATCAACTTCTGCGACCGCTACACCACGCGCATGGAGACCTTCTGGCGCACACACTTCGAGCACTTCCGCACCCTGGCCAAGGTCAACTGCCTGGCCGAAGCCCTGCAAGCCCGGCAGGCCGGACAGCTCAGCGCGTCACAGTTGCAGACCGTCATCAGCGCGTGCGCTGGCAACCTGTGCTGGCCGCCGACGCTGCCCAACCTGCAAACCGAAGCACCTTCGGCACACGGGCTGCGCGTGGCGGCGCTGGATATCGGCGGGCATATCGCCACGGACCTGCTGCGCATCATCGATGCCGACGGCCGGCAAATTCTTTATATCCCCGGCGAGACGCAGACCTTCCACTGTTTCGAGACACCGGCCGACCTGCATTTCTGGCTGCTGAACCAGACCAATCACCCGGATAAACGCGCACGCTTCATGGCCCACTTCCCCCTGTCGGCCCAGGTCCAGCAGGACGACACCGACGCCGTCACCTGGAAGCAAATGCTGCTCACGCCGGTGCTGATCTATCGCACCGGCCAGGCCCTGGCGGGCACCCTGCCGCCAGACTGGGTGGACAAGGGCCTGTACCACCAACTCGACCAACTGTTTATCGACTGGGGCACCTGGGATCACCACCTGATCAATCAGATCGACCAGACGATTACGGGTGATGCATTCACGTGGCTGGCACACTCCAGCCAAGCGCGCATGCGCAACGATGCCGATTTCTCCCTGCGCAGTAATGGCGACCTGCGCAAAAAACTGTGGATCGGTTACCTGAATGCCTTCGGCAAAACCTTCGGCCCGATGGCCGTGGCGGGCTGGCCAGTGGCGCTGGTGGTCGTGGGCGCCAGCATGGCTAATCTTGGCTTGAATCTCGACCAGGCAATCAACGGCAAAACTCCGGCTGAACGCCGCGCCGGAGAACTGGGTGCGATACTCAGCGCCATCGACACCTTATTCAACCTGAGCCTGCTGAAAGCCGACGGGGTCATGCCGGATATCATCGAAGTGGCCGACACTCGGGCAGTTGAACCGATTGCAGCGACCGAACCCGCAAAGCCTGCCGTCGTCCCTGCCGCCTATGAACCCGCAGTGCCCGCCACCTACCAGACCAACCTCATACTGGAAGGCGAAACCCTCAACACTGCCCCGGGAAAGTTTCACCAGGTCTACACCCTCAGGTCCTCCGACGACATGGCACAGCACGCGATCCTGCTGAACGATGAGGCCTATTACGTGCGCTACCAGGCTGATCCCAACGGTCGCGGTTATTGGGCCGTCGTCGACCCGGACAACCCCCACGGTTTTTCCGGCTCGCTGCCAGTACGGCTCAATCCACTTGATAAATGGGAGCGGGTGCCCGTCAACGGCTTGAAAGGCGGCGGCGGCAATTCCAGCAAAGCCGCTCGGGTGCCGGCCCCCACGCCGATCACAGCGCCCCCGGAGCCGACGATTGCGCCCGCCAACCCACTGCGCAGGGTGACCACGCCATTCGACACCCCACCCTCCACCCGTGCCGAGGTCAAACGCTGGGCACTGGGCCTGCCTGAACCCCATATTCACAGCCGCTTCAGCCACATTGATCGCTTCACCCACTACTTCAGCACAACACACAACAAACTGCTGCAATCGGCGAAAGACTTCTACAACGAGCTGTCCTGGACCCCATTACCACCTCGTCCGGCTATGGCGACTTTCGAACCCGCCGCCACCCTCGATGAAGTGCTTGAACGCCTGCCTGACGCCATACCGGGCTACGCCATCGGTGAAACCCTCGACCGTATTACCAGCACCCGCCTGGTGATCGAAAAGCTAGCGTTTTTTGCACGCAAAGGCGTGAAAACCCTGTACATGCGCCGCCTGCTCAACGACTTCGTCCAGGATGACTTGAACCAGTATTGGCACACAGGGGAAATGTCCGAAGACCTCGACAACTACCTGAGCCGACTGGGCACCGACCCGGCCGGGCAATTCAATGAACGGGAACTGGTCAAGGCAGCCAGGGCCAACGGCATACGCGTGCAGGCCTTCGACTGCGCAGCGCACTACAAATACCCCAACCCTATCGCCGACCTTTCAGAACAAGCGATGAGCAACTACCTCGCCCACACCGTCATGCAAACCGACAGAGCCCTGAACGGCGGCGGTAAATGGCTGGTCCTCACCGACACGAAAAACATCAACACCTTCAACGGCTTCGCCGGTATCAGCGAGCTGGAAGGGGGGATCGGGCTGCGTATAGAAGAGGTGCTGCCGGGGCAGGGTCACGACGTGCGTATCGACCCCGGCATCGCCATTGATCGCGACAGCGCCCCCAGCCATGAAAGCGTCGGCGACAGCTTCGACACCTTGCATGCCGACCTGCGCGTACAAGTGGAAGCCCCGCGGGTGCACCGGACGCTGGAGCAAAACCAGCGACTGCTGTTTCGCAAGGGCATGTACGTGATCGACGAAAACCAGGGCAACTACACCTTGCTGCACCACAGCCGCGACAGGGGGATCGTCTCCACGCCCATCAATCGGCTGGTCGACGGCAGCTTCTACATCGAACGTCCCGCCTGGGTAGGCGTGCATGAGGTGCACTTCCCCACCCTGGAAAAACTCTCCAGCGCCCTTACCAATATGGGCATGAGCCTGCAAAGTCGGGTTTCTGCCTGATAGGCAATAAAAAACCTGGCCGAGGCCAGGTTTTTTACTCACTCAACGCAGGCCATTCAGGCCCGCCTTGCTTATTCCCACTCAATGGTCGCCGGCGGCTTGCTCGACACGTCGTAAGTCACGCGCGAAATACCTTCGATCTCATTGATGATACGGCCGCTGACGGTTTCCAGCAGTTCGTACGGCAGGTGTGCCCAACGGGCGGTCATGAAGTCGATGGTTTCCACCGCACGCAGGGCCACGACCCATGCGTAGCGACGGCCATCGCCGACAACGCCAACCGATTTGACCGGCTGGAACACCACGAAGGCCTGGCTGACCTTGTGGTACCAGTCAGCCTTGCGCAGTTCTTCGATGAAGATGTGGTCGGCGCGACGCAGCAGGTCGGCGTATTCCTTCTTCACTTCACCGAGGATCCGCACGCCCAGGCCCGGGCCCGGGAATGGGTGGCGGTAGACCATGTCGTACGGCAGGCCGAGTTCCAGGCCGAGACGGCGGACTTCGTCCTTGAACAGCTCGCGCAGCGGTTCTACCAGCTTGAGGTTCATTTCCTCAGGCAGGCCACCCACGTTGTGGTGGGACTTGATCACGTGGGCCTTGCCGCTCTTGGCGCCGGCCGACTCGATCACGTCAGGGTAGATGGTGCCCTGGGCGAGGAACTTGATGTTGTCCAGCTTGTTGGACTGGGCATCGAAGACGTCGATGAAGGTGCGACCGATGATCTTGCGCTTCTTCTCAGGGTCGGACTCGCCGGCCAGGTTGTCGAGGAACTGGTCCTCAGCGTTAGCGCGGATCACCTTGACGCCCATGTTCTCGGCGAACATGGCCATCACTTGCTCACCTTCGTGCAAGCGCAGCAGGCCGTTGTCGACGAACACGCACGTCAGTTGGTCGCCGATGGCTTTGTGCAGCAGCGCAGCAACCACGGAGGAGTCAACGCCGCCGGACAGGCCGAGCAACACGTTGTCGGTGCCGACCTGGGCGCGCACCTGGGCAATGGCGTCTTCAGCGATTTTCGACGGAGTCCACAGGGCTTCACACTCGCAGATGTCGAGGATGAAGCGCGACAGGATGCGCCCGCCTTGCTTGGTGTGGGTCACTTCCGGGTGGAACTGCACGCCGTAGTAACGACGCTCGTCGCTGAACATGCCGGCGATCGGGCAGCTCGGGGTGCTGGCCAGGATGTGGAAGTCTTCCGGCATCTTGGTGACCTTGTCACCGTGGCTCATCCATACGTCGAGGCCGAACAGGCCGTCGGCGTCGATGTGGTCTTCGATGCCGTCCAGCAGGCGGCTCTTGCCGACCACGTCGACACGCGCGTAACCGAACTCACGCAGCTCGGAACCTTCGACCTTGCCGCCCAGTTGCTCGGCCATGGTCTGCATGCCGTAGCAGATACCGAAGACCGGCACGCCCAGGTCGAACACTGCCTGTGGGCAACGCGGGCTGTTGGCTTCGTGCACGGACTCGGGGCCGCCGGCGAGAATGACGCCTTTTGGAGCGAATTCGCGAATCGCTTCGTCATCCATGTCGAACGGATGCAGTTCGCAGTACACGCCGATTTCGCGCACGCGGCGGGCGATCAGCTGGGTGTACTGGGAACCGAAGTCGAGGATCAGGATGCGGTGGGCGTGAATGTCGAGGGCCATGAGATCAGTCTCGTCTAATGAATCAGAAACAACTCGGGGCTGAATAAGACAGCCCCGGTTACTTAACTATTTGCTGGAAGCCTCAACCTACGCGGTAGTTTGGCGCTTCCTTGGTGATCTGTACGTCGTGGACGTGGGACTCGGCCATGCCAGCACCGGTGATCCGCACGAACTCAGGCTTGGTGCGCATTTCTTCGATGTCGGCGCTGCCGGTGTAGCCCATCGAGGAACGCAGGCCGCCCATCAGTTGATGGATGATCGCGCTCAGGGTGCCTTTGTACGGAACACGGCCTTCGATGCCTTCCGGTACGAGCTTCTCGGCGCCTGCCGAAGAGTCCTGGAAGTAGCGGTCGGAGGAACCTTGCGCCTGGGACATGGCGCCCAGCGAACCCATGCCGCGGTAAGCCTTGTACGAACGGCCCTGGAACAGTTCGATCTCGCCTGGCGCTTCTTCGGTACCGGCGAACATCGAGCCCATCATCACGCAGGAAGCACCGGCAACGATGGCCTTGGACAGGTCACCGGAGAAACGGATGCCGCCGTCGGCGATCAACGGTACGCCGGTGCCTTCAAGGGCCGCGGCGACGTTGGCGATGGCGCTGATTTGCGGCACGCCCACACCGGCGACGATACGCGTGGTGCAGATCGAGCCAGGGCCGATACCGACCTTGACGGCGTCGGCGCCGGCTTCGGCCAGGGCCTTGGCAGCAGCGCCGGTGGCGATGTTGCCGCCGATCACCTGTACTTCAGGGAAATTCTGCTTGACCCAGCGAACGCGGTCGATCACACCTTTGGAGTGACCGTGAGCCGTGTCGACCACCACCACGTCAACACCGGCAGCCACCAGGGCCGAAACACGGTCGCCGGTGTCTTTACCGGTACCGACTGCAGCACCCACGCGCAGACGACCTTGGTCATCCTTGCTGGCCAGCGGGTAGGCCTTGGCTTTTTCGATGTCGTTGACGGTCATCATGCCCTTGAGCGCGAATTTGTCGTCGACGATCAGCACGCGCTCGATGCGGTGCTTGTGCAGCAGTTCGCGCACATCGTTCTTGTCGGCGCCTTCCTTGACCGTGACCAGACGCTCTTTGGGCGTCATCACTTCGCGGACGGTAACTTCAAGACGGTTCTCGAAACGCACGTCACGGGAAGTGACGATGCCGACCAGGTCGCCATCGTGCAGCACCGGAACGCCGGAGATGTTGTGCAGGCGGGTCAGGTCGAACAGGTCACGCACGGTGGCGTCGGCTTCGATAGTGATGGGATCTTTCACCACACCGGCTTCGTAACGCTTGACCTTGCGCACTTCGGCAGCTTGCTGCTCGATAGTCATGTTCTTGTGGATGATGCCGATGCCGCCTTCCTGAGCCATGGCGATGGCCAGACGGGCTTCGGTGACGGTGTCCATGGCAGCGGAAACCAGGGGAATATTCAGCTCGATGCCACGGGTTAGGCGGGTCTTGAGACTGACTTCGTTAGGAAGCACCTCGGAATAACCGGGCACTAGGAGAATGTCGTCGAATGTCAGAGCTTCTTGGCTGATACGCAGCATCGCGGGGGCTCCCGAGCGGGAAAATGGAAGCGCGCCATTATATACATGCACCCTGTCAGGCTCAATGTAAAACTCTGACAAACTTGGTAATACTGATAGATGGAGAAAAACAGCCACTGCAGGAGCCGGCTTGCCGGCGATGAAGTCCTTGAGCCTTGCGCTCGACCATCGGGCGCCATCGCCGGCAAGCCGGGCTCCTACTACGTTGCGCAGCGGTGGTTTAGAGCTCGACCTTGACCCAACTCATCTTCTGATCGAGCCAATCGGCAAATTCGTCGATAAAGCTCTGCTTGAACCCCGCCTCGGCCCAGTTGTTGAAGATGAATCCCAGGTTGGAAAACCCGCATTCCTGCAGGAAAAGAAACCCGTTGATGTCGTCCTCATGCCCACACAGCGGGCAGGTGAAGTTGTCGGTGTGGCCGGGCATCCAGTCTTCGAGGCTTTCGAACAGCGCCTCGCCGACTTCCTTGAGGCACTCCGGGCAGCCGGCTTCTTCGAGGAAACCCTTGGCCGGCGTGTAGATGCAGCGCTTGTAGATGATCTCCAGGCCGTTGATCGGCTCGTTGAACGGCAATGCCTCGGGGTGCAGCACCACGGCACGCGCGCCATCGGCCAGGGCGTAGCCCATGCGATTGCCGGTGCGCCCGCAGGTGGTCAGCTCTTCCTTGATGATGTTCTTGCGCACCAGCCAACGCACGATCGCCCGGGCGCGGGGTTCGTGGACGGGCAAGGTGGAGATTTTCGGGACAAGGATGCTTTGCGAGTTCATGAGGCCTGGGAGTCCTGCGGTGTGCCGTCTGGCGCCTTCGCGAGCAAGCCCGCTCCCACATTTTGATTTGTGAATAGATTCAAATGTGGGAGCGGGCTTGCTCGCGAAGAGGCCCTGAAGGCTGGCAGCTTAATCCCTGCCCCACACAGGTCAAGTACTCAAATACCGCCCGATCAACGCAATCCCACTCGCCAGCACCAGCCATGTCACCAAGCGCACGAACGCCTCGCGAGACATGCGCATCGTCAGCCTGCGCCCACACCACAATCCCAGGGCCATCGCCGGCAACAGGCACAGCGCCAACATCAGCAACGGCAGATCCGCATAGACCCCGGCAATCAGGAACAGAGTCAAGCGCACCACCGTGCTGCAACTGATCAGCGCGCTTTGCGTGGCGCGGGCCGCGTCCTTGGGCAAGCGACTGTTGAGGTAGATGGCATATAAGAAGCCACCACTGCCGAACAACGCACCAAACAGCCCGCCGACCGTACCCATCGGGATCGACCAGCCCGCCGCCAGTTGGGTCGGCCGCGCCTTTACCGCCAGGCTGTAAATCGCGTAGGCGCTGATAAACAGCCCCATCAACAGCAGCAACAGATCCGAATGCAGGTTGAGCAAGAACACCACGCCCAGGGTGCAGCCAATCGCCATGCAGGGCAGCAATCGCAGCAACTCCGGCTTGTTCACGTCCCGGCGCGACTGCAGCAGGTTGCCAAACGCCGCGACAAAATCCAGCAGCACCAGCAACGGGATGATCTTCGACAGCGGCATGAACACGATCAGGATCGGCCCCGCCACCAGCGCCGTGCCGAAGCCGGCGATGCCAAACACGATGTAGGCCACGACAATGCCCAGGCCGATCACCAGCCAATCCACACCGCCAAACGACCACTGACTCATCAGTTCAACCGGGCCCATGATGATTCCTTGTAAGAGATGGTCATCACTTTAGCCATTCGCGAGGGTTGCGACTAATATCTTCAAAGCCCTCCACCCATCTCGAAAAGGCATGACGCGTGATCTCTACCCGCCAACTGCGCTACTTCGTCGAAATCGCCGACAGTGGCAGTTTCAGCGCTGCCGCCGAGCGCCTATTTGTCGCGCAATCGGCACTGAGCCGGCAGATCAAGGAGCTGGAAACCCAACTGCAAACCCCGCTGTTCGAACGCACGGCGCGCCAGCCGCGGTTGACGGCCGCCGGTGAGGCCTTCTATCCGCGTGCACGCAACCTGCTGAGCGAGTTGCTCAAAGCCAGCGAAATGGCGACGCAGGTGGGCAACGGCCAACTCGGCACGCTACGCCTGAGCCATTCGAGCACCGTGCCGATGAGCGGGCCTTTGCTTCAGGGCATCAGTACTTGGCTTGCGCGCTGCCCCGGTGCGTCGATGGACATCGTCAAACTGTCCTCCGAAGCGCAGCTGGAAGAAATCGCCGACGGTCGCCTGGAAGTGGGCCTGTTGCGCCTGCCCGTGCTGCGCCAGCGCGAAGGCGTGCGTGTAGTGCCTTTATACAGTGAACAACTGCTGCTGGCGGTACCGCCGAACCATCCCCTGGCGCGCAGCCAGGCGCCGGTCGAATTGGCCCAACTCAAGGATCAGGCGTTTATCTCGATCCCGCATCCGCAGCGCGGCGGATTGAGTTATCTGTCAGCCGAGTTGTGCATGCGCGCAGGATTTTTCCCCAAGGCCGCGCGGGTGATGTCGCGCAAGACCACCCAGCTGCAGTTGATCCAGGCCGGCTTCGGTATTGCCTTGTTACCAAAATCCATGCAGGACATCGCGCCCGCCAACGTGCACTTTTTGCCCCTGGCCGACCCGGACTGCCTGAGCACCGTGGCCCTGGCCTGCCCGCAGGCGCCGAGTGCGCTGGTGGAGCAGTTCTGTCAAACCCTGCACGAATGCCTATAAACTGCCGCCCATGATTAAAGATCCCTTTGCCCGTCTGGGCCTGGACCGCGAAGTCCTGACTGTCAGCCAGCTCAACGGCCGCGCGCGGGTGTTGCTGGAAGACGTGTTCACCAATATCTGGGTCGAGGGCGAGATCTCCAACCTCGCGCGCCCGGCCTCCGGCCATGTGTATTTCACCCTCAAGGACAGCGGCGCCCAAGTGCGTTGCGCGTTGTTTCGCAACAACGCTGCGCGGGTGCGCCAGGCGTTGAAGGACGGCCTGGCGGTCAAGGTGCGTGGCAAGGTCTCGCTGTTCGAGGGCCGCGGCGACTACCAGTTGATCCTCGACACCGTGGAGCCGGCCGGTGATGGCGCGCTGCGCCTGGCCTTTGATGCCTTGAAGGAAAAGCTCAGCGCCGAAGGCCTGTTCAGTGCCGAACGCAAGGTGCCGCTGCCGGCGCACCCTCGACGCATTGGCATTATCAGTTCGCCGACGGGCGCGGTGATCCGCGACATCATCAGCGTGTTCCGCCGCCGGGCCCCGAACGTCGAACTGACATTGATCCCCACCGCCGTGCAAGGCCGCGAAGCCATACCTCAGATTGTGCGAGCGCTGAAACTGGCAGATGCGCGTGGCTTCGATGCGTTGATCCTGGCGCGTGGCGGCGGCTCGCTGGAAGACCTCTGGTGCTTCAACGAAGAGGCCGTGGCCCGCGCGGTGGATGCGTGTGTCACGCCGATCGTGAGTGCCGTCGGCCATGAAACGGATGTATCGATCAGTGACTTCGTCGCCGACGTGCGCGCGCCCACGCCCTCCGCCGCCGCCGAACTGCTCGCGCCCGACGCCAGCCACCTGGTGCGCCAGGTCGAAAACCTGCACCGCCGCCTGGTGATGCTGATGCGCAACCGCCTGCGCCACGACCGACTGCGCCTGGAAGGCATGGCCCGGCGCCTGCGCCATCCCGGTGAGCGCCTGCGCCAGCAGGCCCAGCGCCTGGATGACCTGGACATGCGCCTGCGCCGCGCCTTCGAACGCAGCCTCAACACCCGGCGCGAACGCCTGATCCGCCTGGAAACCCGCCTTGCCGGTCAGCACCCGGGCCGTCAACTGGCGCTGTTGCGCCAACGCCTGGACAGCCTCGCCGAACGCCTGCCCCGCGCCATGCGCGAGGGCCTCAAGGCGCGCCGCCTGCAACTGCAAAGCCAGGTGCAGACGCTGCAAGTGGTCAGCCCGCTGGCGACCCTGGGCCGTGGCTACAGCATTCTGCTCGACGAGCGTGGCCAGGCCATTCGCAATGCCGCACAGACCCACACCGGCCAGCGCCTCACCGCGCGTCTCGGGGAAGGCCAACTGCAAGTGCGGGTGGAAGATAACCACCTGACACCCGTCACCCTTTCGTTATTGGATTGATTGATGCCACGTCTTTTAAGTGTATTGATGCTGCTGTGCCTCGCCTTCAATGCCCACGCCGACAGCTACATTATCCGCACCCTGAACAAACCCGTGCCGGGCGGCGTGGCCGTGGTCGAACTGGGCCCTTCGGCCGCCGCGCCGAAAGCGACGTATCAAGGTAAACCGGTGCTGGTGGTAAAGGAGGCGGACAACTGGCTGGCGATTGTCGGCATTCCACTGACCGTCAAGCCCGGCAATGAGCGCATCAGCAGCGGTGGGCGCAACCTGCCGTTTATCGTCGGCTACAAAAAGTACCCGGAACAGCGCATCACCCTGAAAAACAAAAGCCAGGTCAACCCCGATCCCGCGCAGCTCAAGCGCATCGAGGCGGAGCTGGCGGTGCAGATCAAGGCGTACCGCAGTTTCAGCCCGAACCTGCCGAGCAACCTGGTGCTGGATAAACCGGTGAACGGGCCACTGTCGAGCAAGTTCGGCGTACGCCGTTTCTTCAACGGTGAAGAGCGCAACCCTCATTCGGGCCTGGACTTCGCCGTGCCAGCCGGCACGCCGATCAAGACGCCGGCCAACGGCAAGGTGATTCTGGTCGGCAACTACTTCTTCAATGGCAACACCGTGTTCGTCGACCATGGCCAGGGCTTCATCAGCATGTTCTGCCATATGTCGAAGATCGACGTGAAAGTCGGCCAGCAACTGGCGCGCGGGGCAGTGGTCGGCAAGGTCGGTTCGACAGGCCGCGCGACGGGGCCGCACATGCATTGGAATGTCAGCCTGAACGATGCACGGGTCGACCCGGCGATCTTCATCGGCGCGTTCCAGCCCTGAAACGTGGAATTGCGCACCCGATAATGGGTGCGCAATTAAAAACAGCCGCTGACTCATTCTCAGGCATAAACTCTCGTTTCCTACGCCAATAGCAGAACTTATCTCAATTTTTCTCGACTGCTTGCCATCTTTCACCCCGGCGGTTAGGGTTGAGCTTATGAAAACCTCTCACACCCTCATTCAGCTCCGCCAGCACCGCAGCCTGTGCCTTGTCAGCGCACGACTGCCAGGCTGAATCGATCTGCCTCGTCTTTACGTTTTATCCCTAAAAACAGTTCTACGGCAGGCCGCCTTTTCTCGGCCCCTACAACAAAGGATTTCCCGATGAGCATGCTCAAAGACCCGTCTTCGAAATACCGCGCGTTCCCGACCATCGATATCCCGGATCGCACCTGGCCGTCGAAAACCATCACCGAAGCGCCGATCTGGTGCAGCTCCGACCTGCGTGATGGCAACCAGTCGCTGATCGAACCGATGGACGCGGTGAAGAAGCTGCGTTTCTGGAAGACCCTGGTCGCGGTGGGTGTGAAAGAAATCGAAGCGTCGTTCCCGGCCGCCTCGCAGACCGACTTCGACTTCGTGCGCACCCTGATCGAAGACAACCACATCCCCGAGGACACCACCATCCAGGTGCTGACCCAGGGCCGTGAAGACTTGATCGCACGCACCTTCGAATCGCTGCGCGGCGCCAAGAAGGCCATCGTGCACCTGTACAACGCCACGTCGCCGTCGTTCCGCCGCATCGTGTTCAACCAGGACAAGGAAGGCATCAAGGCCATCGCGGTCAACGCAGCCAAGCTGTTCGTCAAATACGCGGCCCAACAGCCAGACACCCAGTGGACCTTCGAATACTCCCCGGAAACCTTCAGCGCCACCGAACTGGAATTCGCCAAGGAAGTATGTGACGCAGTGATCGAGGTGTGGAACCCGACGCCTGAGCACAAGGTGATTCTCAACCTGCCCGCCACCGTCGAGTGCGCCACGCCGAACATCTATGCCGACCAGATCGAATGGTTCGGTCGCCATATCAACCGTCGTGACAGCGTGATCATCAGCCTGCACACCCACAACGACCGTGGCACCGGCGTTGCCGCCACCGAGCTGGGCCTGATGGCCGGCGCCGATCGTGTCGAAGGCTGCCTGTTCGGCAACGGCGAGCGTACCGGCAACGTCGACCTGGTCACCGTGGCCTTGAACATGTACACCCAGGGCCTCGACCCGCAGCTGGACTTCTCCGACATCGACGGCGTGCGCAAAGTCGTTGAGGAGTGCAACCAGATCCAGGTGCACCCACGTCACCCCTATGTCGGCGACCTGGTGCACACCGCGTTCTCCGGCTCCCACCAGGATGCGATCCGCAAGGGCTTTGCCCAGCAGAAAGACGACGCCCTGTGGGAAGTGCCGTACTTGCCGATCGACCCGGCGGACATCGGCCGCAGCTACGAAGCGGTGATCCGCGTGAACAGCCAGTCGGGCAAAGGCGGTATCGCCTACCTGCTGGAGCAGGAATACGACATCAGCTTGCCACGCCGTATGCAGATCGAGTTCAGCCAGGTGGTCCAGGCTGAAACCGACCGCGTGGGCCTGGAGATGACCGCCCCGCAGATCTACGCATTGCTGCAGCGTGAATACTTGCAGGCCAACACCCCGTACGCGCTGGTCAGCCATCGCCTGCAGGAAGAGAATGGCAACAGCTTTGTCGAGGTGGAAGTGTCGGGCAAAGGCCAGGGCGAAACCAACCTGCACTGGAAAGGCAAAGGCAACGGTGCACTGGAAGCCCTGGTAGCCGGCCTGCCGGTAGCGGTCGAGATCATGGACTACAACGAACACGCAATCGGCGCCGGCACCAACGCCAAGGCTGCGGCCTACATCGAACTGCGCGTGAACGGCGAGCGTCCGGTGCACGGCGTGGGCATTGATGAAAACATCACCACGGCGAGCTTCAAGGCACTGTTCAGCGCGCTGAACCGCTCGTTGAGCCAGTTGGAAGCGAAAGCGGCGTAAACCTGATCGCGGCAATGCAAAAAGCCCCTGAGTTAAAACTCAGGGGCTTTTTTATTAAGTATGTCCCGTCCTGAATAAGGTTTACACCTTCTGACCGATCTTCAGGAGGATTCAATGGATACGGGAAAAAGGCGGAGCCAGCGCGATTACACGCTAGCTTTTAAATTGTCAGTCGTAGATCAAGTCGAAAAAGGCGAGTTGAGTTATAAAGAGGCTCAACGGCGCTTTGGCATTCAAGGCCGGTCCACGGTACTGGTTTGGTTACGCAAGCATGGCCGACAGGACTGGAGCCAAGGCGCCTCAATCCGAGCGCCGCGGAGCAGTCCGATGACCGACCCCAACCTCCCGCTGACACCCGAACAGCGGATCAAAGAGCTTGAAGAACAGTTGGCGCTGAGCAATCAGAAGGCCCAGTTCTTTGAAGCTGTCGTGAACGTCTTGAAAAATGATTACGGTGTGTCCATCGTAAAAAAGCGACCCGGCAAGTCCTCTCGCAAGGGCAAATCCAAGACCTGAGCATTACCAGGGCTTGCCTGTTTATGGGCATTCGCGCCAAGCGTATTACAAGCGCAACCGAGCCTTTGACGCGAGAGTTTGCCAAGACCAGCAGGTAGTGGAATTCGTTCTGGAAAAGCGTCGCCGCCAGCCGAGGCTTGGGACGCGCAAACTGCACCACCTGATGGTAATTGAAGCCGCAGCGGCGCTACGTGTCGGTCGAGACCGCCTGTTTTCCATCTTGCGAGAGGCGCGAGAGCTGGTCCCTCGCAAACGTGCATACCATAAAACCACGCATAGCCATCATCGCTTCCGCCGTCACCCCAACCTACTCAAAGCTGGTCCGGAACAAGTTGTAGCCAGCAGACCTGAGCAGGTTTGGGTCGCAGACATTACCTATCTCCCAACGCGGGAAAGTGTCGCTTACGTCAGCCTGATAACAGACGCGTACTCCCGCAAAATCGTGGGTCATCATGTGCACGGCAGCCTGCATACGGAGTCGGTGGTCAGAGCACTGCAGAAGGCTGTTAGTCAGCGAAAATCCAATCAACCGCTCATTCATCATTCAGATCGCGGAGCTCAGTATTGCTCCGATTTATACCAACGGATGCATACCCGGCATGGAATCAGGTGCTCAATGACTGACGGCTATGATTGCTATCAGAACGCGATGGCGGAGAGGATAAATGGGATTTTGAAGACTGAGTTTTTGCTGCATCGTCCCAAAGACCTGGCGGATGCAGTGAAAATGGTGGATGAATCGGTGCAAATCTACAATCGGGAGCGGCCGCACTTATCCCTGAAATACAAAACGCCCGATGCGGTGCATCGGGCGTTTTGAGACTGAAACAGGTGTAAACCTATTTCAGGACTAGACAGTATTCAAAATCATACCAAATACTTTTCGAGAGACTTAACGCCTCCCTGCCTACCTGCTCCAGACATAGACCTTACGGCATGGATGGAACTTTAAACTTAGATGCAACCACCCAATAAGCGCCTGCAAGGTGAGGAGCGCCCTGCATTAATCTCTAAGGGAATGCATTTGAGGTAAGTATTGAGGAATCACATGAAACAGCATTATCACTGCAAAAATCTCTCTGATGAAATCTTCCGTATTGATCCGCAAGAAAATAATCACAGTGAGAGTACTCGCTCATGATTACGACCGCTCCTTCTCATCCAGCCAGCAACCCCTTTATCGCGCACACGCCTGCACAACAAGCAAGCCCCCAACAGCAAAGGCCAAACGAATGGTCAACGGACAATAAAGAAACCCTCCCGCCTACAAACAATAGTGACCCTGAACGTTTGGGTATAAAAAGAGGGCATACCAAGCTGGGAACGTTCATCTACGAAAAGATGTACACCTCGAAATCGGAAAACGATGATTTTTCCAAAAAAATAGCTAAAGATTATGGCGGCAAGTTAATTACCGCCCCTATGAAAACAATTGATCGAGCATTGACCAAAATAAATAATGACTACGGCGGCGACATGGGCAAAATCAAAGACCTCACCCGCACGACCGTCATTATCAATAGCGAAAAAGTAGACAACGTGGTTTCCGATCTGGAAAAAAAAGGCGGCATCAATATAAAAAGAATTGATGGAGATGTAGACCCACTCGGTTACAGCGGCATCAATGCCACCTATAAATCCGAGGCCGGCGGCAATTGTGAAATGCAAGTCATCACACCTGCAATGATCTTTGGAAAGATGAATCCAAGTACCGCCAAATCCATGTTGGGAGAGGATTATTGCAAGCAGCTGGAAGAAACGTCCGGACAAAAAGGAGGTTTGGGACACAAGTTTTATGAGCAATATCGAACACTGGATCCCAACAGCACAGAAGCCAAAGACATCGCCCAGCAAAGCAAGAACTACTACGCGGCCATTCGAAGCAGCGAATTTGCCCTCTAAAAGCTAATCCCCTGGTACCTCGACTGGAAGGTCGAGGTACCCGTACTCAACATCGCCCCATCAGCCCAAGTGAAACGTGTCGGCGTCCAAATTGGCAGGAAACCGAGTGCGATAATCCGCCAGCTCCCCGGCCTCAAGACGAACTTGAAAAACCCCATCCGCCTCCCCCGCACTCAGCACGGTCTCGCCCTGGAAATCCAGCACCTGGCTGTCACCAGTGTAGGCAAAACCCTTACCGTCGGTACCAACCCGATTCACCGCCGCCACATAACACAGGTTTTCGATAGCCCGCGCCGGCAACAGACGGTTCCAATGATGACGCCGCGCCCCCGGCCAATTGGCGGTGTACAGCAGCAAGTCGGTGTCCTGGGCGTCACGGCTCCACACCGGGAAACGCAGGTCGTAGCAAATCAGCGGCCGAACACGCCAGCCTTTCAATTCGAACTGCACCTGGCGCTCGCCGGGGGTGTAGTGATTGTGTTCACCGGCCATGCGAAACAGATGACGCTTGTCGTAGTGCAACACCTCGCCATCCGGCCGCGCCCACAGCAGGCGATTGCGATGGCTGCCGTCGGCGGCCTGGATGATTACGCTGCCGGTAATTACCGCGTTGTACTTCTTCGCCTGGGCCTGGAGCCAATGATGGGTAGGGCCGTTTTCCGGTTCGGCGAGGGTGGCCGACTCCATGGAGAAGCCGGTAGTGAACATCTCCGGCAACACGATCAGGTCGGCGCCGCGCGCCTGCTCCAGCAACAGCTCGAAATGCTCGAGGTTGGCCTGACGGTCATGCCACACCAGGCTGGTCTGGACCAAGGCAATGTTCAGGTCGGGCAGTGCACTCAGATCGCGCATAGTTTTTCCGCTGCCTGCTGCAGCGTCTCCTCGCGTTTGGCAAAGCACAGGCGCACCAGGCGCTGGCCTTGGGGTGGATCCTGATAGAACACCGAGACCGGAATGGTCGCCACACCGTGTTCGCGGGTCATCCACAGCGACATGGCGACGTCATCCAAGTCCGGGCGAATCTGTGAGTAATCCACCAGCTGGAAGTAGGTGCCGGTCACCCGGGTAAAGCTCAAACGCGACGGCGCCAGCAGATCACAGAACAGGTCGCGCTTGGCCTGATAAAAGGCCGGCAGTTCCTCGACGTGCTCCGGGTGTTCGGCCATGAAGTCCGCCAGAGCGTACTGCAAAGGCGTTACGCCGCAAAAGTTGACATATTGATGCACTTTGCGCAGTTCGGCGCTAAGGGCTGGTGGCGCGACCACGTAGCCGGTTTTCCAGCCGGTGACGTGGTAGGTCTTGCCGAAGGAGCTGACCACGAAGGCGCGCCGGTACAGCTCTTCATGGGCCAGCACGCTGACGTGGGGCACACCATCGAATACCAGGTGCTCGTAGACTTCATCGCTGACCAGATAGATATCGCGGTCGCGGATCAATTCGGCCAACTGGTCCAGCTCGGCGCGGCTGATCAACGCGCCGGTGGGGTTGTGCGGGGTGTTGAGGATGATCATGCGCGTGCGCGATGACAGCGCGGCCTTGATCTTTTCGAAGTCGAGCGCAAAGCCTTGCAGGCTCAGTTGCACATGCACGCAACGGCCACCTGCCAGTTCGACCGAGGGCTCGTAGCTGTCGTAGCAGGGATCGAAGACGATGACTTCGTCACCACTGCGAATCACTGCCTGGATCGCACAGAAGATCGCCTCGGTGGCGCCTGGGGTGATGGTCACTTCAGTGTCCGCATTCACCGTGGCGCCGTAGCTGCGGGCGATCTTGGCGGCCACTTGCTGACGCAACACGGGCAGCCCGGTCATCGGCGCATATTGGTTATGGCCAAGAGCGATATGCTTACCTACCGCGTCGAGCAAACCCTGCGGGCCATTGAAATCGGGAAAGCCCTGGGACAGGTTGAGCGCGCCGGTTTCGGCAGCGAGTTGCGACATGGTGGTGAAAATGGTCGTGCCGACATTTGGCAGCTTACTGGTGATCATCGGAGGCCCCTGCAGGTGAGCCCCAAGTTTTAAGCTGCAAGTTGCAAGCAGGTCAAGCGACAAACTGCCAGGCACAAAAAAGGGCTCCAAAGGAGCCCTCTCTTGCAGCCTGTAGCTGACGACTTGAAGCTGCGGCTATCGCTTGTCGCGGCGCTTCTTGTCGGCCTTCTTGTGGTGAGTCATCAAACGACGCTTCTTGTTCACCTGACGGTCAGTCAGTGTGTTCTTGTTGCCTTCGTATGGGTTCTCGCCGCCCTTGAACTCGATGCGGATCGGCGTACCGACCAGCTTCAGGACACGGCGGTAGGTGTTCTCCAGGTAACGCACATAGGACTTTGGCACCTTCTCGATCTGGTTACCGTGGATCACGATAATCGGCGGGTTGGCACCACCCAAGTGGGCGTAACGCAGTTTGATCCGGCGGTTGTTGACCATCGGTGGCGCGTGTTCGCCCACCGCGTCTTCGAGGATCTGGGTCAGGCGGTTGGTCGGCCAGCGGGTGACCGCAGACTTGAACGAGTTCTGTACGGATGCGTAAAGGTTGCCCACGCCGGTACCGTGCAGTGCCGAGATGAAGTGGATGTCGGCGAACTCGACGAAGAACAGCCGGCGCTGCAGCTCGATCTTGACGAAATCGCGCTCGCTCGGCGTCATGCCGTCCCACTTGTTGATCGAGATCACCAGGGCGCGACCGGCTTCCAGGGCAAAGCCCAGCAAGTTGAGGTCGTGGTCCACCACACCTTCGCGGGCGTCCATCACGAAGATCACCACGTTGGCGTCTTTGATCGCCTGCAGGGTTTTCACCACGGAGAACTTTTCAACTTCCTCATGGATCTTGCCGCGCTTGCGCACACCGGCGGTGTCGATCAGCGTGTACTTCTCGTCGTTACGCTCGAACGGGATGTAGATACTGTCGCGCGTGGTGCCGGGTTGGTCATACACGATAACCCGGTCTTCACCGAGCATGCGGTTGACCAGGGTCGACTTGCCCACGTTCGGACGGCCGATGATGGCGATCTTGATACCGTCTTTTTCGCTCGGGCCAGGAATGCGCTTGGCTTCCTCACCCTCGGCGACGATCTCTTCCTCGCCCTCTTCTTCCTCGGCGTCATCCTTGGGGAAGCTGCTCAGGGCAATTTCCAGCATCTGGGTGATGCCGCGACCGTGTGCACCGGCGATCGGGATCGCGTCGCCCAGGCCCATCGGGCTGAATTCGGCACGGGCCAGTTCAGGATCGATGTTGTCGATCTTGTTGGCGACCACGTAGGAACGCTTGTTGCGCTTGCGCAGGTGCTCGCCAATCATCTGGTCGGCAGCGGTGTAGCCCGCACGGGCGTCCACCAGGAACAACACGACATCGGCTTCTTCAATGGCCAGCAGCGACTGCTCGGCCATTTTTTCGTCCATGCCATGCTCGTCACCGGAGATACCACCGGTGTCGACAATAATGTAGGAGCGCCCTTGCCACTTTGCCTCACCGTATTGGCGATCACGGGTCAGACCGGACAAGTCGCCGACGATGGCGTCGCGAGTCCTGGTCAGGCGGTTGAACAAGGTGGACTTGCCGACGTTTGGTCGGCCCACCAGGGCGATTACGGGAACCATGCGGCTCTCCACTTCGTTATTTCAGAAAATACAAAAGCCGCTGCAAGGCAGCGGCTGGTGCTCGGGGCAGCATATTCAAATGCCGCATGCCCCGCCGAAACGGGGCCGCCTGGGGGTTACCCCAAGCATAGTTCTTACTTGATGGTCAGGGCTTCCAGCTTGCCGCTGTTGCCAAACACATAAAGCATGTTACCCACGACCAGCGGACGGGCACGCAGGCCGTCGCTGTCGATACGCTCACGACCTACAAAGCGACCGTCCACCTGGCTCAGCAGGTGCAGGTAGCCTTCGAAGTCGCCAACAGCCACGTAGCTGGAGAACACTTCCGGTGCCGACAGTTGACGGCGGGCCAGCGAGTCGTTGCTCCACAGCGCAGTGGTGGTGCGCTCATCCACACTTTCAACGGTGCCGGATGCCAGGCTGACGTAGACGCTGCCAAACCCTTGGGCGACACCCGCGTAGCTGGAAGCATCACGCTGCCAGTTGACGCGACCGCTCTGCAGGTCCAGCGCCGCTACACGGCCCTGGTAAGTGGCGACGTAGATCGTTTCACCCGACAGCAGCAAGCCACCATCGATGTCGACCACGCGATCGAGTTCCGAACGACCTTGCGGGATGGCCACACGGGTCTCCCAGGCCGGCACGCCGTTCTGGGTATCGAGGGCGACCACTTTACCGGTCGACAGGCCTGCAACGGCCAGATTGTTGGTCACAATCGGACCACTGGTACCGCGCAACGTCAGTACCGCCGGGGTGCTGTCGTACAACCAGCGCTGTTCACCGGTGCTGGCGTCGAGGCCGATCACACGGTCGTCCTGGGTCTGCACCACGACGATATCGCCGTTGGTGGCAGGCGGTGCGAGAACCTCACTGGTCACGCGAGCGCGCCATTTCTCTTCACCCGTGCTGGAATCCAGCGCCACGACTTCGCCCTTGAGCGTGCCGAGCATCACCAGGCCATAACCCACGCCAACGGCGCCGGACACAGGCAATTCGAGGTCTTTCTTCCACTTCACGTCGCCGTTCATGCGATCCATGGAGATCACGACGCCGGTCACGTCAGCGGCCACAATGTTGTCACCGTCGATTGCCGGTACCAACATGTTGTAGGTGTCGCCCTGACCGTCACCGATGGAGCGGCTCCACTGCTTTTGCAGGACCACTTCTTCCTTGAAGCTGGTCAGCTCGGCCGGAGGCAGTTCTTTTTTACTGTTGCTGCTGCAACCCGCGGCCAGAACGGCCAGAGCCAGCAATGCTGCATGTTTCCAACGGATCACGTCACGCATCCCCTTTGGCCAAGTCGTCCAGCTTGATTTGTAAGCCACCGACCGCCGCTTCATCAGACAGCGCCGCCTTGGCTTTTTGGTACGCAGCATTGGCTTCGTCGGTACGACCCAATTGGACCAACAGGTCGCCCTTGAGCTCTTCGCGAGTGGCTACAAATGCCTTGTCAGCATCGCCGTCGAGCAGTTTGAGTGCTTCGTCAGCCTTGTTCTGTGCCGCCAATACCTGAGCCAGGCGCTGACGTGCGATTTCACCCAGGGTCGGGTTGGTCGGTTTGTCGGCGATGGCCTTCAGCTCGGTGGCTGCGTCATCCAGCTTGCCGGTGTCGACCGCGACTTTCGCGACGAACAGGCTGCCGTACTGGGCGTAAGTGGTACCGCCAAATTCGTTCTTCAACTTGCCGGCCAGATCCGCTACTTGTGCAGGGTCGGGTTTGCCGTCAGGCGTCAACGTGGTTTCCAGCAATTGCTGATAGAGGATCGAGGCGCCCTGGGATTGGTTGGCCTGATACTTGGTCCAGGCTTGCCAGCCGAACACCACCACTAAAGCCAGCAGGCCGCCAGTAACCAGGGGCTTGCCGTTACGCTGCCACCAGTCCTTGAACTCGGCCAGTTGCTCATCATCAGTACTCGACACCCCAATACTCCTTAATCGCTAAATTCGGCTGTTCGACAGCTTCAACCCTGCACGACGCAGGTGGCCAAGTGCGCGGCGAGCGCATCAAAGGCAATGTTCTGTTGCTCGCCCTGGCCACGCAGGGGTTTGAAACCTATCACTTGCTGGGCCAACTCGTCATCGCCGAGGATCAGTGCATACAGCGCACCGCTCTTGTCGGCCTTCTTGAACTGGCTCTTGAAGCTGCCGGCGCCGGCATTGATCTGCAGGCGCAGGTTCGGCAGTTGGTCGCGAACCTTTTCGCTCAGGGCCAGGGCTGCCAGTTCGGCCGCCTCGCCGAACGCGCACAGGTACACATCCACCTGACGGGAGATTTCTTCCGGGACCTGCTCCAGGGTTTCCAGCAGCAGGATCAGCCGCTCGATACCCATGGCAAAACCTACACCCGCGGTCGGCTTGCCGCCCATCTGTTCAACCAGGCCGTCGTAACGCCCACCGGCACACACGGTGCCCTGGGCGCCGAGCTTGTCGGTGACCCACTCGAACACGGTCTTGCTGTAGTAATCGAGGCCACGTACCAGCTTCGGGTTGATCACGTACGGAATCCCGGCCGCCTCCAGGCGAGCCTTGAGGCCCTCGAAGTGGAGTCGGGATTCGTCGTCCAGGTAGTCGGCCATTTTCGGCGCATCAACCAGCACGGCCTGGGTGTCGGCGTTCTTGGTATCAAGGACGCGCAACGGGTTGGTTTTCAGACGGCGCTGGCTGTCTTCATCCAGTTTGTCCAGGTGGGCGGACAGGTATTCGACCAGGGCCTCGCGATAGCGACCGCGCGACTCGCTGGTGCCCAGGCTGTTGAGCTCAAGCTTGACCGCGTCGCGGATGCCCAGCAGGCCCCACAGGCGCCAGGTCAGCACGATCAGCTCGGCGTCGATGTCCGGACCGTCGAGGTTGAACACCTCCAGGCCGATCTGGTGGAACTGGCGATAACGGCCTTTCTGCGGGCGCTCGTGGCGAAACATCGGGCCGATGTACCAGAGTTTCTGTGGCTGGCCGCCACCGGTGAGGCCATGCTCGAGCACGGCGCGCACGCACGCGGCTGTGCCTTCCGGACGCAGGGTCAGGGAGTCGCCGTTGCGGTCCTCAAAGGTGTACATCTCTTTTTCGACGATGTCGGTCACTTCACCGATCGAGCGCTTGAACAGCTCGGTGAACTCGACGATCGGCATGCGGATCTGCTTGTAACCGTAGTTATCCAGCAGGCGCGCGACAGTGCTCTCGAAGTAACGCCACAGGGGCGTCTGCTCAGGCAGGATGTCGTTCATGCCACGAATGGCTTGCAGAGACTTGCTCACATCAAATCCTTAAATTCGTTCAATCAGCCGCGCGCGATCAGCGCTGCGTCAGCCGCGACCTTTTCGGCCGCTTTCTCGCGGATCAGTCTTTCGAGCTCATCCACCAGATTGTCATTCGTCAACTTCTGCGACGGCTTGCCGTCGATGTAGATCAAGTTCGGTGTGCCGCCGGTCAAGCCGATGTGCGCCTCTTTGGCTTCACCCGGGCCGTTGACCACACAACCGATTACCGCGACATCCAGCGGCACCAGCAGGTCTTCGAGGCGCCCTTCCAGTTCGTTCATGGTTTTCACCACGTCGAAGTTCTGCCGCGAGCAGCTCGGGCAGGCAATGAAGTTGATGCCACGGGAACGCAAATGCAGGGATTTGAGAATGTCGTAACCGACCTTCACTTCCTCTACCGGGTCTGCCGCGAGGGAGATGCGGATAGTATCGCCAATCCCTTCGGCGAGCAGCATACCGAGACCCACCGCAGATTTCACTGTGCCTGAACGTAAACCGCCGGCTTCGGTGATACCCAGGTGCAGCGGCTGCACGATTTCCTTGGCCAGCAGGCGGTAGGCTTCTACGGCCATGAACACGTCGGAGGCCTTCACGCTGACCTTGAAGTCCTGGAAATTCAGGCGTTCAAGGTGTTCAACATGGCGCAGCGCCGATTCAACCAGCGCCGCCGGGGTCGGCTCGCCGTATTTCTTTTGCAGGTCTTTTTCCAGGGAGCCGGCGTTGACGCCGATGCGGATCGGAATGCCGCGATCACGCGCGGCATCCACCACGGCACGCACACGGTCTTCGCGACCGATGTTGCCCGGGTTGATACGCAGGCAGTCCACACCCAGTTCGGCTACGCGCAGTGCGATCTTGTAGTCGAAGTGAATGTCGGCCACCAACGGCACCTTGACCAGTTGCTTGATGCGACCGAAGGCTTCGGCAGCATCCATGTCCGGCACGGATACCCGCACGATGTCCACGCCGGCCGCTTCCAGACGGTTGATCTGGGCGACGGTGGCGGCCACGTCATTGGTGTCGCTGTTGGTCATGCTTTGTACCGCAATGGGGGCATCGCCGCCCACCGGCACCGAGCCGACCCAGATCTTGCGCGATACGCGACGTTTGATTGGAGATTCGCCGTGCATGACTATTGTCCCAACTTGAGGCGAGCGGTCTCGCCACTGGTGAACGGCGCCACGTCCACAGGCTGGCCGTTGTAGGCCACTTGCGCGCCACGGGCAAAGCCCAGACGCAGCGTCAAAGGAGGCTTGCCGCCTTGGTCAAGAGTATCTCCCTTACGCTTCAGACCGCTAAACAGCACTTTGCCATTGCCATCGGTGACCTGCGTCCAGCAGTCAGCGATGAAGGTGATCTGTACGCGCCCATCACCCGCGATCAATGCCGGGGCGGTAGGCGGTGAAATCGCAGGCGCTGCCGGAGCGGCCGGCGTTGGGGCCGCTGGCGCCTGCGCCGGAGTCGCTGGAGTGTGCGCCTGGGCGGCCGGAGCTGCCGGTGTGTGAGCCGGTGCAGACGGCGTCGCAGGTGCTGGTACGGCAGCGGTTGCGGCAGGTGCGGTTTCTGCTGCTGGCGGCTCAGTGGCAACCGGCGCTTCAGGCGCGGCCTGGCTCTCAGCCACAGCCTGGTCTTCTGGCTCATCGAGCGGGTGAATCTGGGTGGTGCCGTCGGCGCTTTCGACTTCGACGTGCTCCATGGCGTTGCTGGTCAGGTCCTTGGAGCGCTGGGAGGTCTGGTCTTGCCACCAGACAAACCCGCCGCCAATGACAGCGATCAGCAGCAACAGGCTGACAATGCGTAAAATCGTGTGGGAAACCCGCACCGGCTCTTCGATGCGGCCCAGGCCGTGGACATTGCTGCCCTGGGAGTCGGTGCCGGTGAACTGGTCGAATTCCTGGACCAATACGGCCTGGTCGATCCCCAGCAGCTTGGCGTAGGCGCGGATGTAGCCGCGGGCGAAGGTATGCCCAGGCAGCTTGTCGAACGCGCCGGCTTCCAGGTTGCCCAGGGAGGTAGTGGTCAAATTGAGCTTGAGGGCCACTTCCGCCAACGACCAACCATTGCTTTCGCGGGCCTGACGCAAGGTGTCGCCTGGGTTTACGCGATTAGCTGCTACAACTTCCGGGTGCGCCGCTTTCATCATTGCTCCGACAGGTATTGCTGATATTCCGGCGTACCGGGATAGAGTCGTTCGAGTTGCTGGCCAAAACGTGCGGCCGTGTCGCGTTCTTCATGAACCGTCGCCAGGCGCACACCGAGCAATAGACTACGTGCATTTTGCCCGCTGAGCAGGCTAAAACGCTCGTAATAGTCACGTGCCGGCACATAATGCCTGTCTTCGTAGGACAACTCAGCCATTTCGAGCAACGCGCGTGGCTGACGACCGTTCAAGTGCAGGGCTTTTTCCAGTTGCTGGCGTGCGCTGTCGCGCTGGCCGAGGCGCATCGAGGTCACCCCAAGGTTCTCGAACACCCGCGAGCGTTCAGGATAGAGGGTATCGGCGCTGGCTTGCTGGAAATTAACGGCTGCCTGGTCATAACGTTGCTGCGCGAACAGGAAGCTGCCGTAATTGTTCAGCAACCGCGGATCGGCAGGCCGGACGGCCAGGGCTTTGTTGAAATACTGATCGGCCAGTTCAGGCTCGGCCTGGGCCTGGAATACCAGGGCCAATGCCGCGTTGACGTCGGCATCGTCGCTGTCCAGCGCCAGGGCCTTTTTCAATGGCACCTTGGCCTGTTCGCTCATGCCTTGCTGCAGGTACCCCAACCCCAGTTGCACATAGGCAACTCGCGCCGCGTCACGGCCTTTACCGGTTTGCAACGGGCTTTCATGTCCCGATGAAACACACCCGGCCGCAAGGCCGGTCACCAGTAAAAGCAGCGCAAGGCGCAAGGGCATAGAGATCCTCTCTCAGTTTCGATTCGCAGCGCTTTGTGGCATATCGTCGGCGGCGCTCAGTTCGCGCACCGCGATATAACGTTCGCTGCGACGGGTGCGATCCAGCACCTGTCCTACCAATTGGCCACAGGCGGCGTCGATGTCTTCACCACGGGTGGTGCGTACGGTGACGTTGTAGCCGGCCTGGTGCAGTTGATCCTGGAAACGGCGGATGGCGTTGTTGCTCGGCCGCTCGTAGCCAGAATGTGGAAACGGGTTGAACGGAATCAGGTTGATCTTGCACGGGATGTTCTTGAGCAACTCGATCATCTCGACCGCGTGTTCGACCTTGTCGTTGATGTCCTTGAGCAGGGTGTACTCAATGGTCAGCACGCGCTTTTCGCCCAGGGACGACATGTAGCGCTGGCAAGACTCGAGCAGCATCTTAAGCGGATACTTCTTGTTGATCGGCACCAATTGGTTACGCAATGCGTCATTGGGTGCGTGCAGCGACAACGCCAGGGAGACGTCGATGTGCTTGGACAACTCATCGATCATCGGCACCACGCCGGAGGTCGACAGGGTCACACGGCGCTTGGAGATGCCGTAGCCCAGGTCGTCCATCATCAGATGCATGGCCGAAACGACGTTGTCGAAGTTCAGCAGCGGCTCACCCATGCCCATCATCACCACGTTGGTGATGGCACGGTCGACGGTTGCCGGGACGCTGCCAAAGGATTTGTTGGCAATCCACACCTGGCCGATGACTTCGGCGGCGGTGAGGTTGCTATTGAAGCCTTGCTTGCCGGTGGAGCAGAAACTGCAGTCCAGGGCACAGCCTGCCTGGGACGAAACGCACAAGGTGCCGCGTTTGCCCTGGGGAATGTACACGGTCTCGACACAGCTGCCGGACGCCACGCGCACCACCCATTTACGGGTGCCGTCGCTGGAGATGTCCTCGCTGACCACTTCCGGACCACGCACTTCAGCAATAGCCTTGAGCTTGTCGCGCAAAGCCTTGCTGACGTTCGTCATGGCGTCGAAATCGTCGACGCCAAAGTGGTGAATCCACTTCATTACCTGACCGGCACGGAAACGCTTCTCCCCGATTGAGTCGAAGAATTTTTCCATTTCCTGTTGAGTCAGACCCAGCAGGTTGGTTTTAACAGTCGATGTAGTCATGGATTCACCCTCACTCTTTAAGCCGATGCTTAGCGAGCGGCTACTTCAGTAGCAGCGAAAAAGTAAGCGATTTCGCGAGCAGCAGCGGCTTCGGAGTCCGAACCGTGTACAGCGTTGGCGTCGATGGACTCAGCGAAATCAGCACGGATGGTGCCGGCAGCTGCTTCTTTAGGGTTGGTAGCGCCCATCAGCTCACGGTTCAGAGCGATAGCGTTTTCGCCTTCCAGGACCTGAACAACAACAGGACCGGAGATCATGAAGGCAACCAGGTCGCCGAAGAAGCCACGAGCGCTGTGCTCAGCGTAGAAGCCTTCAGCTTCAGCCTTGGACAGTTGCTTGAGTTTCGAAGCTACAACCTTCAGGCCGGCTTTTTCGAAACGAGTGGTGATCTCGCCGATGACGTTTTTTGCAACAGCGTCAGGCTTGATGATGGAGAAAGTACGTTGAACAGCCATGGTGTAACTCCAGAAACGGTAATTTACGAAAAATTAAACCCGCGAATTATACGCGGGTTATTGGGTATTGCCTAACTGCGTAAAAAGGCGGTTCAGTCTGCTTCTTCGATCCACAGGCCTTGAATCGCCTCCAGAACCTTTTCGCCACCCCGGTCGGGGATGTCGTCGAAGTCCGGCAGCTCCATCACCAGATTGCGCAGCTTGACGAAGTTGACCGTCAGAGGATTGACCTCCGGGTGGGCTTGCGCAAGTTGTATAGCGATTTCTTGTACATCAACCCATTTCAGGCTCATGACATTTCCTTGAATCAATGCGGCGCTTCGGCTGCATGGTTGAGGGAATATTTCGGGATTTCGACGGTGATGTCTTCAGTTCCGACCTTTGCCTGACAGCTTAGGCGAGAAGTCGCCTCCAGGCCCCAGGCGCGATCCAGAAAGTCCTCTTCGAGCTCATCCGCTTCTTCCAGGGAGTTGAAGCCCTCGCGAATCACGCAGTGGCAGGTGGTGCAGGCGCACACACCGCCACAGGCGCTTTCGATCTCGATGTGGTTGTCATGGGCAACTTCGAGGATGGACTTGCCGGTCTCAGCCTCCACGACCATACCGTCCGGGCAATGCTCGGCGTGTGGCAGAAAAATGACCTGCGGCATTAATTATTCCTCGATTTCATTCAGGTTGCGCCCGGCCAGTGCGGCTTTCACCGTCTGATCCATGCGCCGGGCGGCAAACGCATCCGTGACCTGCGACAAGCGCTTGGTCTGCTGCTCGATGGCGTAACCATCGTTGCCTTTCATCAGTTCAGCCAGCTCATGCATTTGCAGGTCGATGACCATGCGCTCTTCGGCATCCAACAGGCGCTCGCCATCCGCCTCAAGGGCGCCCTGCACCGCTTCGAGCAGGCGCTGGGCATCCACTTGCTGCTCACGCAATACGCGGGCGACCTTGTCGTCACCGGCATATTGGAACGAGTCCTTGAGCATCTTGGCGATTTCGCCGTCGGTCAGGCCGTAGGACGGCTTGACCTGGATGCTGGCTTCGACGCCGGACGCCAGTTCGCGCGCAGCGACACTGAGCAGGCCATCGGCGTCGACCTGGAAGGTCACGCGAATCTTCGCCGCACCGGCCACCATCGCCGGAATGCCGCGCAATTCAAAGCGCGCCAGGGAGCGGCAATCGCTGATCAGCTCGCGCTCACCTTGCAGCACATGAATCATCATGGCCGTCTGGCCATCTTTGTAAGTAGTGAAGTCCTGGGCACGGGCAACGGGAATGGTGGTGTTACGTGGAATCACCTTCTCCATCAGGCCGCCCATGGTTTCGAGGCCCAGGGACAGCGGAATCACGTCGAGCAGCAGCAATTCGCCACCATCGCGCTTGTTCCCAGCCAGGGTATCGGCCTGGATCGCAGCACCAATGGCGACTACCTGATCCGGGTCGATTTCAGTCAGCGGCTGGCGACCAAAGGCTTCGGCCACGGCCTCGCGAACGCGCGGTACACGGGTGGAACCACCCACCATGACCACGGCACCGACGTCTTCCAGCTCGATACCGGAATCACGCACGGCGCGACGGCAAGCCTTGAGGCTGCGGGCAACCATCGGCTCGATCAACGCATCGAAGGCTTCGCGGGTCAGTTGAGCCGACCAAGTGCCGTAGGACACTTCAACGGAGGCGGCATCAGTCAGCGCTTCCTTGGCCGCACAGGCGGTTTGCAACAGGTTGCGTTGCGCGCCCGGATCCAGGTCAGCCGACAAGCCGGCGCTGGTGATGATCCAGCCCGCAATGGCGTGGTCGAAGTCATCGCCGCCCAGGGCGCTGTCGCCGCCGGTGGCCAGCACTTCGAAGACACCGCCGGTCAGGCGCAGGATCGAAATATCAAAGGTGCCGCCGCCCAGGTCATAAATAGCGACCAGGCCTTCTGCGTGCTGATCCAGGCCATAGGCCACGGCCGCCGCAGTCGGCTCGTTGAGCAGGCGCAGCACGTTGAGGCCGGCGAGTTTCGCCGCGTCCTTGGTGGCTTGGCGCTGAGCATCATCGAAATACGCCGGAACGGTGATCACCGCGCCCACCAGTTCGCCGCCCAAGGTGGATTCCGCACGCTGGCGCAACACCTTGAGAATATCGGCCGACACTTCCACCGGGCTCTTCGGCCCCTGGACAGTGTCGATGAACGGCATATGGGATTCGCCACCGACAAAGCGGTACGGCAGCTGGTCGCCCAATTGCTTGACGTCGGACAGACCACGACCCATCAAGCGCTTGACCGACAGCACGGTGTTCAAAGGATCGGTAGACGCGGCCAGCTTGGCCGACTCGCCCACTTCGGTGCGATCAGCGTGATAGCGCACGGCGGACGGCAGGATCACTTGGCCATTGGCGTCGGGCAGCGGCTCGGACAGGCCGCTGCGCAAGGCAGCAACCAGGGAATTGGTGGTGCCCAGGTCAATCCCCACCGCCAGGCGACGCTGGTGCGGTTGAGGGCTTTGGCCGGGTTCGGCGATTTGCAGTAGAGCCATGGTAATCAGGTCTTATCTGTCTATCAGGCGTGCATCACGGGCAGCACTGGGTTAATCGTCGAGGCGCTCTTCTAACTGGCGCACTTCGTAGGTGAGCTTGTCGAGGAACTGCATGCGCCGCATCAGGCGTTCGGCCTGTTCGCGTTGCGCAGCATCGTTCCAACAGGCTGCGAAGCTTTCGTTGAGCTCATCCTGGGCCGTTTTCAGACGACGCTTGAAGACCGCGACACCCGCCAGATCGGCTTCGTCCTGCAAGTCTTCGAGCTCTTCGCGCCACTGCATCTGCTGCATCAGGAAGTCCGGGTCGTGCACCGTGACTTCCAGCGGCAACTCGCCACCGTTCATCGCGAGCAGGTAACGCGCGCGTTTCGGAGGGCTTTTGAGCGTCTGATAGGCTTCGTTGAGGCTGGCCGATTGCTCCAGGGCGTGGCGTTGCTCACGCTCGGAAGCGTCAGCGAAGCGGTCCGGGTGCACGCCACGCGCCAATTCACGGTAGCGCGTGGCCAGCTGTTCGAGGTCCAGCCGGAAACTCGGCTGCAGCTCGAATAAAGCGAAATGACAAGGAGTACCCACGAATAGCCTCAGATGTTGAAGCTTTCGCCGCAGCCACATTCACCGCGTACGTTGGGGTTGTTGAACTTGAAGCCTTCGTTCAACCCTTCCTTGACGAAATCGAGTTCGGTGCCGTCCAGGTAGGTCAGGCTCTTGGGGTCGATAATCACTTTCTCGCCGTGACTTTCGAACACCTGGTCTTCCGCAACCACCTCGTCGACAAACTCCAGCACGTAGGCAAGGCCGGAACAGCCCGTGGTGCGAACACCCAGACGAATCCCCTCACCTTTACCGCGCCCATTCAGGGAGCGGCGAATGTGCTGCGCAGCCGCTTCTGTCATGCTGATAGCCATCGTTGACTCCTTACTCGTCGCCAAATGCTTAGATCAAGCCTTTCTTCTGCTTGTAGTCGCGAACGGCCGCCTTGATGGCGTCTTCAGCGAGTACCGAGCAGTGAATTTTCACCGGCGGCAGGGCCAGTTCTTCGGCCAACTGGGTATTGCTGATGGTGACAGCCTCATCCAGGGTCTTGCCTTTCATCCACTCGGTAGCGAGGGAGCTGGAGGCAATGGCGGAACCGCAGCCATATGTCTTGAATTTGGCGTCTTCGATAACGCCAGCCTCGTTGACCTTGATCTGCAGGCGCATCACATCGCCGCACGCCGGAGCGCCGACCATGCCGGTGCCGACATCAGGGTCTTCCGCGTTCATCTTGCCGACGTTGCGCGGGTTTTCGTAGTGGTCGATGACCTTTTCGCTGTAAGCCATGGTACTGAATCCTCACTCATCAGGGCCGCTCTGGAACCCTGTAAAAACGCCTGCGTTTTCCGCCACGTTCCTACAGAGCTTGGGTGGCGGCTTCTATATTTAGTGTGCCGCCCACTCGATCTTGGAAATATCGACACCGTCTTTGTACATGTCCCACAGCGGCGACAAAACGCGCAGCTTGTTGACGGCCTCGCAGACTTTCTGCGCGGCGTAGTCGACTTGTTCTTCGGTGGTGAAGCGGCCGAACGTAAAGCGGATCGAGCTATGTGCCAGTTCGTCGTTGCGGCCCAGGGCGCGCAGGACATACGAAGGCTCAAGCGAGGCCGAGGTGCAGGCCGAACCGGACGAAACCGCCAGGTCCTTGAGTGCCATGATCAGCGACTCGCCTTCGACGTAGTTGAAGCTCAAATTCAGGTTGTGCGGTACACGGGCGGTCATGCTGCCGTTGATGTACAGCTCTTCAAGGTTCTCGACCTGCTTGTAGAAGCGATCGCTGAGGGCCTTGATGCGCACGTTTTCGGCAGCCATGTCTTCCTTGGCTACGCGGAAAGCTTCGCCCATGCCGACGATCTGGTGGGTCGCCAGGGTGCCCGAACGCATGCCGCGCTCGTGACCGCCGCCGTGCATGGTGGCTTCGATACGCACGCGAGGCTTGCGGCTCACGTAGAGCGCGCCGATGCCTTTAGGGCCGTAGGTCTTGTGGGCAGAGAACGACATCAGGTCGACTTTCAGTTTCGACAGGTCGATGTCGACCTTGCCGGTGGACTGGGCAGCGTCGACGTGCAGCAGGATGCCCTTGGAACGGGTCAGCTCGCCAATGGCCGCGATGTCGTTGATGGTGCCGATTTCGTTGTTCACGTGGATCACGGAAACCAGGATGGTGTCTTCACGCAGCGCGGCCTCGATCATGGCCGGGGTGACGATACCGTCGGTGGTTGGCTCGAGGTAGGTCACCTCGAAACCTTCACGCTCCAGTTGGCGCATGGTGTCGAGGACAGCCTTGTGCTCAATCTTGGTAGTGATCAGGTGCTTGCCCTTGGTCGCATAGAAATGCGCCGCGCCCTTGATTGCCAGGTTGTCGGACTCGGTGGCACCGGAGGTCCAGACGATTTCACGCGGGTCTGCACCCACCAGGTCGGCGACCTGGCGACGAGCATTCTCGACCGCTTCCTCGGCTTTCCAGCCGAATACGTGGGAGCGGGAGGCCGGGTTGCCGAAGTTTCCGTCAACCAGCAGGCATTCACTCATCTTTTGCGCGACACGCGGATCAACCGGGGTGGTCGCTGAGTAATCAAGGTAAATCGGCAATTTCATGGACTTTCTCCTAAATCAGGCTGGCTGGCGTGCCGTTAGCTCTTCGGCTGTCACTCGACGGCGGACGCTTCAATCTTGTCCAGACGCGGCGCCTTGGTGTTGCAACGGCGCTGGTCCTGACGCTGGGCTACTTCTTGCACCTCACGGCGAGTCACAAGATCAGCCAAGCTGATACCACTCAAAAACTCATGGATCTGCAGGCTCAAGTCACACCACAGGTGGTGCGTCAGGCAGGTGTCGCCGGCGTGGCAGTCACCCAGACCCTGGCATTTGGTTGCATCGACGGATTCGTTCACCGCGTCGATGACCTGGGCTACCTGGATGCCCTGCATGTCGCGGGACAGTTGATAGCCGCCGCCCGGCCCACGCACGCTGGAAACCAGGTTGCTGCGGCGCAACTTGGCGAACAGTTGCTCGAGGTAGGACAGGGAAATGCCTTGGCGCTCGGAGATATCGGCCAGGGACACCGGCCCAGTTTGCGCGTGCAAGGCCAGGTCAAGCATGGCGGTCACCGCGTATCGGCCTTTTGTAGTCAGTCTCATGGACAAGTACCAAGGTGTTTCAGAATGGGAGCAAGTATGCGATTCCCGAGTATTTAAGTCAACTATAAGACCTAGTGCTTTAGTCAGGATTACCCGTAAAAAGGGCGCGCGAATCATAGCAGGATGGGGTGGGGACGACCAGCAGGAACAAGGTCAACGCCCGATCTCATGACCAATGGAGATCAAATGTGGGAGCTGGCTTGCCTGCGATTGGCGGTGGATCAGCAGCTCAATGGGTAGCTGGCAGACCGCTATCACCGGCAAGCCAGCTCCCACAGGAGATTTCTATCAACCGTAATATCTAGCCTGCCTTGGTGGCTGATGCTTCGTCCTTGATCTCGGCGAAGTCTTCTTCGCGCAACTCAGGCAGATCTTTCGCACAGTAAGGGCTGCCCAGATCCTTCAGCGCACCGCACATGCCCTCCAGCTTGCCATCTACGGCCTGCAGATGATCGAGCAACTGGCCGATGGCGCGTGCCACCGGGTCCGGCATGTCTTCGCTGACGCCGTAGGCATCGAAGCCGATCTTCTCGGCCATGGCCTTGCGCTTGGCTTCCTGCTCGTCGCCGACTTCCGGCTTGACGATGATCCGCCCTGGAATGCCGACCACGGTCGCACCGGCCGGTACCGCCTTGGTCACCACCGCATTAGAGCCGACCTTGGCGCCCGCGCCGACCGTGAACGGGCCCAGCACCTTGGCGCCCGCCCCGACCACCACGCCGTCTTCGAGGGTTGGGTGGCGCTTGCCTTTGTTCCAGCTGGTACCGCCGAGGGTCACGCCCTGGTAGAGGGTTACGTCATCCCCAATTTCAGCCGTCTCGCCGATCACGATGCCCATGCCATGGTCGATAAAGAAGCGACGCCCGACCTTGGCCCCCGGGTGGATTTCGATCCCGGTCAGCCAGCGACCGAAGTTCGACACCAGCCGCGCCAGCCATTTCCAGCCCATGCCCCACAGGGCGCCGGACAGGCGATGGATCCAGATTGCATGCATGCCCGGGTAGCACGTCAGCACTTCAAAGGCGTTGCGCGCC
This sequence comes from Pseudomonas sp. GW821-FHT05D12, assembly GCF_059419825.1. Lineage (NCBI taxonomy): Bacteria > Pseudomonadati > Pseudomonadota > Gammaproteobacteria > Pseudomonadales > Pseudomonadaceae > Pseudomonas > Pseudomonas sp. GW821-FHT05D12. Next base: position 92,196 of record NZ_JBWKSN010000017.1, on the reverse strand, counting down.
GCCGGGTCACGGTGGAAAACACTCTGGATATCTTCTCGCAAACGCTCGAACATTTTTAATCCTTCCGCTTAAGAAGCTCGCCACGGGCCGCTTTCTGGGTTTCCGTGAGGATGCCACGCAATATATTCATTTCCGCCCGGCTGACCGAGCTGCGTCCGTACAACCGACGCAGGCGCGCCATCAAGTGCCGTGGTTTTTCCGGATCGAGGAACTCAATGGCCACCAGGGTTTGCTCCAGGTGTTCATAGAATCGCTCCAGCTCGTCCATGGTGGCCAACTCGCCACTCTTGGTCGACGCCACTTCGTCCTTCTCGACCTTGCTCGGCTGCCCTTCTGCGGCCAGCCAGGCCATGCGCACTTCATAACTCAACACCTGCACCGCTGCCCCGAGGTTCAGCGAGCTGAACTCGGGGTCTGATGGAATGTGCACGTGGTAATGACATCGCTGCAGCTCTTCATTGGTGAGGCCGGAGTCTTCACGGCCAAACACCAGCGCGATCTCAGCGCCGCCAGCCGCCTCTTCCACGACCTTGGTCCCGCACTCGCGCGGATCCAGCAGCGGCCAGGGAATGCGGCGATCGCGAGCGCTGGTGCCAAGCACCAGGTTGCAACCGACCAGGGCGTCTTCCAAGGTGGCGACGACCTGGGCCTTTTCGAGGATGTCATTGGCGCCGGACGCACGGGCATCAGCCTCGTGATGGGGGAACACGCGCGGTTCGACCAGCACCAGGCGCGTCAGCCCCATGTTTTTCATGGCTCGCGCCACCCCGCCGATGTTGCCGGGATGACTGGTATTGACCAAGACGACACGAATGTTTTGCAGCAAGGGAGGCGCTCTCGGACACGGGAAAGGGGAGCAAATCTTACAGAACAGCCTAAGGTTATGCCATGAAAGCTAACGTCGTCCTTCACCTGAAGAAAGTTTCTGCTAGAATGCCCGGCTTTCTTTAACAACCTTAGGTGACACATCCATGCAGCCCATGCTGAATATCGCGCTGCGCGCCGCCCGCAGCGCCAGTGAATTGATCTTCCGCTCCATCGAGCGCCTGGATACCATCAAGGTCGACGAAAAAGACGCCAAGGATTATGTATCCGAGGTGGACCGCGCCGCCGAACAGAAAATCATCGACGCCCTGCGCAAGGCCTACCCTACCCACGGCATCCTCGGTGAAGAAACCGGCCTGCACAAAGGTAGCGGCGAAGGCGAAGACTACCTGTGGATCATCGACCCACTGGATGGCACCACCAACTTCCTGCGCGGCATCCCACACTTTGCTGTGAGCATTGCCTGCAAATACCGTGGCCGCCTGGAACACGCCGTCGTACTCGACCCGGTTCGCCAGGAAGAATTCACCGCCAGCCGTGGCCGTGGCGCCCAGCTGAATGGTCGTCGCCTGCGTGTCAGCGGCCGTACCAGCCTGGACGGCGCCCTGCTCGGCACCGGCTTCCCGTTCCGTGACGACCAGATGGACAACCTGGAAAACTACCTGGGCATGTTCCGCGCCCTGGTTGGCCAGACCGCTGGCATCCGCCGCGCCGGTGCCGCCAGCCTGGACCTGGCCTATGTGGCCGCAGGTCGTTTTGATGCGTTCTGGGAATCGGGCCTGTCCGAGTGGGACATGGCTGCAGGCGCCCTGCTGATCCAGGAAGCAGGCGGCCTGGTGAGCGACTTCACCGGCGGTCACGACTTCCTTGAGAAAGGCCACGTGGTTGCCGGCAACACCAAATGCTTCAAGGCAGTACTGACGGCGATCCAGCCGCACCTGCCGGCTTCGCTGAAACGCTAAGCGAGCGAGCACAAAAAAGCACCCCGAGGGGTGCTTTTTTTATGCCTGGGATTTGGGGGCAAACCCAGTACCACTGACTCAACCACAATCCAATGTAGGCGCTGGCTTGCCTGCGATAGCGGTCAGCCAGCTAGCTAATCAGCTGGACCCACCGCAATCGCAAGCCAGCTCCTACATCCTGGCCAGTGCCAGGCTTATCAATTACTGCTGGTTCTGACCCAGGATCAGCCGACCTTCTTTATCGACTGGAATCTGGCCACCCGGATCACGGTCCATGCGCACAGACCCTTCCTTGCCATCCAGGTTGTAACGCACGTCATAACCGACCACCTTGTCGCTGATGTCATTGACGGTGTTACAACGGGTTTGAGTGGTGGTGTAGGTATCGCGGTTCTGCATACCTTCCTGAACCTTGTTACCAGCGTAACCGCCACCGACCGCGCCAGCTACAGTAGCCAGCTTCTTGCCATTACCGCCACCGACCTGGTTGCCCAACAGGCCACCGGCCAGTGCGCCGACTACCGTGCCGACGATCTGATGTTGATCCTGAACCGGCTTCTGCCGGGTCACTGCGACGTCCTTGCAGACCTCGCGCGGGGTTTTGATCTGGGTTTTTACCGGCTGCACCGCCAGCACTTGCGCATACTCAGGGCCGCTTTTCACCAGGCTGTAGGTGGCAACAGCACCCCCGGCAGTCACACCGACAGCACCCAATACCGCACCAACCAGCAACGACTTGTTCACGTGAACCTCCTGACCATCACAAACGGACCGAAAGATCCGCGCTATACCCAGCCTTGGAGCAAAAAAAAAGGCACGAGTTCAATACTCGTGCCTTCTTTGTAACAGCAGATCAACAAGCGCCCATCAAGGGCGGTCGTCGACCTCCTTGCCAGTCGCAGCAGGAGGGATCAGGTCTTCGCTGTTGAGGTTCAGCCAGATCAGCACCACGTTGGCGATGTAGATCGACGAGTAGGTACCCGCCAGAACGCCGATGAACAGAGCCAGGGAGAAGCCCCACAGGTTGTCGCCGCCAAAGATCATCAGTGCCGCGATCGCCAACAGGGTGGAGATCGACGTCGCCATGGTCCGCAACAGGGTCTGGGTGGTGGAAACGTTGATGTTCTCGATCAACGACGCCTTGCGCAGCACCCGGAAGTTCTCACGAACCCGGTCGAATACCACGATGGTGTCGTTGAGGGAGTAACCAATGATCGCCAGTACCGCCGCGAGCACAGTCAGGTCGAAGGTGATCTGGAAGTACGCCAGGATGCCCACGGTCACGATCACGTCGTGGATCAGCGACACAATGGCGCCGACACCGAATTTCCACTGAAAGCGGAATGCCAGGTAGATCATGATGCCGACCAGCGCCATCAGCATGCCGAGGCCGCCCTGGTCGCGCAGCTCTTCACCGACCTGCGGGCCGACGAACTCGACGCGCTTGACCGACGCCGGGTTGTCACCGCCGACCTTCTGCAAGGCTTCGGCGACCTGGTGACCCAGTTGCGGGTCTTCGCCCGGCATACGCACCAGCAGATCGGTGGTGGCACCGAAGCTCTGCACGATGGCTTCGTGATAGCCGGCCTTGACCAGCTCGTTGCGCACCAGGGTGACGTCGGCCGGCTTCTCGTAGGTCAGCTCGATGAGCGTACCGCCGGTGAAGTCCAGACCGTAGTTCAGGCCCTTATGGAACCAGCTGAACAACGCCAGAACGGTAAGGAGCACGGTGACGCCGAACGCAACGTTGCGAACGCCCATGAAGTTGATTGTACGTAACATGGCAGCCCCTTAAATCCACAACTTCTTGAAGTCACGCCCGCCAAAGATCAGGTTGACCATTGCGCGGGTCACCATGATGGCCGTGAACATCGAGGTAAAGATACCGAGGGACATGGTCACCGCAAAACCTTTGACCGGGCCGGTGCCCATGGCAAAGAGAATCCCGCCGACCAGCAAGGTGGTCAGGTTGGAGTCGAGAATCGCGGTAAATGCCCGGCCGAAGCCTTCGTTGATTGCACGCTGCACGGTCATGCCGGCGGCGATCTCTTCACGGATCCGCGAGAAGATCAGCACGTTGGCGTCTACCGCCATACCCATGGTGAGTACGATACCGGCGATACCTGGCAGGGTCAGTGTAGCGCCCAGCAGCGACATCAGGGCCAGCAACATCACCATGTTGCCCGCCAGGGCCACGGTGGCGATGATGCCGAAGAAGCGGTAGATGGCGATGATGAACAGCGACACGAACAGCATGCCCCACAAGGCCGCGTCGATACCCTTGGTGATGTTGTCGGCACCCAGGCTCGGGCCGATGGTACGTTCTTCAGCGAAGTACATCGGTGCAGCCAGGCCACCGGCACGCAGCAACAGGGCCAGCTCCGAGGACTCACCCTGGCCGTTCAGGCCAGTGATACGGAATTGAGCACCCAGCGGCGACTGGATGGTCGCCAGGCTGATGATCTTCTTCTCTTCCTTGAAGGTCTGTACCGGCACGTCTTTCTCGACGCCGTTGACGATCTGCTTGGTGTAGGTGGTCACCGGGCGTTGCTCGATGAAGATCACCGCCATGCTGCGACCGACGTTGCTGCGCGTGGCGCGGCTCATCAGTTCGCCGCCGTGGCCATCCAGGCGGATGTTCACTTCAGGGGTACCGTGCTCGCCGAAACCGGCCTTGGCGTCAGTCACCTGGTCACCGGTAATGATCAAGCCACGCTCGATCAGCGCTGGAGGACGGTTGCCTTCGCGGAACTCGAACTCTTCGGCAGTCGCGCGGGTAGCACCCGGCTCAGCTGCCAGACGGAATTCCAGGTTGGCAGTCTTGCCCAGGATACGCTTGGCTTCAGCAGTGTCCTGCACGCCCGGCAGCTCAACCACGATGCGGTTGGCACCCTGGCGCTGAACGATCGGCTCGGCCACACCCAGCTCGTTGACGCGGTTACGTACCGTGGTCAAGTTCTGCTTGATGGAGTATTCGCGGATTTCCGCCAGCTTGGCTGGGGTCATCGCCAGACGCAGTACAGCCTGGCCATTGAGGTCAGCCGGCACGATGTCGAAATCGTTGAAATTCTTGCGGATCAGCGCACGGGCCTGTTCGCGCGAAGCTTCGTCAGAGAAGCCCAGCTGGATGGCACCGTTGAGCTGCGGCAGGCTGCGATAACGCAACTTCTCTTTGCGCAGCAGGCTCTTCACGTCACCCTCGTAGACTTTCAGGCGAGCGTCGAGGGCTTTGTCCATGTCGACTTCCAGCAGGAAGTGCACACCACCGGACAAGTCCAGGCCCAGCTTCATCGGGTGCGCGCCGATCTTGCGCAACCAGGTCGGCGTGGTCTGTGCCAGGTTGAGCGCGACGACGTAGTCATCACCCATGACCTTGCGCACAACGTCTTTGGCCGGCAATTGGTCTTCTGCCTTGGTCAGGCGCAGCAAGCCGCCCTTCGCATCAGCCGCCAACGTTGCCGCTTTAACCTGGATGCCAGCGTCGGTCAGTGCCTTGCTCGCGCGTTCCAGATCAGCCTGATTGACTTGCAGCGAAGTGCTGGCGCCAGTGATCTGGATCGCCGGGTCATCAGGATAGAGATTGGGAGCGGAATAAATAAAACCGATCGCCAGCACCGCCAGGATCAGTACGTATTTCCACAGAGGGTATTTGTTCAGCATCACGCCGCCCGCTTATAACGCGGGGCGCCTTGCGCGCCCCGTCGATTGGTAAAGGTTGTTACTCAGATCGCTTTGAGCGTGCCTTTAGGCAGCGTGGCGGCGATGGCGCCCTTCTGGAACTTCATTTCTACGGTGTCGGAGACTTCCAGAACCACGAAAGCGTCGGAAACCTTGGTGATCTTGCCAGCGATGCCGCCGGTGGTCACAACTTCGTCACCTTTCTGCAGGCTGCCGAGCAGGTTCTTCTGCTCTTTGGCGCGCTTGGCCTGTGGACGCCAGATCATCAGGTAGAAGATGACCAGGAAGCCGACCAGGAAAATCCACTCGAAACCACCGCCCATAGGACCGGCAGCGGCAGGCGCAGCGGCATCAGCCATGGCGTTAGAGATAAAAAAGCTCATTTAGCACTCCAGTTGCAAATAGTGAATCTTAGGGTCGGAAAACTCAGTCCAAGGGCGGCACAGGGAGCCCGCGCTTGGCATAGAAGGCATCGACGAAGGCGGCCAATGTACCCTGTTGAATAGCCTCGCGCAAACCAGCCATCAGGACTTGGTAGTGACGCAAATTGTGGATGGTATTCAACATGCTACCCAGCATTTCCCCGCACTTGTCCAGATGGTGCAGATAAGCACGGGAGAAGTTCTGGCAGGTGTAGCAATCACAGGTGGGATCCAGCGGCGAATCATCATGGCGATGGAACGCGTTACGGATCTTCAGCACGCCTGTATCGATGAACAGATGCCCATTGCGGGCATTACGGGTTGGCATCACGCAATCGAACATGTCCACACCGCGGCGCACACCCTCTACGAGATCCTCGGGTTTGCCAACGCCCATAAGGTAACGAGGTTTGTCAGCCGGCATCAGGCCCGGCAGGTAATCCAGCACCTTGATCATTTCGTGCTTGGGCTCGCCCACCGACAAACCGCCGATGGCCAGGCCGTCAAAGCCAATCTTGTCCAAGCCTTCGAGCGAGCGTTTGCGCAGGCTTTCGTGCATGCCGCCCTGGACGATACCGAACAGCGCGGCAGTGTTGTCGCCGTGCGCATTCTTCGAGCGCTGGGCCCAACGCAGGGACAGCTCCATGGAAATCCGCGCGACGTCTTCATCGGCCGGGTATGGCGTGCATTCGTCGAAAATCATCACGATGTCGGAGCCCAGGTCACGCTGCACCTGCATCGACTCTTCCGGCCCCATGAACACCTTGGAACCGTCCACCGGCGAGGCGAAGGTCACGCCCTCCTCCTTGATCTTGCGCATGGCGCCCAGGCTGAACACCTGGAAACCACCCGAGTCGGTCAGGATCGGGCCTTGCCACTTCATGAAGTCATGCAGGTCGCCGTGCTTCTTGATCACTTCCGTGCCCGGGCGCAGCCACAGGTGGAAGGTGTTGCCGAGGATGATTTCCGCGCCGGTGGCGACGATGTCACGCGGCAGCATGCCCTTGACGGTGCCGTAGGTGCCCACGGGCATGAACGCCGGGGTCTCGACGGTGCCGCGCGGGAAAGTCAGGCGACCCCGACGGGCTTTGCCGTCGGTGGCGAGCAGTTCAAACGACATACGACTCATAGTTGTTCCTCTGGGCCGCGCGGCGCCGGATTACGGGTGATAAACATCGCATCACCGTAGCTGAAAAAACGGTATCCGTTGTCGATGGCGGCTTGATAAGCGGCCATGGTCTCGGGATAACCGGCAAATGCCGACACCAGCATCAACAGCGTGGATTCCGGCAAATGGAAGTTGGTGACCAGGCAATCGACCACATGGAACGGTCGGCCTGGGTAAATGAAGATATCGGTGTCGCCACTGAACGGCTTGAGCACGCCATCACGCGCCGCACTCTCCAGGGAACGCACGCTGGTGGTGCCCACCGCAATCACCCGCCCGCCGCGCGCCTTGCACGCGTCAACCGCGTCCACGACTTCCTGGCTGACTTCCAGCCATTCGCTGTGCATATGGTGATCTTCGATCTTATCCACACGCACCGGCTGAAACGTACCGGCCCCCACGTGCAGGGTCACATAGGCGGTCTCGACGCCCTTGGCGGCGATCGCATCCAGCAGCGGCTGGTCGAAATGCAGCCCGGCAGTCGGTGCAGCGACGGCGCCGAGGCGCTGGGAATACACCGTCTGATAGCGCTCGCGGTCCGAGTCTTCGTCGGGGCGGTCTATATAAGGAGGCAACGGCATATGGCCGACGCGCTCCAGCAACGGCAACACCTCTTCGGCGAACTTGAGCTCGAACAGCGCATCATGACGCGCGACCATCTCGGCTTCGCCACCACCATCGATGAGGATGCTCGAGCCCGGTTTCGGCGACTTGCTGGAGCGCACATGGGCCAGCACGCGATGGCTGTCCAGCACCCGCTCCACCAGAATTTCCAGCTTGCCGCCGGACGCTTTCTGGCCAAACAGCCGTGCCGGAATCACCCGGGTATTGTTGAACACCATCAGATCGCCAGGGCGCAAATGCTCAAGCAAATCAGTGAATTGACGGTGTGCGAGGGCACCACTCACCCCGTCCAGGGTCAGCAGTCGACTGGCGCGACGCTCGGCCAAAGGATGGCGAGCGATCAGCGAATCAGGGAGCTCAAAAGTAAAGTCAGCAACGCGCATGATGGGGTTCGTCTAGCAGGGCCGGGAAGTCTAGCGGAAATAGTCAAAATTGACCATGAAACGTGATTGACCAACGGTAATCACCTCTCTATACTTCGCCGCCATTGAGCCCTGATGGCGGAATTGGTAGACGCGGCGGATTCAAAATCCGTTTTCGAAAGGAGTGGGAGTTCGAGTCTCCCTCGGGGCACCATCTTTTCCCTTTAAAATCAAGCAGTTAGCGATTTTGACGGAAATGTTTTTGGAAGTAATTTTTGGAAGTCTTTTTGGACGTTCCAAAGCGAAGAAACCCGGCCCAACGGCTGGGTTTTTTTTCGCCTGAAAATCGACCACTGGCCCATCCAGCACCAAGCCCCTCAGCCTACTCTGCCTAACCCTATCCCCTACCCCCGCTGCTAACAGTCTGGGCTGTTAGCAAAAAACAAAGCATTCCACCTTTCAGAATCTGAATATCAGTATTTTCTGAATAATTAACAAAAATTAAAATGGTATTATTAAATAAATAACAAACCATTAAGATATGGAAGAATTAGACAAAATAGACGGTTTTCTAAAAACCGCTACTGAGCGATTGGCAGATTCATTGAGTAAATTTTCTGAAACTGGAAGACCCGTTTGGGAATCGCCAGTTTTTAGAGTTCGCTATTTGAATCCAGCAAGTGGCGCAAAATACAACATTCAAAACAGCACTATATTATCTATGCTTGCCGAGGATAAAGGCTATGACCTGCCCTTTTATCTCACTGCAAAGCAAGGCATGGATGCTGGAATGATGGTAATGAAAGGAAGCAAAGCAGATTATGTATTGCACTCATTCGTTAGCAAAAAGGAATTGACCAAAAAAAATGAAAAGGGAATTTATGAACCTATGCTTGATGAAGACGGCAATGCACGTTTCTACATGCGCAAAGGGGAAAAATTAAGCCCTGTATTCAACTTGAAGAATTTCACGGGAGAAATCCCTAAAAGATTTTCAAATCTATTAAATGCACATGAAAAAATAGCCACAAAGGATGAAGTAGCTACAGTTTTACAATCCTTAATAGACACAATGCCAACACCCTTGACGCGAAATATAGAACCTACCGGGCAGCACAACTATTATAGCCCAGCAAAGGATTCCATAAACGTAGCGCCTTCATCCCTTTTCAAAAGCCTTGCTCATGAATTTCATACCATTGCGCATGAGATAAGTCATTCCTATGGACATTCGAGCAGAAAGAACCGTGAAAGCCTTAGCAAATATTCTGAATCCAGCGAATACAGAGGATTTGAAGAAGTAGTAGCTAATTTATCGGCTCAGCGTATAGCTAACCATTTTGGCATTGAATTTGAAGGTGAAATGCAGAATGAATTGAGAGAATCATTTTTGGCTAACCACGCTTCATATGATCTCGGATGGGCACATGCCGGATTCAAGGATAATCCTGAAAAGATCTGGCAAGCTACTGTTCAAGCAGATCAAACCAGTTCATCTATCATTCAGCTAATGACAGAAGACCTGAAAGCGAAGCTTGAACGAAACCCTACGCTGGCAGTGCCTGAAATTATCCAAGCTTCAATGTTAGCGAAAAAGGAAAGCGAAGCAGCTTATGAACAGAAACAATCCCAAAAAACCACAACCAAAAGAAAATACAAAAGGTGAATATTATGAACACAGATCTCCAAGAATTGATTGAATCAGACGAAGAACTCCAAGCCTTGCTTGCGCTTGGCTACACCATTGAAGAAGACACCGGGCAGGCTATCGACCAGCCCACCAAGGCACCTACAGCCCACAGCTACCCCGCAGACCTCAAAATCTACTGATTCCCCCCCCGCCACACCAAAAGGAGCCGCCAAGGCTCTTTTATTCCTTTTTTTGATATCCAAATATTCTTTATTTCCTTTTTTGATATCCAATCATTCTAATAAATTCAGATTCTTCAGTGGATCGATTCAATTCAAATTAATAGAATTACCCCAACCTAATAGAAACCTATGAGGTTCCTAATAGGTAAATAATATGAAGCTCATAGCAACCTCATAGGTAGCTCATAGATTCCTCTGAAAAAAATATGAGAAAAATATGAGTTAACTCTTATTTTTTAAAAAATCATATGGTATAACTTAATTAACAAAACAAATTACTAATTAAAAAATGGAGATTTCCCCAATGAAAAAATTCGCGCTTTCCCTTCTTGATGTTGCATTTATCAATAACCTCAACGATATGGACGAACCTATTACAATCGTAGTTACGTCTGAAAAAGGCGGCGTAGGTAAAAGCCACATTGCGAGTTCAATCAACAATGCTTTGAATAATTCAGGTGTTAAAAGCCGTCTCATTGATTGCGACGTGCAAGGAACAAGCTATGCACAGTTCAAAAAACGTGAAGCCACGATTGCAGCAGAGATTGAATCTGAAATACTGAAATTGAATGGCAATTTCAAGAAAAAAGCTCAGGCCAAAATCGAAGATCTTGAATCACTTGCTCATTACGAAGTCGTTAGACACCCTATGAACAGCAATTTTAATTCGCTATTCAAAGTGGCAAAAAACGATGGTTACAAAGTAATAATCATTGATACACCGTGCCATTTGACACCAGAGCATGCAGATTTAATTAACGCTTGTGATATTGCATTGTTTCCATTCAACAATTCTGACGATGATTTCAATAGCAATAAACGTGTTAATAAATTCATTGAGAACATTAAAGAATCCAACTCACGATTCAATACTCACGTTTTCAGTGTGATCACTGATCAAGCAAACGTATCTGAAAAACGCAATCAGGAAATTACTGAGGAATGGAAAGACTTCACTAACAGCCATCCATTGCTTAAAAACAGATTGGTTAATCGTCAAATTTGCAGAGACGTAAAACGCCATGGTATGGGCGTCTGCGAGGTTCCCGGCAAATACGCGCAAGCTGCCACAAGTGATGTGTTGGCGGTATTCAAAGAAGCAGTAGAAAAGGCTTTCAGCGTTGATGAAACCGAAGAAAACCAAGCAGCATAAGACCAACCTATGAGGTAGCTCATAGGTAGATATGAGCCACCTCATAGGAACCTAATAGGTGCATCTGAGGCACCTCATAAAAAAATCAGAACAAATTACTAACTATATATGAGGCACACAAAATGGCATTTAAAAGAATCGAATTACCAAAAGAAGAAGTTATAGCAGACTTTGATCCACTTAACGCACCAGCTAATCCAGTTGTTGAACCTGTTACAGTGGTTAAAAAGCCAAAGAAGACAGAGCCTACTAAGGCCGAATTGGCTGAAAAAGGCTTACAAGACTATCTCAATACTTCTGCTGAAAACTTCAACAAATACGAAAGCGTTTCCATTAGCGAAGAATCGAACGTATTGATTGAAGCAGTAAAAGCAGTATCCAAAAACGGCGCTTTCTCTAAAAAGGCTTATGAGCTACAAAAATATCTCCATGTAGGATTACAGCTTAAACTCATGGCAGAAGCACAAGCAGAAACAAACCCTGAGTTATTAAAGCTCTTTGCCGGGCTTTACAATGATTCAAGACGCTCGAGGGACCGTGAAATTTAATCACCCTCGAAACCCGCCGCATGGCGGGTTTATGTTCTTTTACTGCCCCGAAATGTTCCAACCAGAAGCGTCTGTATTGAATAGATTTATTTTTTCTGTATTTTCTCCCGCAACATTCAACACAGAGCCATCAAAAACGCGATATTTTAGTATTGCACTGGCACCATCAAGCCTCACTGACTGAATCACCACCTTACGGCTATTCACAGCATCAGCCGTTATTTTCCCTTTTCCCATATAGCTTTTTGCGCCCATTGGCAAAGATATTTTTATCTGAGCATTTCCATTGCCAACCGTTTTGACGAATAGTTTTACGGCCTCAGAAACTTTGGCTGAATAATATGCACCAGTTGATAGGTCATCTATCGCTAAATAAAGTGTATGGTTTTCATTCGTAGCAAATCCAGCATTACCAAGGGTTTTCAAATATTCTTGAAATTCGTTTTGGTTTTGAATTTGGCTTGAAGATATTGAGATATTAGAAAGCAATCCGCTTGGTTGTTCATCTGAAACCACATCAGCAGCTACCCCCGATGATTTAGCATCTGGCGCACACGAATTATTATACTCATACCAACCATCAGCCCCATACGGGTAAACCTTTGTCCCACCGGACAGGGCATAGTAATTGTATTCAACGATATTTCCAGATGATCCAGACGGACAAGCCTTGTTTCTAAATTCCATCTGCAGATCTTCCAGAACCATCATGCAGTTTTCCGACCTCGACGTTTCGACAAAGCGGCTTGTAGTCGCCTTGGTAGCGCTGTTGTATGTGTATTCTGTATAACCATACGCAACAACATCACCGCTCCAAGACGAACCTTTTTCAGTCGAGCATGACAGCACCTGTTGCCCTGATTCGCTCCACGTTTGCGATGGCACGTCCTTACAAGTGTTTTCGGTTACTACCACAGTCCAAGCCGTAGCCGATTGGTCAGCCAGTTGATCCTTTTCAGCCTGAGACTTTGAGGCATCAGCGGCCTTTTCCGTGTGCGTCCTCACTTCTTTGGTAACGATACGGCCCTTCTGGCCCAGCACGCAGGCGCTAACAGTCCCTGCCTTGCGTTCGTCCTGAACCGTCCTATAACAGCTATTGCCGACAGTTGACCACTGCCCCCAGGATCTGGCCCCGTCAGTCCACACATCACGCGAACGGCTTTGACTGATACCGTTACCGCCCTCAGCGTATTCACCACCGTATGAGGCGCACGGGAGGCTCTGAGACTGGTATTCAGTCCTGAGCATCACCGCTTGGCATGTGTTACCTGTCTCATACCAACCACCCATGTTTCTAACGCTTCCATCCGTCCAGACTTCATACCTTCTTTGAATAAAAACCGTGCCGCTTGGCCTATCGGCAGGGCATGACTGGGTAGAGTTTTCATAGCTGTAATAGCTGAAAGAAACAGGGGTTACATAACAAATCTGATATTTATAATACGGAACATTTTCACTTTCTCTACCGCCACCTTCTCGAATCTTTATGTATTCCGCGAATGGTCCAACGAAGTATTTTTTGTCTGCGACTTCGTAAAATCCAGCACCTCCTATTCCCAAGCTCGTATTTGACCCACCGGACCCCTTACCCCATATTGCTATACCGCCCATCTTTCCAGTGTATGAGTGAGATTCATTGTAAGGTCCAGACTGATAGTAATTATTTGCATCGTATAAACAAGTAGCTTGACTCAACAATTCTGGATGTGGTCCGTCATTTCCAAAATCTTTTGTTGACCACGCAAAGGCGTTAGGTGCTATGCAGAAGCACAACACCATTATATTTTTGTTAATTTTTTTCATGGTGCTTTATTTTAATAATACCATGATTTTAGAAAATTAACGTCTAACACCTAACCAATTTTAATTCATTCCAATTCGTCAAATAGTTCTGCGACTTAAAATCCATCTTCATCGACCAACTGGATTGTTTTTTCTCCCGAGCAATCCGAATTGTTCCCCTACCCCATCGAAAATTTACAGTATCCAAAACTTTCATCAATTCTGGCGCATTACGCCTTGGCTCAGGCGCAAACAAATCATGCTGGACATTCTTAGCTTCTGAAAACTGACTGAGAATTACACCAGCTTTGGCATACCTATATCCAGCCAAGAAAATCTTTTCCAACCCGCATAATGCAGCCTGAACGAATTCCCGGCTGTCATCAGATGGAGATTCCAGACCTACAATTATTGCTTTGGAATAAGGCTTATCATCGAAACGTGAGGTTTGGATAAAGACCTGAATGCAGCTTGATAATTGCTTTTCGGATCTCAGTTTTACACAAGCGCGAGCGGCATAAGTAGCAACAGCTTCACGCAATCCATCAATTGATTCAACACGGCCATTAAAGGATCTTGTGCTCGCAATCGTCTGCTTGGGTTCAGCATGTTCTTGAAGCCCGTAGCAAGACACACCAGTTAATTCGATGGCCGTTTTTTCGATATTGACATTGAAATGCTTGCGCAAAGTTTTCTTATTATACTGCGACAAATCCCAAGCAGTCAGGATATTCATTGATTCTAAATGCGCAGAAATCCGACGCCCAACGCCCCATATTTCACCAACCGGCATCCATGTTAGAAGCTTGTCGCGTTTCACTTCATCCAGTAAAACCACAACCGAATCAGTTTTAGCTTTCCATTTCTTTGCTGCGAAATTCGCAGCCTTGGCAAGCGTCTTTGTCGAACCAATGCCAACCCCAACAGGTATACCCGTTGCGGCAAAAACCGCCATTCTCATTTCATGAGCCAGCTTTTCCAAATCCCCCGGAATACCCGTTAAATCCAACCAACATTCATCAATTGAATAGACCTCAAATCGCGGGGCAAACCTCGACAGCACAAGCATTACACGATTTGATATTTCTTGATAAAGCGCATAATTAGAAGAAACCACCCTTAAACCGTGGCTTTTCATCAGGTGCTTAATCTCAAAGAAGGGTTGCCCCATCTTCACACCTAATTGCTTGCAGGCGTCATTGCGCGATACCACCGCACCATCACCATTTGAAAGCGCGGCTATTGGCAAGCCTGGCACCCTCAGAGACGCATCAAGGGTTGCTTCTGCAGAGACGTAGAAGCAATGACAATCGACCAGTGCGAAGACAGCCATAAAGCCTCAGCGCCGCGAAACGCGATGAAGGTTCCACATCACCACACCCCAACACTCGATGCTTTCCCACTCCCCTACTACGAGATCCGCACAAGCTGGATTATGGGCTTTCAGCACAGGCGGAAGCCCCGGCCTTTCCAAAAATTGCTTGGCGGTAAAGTCGCCGCCCATAACCACTATCACCACATCTTCATCCAGCGGTTCCAGCGCTCGATCCACAACCAACACGTCTTTGTTGTAGATACCAAGATCCCGCAGCGACTCACCATCTGCCCTTACCAGCCACCTTGACGGCTCACGCAAGCAAACCAGCTCATCAAGCGATAGAGGCGGCTCTGCATACTCCAACGCTGGTGAAGGGAAGCCACAGCTAACGCGCCCTACAACGGGCTTTCCAAGGGCTTCTTGAAGGTGCGGGACTGGCCCGAGGACAGTGAACATCAGATAAAACTCATAGACTGTATGGACATACAGTAGCCCACGCCATGCCCATCGGGCAACTGTCAGCCCGACCAAAGGAAAACTCAATATTAAAATATAAATCAATTTATTTTGAGTAAAGCGTATGAAATTCAAAATAAAATGGTATAACAATAGGAGAGGTTAATAAAAATGATATATATAACAAAAAACAGAACATTCCAAAAACTGGAAAAGTTAGGATTTTCAATTGAAATAAAAAGAAGGCCCGGCTACGAATCAAGACTGTATGTAACGAAGGACGGAAAAAGAATTACTATTGGAGGTGAAAAAGAAGGAGGGAACAACAAGACAAAATATGTTTATGAGGATATTCCAAGGCTTATAACAATGAACGACCTGATAATGATCAGGGCAAATACTATTGCAGATAAAGCCATGTTGACGCTTGTAGAAAGAATAACAAAAAATACTATTGTAGAAAACAACCTTATCGAATTGCTTTGAAAATCAATATGTTATAATTAAATCAATGATGGAAACATCAGATAAAAACACAATTAATAAAAAAGGTAAATTAAATGAGTCAAACTGAAAATGAATTAGAAACACAAAAAGTAGTAGAAGCGGCGATTGCATCAGTAATTAGCTATAACCAAGATCAAGAATATTATAGCGATGACAGAACGTATGCTGAACACTTTATCAAAGACAAAGCCAACATATTGAAAACCGCTGGCGTTAAGGAAGTAGATGATTATGAAATAGATCGAGCATTAGCAATCCAAGAGATCAAAGATACTATCAAAGAAAGCAAGCCAGATTTACAACGCTTGATAGATAAAGGTGTAGCTTACGTTTCAGACGAAAATGAATATCCAGCAGTTCACATATCCCATCCAGACATTGAACATTCACTAATATTTTCCTGGGAGCCAGAAAAAAACGCAACAGATGGTTTAGTGGGTGAAGGAGCAATAATTTATTCGTGGGGTGATGACGAAGGAATTCGATATAACTCGTTAAATAGAGGTTTAGACAGCACTGAAAGCAGCACCATCAGTAAACTCTACAGCATAGCAGAAGCAAAAGAATGTAAAGGAGAATTGGAAGAAAACGAAGCTTACAAGGATCATATAAAAAATGGCGATTTAACTGTTAAATCAGTGAAAATAACAGCAGCAGAATTTTCTAAATTTCCCGGTGGATTGGATGAAGAAAATCACGTATCAGGCGTAATTCAATACCAAATTGAAGGTAGAGATTTTGAATCTAAGTTTAAGCAGAAAATATCAGGTGGAGATTATTTCAAAGAAACAGTTTATGACAATGTGCAAATGTTAGACATAGGTAAACTTGAAGGAAAAACAATATTTTTAGATATTGAGACAGGATATAAAGACGATAATCAGCAAGTTCATCTATCAGGAAAAAATCGACAAGAATTATCAAGCTCAATAAATAATATGCTGAAAAAAGCTGAACCAGTTTTGACTGCTAATTACAACAAGCCCAATCCAAAATTGTTGAATGAAGTAGACAAAAAAGATGGAAAGCATTACAGCTTCAAACCTGAAACTTTGGAGGCGCTTGTAAAGTTTGGAGAAGCATTGGAAAAAGTTGAAAACAAAAAACGAAACAAACCAAAAGTTTAAAAACGGCCCGAAAGGGCTTTTTTAATGCCTAATTTCCAACCTTCTAAATGATATACTTTAATAAACAATCATTTAGAAAAATGGAAAATAATTTAGTAAATGCGTTCCACATATTAATCCAGCATGGCAAGCTTCAAAAGAAAGAGATTCAACCCCGAGGACACTTCTCACCAGATGGCCGATTCTATTTACCAAACGCCCTACCCATCGCAAGAGAACCCACCTTAGAAACCCCATACTCCCATGTTGCCCACGGCAGATCTCTTGATTACGTCGCGCATAATGAAGGTATGGATATTGAGTATGTGAAGAAATTCAAAAAGAAAATGGATAAATTGGTTGGAACATTTTGCGTAGAATCAGAATACCGCTTTTACCTTTTCATCGAACTCAATAAACAGTTGAAGCGAAACAGCAGCAAATACAAGTCATGGTTAAAGAACTACACAGATGAAGAACTTCAAGAATTGAAGAAAAACATCTTGCTTGAACCAGAAGAACATTATTAATAAAAGCCCATCGGGGCTTTTTATACGCCTCTCTAAAATCAAAAAGCAACCCGAAGGTTGCAATCTGATTTTGAACTATATTCTAAATATTCAACGATTTAGATTTATAAGAATTATATTCAGTTTCTTACATATTCAGTATAGCAAATGCAAAGTAGAAAACCACTGCAAGCAAAGACATTTTATTTATTTTCGTTTATTTGTAGTAAAGCGTATATTATTGAAAAATAAATGCTACTATATTTATAGGGAAAGCAAAAACCCAAAACAAGAAAA
Source organism: Pseudomonas sp. GW821-FHT05D12 (assembly GCF_059419825.1). Taxonomy (NCBI): domain Bacteria; kingdom Pseudomonadati; phylum Pseudomonadota; class Gammaproteobacteria; order Pseudomonadales; family Pseudomonadaceae; genus Pseudomonas; species Pseudomonas sp. GW821-FHT05D12. Next base: position 74,607 of record NZ_JBWKSN010000017.1, on the reverse strand, counting down.
TAACGGAGTAACTAAAAATGAAAACTGAAAAAAACTGCACAATTGAATCAATCTTTGGATTAACTAACCAAAACAAAACACCAGAATGGAGCAATCTTGTATCTGATGAAAAAAGAACATTTATTAACAGCGACAGAATAATAGGAGAAATTGCCAACATCATTGTTAGCAAAATCGCTGGAAGCAACACATTGAGAATACAGTCAATATAATAAGAGAACGCCAACAAGGCGTTTTTTTACACCCTAAAATTCACATTTCAAAATGGTATCATTCAATTAAGCATGAGATTATTCATGTGAATGAGAACCAAAATGGAAGATTCATATTACAAACAAATTTTAGATCACCAAATCAAAATAGGCGTAAAGCAGGGCCAGTTTAGGCATTTGAGATATTACGCACTTAACGAAAACGACGAGAAAATAAAATTCAATGGTCAGCCGCTTTTCGTCCAGTTTCCCGACACAAACGGGAAAAACTCAGATCCCGCTCAGGTTAGGCCAGATAGCGCAGGGCTTTACGCGCTCAGAGATCTGTTAGAGAAGGTGAAAGCCTACCGTGCTGAAAACCCTGTAAGCACAGCCAAGGCAGCACCAGCAGCACCACAGCAAACCCCGGCACCACAGGCACCAGATCCAGCCCCTACCCCACCAGCAACCAAGCGAAAAATCAGAAACAGGCCATAAGCGGCCTTTTTTGTTGCCTGCTACCAGACCCAGGCCGAACCAGTGATCCAGCAAGAAGGCCCAACAAATCCGGGGCTATGAGGTCGCTCATAGCTGGCTCATAGCAACCTAATAGGTTGCTCATAGGTTCCTAATAGCTTGCTCAGAGCTTACCAACCAATACCCTTTTCAATTTCAAAAAATTAAATTACCAAATAATTTAAAATATTATAATATTTTTCGTTTTATTTGCAGTAAAGCGTATATTATTCAAAATAATATGTTATTATATTTATGTGGAGATAACATTCTTCTAATAACAAAATAACTAAAAAGGTGGATTACATGAATAAATTAGAAAAAATCATAGCAACAGAAGTAAAACAACACATACCAGCTAATCAAGAGTTTCACAGAGTTCATAGCCTCAAAGCGATATACTTTAATGGCGAAAAATCAGTTGTTTCAGTTTCGAGAGTTATTCCAGAAGGACACGATGATGTAACACTCAATTTCCAAAAAACGTTTTCATTGAAAGAATTGGGAGGCGGCAGCTACTTAACCAAGCTTTGGAACCAATTGTAAGAATGCGCCGAAAGGCGTTTTTTTTGTCTGCAGGAAAGCAAGATCACCGGGGCGACCAGTAAAACCGGGGCTATGAGTTTGCTCTGAGGTAGCTCAGATGAAGCTGGGAGGTGGCTCAGAGCAGTATGGGAGGTATCTACCACCCTACCCCACCAGAGGACGGCCAGATCGAGCTGCAGGCAGGGAGGAACGCACAGGGGTATGGCGCAACATAGGGCAGGTTATGAGCTTGCTGGTAGGTTGATGTGAGCCAGATGGTATGGATCTATGAGGAAGCTGGTAGGCCGCTATGAGGAAGCTATGAGGAAGCTATGAGGTTACTGGTAGGAAGCTATGAGGTTGCTATGAGGAAGCTATGAGGTTGCTCAGAGATCGAACGAATGCGCCTGCATTGCACAGGAACAAAAAAGCCACCGTGTTGGTGGCTAATCAGTAGCGGGCGTTACGAATGCGACCTACAAGGATCTTGTGGCCCAAGACAAAAGTGACAGCCCATGCAGCCGCACAGAAATACATGAAATACAGATGGAACGTGCCGCTGTAAGCCACGAAAGCCAGCTTGGAGTGCATGTATGCGTTACCGCTGAACCCAGTCAACTCTGGCGTGAAATCCCAAACGAAGACGCCCAAAATCATGGAAACCGTTGATTTGTAGATGAACAAAATCAACATAAGCAGCATCACGAATTTAAACCTTGCCAAACTTTTCAACCCATTCATTTCAATCACCTTATAAATTAATTACTCTCAATGTTACGCATGGTATGCACAGCCCACATTACGCAACCAGACAAAAAAGTAGGAAAGAAAATCACAATGAAAAAGTGATTTTGCAAAAATGCCGTATTCATTCTGGTATGACCAAAAAAGATTACACCAATTGGAATCAATACCGCCCAAAGCGCAAGATTTCTACGAAAGAAATGCGCGATACTATTCATGATGTGAATTGACATTTTAATTACTCCTTTGTCTTTAATCCAATTATAGCATGTGTTTTATTAAAAACAAGCAGCTAAATTAAAATAAATTAGCCGCTTATCGTATTTGTTTTATCTGAATTTATTAAGCGCCTTGGCAACACCGCTATTAACTTTGTGAGTAATTGCATCTGCTGTATTATTGATATTTGTATTGTCACTAATAAGCTTATCAACGACAGTAATAATATTTGCGCAATACATAGTAATTTTTACCATAAGCAACAAATCTATCAATTGAAATATAAACATCATCACACCAAATTGTATGAACATTACTATGATAGACCCATCAGTGCCTATAAAGTGTGTCGCAATTTCATAAACAATATACCCCAAGGCAATTACACAGCTACCATAAAATGAAATTGAGACAAAGAACATTCCAATACAAATACTCGGAGCGATAAATAGCCAAACGATAGTCATAAACACACGCCAAATAGCTGAATTTAACCCGGTGTGCTGCCTATTTTCATTTTTAGGAACCAACAATTTCAATACATCTGTTAAAGCCAAGAGAATCATAGTCAAAGAACGAATTGCATAAGTTGAAATCATTCCAACGAAGACAAAGAACGGAATGAGACTCGCAACTGCTCTTAATACAGAGAAAGCTAATAACATACCAAGAATAAATGACATACCACCAATCAAACGCCCCCACGATGCATCAGGAGCGAATGTATTAAGCAAAGAGGAAACTGATTTAGTAGTAATAACCCCATAAAACATATTTTCAGCATACGTCAAATTTGAAGCTGCAGAACTCGCAATCTGGTTTGAGAACGGCGCTATACAGGTATTATCCATCGCAAAACAGTTTTGCCCTGTAAACCCAGCATTATCAAAAGCGTTACCACCAACCAAGTTTGCAGCAGCTAAAAGCCAATTTAGAACTTGACCGTTATCAGGGCGCATTGTATCTCTTAAAGCCACTGCAAGGCTTTGCTGAATGTCCATAAATTTAGATTCATCCTGAATGTTTCCATTAGTCGAATCTTCAAGCTTTTTCTGACTTTTTTCTATATTCCCCAATCCATTATCTGACGCAGAAAACACGCTATCAGCATTTGCTGCGATACGACGAAATTCATCTTGAATTACGGTCTGCCACTTTGGATACCCAATGTCCTGTTGGGTAATTCTATACATAAAGATGATTAAATCCGTTTCAGATGTTAAATCTGTATCGACTTGAGCCATCGCTCTTTGTGATATAGACCATTGCGCAAATACAGTAGCAAACTCACCAATGGCATCAGTTTTTATTTTTGAGAGAGCCGCTAAATCAAGATCAGATTTTGGAAGGAAATCAACCAATCCGGTTTCGTCTAATTTGATTACCTTCCCATCCTCAGACCTGTTCAGGCAAACAGTGTATGGTTTCACACCAGACAGGCCATTCACTCTGCTGTCTTCACCAGACAAGGCTTCATCACAAGCCATTTTCCTAAATTCATAAGCGTATTTCCTTGCCGCCTTATTCAACTCAATCAATCCTTGTTGCATTGCAGTATCTGAACCAGAGTAAGCTAATTGCCCCGGCTCATAGGTTTTGTATCCATTCAACAAAAGACAGCCTTGGGTTTTGATGGTTCTGGAATCTTTTAAAACACCATGGAAAAACGAATCATTGGTTTTATTTTCGGCGTTTAAACATTTTTCAAAAGATGATTCTGCTATATACAAGTGAGAATACTGATTGAATCGAATTGCTTGACTAAGATAGTTAAGCTGAACAGAATCTATGTCCACGTTAATTTTTACCAGCTTATTAAATGTTGGCTCTAATGAATTTCGTGCGTATCTTTCTGCTCGCTGATAATAAGCCGCTTCATCGAACTCAGCAGATTTGCTTAGCAATTTAGCAGAGGGAATAGCATTTATCGTTGCAACGAAAATACCAGCAACAATAGCACCAATAAAACCAGTAAGGATTAGCTTTCCATAGACTAATAAAAATACCAAACCGTTATTGAAAAGAGTCCAACCGATTGCGCTTTGGTTTACGTCTTTCTTGTTAATCATTGCGTGGCCAATCGCGTCAATATAATTCCAAGTGAGCAATATGGACGCTAAAAATCCGGCCAACTTGAAAATAATATCAAACAAAACAAAAAGCTTATTCGTATCTTCTTGCTTTGCCGATAAATTAACTTTTCCTTCAAATCCACCAAATTTGTTAATCAGGAATGAGGCAAAATAAGCCGTGTTATCATCCATAAGTGGCAAAATGCCAGATAGTGCCACATTCTTGGAGACTACACTGTCAGCGCAGCTTGTAAGGTTTGCATCAGAAATACTGCGGCAGTTTGTAGATTCGTCGAGCGTATTTGTTATTGATTGTTGAGTTTCTGCAAATACTGGAAAGCTCAGCAGAAACATCAAAATGATGAATAGACGTTTCATGTATATAATGTTTGTTTGTTTCAATTATAACATTGTGAAACGTCCAAATTATTGGTTAGTCGATTTTTTCAAAACTTTTTCTGATCTCAGTGATTTCCTTCTTCGATATTCCTTTGCCATCACCTTCAACGGCCTCTGATTCTTTGACGAAAAGAGATTTGAATTTGAAGAAGAAATACACGGAGAATGTGATAAATGCGATGATTATGATTTGCAGGGCATAGACTGATCCGAATAAAGATATGGAACTGTAAATTAATCCAGCTAAGGCTACAAAAAGACAGGCGAATAAGACGTATAGCATAATATGGTCAAAATTTGTTGTTATTCACAATTATAACATTTCAACCTTAACAAATTGGCGGTTATCAAAATTTATCCAATAAAAAACCCGCCTAAGCGGGAGATTCAAATTATTTGTATTAGTCCGAACCAGACCCCATACCTTGCTTATTGCCTGATTTTTGATCAAAGGTTTGTCTTGCATTTCTCTTTGATTCTTTATCACGCAATGCTTGTTTTACTTCTTGTTTCTTTTCATAAGTAGCAGTGTCGATTGCATTTTTAGCACCATGAACCAAGTTCATGATTCTCTGATCAGAAAGCTTGTTTGACATTTGTTCTACTTCTCTATCAGCATTTTCTTGATAGTTGAATTTTCTCAAGAATGCTTCTCTACCGTGCGTAACTTCTTTAAGCACATTTATTAAGATGAATACTAATGAACCAAGGGCTATTAATCCTGAAATCATCATTCCAATTAAGCCGCCCGCTTCTGAACCAAGAATCCAGCGAAGCAAGGTTGCCATTTTAAGATTCTCAGTAATTGCAACATAAATTATTAAAGAGAACATCAAAGATGGAACTGCAAGAACTAATGAAATGTAGCTATCCACAAACGCCTTTCTATTCTGATCAAATTCAGCGTGGTTACTCGCTTTTATCATCCTGAAATAATACAAAGGAGCGAAGAAAAATTGATAGAATGGAATACTTGTAAATAATTTAATCAAAGACACAAATGCATAAAACACTGCCATCATCGGCAATACAAACGCCAAGAAGAATCCAAGTGTAATCATAAAAAATGCAATAGGCGTTAATGTATCTGTTACAGCTACGATTAAATCTGAGAATATCTTTACGCTTTTTCCCAAATGACCAATGAATTTTCCAACTGCCTTACCTTTAACGCCACCTTTGTCGCCAAGAACAACCGAAATTGATTCCCCAACATCTGAACTCACATCTTTTAAGGCATCTGCACCAACTGAAAGTGCCTTAAATGCACTGTTCCACAATATGACTTTGAATCCATAGCTGTAAGCTTCTACACCAGCGTTTACGACCGTGGTGGGAATGCTTTGTGTCCCACGCTGATCGCAGGGAACAGGGTTTGCCAAACAGGCTTTTGCGGCCTCATGCGTTGAAAGGTTTGGATCACCACCGAACGCAGGAGCAAGGGAATCCCAGCTTGTGCCTGTCATTTCCATGACCATATTCTTCATTGCAACTGATAATTTTGCATTGATTGAGCTTTCGTTTTCTGGAGTCAAAGCAGACAAATCAAGACTTGCCTGAGCAATAATTCCCTTTAAATTTACAGTCCAGAATTTGCCATAAAGCGATTTTGCTTCATCTGATTCACCGTCTAAGTCTTTTGTATTGAATACTATCTCAGTGTTTACATATGTGTTTTCTTCAACACGCGGGCCTAAATATCGAACATACACAGAACTACTAATTGTGTTATTTCTTCTATTTATAGAATCTTGAATTCTGGATTGATTAAGGTAATCCAAAGGATAACCAATAAGACCCAATTTCATGTTTCTCAATGTAGCTGATGCAAGGGCATTTTGATAAGTTTTGTCTTCATTAGCATTTTGCTTAACGCCTTCCAAAGCTGATAATGCAACGAAATCCCACGCGGCCTTTCTTGCCATAGCTTCTGCTTTAAATTGCAATTCATCTTCTGGCTTTTCAGAACCAAGAGCTATTACTGTTGCATCTGAATCTCTCACCCAAGCGCAAGCCCAGCTTACGAAGTCTTGTGCTTTCTGATCTTTTTGGAAATATTTCTTAGCATCCTGATCGCGGGCAGCGTTGATTTTCTCAACATTTATTTTGTTGTTTTTGTAAGTAGACCACCTTTCAGTGCAATCTTGATTAATTTTTGATTCTGCTATTTTGTTGAAATAAGCAAGTATTTTACGTGTTTGTTTACCAGACCCATCAGCACCCTGAATACCTGCCATAACTGCTGCAGAGGATAATCCCGAAAGCTGTAATCTTGCTTCGGCTGGCATGTTTCCGATTTCATCAATCTTTACTAATGCAACAGATTCTTTCGCTAATTTCTTTGCAGCAGCATTCACACTTTTTCTTAAAGCATCTAACTGAGGATAGCTTGCAGAATCAGCAAAAAGGGTTGAAGTGCTTAAATTCCCTGAGAGATATAATGGAAGAAGAATTTCATAAGCTTTTTCAGAATTACTGACCATAATATCGCCATTGTTTTCAGCAGCATTTTTAACAACAGCTTGCATCTGATAACCAAGTGTTCCGTCATTTAGGCTTGTATGCGATAAGCCCTCAAAATTCTCAGCGCTGGTATTAAACTCTACTGTTCCTATATTAGCTGGATAACCAATATTCTTTCTTTCGTCAGTTGAATAACCTTCATCGCTTTTATAGATATTTACACTCGTTGAAAGATTTATCACGTTTACAATATTTGCAAGCTTTGTTGTAGCGTCAAGGTTAATCTTTGTAGTGTTAATTGGCTCAATTCTTAAAGCTTGAAATTTATTGGATTCTGTTAAAGCTTCTTCAACAGTCTGACCAAATATATTAGTAAAAAATGCGTCTCTATCTCCCAAGTTAACTGCGCCATAGCTTAAAAGCGCCTGTCTGGTTTTCATGTTGGACAAAGCAATTTCAAGATAATTTGTTGAATTATTTGCAGCTATATATTTATCTTGCTCGCTTGGAATCGTAGAGAATATTTTCTCAGCAGTATTCACATTTTGAACAGTTTGGAATTTATTAGCGAAAGCCGTAACCACCAGAATTGATAAAACTAAGCTTATTAATAAAGGCTTGTGCAAATACGGAGCCGCTATAACAGCTATTAATTTCTTAGCACGAAGTGACCATATCATTGGCTCTGGCTCTTTTGGCGATGCCAAATTCATCAAGGCACTCCACATTAGAGAAAGCCCTGCTAATAGCGCTACTGGAATATATACATACACCATATTGGCTAATAGATATTTGAAAATGAAATATTGAGGAATAGTCTTTGTAAAGCCCACCGAAGCTAACAATGATATTGCCCAATCTGGAAGATTCTCAGTTCCGACAAAGCCAATAACAAAATTTGCTATTATATCTTCATTGTCTATATATATACCTTTTGTTAAGGACTTGAAGCTAATACTGGAATCATCGGTATTTAATTGCGGGAGATTGCTTACAGCCAATGTGAAGAAATCATTTGCTTCAGCTTCTTCAACCTGAACAGTATTTTGAGTAGTGGTTTGTTTCTCTACGGCTTCATCAGCGCTTGCGACATATGAAATGTTCAAACAGAAAAGTAGCAGAAAACCACTGAGGATTTTTCTATACATAATTATTAATGATTGTTTAACTCAATTATATCATTCTGATTTTCTTAAATTTGTGTTAAGCAAAGCTATTTGCTATTTATTTTCAACGGGCACAAAAAAACCGGGAATATCCCGGCTTCCGTATTGGTTTTGGATCATCTGAATTTGTAGGCAGCCATGACGAAATAGGCCAGGTTTTGGCGGCTCGAAATCCTGTCATTCACCAACGCTACAAGCAGAGACACTATGCCCACCAAGAATGCGACTGCGCCAAGGCTCATACCATGCCCAACAAGAGCGAAAAAGGCACAGGCGTAGAAAGCAGTAGGCACAGCGAAGAACAGCGCCAAATCGCTTGCTATGAGCTTAATGGGTTCGCGTCTGTTCCCAAGCTCCAAGGCTTCTGCAACGTCGCGCTTGCCCCTTGCTGCATTGATCAGGAACGTAGAGGCTTCTGAGAAGCTGTAAAAGCCCATCTGGCGAGCTTCAAGGCGTTCTCTGCAGAAACGTAGCTCCCCTCTCACGTAATTGCACATGAGCGAGCTTACAGCCAGCCCAAACACGACTAACAGGCCAAGAAAGCTAAACACAAGCGTGGACTGGATCGAGAACTTGAACTGCGAATAAATGAAGCCAATGAAACACAGGATAAAGGCTGAAAATACGGGAAGAACCGCAATGCGTATGATGTTCCAAACCCTTGAAGCCACGCCATCAGCGAGGGATGGTGTGTAATTATTATCAGCTTCAATTATTTTTACTTCTGCTTTCGCCTTTTGTTGTCTAATTTTTAAAAGCGTAGACTTAGCGCTCTGGATAAATTGTTTCATATAGTGATTAATTTGTTATACCCCAATTATAACATTACCAAATTAAAATCAAGGGCAATAACGAAATTAAATTTTAGCAACAGACGAATAACCTAATTTAAACTCTTTATAGCAGAGCAATTCAGACTTGCCGTCCATGTTCAATCCTAAAAGCGCAGCCTGAACTTGATTCTCAGGGATGAATGAATCAGCAAAAGAAGTATATGAGTTTAGAATTAAAAAAATCGCCATTATGATTTTCTTTTTTTCCATAGCGACCACCCTTCATACATTGATAAGCTGATTCCTACAAAAACTGATAATGTTCCAAGTGTGAACAGAAATGATTCCAAATTGAACTCAATACCATTAATGAAAAATTGTTGGTAGAGCCATTGCCCGGTTTCATTTTTTGGGATTTTAAAGAAGCTTGGAAGCTGGATGTAGGAAATTCTCACAATGCCTTCAAGTATAATTGCAGCAACAATGGAGCCACAAAATGCGTATAAAAATGCGTCGAAATATTTTTCAAATAAAAGCTCAAACAGATTTTCTAACTTGGAGTTAATTCTTTTGTTCATGATATGTAGATTTGTTTTTCTTATTATAACACGCACAAATAAAAAACCGCCTATTTGGCGGATAATTTATTTAGATTACTAATTAGAAATCAACAGTGAACAACAACAGGATTTTAACAATCAACATAAACGAACCTAATTCAAAACCCAAGTATACGAAATATAACACTATTGCATTTACGTTAAAACCTTCGGCTCTTTTGTATTTTCTGTTCAAGAAGAACGCGCCAACCATTAAAACAATCAACGCCACAATCAACGCTATGGCAACGTAGATCCACAACACAGGAGCATTTGAAATCATATTAATTACAGCGTCTTCTGCAACGAAATAACCGAAGCTCACGACTATCATAACTGAAAGCAAAGCAAAGAAATAATTGAACAGGAAAACTGAGCCTGATAAAGCGTTAGCTATTAATCCAAGGGCTTTATTTTTTGCAAATGTCTTAGTATAGGTTTTAGATTTTCTGAACTTGAATGCAGCGTCAGCAAACAATGTTGAAACAAGAAGGATTATAGTTGAAGCAAGGAATGTAATCATGATAATAGTTTTTTGTGTATAGTATAATTATAACATTTAATTTTCGCTTTATTACGAGTAAAGCGTATATAATTGAAAATAATTTCAACCATTTCAAAAAACAAAAAAAGCCCGCAATGGGCCTCTGGTGCTTGGCAGCCTTAAACAAAATGGAAGAACGTAAATGCTGCTATTGCTATCGCTGATAATGCACCAAGCGATACTAAATCCTTGTAAATTATTCGTGCTGAAACGGAGTGGTTTGAAGTGTAGTTAAGCTTCATGTAGTTACCAATTATTTTGTTATATTCAAATTATATCATTTAGTTTTTCTATGCAGACACTTAACGAAAAATAATTTAGAAAATAGTTTTCATCCACAAAAAAACGGACCAAGAAGGCGGCTATTTTTATCGAAGCTGAATCTCAATTATAGATCCTATATAGTTGACCATCACTGAATGATTTTAGGCCAGATTCATTGCTGCAATGACTGCTAATAAATCTATCAACAATGATTCTGGATTCAACAGTGTCGAAGATTCTCATAAGCCCGTTTGGCGTGCTGCAATCCATTTCATCTATGCACTTAATAACTGATGAAAGGAAAGCTGAACGTAAGCCAGTGCTGGAATCAACAGCCACATAGAAGGCGCTACCGGCTGCAATCGTATTGAAAGAAATTGAATGATGGAAATTAATTGTTTTCGGTTTAGTTTTTGAAATTGATATAGGTGTGCTCATGATAGAAATAATTTGTTATGAGCAAATTATATCATGCGAGAAATTCAAAAATGATGATTAGCAAAATATTTGATTAACTTTCGTGTTGAATGGTCTATACAGAATGAAAAGACCTAAGCTAATTAATCCAAAAATTGAATCATGAGAAAGCCTATTCAATCCCATTTTCTACGCCAAGGGCGTATGTTCTTTCCTCTATTAGATGCTCAGCGTATACAAAACCGGGCAACTGTCGGCATAAAACTAAAAATCTGCATAAGAAAATCAAAAGCTAATTATGATTGATTAAAAGCAAGCGAGGAAGGACCATTATGCCAACACTTATAAGTTGTTAGCCTAATTGGTTATGCTGACGCGCTCCGCTTGCTAATGCCTACGATTGATTGATAGCTATACCAACAATTTCATTATTGATATGCCAACTATTTGAATTATTCGCTATCTAATAATATTAGGCATCTGATTTGCTATAATGTCAGAAACAACATTATTGCTAACATGATTAAATCCTTTATTAACTATTTTCGTTTACTGAAAATAGCAAATACTTTCAGAAACACACCGCGCTATCAAGAACTTTTGAACGAGCAGGAAGCCAACAAGGAAGCCATCCTTAAGGCCCACAGAGCGCTCAGAAGTCGCAAGGCCACGTTTGGCATTGGTAGCACCGCAGAAGACGCTCAATTAGATTTATACGACGCAGAGGAAGAACGAAAAGAGATCTTAATCAGAGTCGAGAGGGTTAACGAATACATCGACTCAAAACCAGAATTAAAGCTTGCCATGCGCAAAATCTACCCCTCCAAGAAGACGCTACAACAAGCTTTTTTATCCAATATTGCGGCGCTGGTTATCGCTTTTGTCAGCACGCAAGGCAACCCAATTTGGCAGTGCATTCTTGTGCCAACATTCGTGCAAATTGGATTTATTTTTTATTTTTATTTCTTCTTCAAGGGATTTGGAAATTAAATATGATATAACTATTACAAACAACATTCATTAATTATTATGACTATAAAAAATGCTACACCATCAAACAAAAAATTATCTATAAATGACTTGAATAGAGCGATAGATAAAAATACAAAATCAATTGTAAAACTTGATTTAGAAATCGAACCGCTTGAAAAAACATATGACGACTTAATCACTAAATTAGGTAGATTACAGCGTAAAAGCAAAAGCGAAGGTTTAGATATTTCAGATGATAGCGAAACTATAAATGCAGCTATTGATAAGCTTGAACCTCAGATTAAAAATCTAATTGACCAAAGAAAGGAATTGCAACGCGAAGTCATGGATTTAGAAGATCAATTGATAGTTCATGACAAAGAAAACGAATGGAGCAAGATTCAATTATTACTCAAAGTTAAATCTTATAAAGACGTATATCCCTTAATTTCAGGAAAACTTTCTACTGCTGATAGTGGTGCGAGCTATGAGCAATAATAAGATTCGCCAAAAGTTTAAATGCACGAAAGAGTTTAAAGATTTAGCAATTGAAATCAGCCGCATGGCTGGTTTCACGCATTTCAAAAAGGGAAAGGAATATACACGTAAAAAGGGTTTCTCACATCTTCTAAATGAGATAACTGAACAAGGTGAATTTACAATAGAAGGTAATTACAAATCAACAAATGAACTACTCAATAGACACATAGCAAACCATAACAACAACCTTGCACAATTAGTTAGAACCGTTGGCTCAGAGGTGTTCCAAACTGGCGATGGTAAAACATATTCTCTCAATCAATACATTAGAGAATATCAGTCAGCATCAGAGATTGCCTACCAATTCATTGAGCATATTTCTAACCTACCTGCGAGTAAGGAAAAAACAAAATTAGAGATCTTCACACCCCTAAAAAAAGCTTCCGAAAACAATACTCATGAGGTTTGGTTTACCTTTGTTGTTTCAGAAAAAACCTTAGAGATATTGCAAAGATTTGGAAATATTAGGGAAGCAACTGCAGATCATATTTGCAAGTCTTGGGTAAACATAAAAAACTTTAACCTATCAAAAAATGACCAAAATAAACTTGATAAATTCGTTGAATCTTTCAAATTATTCAATTCACTGGTAGCAGAAATAAACAAATTAAACTCCGAATCAAAACGTATCAATACCAAAGCCGTAGCGCAGAAATTAAAGGAGTTAAAAAACCAATATGAAATAATAGGCAACTAACATGATTATATCATTCAATCAAAACTCAGATGATTTAGTAAAGGCTGGCATATCGAAGAAAAACAAGTTCAAATTAAGCGGAAAACAGAACCTGAAACGCTGGTATGAATATCTTCACAGCGAGAAAGTAAAGGAAGGAGTAGACCAACATGAGGGAACCATTTATAGCTGGTCTAACATTCCTACTAAGCTTCTTCCCCCAGCAGTTCAAAACAGCATAACCCCATTTAAAACAGATAAAGAAAGGAAGATGTATACAAGCCAATGGGCCGCTGAAAAAGCTGAATTTCTCATGAACCACAATAACGAGGCACGTCGAAAAAAGAAGAATCACGGCAGTGGTGATGGAGATGGTGACGAACTGATTTTTATAGCTTCATTCAAAGAAAGTGAATTAAAAAATCTTTCAACAAAAGAACGTATTGCCTTGTTTGATGATTTCAGGTCTATGTTTTTGAACAAGCTGAATAGAGGTGAAGAAAACAGATTCTTTGCAGATTTTGACGTTCACTTGAAAGATACAAACCCTCACCTGCATATCGGCTTAGGGTATTTCGACATGGACGGCGAATATCACAAATTTCATATTGGAAAAAGATTTGAAGGCGGAATGCTTGATTTTTGTCAGGATATAAAATACGAAATGGAAAAGAAATATCCGTTCTTATTACAAATGGAAACCGAGTTTAGAAACAAACAATATAACATGGATGATGACATAGAGTTTCATAAAAAACTTGAAGCCATCACAGCCGCATATTCAGGAACTTCATATAACTATACCGCTGCAAAAGATTCTCTTAAAGCCAATGACGTAGGTGTTAAGTTTGAAAGAAAATCAGGTGAAGCTCTGAATGATGATGGTAAGAAAACGAAGAATGGAACAATTTATGTGTTAAACAATCTACGCCCTGAAAAAATGAAATCCTACCAAACTATGCCTTTGCACATGAAACAATTTCTGGAAAAACAGGAGTATTTTAATCAGGAATACATGAAGAACAAAATAGACCTTTCGCATTTGGCAGTTAAGGCAATTGACCACATTATTAATAATCCTAACGCGAATTTGAAAGAAATAAACAAGCAGCTTTTAGCTGATGGTTTGCGTATTACACCCCGCCAGAGTGGCAAGGCTGTTCAATGGTCTATAACTTTCATTGATTATAATACGAGCATTTCATTATCAAAAATGGGCATAAATCCCAAGGATAAAATCTATTCTTCAATTTTTGATATTACACCAGAAGAAATAGCTGCATTCCAGAAAGAGAAATTCAATAGGGATTACAACGAGAAAATCAACAAAAACGAATTCCAAAGAACGAAATCCAGTAAACCTTTTTCGGCATACGTTCCCTATACATTGTTCAGATACGAAGACGAATTTGAAACAATTGAGCACTTTCAAAAACGCATGAGGGATTCAGTTCATTCCAACAAATCTTTGGCGAATGTCACTATAAATGGCGATTCAGCGGTTAACAAATACAATCGTGAAATGTTTAGGCGCGTAGCTAATCATGAGTATGAATTGCTTCAAAATAACAACCAAAGCGTGAGAGCGCTGATCCAAGAAATTGTTGCCCGAGGTGATACATACATCGAGTTCACAGGCCCATCAAACGCCGCCATGCAGGAGGCTCTATTCATAGAGGCGAGCTTGAACGGCGTCAGGGTGAAGAACTACACCCCTACCCTAACCGTGCAAGGCAAGCTGCAGAAGCTCCAAGCCGCTCAGTATGACGCAACCCTCTTGAAGAACGTGGATAAGATAGACCAGATCCTGGCCGACCCAGCGCATTCAGGTAAAGTTACAAGGCTCATGCACACGCGCAAGCTTGATAGAATCGTAGACAGCAAACCTGCATACCATGCAATGCTCTATGCCCTTCACAGAAGCCCCCAGCCGCGCTTATGGGCGATGCCTAACGACCTGTTGCCGCTCACCCCATCTGATGCTGAGCAGATTGCCAAACGTCTCAGGGAGGATTTGAAGATCGAGAGCCAGAAGCTTGCAGAACTGTTCCAGTTGGCCGGGTTCACTATGCCCCCTTCCCTTGCACAGTATGAGACTGAACCAGCTCCACAGGCCGACACCAAGCCAGCAGAGCAGCACAAGGACAAGCCAGCACCCAAGGCCAAGGACAAACCAGATTCAGAACCAGATGGAGGGAAGCGCAGAAAAATTAAACCAGAATAAAAACACCGCCTGTTGGCGGTTTTTTTTGAAAAAGGAAATCAGATATGGAGGGTTTTCTTATAATCCAGAATCTTTCTTGATTCTTCATTATTCCTGATAAATCGACTATCCATAGTAAGGGTATTTTTGCCAACCACTTTAATACTTGCAGATTCCGGCTTATCCAGAAAATCTAAAATTCTCTTTTCATCCGCCGTTGGACTAAGGCCGAGCCATACAAAGATTCTCATGCCTTACCTTTCTTCTGTTTCTTAGATTTTCCGCTTTCAAGCTGGACAATCCGCAGATGATATTCATCAGCTTTTCTTGCATGTTCATAACTTGCTAAAAGGTCTTCAAAGCATTCATCAAATGCAATATCCTTATATGACGCATAGCTATGAGCTTCATCTACAATATATTCGTATGCTTTTAGTTCGTAGCGAGCAGACCTTATCTTTTCTTGCTTTTCTTTCTTCATCAGCCTTTCAATTTCAATTCCTTTTTTGTTCATATCTCCAAGATATACACATCTTGCCATCTGCAAATATCGCAATTGACTTCTTAACTTATTTAATCCTTTCAAATCATATATTTTTTTCATATATTATAGTATTGTTATGATTTAACTTTATCATAAGTTAAATTTTCTTCTTTCATAAAACCATCCAATACGGCAATAAACTCTTTCAGCGCTTTTTCAGTAATAGCATTGTCTGGAACAACAATACCGACCTTCAAAGAGGTTGTTGAATTTGAAAACAAATGGACGAGCTTTTTCATGGCTTGCTGCAAATCACGCTTGGCAAATATTTTGCGCGGTATGGTAATAGCCAGTTTCAGCTTTATTTTACCCATGGCGCTTTCAGCTTTGAATATCTTTGAATCAGTAGCTATTTTTACTATATCGTTCATATAATAGTTAGTTTGTTATTGTGCATATTCTACCATTTAATAATTAAAAAACCCGCCGTTAAGCGGGTTCTATATGGATCTTTTTTTATTCCATATCCATCTTGTAGGGTTTACCTTCTTCCTTGATCTTGAAAGCTTTCAATTTGTCATCCCAAATTGCGATGCCATCAATCTGAGACATTTCGGGAGAGCCAGCCTTGATATAGCCATACTTGCTGTATTCCACCAGACGGCTATCTGGGCGGTAAGACTTTTCGCCATAGGTGGGTTCGTGGAACGGCGCACGATAGACAGCCCCTGTTCGCAGATCTACAAGGACAGTAGACATACAGCCCGTCCCACAGCCAAAGCTGTCAAGCACGTAATGGCCTGCAAAATTAGGCTTCTGCGCCTTTGTCTTGACCCATGCGACCTTTGCCCGGATCTGGTCATTAGCGCCCGTCAGCGGGCCTTTAAGCGTGATGTTCTCGACAGGCACAGCGTAGGCAGCGAAATCAGCAGGAGCGGCCAGAACCTGGCCCCCAGCGACCACCAAGGCCAGCGCTGCTAAGGTTTTCTTCAACATGTTCAAATTCCTTTTGAAAAAATGGATCGTGTTTATAACTCCAGAAAAGGCGGGTTTCAAGATCTCATTTGATATAATGAGGTAAACAATTACTAAAAATTATGCAAACACCTAACAAATCATTCCAAGTATTGGAAGACGAAAGAAGAAAATCTTGCGTCAAAATAAATTTCAACCTTTGGGAATCAATCAATAATTTTATGCTGGACAAGGCAATAGACGAAATTACATCACCATTGGCAATAGTAGAATTAATCGAAAAAAAGCAAGGAAAACCAAAATGGGGAGATACGACTACCACAGAAGGTTGGAAAGAATTTTACGAATACGCCAAATTGGTTGAAGAAAGATACTCAGTTTTTCCATATACCCTTTTCGAGCCAAAAAGAAAAAACAAATACTACATAGATAATATAATCGGCCTGCGTGAAAAAGGCGGCGCTTCAAGAATCAAACGCTCCAAACTGGAATCTATGGATAATTTCCAAATCATGGAGCTTTTCCAGCTTGAAACAGAAATGGCTGTTCCCCTTCGCAGAGCCTTGAAACACTGCTACCCAACAGAATTGGTTGGCCTATCCGCTTCTTCTAACGAGTATGAAAAAGCCCTTGAACAAGAGATAAAGCAGGAGGAAACGAAACAAGCTAAACCAGCTTTGGAGTTACCCGCAGCGGTAAATGCTGGTCAAAATATGACGGTTGAAGAATTGACGCAGATAATGAATGAAAATTTCTAACCAGTAAAAAAGCCCTTCATTCAAAGGGCTTTTCTTCATCATCCTTGTCAGAAACTGGCTTATAGTTCCCTCTCGCCAAATGATACTGGTCATCGAACATTGGCCTATCATAGTTTCTTCTATCTAATATTCCCTGAATTTTTCCGTCTTCATCGTCCTTGAAGATTAACGAACCTTTGACGCCTTCTGCCCTTGCACAGCACAAAACCAGAAGCTGGTTAGCGTTAAAGAAATCATCAAGCTCAATAGCAAGACGATTAGCTATAAGGTTGTTTAGGTGCAATCGGGCTTGCTCAATATCTCCCAATGATTCCAGTTGAAGATTATTCACTAATCCTATACAGATTTTTTCAATGAAATCTTGAAGCTTCACTTCTTGATAAAAGGCATCCATGACGGCAGCGGCTTCATCTGTATAGCTAATTGGAAATTCTTTTACTATCTGCCAGAATACTGAACGAGCATAGACAGATCTTCTGAGAAATTGGATATGCTTTATGTAATAACCATTGTGCTTATAAGCAATCTCAGCTTCAAACTCTGGCTTTTTGTCTGAAACCAGCGGCAGACCAACCACACCACGAATGATTGCCTTAATCAGTCTTTCCTTAACTTTGACCTTGAATGGTTCAAGGTCTGCCCTCTCATCGACCCTATGCGGGCCATTGAGTTGTTTCACATACTTCGGTTTGAAAATATCTTTGAGTTTAGAAATTGAATCAAGCATATTTCACACCACTTGTTTTCAATTTAGATTTTTGTCCTTGATTATCATATTTAGTTTCAAAATCCAGACTAACGAAATGGGCATTATGAGCTTTTTCTAATTCCTCCTTTTGTAAAAGAACAGATTTGAAATTATCCCTTAATTTTCTACCACCTTCCTTAATGCTCGCCGTCCTAAAAGATATTGAATTTTCTGAATCCGTGCTTGAAAAATTAACTACATCGCCTTTCTCAGAAAACGATATTTTCAATTTATGCTCTATTTCGTATATCTTTGAAAACTTCTCAAACTGCTTTAAGTCTCCACCTGCATACTTGATACAGTTCATACCGCGCATTGCTAAAACAGACTGAGAATCCATTTCACTGTATCCATATCCTTTATCAGACTTTATAAACTTCCCATTGACCAAATCGACTCTGGTAGGGCTTGGCGTAAATTCGTCAATAACACCCTGTAATTTTTCATCCGCAACATGGAGACGTTTAAAATCAATGTCATTGCGAATCATTGATTTTGCTATGACTTTTAATAATTCCTCATTCTGAGAATCTGTAAAATTATCTCCACCCTTAAACACTATATAAGCGTCATTACTTTTAAATTTATTCGTTACAGCATCTATGTATTTTTCAGTCGCGGAATTATTGACATTTCCATTTCTGAAAACAATGTTGCCTGAAAAATCCACATCGACAAATGGCCCTTGGGAGTTACTTATTCTCAAACCCAAATTACCTAACTTCTCTACTGAATGCCCTGCATCCTTAGCAATACCTTGTATCTCTTTGGCAAAAGATTTATTTTCACTAAAATAGCTTTGAATTTGATCTTTAAATTCTTTCGTTTTCCTGATTACTTTTAAATAAGCATTTTTCGATTCTGGATATTCTTTGTGTGTTATTTCTTTGAAATCAGATGCCACACCATCCATACTCAGGCCGAGGCTTGCAGGCAAATCAGCTACGCCATTCCATTGATTTTCAATTTTATTTTTACCACTGATTAATGATTCAATTTTTTCTTTAAGATAGTTCATACTATAATAATTTGTTGTTATCCAAATTATATCATTTTTTTAAATAGAATTTCATTCAATAGGCTGATTATGTTCAGGTAAATCTGGCAATTCTCTAAATTCCCTCATAAACTTTTCGTATGGTGTTAGCTCATGTGGCTTTTTCATTTTCTCTTTTGCATGCGCAATGGACGCTTGTATAAGAGCATCCTTCAAGGCTTCATCAAATGTTTTTCCTTCTGACATAATTATTCACTGCTGTTTTACTCAGTATACAAAAAAAGCGCCTAAGCGCTTTCTTTAAGGTTTAATACGTTGCTTTCTTGTTGACTTCTTAATTCCATCATCTATTTCACTTTTCTTAAACGCATCATTTATCTTATCTTCATTGGGTGCTTTATAGTCTTTTGCAGCATCCAATATGTCAGCTTCTGTTATTTTATCTTTGACCTTTGAAGCCTCTTTTACAGTCTGCTCTTGTGTCAATTTTGGCTTAATTTCATTCATCCATTCGCCAGTTGCATTAGCCGCAAACTTTAAATCTTCTGCATATGTGGCAACTCTATCTTTCGCAGAAACGCCTTTCAAATCATCAGCATTGTTTGTAGCTAATACCAAGTGCTTGATACCTTTTATTACATCATCAGGCGCTTTGTAATGCTCAGCGATAGCTCTTGCCTTTGTCATCATGCCATTTGCATTTTTAAACTCATTCGCAGCTATATATAGCTCAGTTGTTTTAACTGCTTTATATACATGATTAGCTACGTCCAAAGGTTTCAAATCTTCATTCAATGGAGCTTTTGAAAATTCATCCGCCTTTTTAAGCTTTTCTGAACGAACCGGCGCAGTAGGCTTTTTCGACTGGGCCGCAGGCTCAGTAGGTTCTTTTTCTAACTTCACACCTTTACTAACTTTTTCCTCAGTAGGCTTTTCAGGTTCAGTTGTTGGGGCTTTTTCAGGTGCTGCATCTGGTAACTTTTTATCCACTTGATTCAGTGGCTGTTTTGGATCTTCATTAGGGCTGATAGTAAGGCCATCAGGCTTTGTAGCTCCAATCACAGGTTTATCAGCTTTTGCATCAGGCGTAGCAGCTTCTGGCGCAGCAGGTGCAGGAGCGGGAGCAGGCTCAGCAGGAGCATCACCAATGCCAGCCACTTCTGGCGGCTTCTCAGCAGCTTTTAAACCACCGTCAACAGTAGGTTCTTGCCTTGGTTGCTTACCGTTGTCTAATCCAACGTCTGCGACTTGCTTAGGCTTAAATTCGTCTATCAAGTATTGATATTGTTTGTTATGAATCTTGATTCTTTCTATATCAATGTCGTTTTCCAGCAATGTCTTGATTGTGTTACGGAAAAACGCTATGCGGGTTTCTTCACCTTCTATAAGCTTTTCGTTTAAAGAAACAACCACTGGCTTTGTCTCTTTTGCAAGCTTGTGCTTTGCAAGAACAGCTATATATTGCTGAATATCCGCACCGGCTACATCGCTATGGCTCCACGTCATTGAGCCGCTTTCTTTGAAAGTCGCCACACGTTCATGGCCTTGGCGAACGCGATATTCTCCAAGCGTAGACTTGAACGCATACCCTTTCTGTCTGGTCAGTTCTTCCAGTTCTTCACGAAATGTTTTAAGCCTTTCTTCTTCTTCATCTGTTTTTGCCATTCCATTCTGAATCTTTTCAGCTTGCTCTGGAATGAAATCACCTACCCCGGCAAAAACCGGCAAGGACGCTGGCTCAGCTTCCACATCTGAATCGTAATTATCTATGTCGTCGAGGGTTGGATCTTGACGTATTATCTTGTTTTTTGTTACGAGCTTCTTGAATCCATTCAAAGCTTTTTCTACTACTTGTGCATTAGCCATAATTATAATTAATTGTTTATGCTTCAATTATAGCATTTTCAAATAATGAATTTAAAAATAAATAGAAAATAAATCTTGACCAAACCCAAAAGCTTTGCAAAGATCTGAACCCAAGAAAGGGCCAAACCTTTTCAACCAAATCGAATTTTTCTCAAAAAGGGAATCTTGAAATGTCTCAGAACGAAGCCGCAAAAACCGCGAAAGAAATCTACGAAGACGCACTGACTCATTACAACCTGCATTCGCCAGTGGCAAAAAATGTGGGTGAGTCGATTCTGAATGTCTTGCTGGCTTCGAGCGTCAACCCAGCGACTCTGGAACTGAACCGCAAGATTGCTGAAGCAGCCGCACGCAACGACATTGACACCGTTCTCGAGCTTTCCAGCAATCTGAAGGCTATCAAGGACAACGAAAAGTCTGATCAGAAGGTAGTCGCAGAGCTTCGCAAAGCGCACGACTGGACGCTGATTCTGAAAGCTTTCCGCCCTGAGTTTGAGGCTCTGGCATATTCCGCCGCTCTGGAAGGCTTGAAAGGCACCCACAGCGCTATCCAGTCGGCCCGCAACGATGGCAAGACTAAACGCGGCACCAAGGAAGGCGGCGAAACCTCGACTCGCGCCCCGGCTGCGAAAACCGTTTACCACATCACCGGCCCTGAGACAGACTTTAAAATGACTGTCGGCCAAGGCCCAGTGGCATGGAACGACGAAGAATCGAAACTGCTGGAAGCTTTGAAGATTCCTTTCAAGCTGAACGAAAAAGACAAAGTAGTCATTGAAGACGCGCATCAAGTCAAAGACGAGAACGGCAAGCCTGTAAAAATCAGCCGTGGCAATCTCGCCAAGGCGATTGTGGCCGGTCAATTTGAAGGCTTCAAAGCTACTGCGACTGTCGAAGCAGCCTAACCCGCCCCGCTTCCATAAAGCCCCTTAACCGGGGCTTTTTCGTTTCTCACAGATGAATTTGTATAATATGAAAACAGAACACGATTGGCGTGAAGCCATGACAGAAGTGAACAGCACCCCGGCTGTCTATCACCTATCAAGCGCCCTGCAATCGCTTGTATTCAACAGACTGACACCAGTAGCAGCCAAGGCCCACCGGCAGGCTCAGATCGTTGCTATGCAGGCCAAGAAGCCAATCCCCGGCCCGTTCGACCCATCCGAAGATTGTGGCCTTTCTGACGCTCACAAAACCCTGATCGAGCAAGTGAACGGCCTGAGCCATGAGACGTTTCTTTTGGTTGCTCATGAGCGCCTGCAGGCGCTGGGGTATGAAATCAGCATAAATGCCATACACGCTATCCAAGACGCTCTGAAACCCAGCCAGAAGGCTGCAGAGGCTAATTCAGGCTTGAAGGTCGAGCTACCAGATTATACAGACGAATCAATCACTACCGGCACCTACACCGTTGCCGTCGCCGGTCTGACAATTCCCGTTCTCCAGGTCGAAGGAGCAGCCAGCAAAGCATGGGCGAATCATCCCGAAATTCTCATAGCCTTATCCATAGCTCATACAGTCAAAGCTGATGGTTCAGTGGTGCTGAATCAGGGTTTGCGTGTGTCAGACCAAGACAGCACCGTCTACCAACCATCGGCCTTGGCGTTGCTGAAAGGCATTCAGAATGGCTTGTATGGGGATGCGAAGATTGAACGATTCAGTGAGTCTGTCAGACAAACATTTCTCTGAAAACCCGACCACATACCCAGCGGCTGGATCGACAAGGAGTAGCCAGTAGGCTACTATATGAAGCATGAAACTGACCATCAACAAGACAGACGAGTTCGACGACTGGCTCAGCGGTATCAAAGACCGTAAGGGCAAGGCCGCAGTCAATGCCCGCTTGGTAAGGGCAGAAAGCGGATTGTTTGGCGATTGTGAGCCGGTCGGTGAAGGCATGAGCGAAATGCGCGTTTTTGTTGGCCCCGGCTACCGTTGCTACTTTGTCAGGACAGCCGAAACCACGTTCCTGATGCTGTATGGTAGTGATAAGACAGACCAGCAGCGCGGCATCAAACGTGCGAAAGAGATATGGGAAGCATTGAGAGGTGCGCCATGAGTGAGACATTCAACCCAATGGATATGCCCATCATGGGCCTTTCCGCAGAAGGTAGCCAAAAGGTAAGCCGTTTCGAGGCTTCCCGCTATCTGGATAATCCTGAAACTATCAGCGCCTTCCTTGCCGAAGCGCTCCAAGCCAACGACGCATCGATCCTGATGAAGTCGCTTGCGGAGGTAGCCAAGGCGCACGGCGTGAACCAGCTCGCTGCAGATGCAGGCGTAAACCGTGAGTCGCTGTATAAGACGCTCAAAGGTGGCGAGAAGACCCGCTTTGACACTGTTCAGAAGCTTCTGAACGCCTTGGGCGTTGAACTGACTGTTAAGCCCCTTGGAACGCTTCCAGCGCCTTCTAAGCCCCTTCTCCGGGCAGTGCCAGCCAGAGCCGCAGCAGCCCCTGCCAAGGCTCCTGCAAAGCCATTGGTGAAGCCAACAGCCAAGCCAGCCACTAAACCGGCTCGGATACCCGCAGCAGCTTCAAGCAGATCCCGTAATGCTGATGGTCAAATCAGGGACAAATCGCCCAAGGCGGCAGCAAAGAAACCCACTGCCAAAAAGCCCGATAGCCACGCCAGTGCTTAAAATACCAAGCATCAAACCAAGCCCCTTGATTGGGGCTTTTTTACGTCCATAGAAATTATTCAGATTAATTTTTAAATTATTTAAAAATATTTTCAAATCAGATTATCCATACAGCATATGACTTTCACAACCCACTGCTAACAGGCCGGGCTGTTAGCATAAAATTATTTTACTCTTAACTGCAAATCTACCATCTTGTATTTGATATAATTTGCTTATAAAACAAAATTACTATAATAATGAAAAAATTCACAGCAACCATTTTAAATATTCTTGCATTTAGCTGTATTGCGCTTGCGATTTACCTCGCCACGCAAATATCAATTTCCGACCTTCTCATATATAAAGAAGACCATAAAGTTATTTCTGGTGTGGCTTGGGTAATTATTCCAGCGTTAATTTTGTCATTATTAGTTATTGGCTACCACCTGCATAACAAGTCAACGACAGATGAAGAAGAAAAACCAACAAATCGCAAAAATTTAATAACACTAACAACAGTATCGCTTGGGTTACATTTAGCAATATCTATTCTTTTAACACCCATCATTATTTCATTAAAAGCATTAAAAATGAGCTTTCACGCTTTTAATTTAAATATTCCTTCTGATTTTCTATGGAATATGGGATGGAGTATGTTCGTTGCCAAGGTTTGGGGCAGTGACGAAATAGCGACAACTCTAATCTTATCTACCATTTTTATTAGCTTCTATACATTGACAGAGATTGAATCCGCATACAAAAACTATAAAAAAGGTGTGAAATGAAAACTGCTTTCTTAACATTCGTCTTATTTGGGGCCATTTACGAACTAATTAAATTAAGCAAATCTGAAAGAATTAAGACATTAAAAATATGGGCTTTAAGATTGCTGTCAGGATTGGCGATTATGTTATTAATTTCAGCAGAACTGCACTACGTTTTCTTTACTCATGGACAAACAATGGAAGAATATTCCTACCGCAATATGCAGATATTTTCACAATTAATGGCACTAATGTTTTTTGCAATGGCGGCACTGCATTTAGGGGCTTACATCATCCTTGAACGAATCATGATAAACAAAGTATTTACAAAGGAGGTATGAAATGGAAAAAAGCCACGCACAAAAAATGTCCGAATTAGGACGAAGGAGAGCAGAAAAATCAGCAGAGAAACGCCGTGCTAAATCAATGTTAAAAACTGAATTGCTCTTATACATCAGCAAAACAGAAAAGATTCAGTTCACCAAGACGTTGATATTAAAACTTTCATACGCACTTTGGGAGAAAAGAATTTCTTCTGAGAGATTGCAACATTTCGACTTGGTTGGAACATACAAAACGAGTTTGGCTACTAATCTCGACTCGTTAGCTGAATCTCTTGCATTGAAATACAGCCACTTCAAAACTCTTGATCCTGCCTTGTTGGAAGAAATTCAAGAAAGAGAAAAAGAGGAACAGTATGAAGACAAAGCCTTAGCGGCTATGGCAAGAGAAGCTAAACACTTTCAATAAAAACCTAATAGGCTTTTCGGTTTTACCCGAAAGCCATATCAGGATTTTGACGCTTAAACTGCTTTACTGGCGTAATCAGATAATCAGATGAATCAGATGAATCAGATGAATCAGATGAATCAGATGAATCAGATGAATCAGAGTCTAAGAAGCGCATATATTCATAAAAGTGCTGTTGCATTTTCTCATAATATTCTACCCAATTACAATTTACATTTATTGATACAGCCTCAAACACCATTCTATATTCGTCTGTATCTGCAACATCAGAATATGAAATACCCAAGGTATATAGGCAAACGTAGATTGAATATCTCTTTAGCGCCGCTTTCAATCCAGCCTCTTTGCTGAAAAGCATTATGTCGATTGCGCTTTTCAGATCAAAAACAGCTTCACAATATTCATCGAAGTGAAGACAATCCAATGCCTTGCCTTCCCTTGGATCTCTTGCCCATTGGTTGCACAACGCAATGTCAATCAGCGACTCACATTTGCGCAATCTTTCATAATCCATATATCACCTCACAAAGATTCAAGTTCAATCTCACCGAAAGGAACAATCAACATTCCTTCATTGAAATTACTAATTAAATTTTCCAGACTGGTATCATCAAGCTCTACCAGATTTGTGTCAGTTGAAATCCATACGCATTGCACAGAGGAATTTTCAAACGCCAAACCTTGCACGATGTTGTAAGACACATCCTCACAAAAGTTATAATGATCCAGCTTCCCACTTTCCAGATTCAAAACAAATTCAAGTCGAACATTTGAAAAGTCAAATACAGAAGGTTGTCTTTTCATTGCCCATTCAAAAACAATAGCCGAATCGTCTTTTTGAATAAGCTCATAAATATTATTATCAAACAAAGTCCTTTCTACTACACCCGAAAAATCGTAATAATCAATACCAGTCATTCCAACAAGGCGATACTTTTTACCAACTACTAAATCAGTGAACAAATCGGGCAGATTATTTTGAGTTTTTACCATTTTTAATTTCCTCTCAGTTAAAGTTTTAAGTGCTAACAGTCCAGGCTGTTAGCAGGGGTTATGCAGCTTTTTTGTCTAACACATGCAGATATTCAGTAACCACCATAGGGGCGCTGTCAGCGTCCTTACGGCTCTTGTAGCGTTGATGCTCTTTAATGTAGCGAGAGTATTTCCCATGCCCTGCAAACACATCAGCAATCGTTCCAGCGTCCATGACGCTATCCCCTGAATAGCTCATTACAACAAAGCGGAAATCCGCCTTTTCCAACAGATCATCCAGTAGGCCAGCCGCTTTGACAGGGTTTGACCAAGGGCTTGCATGGGCGTCCTGACGGCGACCAGTAACGCCTTTGATCTCTGGCTTGTCGTTTTTCAGAATCGTATTCAGGAGCGAATAGCGGCTGCTGTAATTGAATGTGTATGGCGGATCGAGATACAGAATATCCCCCGATACCACCGCCATTGCTTCATTCGCATCAGCACGCATAACCTTATTTGAACGATTTTTAAGCTCGCCAAGTTGGATATGCTCAAACCTGATTCGCTGTTGCGCTTGTGGCGTAACGTATTTCAGATAGGCGCTGTAATGCCCAGCGGTATTGCTAACCTTATCCACCGCTTCCAGAACGCAGCCAAGAAGATAGTAAAATTGGTTTTCGTCCAGAAGATGCAATTGGCGCATTTCATAGACATAAGCCACAGCTTCATCAATGATGCGGGCATTTTCTTCTGTAAAGAAAAGTCGATCACCAACCGGCGAATAGCTTTCAGTAATAAAGCCAATTTTACCTAAGCAACGATTCATGAAATCAAGGTAGCCATCAACCGAACGGGCCACAGTGGAATCATTTTGAAGAATGTTTTTTAGGGTAACGAACGAGTAAAATTCCAGATCGTTAGCAGTTACATCAAACTTATTCTTATAATATTCACTGACTTTACCTGACCCAGCAAACAAATCAGTAAATTTGATTTTGCCTTTGCGTTTAATTTTGCTTTCGCAAACGTCAACAACAGAGCCGATAAAATTAGTCAGTTTTGCCTTGCTTCCGAGATAGCGCATTGTTCATAAATGCTGCCTCCCGCCAAATTGCGGAGAGAAAGATCATCATTTCAGATCTTTGGTTTTGCATTCAGTATCGAAACTGATTAGAACGCCCCAATTGGCGATGCAAAGTATGGAAGCAAAAACTATTGAACGATAATCAGAAAATTATGCTCTTCCCAAACACCTTCTTCAGACTTAAGGATGGTATTCAGCAAAAACTCATTACTGCCTTCTGAATTATAGAAACTCAGAATTTTGTAATTTTGCGCAATGCCATCAATTGGAATGCCAATCTCCGGGCAAGAGTCTTCCAGCTCGAAAATGATAAATTGAAGGTCATCGTTAGTGAAAAAGGGTTTGTATTTGACGCCATCTTCAGTGTCAGACGAATGCTGAACCGCAATTTTTGGTTCAAAATTCAGACCAACAGAATAGAGAACAATGCTCTGGACGTGTGGAGCTTCAATAGCAGCGTAGAATTTTTGAATAGACATGATAGAAAATCATGCGCTATCAGCAGGATTGCTGAATAGAAAGCCCCGTTAGGGCTTTTGATATTGCATCCAGTATCGAATCTGGTTTGATGGCCCGACCGCCAATGCAATGTAGAGGATCTAAAAACGCTGTTGCGCTTTCGATGTAGAGCACATTATCACGGCGTTTTTGAATGTCAATCACCAAAAAATTGCAATCGAAATCGTAGGAAAAACCTTCAAAATCAATTGGAAGGTTTTCAGACAGCCACGCCGGGAAGGGCCAAAAGATCTGAAAGCCTTGAGTGGCGTGATCTGCAGGAAAACCCGAACCACCCAAAAGGCCACCATACCAGCCCTACCCGGCCAGCAAGAAAGGGCTTGCAAAGCCCATTTTTGATCAAAAAACATACAGAACAATGCAATCAAAAGCCGACGAACGGTCATATTTTCTAATGCCCTACCCTTCCCATATTGGGAATTTCAGGATTTGGCTTTCCAAGCTTTCGGCGCTTTCTTCATTACGCCTGCAAAGGTCGCGCTCATGGAGCCTGAGATCTCAGCATCACAGCCATAGAGGATGAAGACACGGCCACCGTCTCTATATAGCTCTGCCAGCCCTCCTGCAAGGCTCACCGTGGCGTTATCAGTGCCAGTGCTGACAAGCACCTGTTCATCACGGAAGCGCACCCCAAGGCTGGCTTCATCGTTCCTTTCCACCACGCGCAGACTGAAATCCCCCGCGACCAGCCGCAGACCTGGCTTGTCATCCATAGGCTGTTCAGTAAGGCGAGCAGCAAACACCCCGTCTTCATCAACAGACGCAAAGTAAACGAAATCATGGCGCTTAAAGACCTTAAGTGCATTGGCCTTCAAATCAGCACAATAAAATATATTCATTTCTTTTTCTTAACCCCAAATATTACAAACTCATAATGATATAATTGAGTTAAACAATCACTAATTATAATGACTAAAATAAATTTAAAATTTATTCTTCTGTCTATTTTTCTCAGTATATCACTGCCAGCTTTTGCTGACGATAGCAATTGCGGAATGCTGGACGATGGAAAAACAGTAGATGGATTTAATTCTGAAATATGCTCAAAGGATACTACTGCAAGCATATTTGATGGATTTTGGGGCAAATCATCTTTTGCTTTTCGCGGCTCTTTGGATGGCGTCAAATATCAAGAAATGCAAGAAGCAAAAACAGATTTACAAAAAGAAATTGACGAAAAAAACCAACGAATCGTTGCTGTATCTAATGAATATCTTTTGAAAATAACGAGCATTGTTCTTGTCCTTTTCTACGTTCTATTAGCTGGAATAGGCTTATGGCACAAAATGAAAGGCGATATGAACAATGATGGTGAAGAAGCCAAGAAGAATCCCTTATTGAGTTTCCTCATAATGATTGGAATGTTCTGTCTTCACTGGCCCACAGTTTTGGGCGTTTCCATTGTCCAGTTTGTGCTACTCGGCTCATGGAACATTGGAAATAAAGAAGCCCTTATAGGTATAGGGAATTTACTCAGTTACTTTACAGCAGCAGACATTGAGTATTTAAAACCGGGCGAATCTTCCTCAGATGTTCAATTTCAAAAAGGCCAAAATATGGCGAAAGCAGAAGCTATAACTATTTCTGTTACTCAGCGTTCTGTTCAATTGATGATGACCAGCCAAGCCTACAATACTTCAACAAATTTAAGGAACGACGAGAATTTTAAACTCTATGATGATTTCTCAGAGATAATAACTGACAAGGGTAATAAATGGTCATTCATGAAAATGAACCCTGAAATGCCTTCACAGAAATATTATAATCTTGCTGGATATGAGTTTTTCAATACTCCCAACGCTGGTGCTAAAACAGAACAGTATTTACAGGCAATCAGCTATTACGACACATACAAAGTCCATAATGATGTAACCAAAATAGCGACTGATGCAGAAAACATTAAAAAGGATTTGAGAATTGCAACACAGGAAAAAGGTGACGAAGTAAACACCTATCAAAGTATTGTGGATTCAGCAATGCTTGCATATTTCTATGACGTAAGAAGTAACATAACAGCGAAGACTGTAAAAGAATTTATGCTTAGCCAAGATGCTAAGGATTTAGCTTTCGCTATCCTTGGGGCGGCTTGTTCTGAACGTCCTCAGCTACGCATGGAAAGTAAGGAATTTATCAAAGGTAGAAATTATTCTCCTATATGCGTAAACGCTGATTGGACAGTCGCAGGAGAAGGTAAAAAAGAAGATTACGAGAAAGTAATTCAAGAGAAAATGAGTATCTTGAAAGACAAAATATTCAATGACCTTATGGCTATCAATACTGCTTACCATGATTCATTAGACACACCAGACCGTCATGAGAAATTGAAACAGATTCGCCAAGAAGGGATTTTGAGTTTCCTATTGAACATTGGCGAAGTAATAACCGATATGATTGGAAATGCGGCAGCGCAAAACAATTTCCAAAACCAACCATTCTTCAACATTTTCAGCCCGGCGATAGGCGATTCATATATAGAAGACGAATGGTTGAAGAATCAAAGAGGATTTCAAGACACAGCTTATCCGCTACAAATTGGGGATTACATGAGAAGCTATTTTAAGGCAGCTTTGGCAACGACTGATTCTATTCCAGTTCAAGACCCACAAGCTTTATTACAAACAGATTTATTGGGAGGGAGCGCCAAGACAGTTCAGTTAGATAATTTTGAGCGAGCTAATAGCTTAGCGTTGGAAAACGTCGGACTTATGTTTCAAAGAATAATGGCTTCAAGCCAAATGCCAATTGTTGGTTTGGCGGACTTAGGACAGCAGCAGATTCAAACCGGCCAGAATGGTATTTTTACTGTATTAGCTGCAACGGTCATTGGCAGTGGAGTAGACAAAATAATCAATGCCAAACGTGCGACTAACACGAAAGAAACGGCTGGCGTGGGCAAAAAGGTAGACAACAAAAGATCAAAAGGACAATTTTCATTCTTCACCAAATTGTTCAAATACGCAGCAAAACTAATCATTCCAGCCATGACAGTGTTGATTGGATTTGGCGCATTGTTCGCTTACCTGTTGCCATTGATGATGAAATACCCATTCGTGCTTTTGTATATTTTATTCATGTTTTATGCACTTATGATAATTCAATTCTCAGTCCTTGGAGCTATTAACTCAGCGAAATGGCATACATGGAAATCATTCACTGAATACATATCGCATTTATGGAGAATTGTTGTTGTATTTATTCTAATCCAACCATTGATATTTTTTGCCTCAGTCATCAATTGGTTCATGAATGGCATTTTGTTGAAAATGGTTTACTCAGTTATGGCATTTAATTATGTTGACGCTGTATCTCAAACCACTGGCATTTTTGGAACAACGATAATATCAATAGCAATGCTATTTATCGCAATGTGGATTACAACGCTTTCTTGCATTTTCACCACATTGACGTTGATTATCAAATTCTTGCAAATATATAGACAAGACTTTGTATTTGCCCCATTAATCATGAACTCACTGGGCGTATTCCTCAAAGTATTAAATGCTTTCAGCCTTGGATTTACTGTTCTTTTGGGCAAAGTATTAGATGGAATAATCGACAAAAGAAAATAAGCCCTTAATCGGGCTTTTTCTTTATTTGCCATGATATAATAGTGATAAGAACAAATATCACTATAATGTTAAAACAATTCATATTTTATGTATTGCTGTTATTTTGCGTAACAGCTAATGCAGATGATGTTCAGCTAACTCATGATACGAAAATATCAGAGTTTTCAGGAACACTTTCAGATGATCAAAAAAACCTTACTTTGTCAGGCCCATTAACTGAATCTCAATTTGGCTGTAAAGTCGCAAAAGCCGTTAGAATGGGTCCATTCTACAACGAAGATAATACATATGAATGCTTGGGAAATAAGAACATATACAACAATTTAAACGGGAATTTATTAAACTCCGGTTTGAATATGTTCACCCTTCCTTTCCTGACAATCGCCTTTTTCTTATTAGGCCAAATCTTCACGATGAAGCTTCTAAAATCTGGTATTGGCGCTATGGGCAAAGCAGCGGCTGTTTCTCTTTCGTTTATTGGCTCAGTCATCGCAATTCTTTTCATTCCTTTCTACGAAACCGATATGAAAAAGAACAGCGCAGATGAAACCGGCTCTGAGAACGAACATATTTCAACGCTCAGGTATCTCGCAGTTTATGCTAAGGATGGTATCAGTGCATCAGCAGACTTTTACTATTACATGCTCAGCAAATCAGACAAGCTTGTATTCCCTGCCACCAAAATCCCAAACCCTAAAAACAAAGGCTATCAGATAGGCAGAAACCTTATTGATTTCACATACTGCGCTACGAGACAACCCAAAGAACAGGAAATGAAAATTGGAGTTTATTTTTTAGAAAATACTGGAACATTTAATGGCAGTGCTCAGATTGGAGGATGCGCAGTTGAGATAAACGCTGCAGTAAATCCTTCCATTCAGAGTCATGCAGAATTGGTAGGAGTCGATTACAACGTCTTTGTAGCCAAGCAGTTCGGTAAGGCTCTGCAAGACGCTATAACACGCGCTAACGCCATCGCAGTGAACATTGCATCTGTTCCACCAGCTTTGCCTAACACAGAGCGTCAGACATACGATGCGAGCCACCTGGAGCGCGGCAATGAAGCAGCCTATAACTTAACCAATTTCGACGCTGGCGGTATCTCAGAATACGCACATGATTCAGCATTGAATATCGGGGAGGACTTTATCTATGAAATGACGAAATATCCCGGCGTGGCAATGAACACCGTGCCTTTATCGAACAACTCATACCAGCTATGCCGAAACGTGCCCGGCGCCACAAGCTATTTTGATATGACTATTGGTATCAAAGAAAACCTTATCCAGTGCGCGGCTACCATGTGCGCAGACGAATCAAGCCCCGGCATATGCGGAGAATCAATTGAATACTACAATTTCTTGGCAAACAACAATGCAATTCTCCATGCGAATTTCTTAACCTTCTTTGGTCATATCATGACAATGAATTATGAAACAGATGCTTATAAAGAACCGGCTCATTATTTCGTAAATTCAATCGTAGTTAATGCCTATTACAACAATACAGACTCAGCGAATTTAGAGGCTAAATCAGGTAAGAAGGTTTTTGATTTATCATTCCAGAAAAAGGAAAAACGTAATAGCCAAGACAGTGTAGAAGATTCTCCCTTTGATGGCTGGATTGACCAGTTCAATTTGGGCGGTAGCTTCATGACTGCAGTTATGAAATTATTCCAAACTGATGACGCTGGCATTTTAGGATTAAATAATTTCTTTGAATGTATCTCACATCCTTATTCCATTCGTGATAATGGCTGGATATGCCGTGGCCCATTAAACACAATTCAGGCGTTAGGACACAATTTTCAAAAGGTTGGTATAGGCATGATTTCAGGTGCCGCAGTGAACAGGCTTTTATCACCTTCCATGATCTCCAAAACCGGAGCAACAGCCGCAGTGAATGAAGGTGTAAAACAATTGGCAGATAAGGTAAGCGCCCTTGGTTTTGCTGCATTGTTCTTCAAATATGCGGGAACTTTTGCAGCCAATTCAGAGTTTGAAGATAACTATGGAAACTATGGCGGAACATTCACAAATGATGATGTAATTTTGCTTAGCATGGCTTATGCAGTGCCAGCCTTTAACGATTTTATTACGTCTATTGGTCAAACATTGCTTGTATTGTCTTACTTCCTAACCCTTGGAATCCCGGTAGTAATTGGCTTAGCTTTCTTAACGATGTTCATTCTTCTCATAATAACCGTATTGAGCGAACTCTATTTTATAGGCCCATTCACACAGTCTTTAAACAAAGAGAAATTTGACGAGACAGGGTTTTTTACACCATTGCATAACTATTCCGTGGTTATTATATCCCTATTCTGTATTCCTGTTAGCTGGGCTATGGTATTCCCATTCTTTGATTCGCTCATGATTTACAAGGTTTTAACTTTTGATGCACTCATGACATTTCAACACAAAACACCCGAAGTAACTGGCCTTGGCGATGTATTAGGCTATCTGGTTGCAGTGTTAATCTATGTATTAGCTTTAATGTCAGTATGTATTTCGCTAATCAAAATGGCTACCAAAACAGAAAATATGATTAGAGTGATCTTGTTAGGAACAGACGAGGAAGATGAAGCTTTCAGACAATTGGAAATTCAGACGAAGAAAGATTTAATATAAAATGCGGCTTAGGCCGCTTTTTTTAACTTTCAAAATGATATAATTGAAGCATAAAACAAACCATTTATATCATGCAAAAAATTCGCCTCAATAGATCTTATAATGAGAAACAGCTAAGCAAATTCACATTAGAAGAACGCCGCCAGTATTTCAGTGCAACATATGAAGACCTTCAACATTTTGACAGAATAAATAAACCATTCCTCTGGACTTTATTATCTGCATTGTTTGGCCCTTTTTTCATCATGACCATCATAACCAGTATCCAAGCAGTGAATAAAAGAAATAGTGTGTCCAATTTGCGTAACAGATTTTTAAAAACAAGAATATTCGCCCCAACCGTATTATCTATTTGGTTCCTTATGTGTCAGATATTTGGAGCTTACCAATTATTCCGCAATAGCGTTTTAGGCATCGACTTTGATGTTTCAATTGTGGGAGGTTATATATCTGTTGTAATTTCCTCAATCATAGCCACTTCCATTGTTTACGCATGGAGAAATTTAACTCTACAAGGAATCAGAAAAATTGAATATTACAAGCTGGCAAAGCTGAAACACCTAATATAAAAAAAGCCCCGAAGGGCTTTTTTTTAAACAAATCACTATATATATGCTGAGAGTTTTAATCCCTCAAAAATATATTAGCATATTAAATTCGTAACCAAGCATTAAAATGTTATAATTACAATAAATAAACAAAATATATTAATTATGCTTGATTTTACTAAACCCATCATATTACACAACAATGAGCCAAAGAGAACCCACAGAAAATACGAAATGGTTTTTGAAGTTGAAACACCTAATACGGTTGATATTTCTTACAAAGCCTATGAAGCATTTCAATTTAAATTAGAGCTTAATTTCAGATACATCGAAAATCCGTATTTTGAAACTCATTACCTTTTCACAACAATAACACCAGAAAACGATGCAATACGCTATTTCTTTGTTGAATACAGCGAGAGCCAATTTACTTACCGCTCCTATTACATTGTCCAAGATTGTGTAAACGCCTCTGGCAATTCTGGCGCTGTAATCTACTTCATGACGACTTTGTTTAATTTAGGTGTGTTTTCTAAAAAACCGGGTGCTGCAAATTTCGACAGGAATGAATTGGTAACGAGCTATACGCCGCTCCAAGACCTTTTCTTTGAAGATCTGCATGTTAGCCTGAATAGCTGTCTTATCATGTTCTTAGAAGAACACACAAACCAATATACTGATTTTAAATCCGTTTTCCAAAGCCCGCATTTTGAAGACGAAATAATGCAATATGTCATGTTGGGGTATTGATATGTTATTTCAATCATCCCTTAAAGGCGAAAATGGCTCACTGGATTTCTCAATCAATACCAGCATGAATTACGCAAAAGCCAGAAAAAACTATGCTATGCACGTTAGATACAAAAAGCTCACTGTAATGGAAGCTATGAACCGCTTTGACTTATTGGGCGACTCAAACAAAAGAATCAGGTGCTTTGCCTTCCCATGCGGCACTTTCACGATGGAGGGAAGGAAGTATGATTTGGTAGCCATTGGCCGCGAATACTGGCAGATATGCCTTTTCAAAAGCTACGCAGACGGCATTATGCTTTGCCATTATGTTTCTGAAGTTTTTCAAGACCAGCTAAATAACCATTTGGTATTTGATATTTTTGGCGAAGACCCCGACCACGCTTTTTCCCTTTCTTATACTGCTTTGATCCAAAATTACATTGATGGATTTATTGACGTTATGGATTTCCCTGTATACCTGAGAAGGAAAGAAACAATTGAAGAATCTGCAATGGTATTTCTTGAAAATTACTAAGCACCAGATAACAAAAAACTCCCATTTGGGAGTTTTCTTTTTCTCTACGATTAGATTTTAGCGAATGGCACATTGAAGATAATATTTTTCCCTGCCTTCATTTTTCCAACCTGTTTTGCTGTAACAGTGATATTCCCATTACTATAATACGCTGCTGTAATCACAAATTCGTTTACGTTGTCTTTTGTAATCCCGTCATACCCGATATAGCTTTTTGCAAATCGTGGAGCATCACCCAATACAACCTTACCACCTGAAACTTGTTTCCATTTAGTAGCTACCGCTTGGATTTTCTCTAAATGGATATTGTCGAAAGTATCCAAGACAATATTTAATTTGTAATCGCTGCTTGGGCTAACGTCCTGAACCACGTTTAGGTAATTTAACAATTTTTCTAAATTCACGTTATCAGAAGCTTTCAAGGTTTGGTTAGACAACAATCCTTTTGCAGAATCTTTTCCAGATGAATCAGATTCGCCTGCTGATACTGGATTTGTGCAAGTATTAGATTCTTGAATCCATTCCTTGCCATACGGATAAACAACATTTCCAGACGTATCAACTGCTTTCATCATGTATTCGTTGATTTGTCCAACTTGACCAGCAGGGCAATCTTTAACTTGAGTCTCTTTCTCAAACGTGTTCAATTCAGCTACGCAGTTATTGATTCTGTCTGTTTCGATGAATTTAGAACCACTTAATCCATAAGTAACGATTTTTCCTTTAACAGTTATAGAACCATACTGACCATCGGGGCATTGTTCAGATTTAGTAATTTCTTCTGACTCAAGCAAAGCGTCTTTTAAATCCTTGCAAGTATTTTCTCTAACTGATGAAACCCATCCAGAATCATTTTTAGTAATGTTCTTTTTAGCGTCATAATCCCACGTTCTATTATAGTCATATGTGATATGACCAGTTTGAGCTTCAGCACAGACCACAGTTTCAGTTTTCCAATCTGTCATTGCCTGAAATTGAGACGGCTCACCGCATTTTTCTTCACTACCAGCTAACCATTTACCGCCATAGCTTCCTACGTCGCTTTCCAAAGCGTTTGGAAGGCTCAATGCTCCGTCTTTATCAGATACCACTTGCACAGGCAAAGCAGAACCATCAGCAGCTTTGTAGGCGTATTCAGAGCCTTTGATAAGAATAGGGATAAGACCATTACGCACGTTTCCGTTACCCATTACAGATCCAACAGTTTGACCCGCTGGGCATGTGAAGCTCACAGAAGCGTTCCCAGCATTTTCCCATGCTGGCGCTGGGGTTTCAGGTTCAGTAGGCTCCACCGGCGTTACAGGCGTTTCTGGCTCGACAGGCGTAACTGGTGTTTCAGGTTCAACTGGTTGCTCAGGTTCTTCTGGCTCAGTAATTACTGGTTGCTCAGGTTCAGCCAATTGGCACGAACTCATAATCGTATACCAGTCAATCAATGTAGAAACGCTACCATCAGACCCTTTTTTCACTAAGCGGGATTGAGAAACAGATCCGGTCATTCCAGCAGGACAATCAACAGTTTGGTATTCAGATTCGTATGTAAATGTCACTGGCACTTTACAAGCTTTATCCATTCCCATCGTCCATTGCCCATGAT
This sequence comes from Pseudomonas sp. GW821-FHT05D12, assembly GCF_059419825.1. NCBI lineage: Bacteria > Pseudomonadati > Pseudomonadota > Gammaproteobacteria > Pseudomonadales > Pseudomonadaceae > Pseudomonas > Pseudomonas sp. GW821-FHT05D12. Next base: position 37,174 of record NZ_JBWKSN010000017.1, on the reverse strand, counting down.
ATGTATCCATAAAAGATGCTGGCATTTCGAAGAATGGTGGTGTAGTAGTTTGATAATCTGCTAAATTAATTGGCGTTAACTCGCCGGTCAATCCGTCTTTGATTGAATAAACGATATTTCCATTTTTATCAGTAGCAGACCATATTTCTATTGTTCCTTGTTTTGTTGCATTTCCGCCGTCGATTCCGTCCACAGTCTGACCCGCTGGGCATTGAGCGTAAATGTATTGGTAATGGTCGAAATGCGCTGGTGTGGATAAATCAACTTCTTGAACTGGCGCACAAGCTGGGCTATCCCATTCGCCATGGAATTGATAAATTACGGAGGCATTTAAAGCATATGGTTCAGACAAAAGCTCTGGATAATCTGCATAAAGGTTGATTTGAGTTAATGCACCGCTTATCCCATCAGCGAAAAACTGAGTTTCCAAACCGTTTTTGTCTCTACCAGTCCAAAGCGGTATTGTCCCCCAGCGCTCAGTTCCGCCGAATTGTTGACCACCAATTGTTTGTCCTGCTGGGCATGTTTCTTTGCCATACTCTTTATATCTGTATACAGGCGCTTGAGAGTAATCCGGCACATCGCTTTTAACTGGCGCACAAGCCTTATCGTATCCCGGTTGAAACGTCCCGCCATACTGTTCAACTAAACCTGCACCAGAAAGCGCATTTCTTCCCCATACCGAGGATCTTGGGTAGGTTTCGTCATTATATGGAACGTATGAACCATCAGAGGCTAATTTCAAGAAAAAAGATTGTGTGCCATCTGGATTGTTTCTGAAGTAGTTTAAGACGTTACCTATTCTTTGAGTTTTGCCCCCTTCTTCACCACCGAGCGTTTCCCCCGCTGGACAGTTTTCAACGACTAATTCATCACTATAAGGAAGAATTTCAGAAGCTTGTGCATAGTTCTGTAATTGACAATTGTTTGAGTAACTAACAACGCCCGGTTCTTTTGGAATAGGATTTACAGAGAAGCCAAGCAATTTTGCGTCATCTGGTGAAATTTTTACATTATCAAAGAACCCATCAGGTCTTTCGTATTTCAAAATATTAACGTATTGACCATCCGGTCTGCTGGCGTAGTAATTATTTACTAAAATCATTTCCCCGTTAGGGCCGGTTTTATAATATGAATAGTATTTGTATGTGACTGTTGTTTGATACCTTTCTTCATTTATGCAGTATTGCAAAGTAAATGAATCATCATTTGAATAGTTTCCCTCTGGCACGACAGGGCCGGACAATCCTGTTTCAGTAGGTGTGTAATACGGAGTAGTCCACTGGCTGCTGATTAAATCAGCGTGAGCTTTGGTAAACGGAGATAAAGCAAAAAGGAGGGAAACAGCCGGAATTAAAGCTATTCTTATTATTTTAATATTGTGCATAGTTAAATAGTTTTGTTATGCTCAAATTATAACATATTCAAAACTATTAATCAGGGCTTAACTCAAACTATTTTAAATAATCTTCAAGCCATTCATCTTCATAGCCTTCGATAAGTAAAACTGTCCATATATTATAAAAGAAAACATCAGCCAGAAACTGATCTGCGAATTTCTCATGAACGCCAAGCAGGCGCTTATTCAGGATTTCACAATAACTTTTCCAAGATTCTAAATCGTCTTCCAGCTTCCAGAGGTCGAGGTAATTAATAATCATCATGTGGTGCTTCATGCCACGTTCAAAGCATGAACCATATTCGACGTTTAAGAGAATCTTTTCCTCAGATTCAGATTTGAGATAGTCGCGGAAAATTTCAATATTCTGGAAAATGTCATGAATTGCTTCTTCAGTATCAATCTCAAATTCTTCACGCTTTCCAGTGTAGCGATTCAGAAATGTATTCACGCCCATTTCATCATTCCTCAGAAATGTAAAAAACCCTCAGTCTTTACACATAGGGCTTTGGGTTTAATACAATAACAAAAATAATGGAGCAAAAAATTAATATAAAGGTTAATTTTTAACAGAGGGTAGTAACTAATTACCTTCTACATTCATGTTAGCATTTCATTTTAGGATTGCAAATTAAATTTTAAAATAATTTAAATATTTTTCCATTGCACGTTATCGCCATAGATTTTCGATCTATGGATTTTCTGCAATTTATCAAATTCTTCATCTGTCCTACAATCGTCTCTAACTGGCGCTTTGGACAAAACATTGTCAGTAACGAAAAGTAATTCTCTAAATTTGTTTGTCGATTCAGTCAGTGCTGGACAGATTCTATTAGCCGCCCTTTCCAATCTTACAAAATCCCCTTTGAGCTTGAAACCCGCTGCTATTAAAGGAGACTGAACCCCAATGTAGGAATCTTTACCGTAACGCTTTGCCATGCGGCTTGCCCCGAAATTAACGGCCTCAGCGTCCTTTGCATGAGCCTGCTTTGCGATTTTCAGAACCACTTGCTGCCTCTGGTGCTGGATCGGCTCAGATGCGTTTAGGAGCATTCTCAGGCATGGTAAATGCTGGTATTTCTGCAATTGCTCTAATGCTGAATCATCCAGATTGTTCAGCGCGATATAGTAGAAATTACGGTCATATGGAATGATAGTAATTTCGTATCCTTGGGTGTTTTTATATTTTAATGCTTTGATTTTTTCAATGACTTCGCTTTCAGTAAAATACTTTACCTTTTTTCTTTCCCTTTGAATTGTGAAAACAGATTGTCTGCCATCCTTGGTAAGCCATATTTCGTATCTTTCAGCAGAAATTGCTTTAAGCTGTTCAGTGAATCTTTTCTCAATTAATTGTGTGTCATTCATAATCTCCCTCTTGTTTTTTAGAATGGTATACCTGTAAAGGCATCATCTATGTATTGATCTTTTATGGTGAAACTATCAAAAGCCTTATCGTTTACTCGCCCTGACTCTCTATCAATTCCATCATGTGTCAGTTCTTGCTTGTAGAGCGATTCATCTTCAAGGATTCTTTTTTTATTCCCCCCAAATACAAGCTTTGCATTTACTTGAATTTTTATTATTCCGCCTTTCCTATTGTCAATTTTTATTCTTGCCATATTGAGGAATCGAATAAGCTTAAAGGCGCGTTTCCTTGTCCTTTCACTGATATTTAGATATTTATCAAGCTCCACACCTTGCACAACGGCTATATTGTCAATATCCATCTTGGCAATTGCGAGCAGGATAATACTTGCAGCATTACCGTCTTTCATTGTCATTGCAGCGAAATATGGGATTGACTCTTTAAATATGGATTGAAAGGTATGGCCTGAGCTTAACCCATCGCCAAAGGGCTTGAATGGATTCTTCATAGCAACACCTTAATTGAATTGCTTGTTTTTATAGTTCAGAAATTCAAGCTTAACAATCCATCTGCCATTAGGTTTATCTAATTCAAATTTTGCAAACCCCAACCTTTCAAGAACTCGGCTCATTAACCTTACGGATTCTCTTGAACTGGTATTTGTCCATTTCTTGATTTGCTCAGAAGTAACCACTGCGCAAGGAAAATGGTTTATTAGCTCGTATCTGCCAATCATCTTTATTAGCAATGTATGCGCGGAATGGCTTTCGTTTGACAGAACGTCTAATTGATCAAGCTGTTTTTCAGTGAGCCTTAAAATTGTGCAATATTCATTATTCATCATCTTTTACCCTATGTGTAATTAGATGATACCATTTTTTTTGGCATTGCAAGTTTAAGAGTAATTATTTTCCTAATTTATTATAATATGCACATTTTGGCCCGGAAAACCGGTTTTGATACCAGTTTATTTGCCAACTGTTTATTTAGATTTATTAGGTTGAATTGAAATTCTTAAACTTTGGAGGCCAAATATGGCCCCCAAAGCTGTTTTTTTCCAAAAAAATTAGTATCAAAAGTAACTTTGCGGGCCATTGATGGCCCCCGAAAATGGCAAATTTTAAACTTTGGGGGCCAAATATGGCCTGCAAAGATCTCTGCAAGCCTTGATTTTCCTCATTTCGTATTGACAGACCGCGCGCGCATATTAAGACAATAATATATAAGACTGTTATTTATTATTAATTTTAGGATCGATTTCGTTGAATCTTTCTACGAAAGTCAACTCAATACGATTTCGCTACGCTCATTGAGGTATGCGCAGCCACTGCGATTTAGAAAAGAACATACGCCTTTGGCGTAGAGAGAGAAATAAAAAAGGGAAACCCGGTTGGATCTCCCTTTCGATTATTTAAGCCTACGCAAATTATTATTTTAAGCTTTGTGTGTTTATTATTCTGATATATCAAATGCTAAATGTAACTTTTTCAATAGCTTCTTTTTTGGCCTTTGGCGTTGGGCCTTCACTATATCTGTCAAAAGTCATTGAGAGCGAGCCACCTACTTCATGCCCAACAATAGACATAACCAGAATATTCTTAATATCAGCCCTTTCAAGCTCAGTAACCATTGTGTGCCGGAAGGAGTGAAACACCAGCTCTTTTGAGTAGCCAAGGGCTATTTTAAAGGCCGAAAAATCGCTACTCATTTCTTTTGATTTAACGCCGTATTTCCCGCCTCTATTGGTTTTCAGCAAATATCCATCCTTTGATTCTTTCTTCAGTCTTTCAACCAAAGGCAATATTTTAGAATGGATTGGAACAAGACGTTCACCAGCATTTGTTTTCGACTGTTTAATGTCAAAGCAATACACACCATCAACCTTTACCAGCTCTTCAAGCTTTATCTGGCAAATTTCTTCAATCCTTGCACCAGTGTATGCCCCAAGCTGGATCAAATCAGCTAATTTAGTTTTCCCTTGGCTTACAGCATTGTCATACAGGCTTTTCACTTGATCCTTTGTGAACGCTTTACGCACTTCTTCTTTGCGTGCGCCACGCCGCACCTTGTTAATAGCGTGATTCATGAATGGATTAATTGGGAATTTCTGCCTAAAATTCGCGTCATTGAACATGAATTTGTAAAAAGCATTGAATGAGCAGAGATATTGCATTTTTGTCTTATCTGCGCAATCCAAAGATTCCAAGAAAACCCTAACAGACTCATAATCCAGTTCAAATTTTTGCTTATTCAAGAAATCCTTCAGCATATTAAGCCTATTAACATGCCTATCAATTGACCTAAGCGTTACTTTTCGCTTCACTTCATATTTGTGAAATTCAACGAAATTCTTTTCGTTCAAAGGATGCTTTTTAACGACCTTAGCAGGCTCAGAAATCAAAGCTTTTACCTGTTCTTTTTCTTCTTGTGTCTCCACAAGACCAGAAAACGAACCTAACACGTTCGATTTTTCCAGTTTTTCAAGCAGTTCTTCTGATCTTTTAAATGTTTTGTTTGGAAGACTTTCAAATTCATTTAGCTCAATCAAAAGAGCAGCTTGCGTTGGGTTTAATTCTTCACCCAAAGCCTGTTTTTCCAGCAGCAAATGATTTAGAAAATTATGATGGCCTTCAATCTTTTTCAGTGCTTGAATGTCTTCATAATCAGATTCTTCAAAATCTTTCTTACGTTCTTGCTTCTGTTCAGCCAATCCAGCCTTGATTTCTTCAAGACTCTCAAACAGTTCATCAAACCTTGCAGCCGATGGCATCAAGGAAAGGCTGTTCATTTCTTGTTCAACGACAAGCCTTTTTCGCTCATTCGCTATGCGATTTTTGAACTCATGAAGGTCTTTGGTGCGTAGCACCATCGCTTCGCTTTTACGCCCAGTTTTGAGGCTTTTCAGGAACTCAGTTTTGTTCCCAAAAGCAGACCGTAACTCAGCCGGGATTGCTACTCGGACATACCACGTTCCACCAATGTTTTTGAGGTTATCCACTGCCATTTTTCGAGCCTTCCCATGCCTGATTTAGCCCAAGCTTCACCATGCACGAAACGTAACCTACAGGGGGCCATTTTGGAAGTAGTTTTTGGAAGTAGAAGATGCTGTAATACCCGTATATCAAGGCTTGCAAAGGTTTGGCCGGATTTTAGAGACAGTTCGAGTCTCCCTCGGGGCACCATCTTAAAAAAAGACCTTGAAATTCAAGGTCTTTTTTTTCGCCTGTAGAAAAGTGCACTCCCCCTCTCCGCCCCCGTAAACACCGAAAAAACCGCCTCGCACAACGCCGCGAACGATCTCAACGATGACGCGGTCAATCAATAACATGAACGCCCCCCTCTACCGCTATGATCGTGCACCCAGCCTCAAGGAAGAACGCGTGCATCTCCCACCTCAACACCAACTCGCTCCCCTTTTGCCGGCCGATAACTGATCATGGCCCCCACCCTCGACTGCTGGAAGGTCCTCAACCTCCCCGTGCACGCTGACGAGCGTACTCTCAAACGCCAATACGCCAAGCTACTCAAGGTCACGCGCCCGGACGATGATCCCGTTGCTTTCCAACGCCTGCGCGAAGCCTACGAGCAGGCGCTGCATAGCGTGCGCAACGTAGCAGACACACCTGATCAGGCAGAGTATGTGGCGCCTAGCCTGGCGCGTTCCGCCCTGGAGCAAGCCTATGCGCTGCTGTCCGAATTCGATGACTCGCGTGCAGCTGAATATTGGGCCAAAGCCTTGGTCCATGGGTGCGCCGCCGAGTTCGAACAGTTGCTGTTCCAGCGTTGTGTCAATGCGCCGGATGAGCACTTGGCGCTGCTGACCTGGGGCGCGGAAGAGCGTCAATGGCTGACGCCTTGGCAACAGATCAACAGCGGCGGGTTTGCGCACCAGCGATTGGTCCTGGCCCTTACCACTGCGCTGTACGCCGACCTTGAGCAGTTGATGAAACCCGGCGAGCAAGCCTTCTTTTTCACGCACCTGGAGCGGGCCTGCCGGCAGGGCTGGTTGCTGGATTTTATCCATCGCCAGGCTTTGCAGGTGCATGTGCTCAACCTGTTCACAGTGCATCAGCACTGGTCAGCGCAGTTGTTTCGCCAGGTGTGCCGACTGTTCGGCTGGGATGCTGAAGGGGCGTGTGTGCCCATAGAGCCGGCGCAGTGGCAGGCATTGAACCGGCGTTGCGAGCAGCACGCCTGGCTGGATGAGTTGGGTGAACTGGCGCGACAGCGTGCGCAGGCGCCCAGTCCCACGGCCAATGCAGCGGCGTTGTTCCTGATGTGTACGAAGCCCGCGCAGCAGGCAACGCTGACCGCCACGTTCGGCGAGGCAGACTGGCAGGCGTGCGAGCAGTTGTCGGCTGAATTTTCCACACGTTTCGCCGATCTGCTGGGGTTGTTCCCCAATCATGATCCTTGGTTCTGGCAGGCCATGATCGGGTGTCGTCCGGTGCGCCATGGGGTAACACGGGCAGCCAGCATACTCACTGTCTGCCTCGCGCTCAGGCAACTTGCCAGCGTGACCGATTGGGGTCCTTGGCTTTTGATGTTGCCGTTGTATGCATTGGGTGGTTACCTGATGGCGCAAGTCGGCAAATGGCTGCTGGACTACTGGGCCGCCCTGTCGGAAAGCCTGCATGACCTCGATCAACGCGTCAGCCGCTGGTGCGTCCGCCACCGGCTCCTCTCAGACCGTCGCCACTTGGTGATCCGTAACAGCGGTCCGCTGCTGGCACTGGCCTTGGTGATCTGGAATTGGCTGGGGTTGCTCGGGCTGGTCACGTATGTGGGCACTGGATTGATCGGCTTGTTGCGACCCGCGCGTGCCGTCGCTCGCGAACACGCGTATCGCTGGCAACGGCCATGGCAGGCGATCCAGCGGATTGCCGGCCTCAGTTGGCTGCAATGGATGTTCTGCATCGGGATGATCGGTGTCATCGCCTATGTGCAGCTTTATCGACCTGGCACCTGGCTGACGCAGGCACTGTGAACATGCACTACAGCGAGAAAACCCCACCCGCCAGCGCAGCGCAAATCGACACGACCGCTGGGCACCTGGCCTTGCCTACCGACGCTTGGATCCGCACGTTCTGGGCATTCAGTGACGGCGCAATGCTGGCGGACCTGGTGAAAATCCATGCAACCCACGAGATACTCGAACGTCAGCAAACGTATGAAATCGCCGAGTACTTTCCCGACCATGTACTGGTGGGCGACGACTCCGGAGGGCGCCTGATTTTACTGGAGCGCACCACGAGCCCGCGCTTTTATCTGCTGGACGCCGGATGCCCCTCCATCGACGATGCCGAGGTGTACTCGTCGCTGGAAGAATTGGTAGCAGCGGTCGTCGCCGGCGACTGAACCAATCAAGACAAAGGAGATGCCCATGACATTGCCACAGTTTACTTACCACCCCGACCCGGTCGGCAGCGGCTCGGTGCAACCGTCTAGCACCGTCTGCGTCTGTTGCAATCAGACGCGGGGCTACATATACGTGGGTCCGGTGTATGCCATCGAAGAGTACGAGGCCTGCATATGCCCGTGGTGCATTGTCGATGGCAGTGCCCACGAGCGCCTCGGTGCGACATTTGTCGACGAGGACAGTATCGGCCTGGACGGCGACGCCGGGCTAAGCGACGCGCAGGTCGCCGAAGTCAGCCAGCGTACGCCGGGTTTCAGCGGCTGGCAGCAGGAAGCGTGGTTCACCCACTGTAACGACGCAGGCCAATTCATCGGCAAGGCTGGTCGTGCAGAATTGCTGGCGCTGGGCGCCGAAGCGATCGCTGCGGTTCAGGACGCCACCGGATTGGAAGACGGTCCGCAGTGGCAGGCGTTCTTCGAGGCGCTGGATAAAGACCACGGTCCTACTGTGTACCTCTTCAGATGTCGCCATTGCGCCACGTTGGGCGCCTATCAGGACTGCCACTGACACACCGACATCCTTCAGCCCACCTGAATGCAGCGGTCGGTAGCCTTACTTGAGCAAGGCAATCACCGCGCAGACGACGGTGATCGCCAGCGCCGGCCATTGCATCGGCATGAAAAAGAAGTGGTGACGCACCCCGTCGGCATGTGGCTCTCGGTTCAGTACAAAACCCAGCACAGTGTTGATCGCTGAGCCCGCTCCAAAGCCGATCAACACCTGCATCAGCGAGGTGTCGCCGGGTTTGACGCTGGGATCCGGCCACAGCCACATCAACAGCAGCACCATGGCCACCGGTGTAAATAACGTCAACCAGCCTGCGCCGCGATAGATCATCTTTATTCCTTATTAATGATGCCAGTGGCTCAAGCCGACTCGCGTGCCTGCTCTTCAGCCGTAAACACTGCATCGAGTGTGTTGAGGAACACGTCGTGGCTCAGGATGCCGGTGGCGATGGTCGACAGGACGGGTTTGTCGCTTTCGTCCTTGATCACCACCTTTTCGGTCCAGGCGTTGAGGTCGACAGTGCGCAGCGACGACATCGGCACTTTACGCCCCTGGTATTCGAGGAAATCCTGGCTCACCACAATCGGCGTCGTAGTGACTTTGAGGAAGTTGCCGGAAACACGCTTGCCCCAGACCTGCCCAGAACCGATGCAGTTGAACGTGACCGCCCCGCCCGATGCCAGCGTCGCCATCACCGCCGGCAGGCGTGCTCGCACGTGCAGTTCACGAACCAATTGCTGGAAGTCGTGAAATCCCTTGAGGGTCTCGATCACTCGATGAAACGGCTCGGAAGCATTACGACGGTAGGCAACGTTAGTGATCAAGCCGGTCAGCACGGTCTGCCCGGAGCCGAACAGATACAGGTCGTCAATCTCCGCGAAAGCGGTGTATTCACGCTGATCGTTGATGATGCGCTCGATGCCGCGCTCATACACCTCGTAACGCGGCGCACGCAGTTTCTTGTGCCAGGCGTAGGCAGCCAATACCCCGATCCCGAGAACCACCAGTAAAGCACTGGTGGCGTAAATCAACGTGTGTGGGTTACTGAAGCTGAGGGCCATGCCACGGGACGTCTGGAGACTGACTGGCCCCTCATTGCCCGGCGGCAGGATCGTGCCCAGATACAACACAAATACGGCGAGCCCCAGCAATACAACTGCGAATATCAAGCTGAAAATCAGAAAGCCCTTGCCGTGGCGGAAACTGGCAATCAGCTCGCCGGTGACGGAAGGCGCTTGTGAGGGGGATGGCGGCATGGGGATTGCGTCCTTGTAATGGGGGAGCCGATGAGCCGTGCGCCCATCGGGGTGGGCGTGGCACGGCGGTTGGAGCATGGCTAATTAATATCGTTCCTTGTGCATGCGGGTTAATGGGCACGGGTTCACAAAATTCGCGGCGCTCCGTCTTTTTTTTCACGCACAGAACAGTGATCATCGCCCTCCCCCAAAAAACAGAGGCACCGAAACCATGGAATTGACGCTGGAAGCGGTTGCGCTCTTTGCACTGAAACTGGTGCACGAGACGGACGGCGGCAGCCCGGTTTTGCGGGATGACCTGGTGATGGATGGGTATGAACGCGAAGTGTTTGGGCTGCTGGTGCGCCAGGGGAACCTGGCGGCTATTCAATCCAAGATAGCGGACTGTGTTGATCAGGCACTTGAGGCATTGGGCGGCGCCAATACGGTGATGGGTCGCGAACTGCAACGGTTGGCAGCTGATGTGCAAAGCGTGGGTCAGCTTGATGAACTGCCGGCACCGCTGAATGCCCTCAAGGATTACCTTAAGGACATCCAATAAAGCAACCTAGCGCCGCCCTTCAACCGCCATCCGCACCGCCAGCCCCATCAGCACCGAGCCCATCAGCCAGCGCTGCCCCACCTGCCAACCCGGCCGGGTGACGAAAAACACCGCGATGGAGCCCGCCATGGTGGCAATCGCCGCGTTGACACTCACGCTGATGAAGATCTGCGTAAAGCCCAGCACCAGGGATTGCGCCAGCACACTGCCATGGCCGTTCGGGTCGATGAACTGCGGCAGCAGCGAGAGATACATCACCGCTACCTTGGGGTTCAGCAGGTTGGTCACCAGGCCCATGGTGAACAGCTTGCGCGGGCTGTCCTGGGGCAGGCTCTGCACTTGGAACGGCGAACGACCACCCGGTTTGATCGCCTGCCAGGCCAGGTAAACCAGGTAAAGCGCACCGCCGAAGCGCAGGGTGTCGTAGGCAAAAGGCACTGCCATCACCAAGGCCGTTATCCCCAATGCCGCGCACAGCATGTACACCACAAACCCCAGCGCCACGCCGCCCAGCGAGATAAACCCCGCCGTTCGTCCCTGGCAGATCGACCGAGAAATCAGGTAAATCATGTTCGGGCCGGGCGTCAGCACCATGCCGAGTGAAATCAGCGCATAGGCCAGCCAGCTGGACAGTTCAGGCATTCTTCGGCTCCTGGGGTATTGTTCTGTCGACGTGAAACATTTGGCCAACGTTGCAGGGTTGGACGCCATGGTAGGGCGTTCAAAATGCGCGCGTTAGATACAGATCCGCGAGCAAAACGTCATACACCCACGGCACTACTCATCTAAGGACCGGCCCATGATCGACTTCAACAACAAAGGTTTCTTCAAGCTCAAGCAAAACAACGAATACGCCGAACGCGTCTCGGCCCTGCTGCTCGACGGTGAAGAAGTGATCGACGCCTACAAGGCCATGCGCGACGGCGTGGTGTTCACCACCAAGCGCATCATCGCGGTCAACGTGCAGGGGATTACCGGCAGCAAGAAGGACTTCACGTCGCTGCCGTATAAAAACATCGTCGCGTATTCGGTGGAGACATCCGGGACGTTTGACCTGGATTCGGAGTTGGAGATTTACTTTTCGTCGCTGGGGAAAGTGAGGTTTGAGTTCACGGGGAAGACGTCGATCGTGGAAATCTCGCGATTGATTTCCAAGCATCTGCTGGGCTGATCCGCGGACAAAAAAAGACCTTGGCGTCCCAAGGTCTTCTTCATTGCTCACGCCAAGGAAGGCAGCTACGCAGTGGTGGGCCTGCTGGCGCGCGATGACATCGACAAGCACCTGAGTGCATCGGTCACTGAATAACATGTTCGACCGCCAGTATTACAGCGGGTATGGGCGGTAAAACACCTGCTTCAGCGGTGACCCATGCCATCTGATGGTGGGCTCAAGTATCAGTGCTGAAGGCCGCTGGTAAGCCGCTGAACTTTCCCACGCAACTCATCGAACAAAGCGCATATCAGGCGCTGATTCGCCTCCGTAGGCTCACTTCCTCGCACAAGGAAGTGAGCCGCTCATGTCAGAACGCTTTTATCCCCCTACCGAAGCAGAGCAACTCAAACAGCGCATCCTGATTCCGCAGCCATTGCGAATGCCGTATTCGCCGACGGTTGATTTTTTCGAGCCATCCCCTGCCCCGGTACCCACGCTGGCCAAACCTTGCGGCTGCGTTTTCATCAAGCCCTGCCAACTGCCTGACGGCGTCACCCATTACTTCAACCCTGCGGGGTATGTCCCGTTGGAGTTGGTCAAGGAGTATGGCCATTTAAGCCTGCTGGGTGGGCGTGAGGTGGACAGCCGCGGCGCAGTTGCCTTGCGCAAGATCAGCGGCAGCACATTGCCCGTTGGCCTCGGGCAGTTAGCGTTGCGTTCGGCGGTTTTGGAGTCGGCGGCCACTGCCGTCGGGTCCGTCGCCGGAGGCTTGTTGACGGGGTTGGTGGCGCTGGCCTGGCCGTCGAAGCTGGGTGATAGCGCGCTCTACAGCGAGGAGCAGTTGCGTTCGATGCAGCGGGCGCGGTCGCAGATGCGGTTGCATATTGAGCAACGCGAGGACGGTACGCTCAAGGGGTATGGGTTTTACACGGGTAACCATGCCGATTGGCAGATGATTGATGTAGTGCAGTTTCAAACCCGTGGCGATCACTTTGTGGCGGACTTGGACGAGGGCGTGGAGCTGATCTGGACGCCCGCCGTTGATCCAAGTGACACGCTGGGTATTCCAGCCTTGGAGGCTGCGCCGCAAGCGCCGGTAATCTGGATTTATCCGCCGACGCAGAAGGCCGCACAGATTCTGGTGAACCCGATTTATCCGCCGGAGTATCGGGATTTTATTCTGGTGTTCCCGGTGGAGTCGGGGGTTCGGCCGCTGTATGTGGTTGTCAGTGTCAAGGCTGGGGATCACAAGTACCACAAGGCGCCTAATACCGAACAAATAACTGGCTTTGCAGGCCTGATCAAAGCAAAACCCATGACTCCCAGACAGGGAGGCGCCGGGTTAAGAGAGCGTTGGATTGAGGAAAAAGGCCGGAGAATCTATGAGTGGGACTCTCAACATGGGGAGTTGGAAGTTTATCTGGCAAGTGATGGAAGCCATCTAGGGGCGTTCAGCCACGTAACCGGCGAGCAGCTAAAAGAACCGAAGAAAAAACGAAATATCAGACAATACCTGTGAGGGCTACATGGGACTAAAAGTGAGATTGGAGTGGTTCGACAGAACCACAGAGCAGTTACGTGGCGCGGAGGACTCGGCGGATATGGGAGACGACTATTCCGCGATTTCCGAGCTTGGATTGTCGACAGCCGAAGATGTCAATAACGGGATGTTTGAGTTGCGCAGGGAGTGGCTACCACTGATACAGGCACGTTTTTCTCATGAAATTGCTCTTTCAGAAAGCGACTACTTCATCGCGTTTGATTACGAAGATGCAAACGAATAACACAGACTTCGAGAATTCAGCTGAATGCGCAGACTGTCACTCACAAACAAAAAACTCCGCAACATCCCCAGGCACCTCAGAGCTCTGACCCGCTGGGCAGACAGTTTCGAAGGCTGTTTTTACGAAGAGTTACCGCTGCGACCCGACTACATCAACCTAAAAATCCCAGTTATTGAAAACCTTGTTGAAGGCAATCAAACCACACCGGAAATTCTGGCGCATTGCGCTCAACAGATGATCAAGGTTGCAGGTCACCTGGTTGAAGCACGATCAGACGGTGACCCTGAGTGCTGGATTGTCGCCTGCATCATGGTCCCGGACATGTTCTCAAGCCGAGTCTGTGTCTACACCGAAAAAGCCCGCCATCTCGGCCACACCCAGCCCTTTGACTACGAGTACTTTCGCCAAACCCGCATCATCGGCCGAAGCCTTGCCCGCGAATGGGGGTTGGTCGTTCCGCCAGGCCTCCACGAAGTTGGCTTTCACTTCATCCACGAGGACGAAGAAGGAACCGTCTTCGAGTCAGAGCATTGGTACTTCGGCGAAGTCACCACGACCGATGAAGCCCCTGGCACAGAGCGTTGGAAGTATCAAACCTTCAGGTCCTTCCAAGCACAGCACCCACATTTATTTGGTCCGTCCACTTAACTCGCCTTCATCTCACTACCAGTCCCCCATACACACCAGATATCCCGGTTGCGTCTTCACCACAAGTGCCGCAATTACCGATAGGGAGAGACTTCCAAAATGCTGATGAAAATCAGACTGCGATGGTACGAAAAACACAGCAATGATTTGAAGGCGGATGAGTATTCAGAGGATATCGCAGATCCAGACAGTGTTTTTGAAACCTTGGGTTTAGGCGAAGAAACCGCGATATACGCCGACGTATTCAACGTTCAACCTAACTGGATAACGATTATTCAGCCGTACTTCCAGCACATGATCGAACCCGACCGCCTCGACTACCAAATTTCCTTCCGGTATCAAGGCACCTGGCCACCCTTTACCACGCAAACGGTGGGCAAAACCCACCGTTTAATCAACTTCGCTTAGCCCTCTTTCGCCTCACTCCCTTCCCCTCCAATCAACACCCGATTCGCCGGATCCGTAATATCAAACACCTGCTGGGCACACGCCGCACTATTGAGCCTGAACTGGAACTCAACCAGATACACCTTGGCCTTTTCCGGGCTGAACGTGCTCATCACCGGGCCGCAGCTGTAGTAAGCGCCGTTGCCCTGGCTTCTCGCTGAACTGGAGACGGTGAGTTTCTTGCCTGGATCCGCTTGGAGTTCCAGCTGCGGAAAACGCTTGAACCCGGCGCTGGCGACGGTCTGGTTGAGCTTGGCGATCCAGTTGAAGACTTTGCCTTCGCCGGTGTCCATGACGGTGCCGAGGGTTTCCAGGCGCTGGTCGGGGTCGCCTTCGCGGCGCACGGCGAATTCGACAGGGTTGGTGCCACCGCTGGCCTTCATGATGACCTTGGCATGATCCGCATCCACGGCCACGGTTTTCTGGCGCAGTTGGACACCGTCCTTGAGCAGGCTGGGCGATGAGTCGCGTTGGTTGGATTGGCAGGCGCCCAAGGCCAGGGCGAGGGAGAGCAGCGCGATTCGCTTCACGGGAGGATGTCCTTATCAAGGTGAGAGTGAGTGATGACTGGACCCGAGTTTAAACGGATTGTTCCGCACTGAAACGGCGAGCGGTCACACTTCGGGAAGGCGGCGATGCAAATGCGCAGGTCTGGCAGGCATACCGAGGTGATCCTTTCGCAGCCTCGCTAAAGCTCGACAACTCCCACAGGGGATTGGCGGTGTCACCCTTATTTCAATCCCCTGTGTGATCGCAATATACGACGCGATGAAGCTCACCTGTGGGAGTTGTCGAGCCTCAGCGAGGCTGCGAAAGCGGTGCATCAGCGCACGCTGAACACCAGCCGCGCACATAACCCGCCTTGCTCCAGGTTATGCAATGCCAGGCGGCAGCCGATCTTGCCGACGATCATCTCGACAATCGCCAATCCCAGCCCCGCGCCGTTGGCATTGCCGCGGCTGTAAAAGCGTTCGAACAGGCGCGCCAACTCCGTCTCGTCGATCCCTGGCCCCTCATCCTCCACGCTCAGGCAATCGGCGCCAATCACCACTTTTACTTCGCTGCCCGCAGGGGAAAAGTTCAGCGCGTTGGTCACCAGGTTTTGCAGGGCGATGGCCAGTGCCACCGGCTCGGTTTCGACCCAGCACTCTTCATTGCCTTCGAGCACCAGTTCCACGCCGCGCTCCATGGCCAGCGGGGTCAGTTCGGCGAGTTCTTCGCGCACCAGTTCGGTGAGTTGCACGGGGATGCGCTTGGGGTTGTTCAGTTGCGGTTCGATGCGCGCCATGGTCAGCAGCTGGCTGCCAATACGGGTGGCGCGGTCGACGCCGTTGACCAGGAAATCCAGGGCCTCGCGCTGTTGCTCCGGGGTCGCGGCACTTTGCGCGTTCTGGGCGTGGATACGCAGGATCGCCAAGGGTGTACGCAGTTCATGGGCGGCATCGGCGATGAAGCGGCGCTCGCGCTCGAGCAGGTCGTCCACTTGGACCAGCAGTCGGTTGAGTGCGGTTTGCATGGGCTCAAGGTCAGTCGGCAGCGGCTTGAGGTGCAGCGGTTGCAAGGTGTCGGTATTGCGTCCACGAATCGACAAGACCATCGCACGCAGCGGTTTCAGGCCCCAGCCGATCACCAGCCAGATCAACAACGTCAGCAGCGGCACGCCGATCAATGTGGGCCACAGCGTGTGGCGCACGATGCGCTGGATCAGGTCCTGGCGAATGTCGTCGCGCTCGCCCACCCAGATCAGCAAGCCCTGTTGCGGATCGGCGAGCAGGAAAGCGCACCAGTCGTTGCCGTTGTCGAGGATGTCGTGGGAACCGAATGTGGTCGGCGGCGCTGCAAGGATCGGCGCTTCGGCGGAGCGCACCAGCAACTGGCCGTCAGTGCGCCATACCTGGAAGGTCAACCGGGTTTCATAAGGATGGGCGACGCCCTCCACGCCGACGCGGCTCATGGCCTGGTCAAACGCCTCGTACAACCGGTCCCAGTCCGCTTCGCCGGGATCGCGCTGGCGCAAGACACCTTGCAGCAGGCGCGCACTCTGGGCGAGCTGGGCGTCATAGACCTCTTCGATTTCGTGGTGGCTGTCGCGCAATACCAGCCAACTGATCAGGGCGTCACCCGCCAATATCAGTAGCAAGACGGGAATGAGGATGCGCGCGCGAACCGAGCTCATGGTTTAAGCACTAGGACATAGCCGACACCGCGCACAGTGCGGATCAGTTCGGTGGAGAGTTTTTTACGCAGGTTGTGAATCAGCACTTCCAGGGTGTTGCTCTCGACGCGGTCCTGCCAGCCATACAGCGCGCGGGACAGCCGCTCGCGCGTCACCACCTTGCCGGGGCGCACCATCAGTTGGTGCAGCAGTTGGTATTCCATCGGTGTGACGATGATGTCTTCGTCCAGGTAGCGCACTTGCTGGGTGGCCGGGTCGAGGTGGATGCCAGCATGCTCCAGCATCGGTTGCGCACGCCCCTGGCTGCGGCGCAACAGGGCACGCACGCGGGCCTTGAGTTCTTCTACGTCGAAGGGTTTGACCAGGTAGTCGTCGGCGCCGGCGTCCAGCCCGGCGATGCGCTCGGCGGTGCCGTCGCGGGCGGTGAGGATCATCACCGGCACGTCGTGCTGCTCGGCGCGCAGTTGCTGCAACAGGTCGAGGCCGTCGAGGCGCGGCAGGCCGAGGTCGAGCAGCAGCAAATCGAAGTTCTCCGTGCGCAGCGCATGCAGGGCCGCGACGCCATCCTGCAGCCAATCGAGGGTATAGCCCTCGGCGCCCAACGCCACCCGAATCCCCTGGCCGAGGGCACGATCATCTTCGACAAGGAGCAGGCGCATAGCAGAATCTCTGTAGGAATCGGCGGCATCATGCCGGGTTATGACACGGGGCATTTCGGCAAAGATGTTACGGCTCGTTGCCAACTAAGGTTGCGCTAAGGTTGGTTTTGCACTGTGAAACCTCCCACTTCTGCTGAGAGCTTTTCCATGCGCAAAATTCTCCTGCTGTCCCTGATTATCGCCAGCCCCCTGGCCATCGCCGGCCCGCAGTGCACCACCGCCGAGCGCTCGCAATGGCAAGACGAGAAAGCCTTCCAGGACAAGCTCAAGGCCGAAGGCTACACAATCAGCAAGTTCAAGGTCACCGACGGCAACTGCTACGAGATCTACGGCTTCGACAAAGACAAGCGCAAAGTCGAGATCTACCACGACCCGGTCACCGGCAAAGCCGTGAAGACTGAGATCAAAGGCTGATGCCAGGCGAATCCCTGCGCCTGTGGGACCCGTTGGTGAGGCTGTTTCATGTGTCGATCGCCGGGGTCTTCGTCGCCAATTACTTCTTCAATGAAGCGGGCGATGACTGGCATGTCTGGCTGGGCTACTACGCCATGGCCTGGCTGCTGGTACGGCTGGTGTGGGGATTTGTCGGACCGCGCAGTGCGCGTTGGGCGGACTTTTGGCCTACGCCGAAACGACTGGGTGCCCACGCGCGCTCGCTGCTCAACCGCCGCCCGCTGCACCGGCTGGGTCATTCGCCCATTGGTGCACTGGTGATGCTGTTGATGTTGCTGGCCTTGCTGACCCTGGGCGTCAGCGGCTTCCTGATGCAGGAAGTCGATGCGCTATGGGGCGCCGATTGGCCCCAGCAAATCCACGAGACGGCCGCCAATGTGCTTCTTGGCCTGGTCTGCGTGCATGTGCTGGCCGCGCTGTTTGAAAGTATCCAGGTGCGGGACAACCTGCCGTTATCGATGCTCACCGGTCGCAGGAAGCGCCTGCCGGATGAGCGTGCGCAGTAATCCTTTTGCCGACAGGTTCCCTATGCGCTCCGCCTTATTGATTTGCAGCCTGCTGGCCGTATTCTTCGCGGCTTGGCAAAGCCATCCGCCCCATGTACTCGCACCGTTTGCCGAGACCAGCCCGAACCCCGCGAAAGTGGCGGCGCCGGCGCAATACACCAGCCGCTTCGTGTCCACCCAACTCACTGACTTTGTGCATTCCTCGTCCGTCACCGCCCTGCCCGGCGGCGATTTGATGGCGGTGTGGTTTGCCGGCTCCCGCGAAGGCGCGGCCGATGTGCAGGTGCGCACCGCGCGCTTTGATGCGCGCAGCGGCGAGTGGGGGGCCGAGCAGGTGCTGGCCACGCGGGAAAGCACTCGCGACGGCACCCAGCGCTATATCCGCAAGCTGGGCAACCCGGTCATCGCCCTCGGGCCGGATAAACGCCTGTGGATGTTTTACGTATCGGTGTCAGTCGGTGGCTGGGCCGCCAGTGCGATCAATCTGATGGTCTCGGAGGACTTCGGCGCCAGTTGGTCGGCGCCAAGGCAGTTGGTGACCTCACCGTTCTTCAATATCAGCACCCTGGTGCGCGCCGCCCCGGTGTTCCATGCCGACGGCTCGATCGGTCTGCCGGTGTACCACGAGTTCATGGGCAAGTTTGCCGAGTACCTGTACTTGAGTGCCGATGGCGCAGTGATCGACAAATTTCGCATCAGTCGCGGCAAGCACTCGCTGCAACCGACCATCGTGCCGCTGGACGGCAAGCGCGCCGTGGCGATGTTGCGCTACGCCGGCGACACCCATCACCGGGTCCTGGCCAGCCGCACCGAAGACGCCGGCCAGACCTGGAGCGAGCCGTACCCGCTGGAGCCGGCCAATCCAAACTCGTCGCTGGCTGCGGTGGGCACGGTGGACGATGGGTTGCTGGTGGCCCTGAACGACCTGGAGGATGGCCGTTTCAAACTCAGCCTCTACGGTACCGACGCCCAGCTCAGCCAATGGCGCACCGTGGTGCAACTGGATGAGTCGCCAGACCCGCTCGGCCAACCGTTCTCCCCCGAAGCCTATAAGGCGATCATCGGCGAAGGCTTCCGCGCCTCCAGCGGCGCCCGGCGCCTGCCGCTGGAGCAGCGCTTTCTCAGCAACCTCGACTACCGCGTGTGCAAACCCCAAGGCTGCGATTTCGAATACGAATACCCGTACCTCAGCCGCAGCCCGGACGGCATGTACCACCTGGTGTACTCGTGGAATAACACCTTTATCAAACATGTCAGCTTCAACGAAGCCTGGCTGGCGGAGCGTCTCTGATGGTTTCGATGTGGCAGGCGCATTTGAGTTTTGTACTGCTGGGCTTTGTGTTGCTGTGCGCGCTGCGCTTCACCGCACCCTGGCGTCCGTGGCTGCTGCCGGTGCTGGTGGCGGTGAGTTTTATCCCTATCAACGAGCTGCCATTGGCGGCGTACGTGCGCAGTTTTACCGATGACCTGGCGATCAGCACCCTGGTGTTGTTGGCGTGGGTGGGCTTGAGTCGCGTGGGCGTGGTACAGCCGCTGAACCGGCAGCACCACGTGCAAATGTTGCTGCTGTTTGGCTTGCTGAGCCTGGTGCTATACCCGGCCACGCTGGGCTTGACGTATTTCGATCCCTACCGCTGGGGCTTCAATCCACGGCCGATGATTGTGCTGGTGGGCGCGGCCGCGCTGTTGATGCTGTGGCTGCGCAATGCGCTGGCGGTGTGGATGCTGGCGGTGGGCACCCTGGCGTTCGCGCTGCGGCTCAAGGCTTCGGAAAACTACTGGGACTATCTGGTGGATCCGCTCTTGGCGGTCTACTGCGTCGTGGCTGGATTAATGCAACTCAACCTGTGGGAGCGGGCGTGCTCGCGAATGCGCAGTGTCAGGCAGCATCTCTGGCACTGAACCACCGCGTTCGCGAGCAAGCCCCCCCCCCCACATTTGATCTGTGGTGTTGTTGAGAAGAGGGAAACTAATGGGTGCGTTGCAATCACGCCGCCTGCGCTACGGCGTGGGCGCGATTGGGTTGGTATTTGCGTTGCTGGCCGCCTTGCGGCTGATATTCGTGCTGGCGTTTTCCGGCCTTGCCCTGGACACCCCGGCGTTGCTGGAAACCGTTGGCATCGGCCTGCGGTTCGACCTGCGCCTGGCGGTGCTGTTGCTGCTGCCGCTGGCGGTGCTGGCCTGGCTGCCGCGCTGGAACCTCACCACCCTGCCGGCCCTGCGCTGGCTCGCGCGGGGTTACCTGGTGATCGCGCTGGCTGGGGTCGGCCTGGTGTACATCATCGACTTCGGCCACTACGCCTACCTGGGCGTGCGCATCAACGCGACGGTGTTGCGTTACCTGCAAGACGCGCAGATTTCACAACAGATGGTGTGGGAAACCTACCCGGTGCTGTGGATAACCGCCTGCTGGCTGGCGGCGGTAGCACTGTGGGTGTGGGCGTTGATCTGCCTGGAGCGGCTGACCCTGGATCGCCAGCCCACGCCCACGCGCAAATGGGCGCTGGCCTCGGTCTCGATGATCGGCCTGGTCGCCGTGCTGCTGGCCCTGCTCGGCCGCGTCGCCAACCTCAACCTGGAGAACCCGGTGCCGTTGCGCTGGAGCGATGCATTCTTTTCCGGCAACAGCCAGGTGGCCGCCGTGGGCCTGAACCCGGTGCTGTTTTTGTATGACACGCTCAAGGTCGGCCAGTCACAGTTCGATGAAGCCCAGGTGCGCGAACATTACCCGCAAGTCGCCGCGTACCTTGGTGTTGACCAGCCGGATGCGCAGCAACTGAACTTCATCCGCGAGCAACCCGTGCAGCCGTATCGACTGGCCGGCGAGCGTGCACCGAACGTGATCTTCGTGATGCTCGAATCCCTCGGCACCAGCGCCGTGGGAGCCTACGGCAACCCGCTCAACCCGACGCCGAACCTGGACCAGTTGGCCACGCAAAGCTGGTTCTTCAAGCACTTCTATGTGCCCGTCACCGGCACCGCCAAGACCGTGTGGGCGAGCATCACCGGCGTGCCGGATGTGACCCGCCAGGAAACGGCCACCCGCAACCCGCTGATCACGCGCCAACACACTGTGATCAACGCGTTCCAGGGCTACCAGAAGTTCTACCTGATCGGCGGCAATGCCGGGTGGGCGAATATCAACGCGCTGATCCGCCAGAGCATCGACGGCGTGCAACTCTATGACGAAAGCCACTGGCGTTCGCCGCGGGTGGACGTGTGGGGCATCTCCGACCTGGACCTGTTCAAGGAAGGCGACCAGCTGTTGCGCAGCGTGCCCAAGGACCAGCCGTTCTTTGCCTATGTGCAAACCTCCGGCAACCATCGGCCGTTCACCATTCCCCGCCTCAACGACGGTTTCCAGATCAAGGACGTGACCCTGGAACAGGTGCAGGCCGCCGGTTCGCGCAGCGTCGAGCAATACAATGCAGTGCGCCTGCTGGACTACAACATCGGCCGCTTGATGGAAATCGCCAAGGCCGGTGGTTGGTACGACAACAGCATTTTCGTGTTCTTCGGCGACCACAACACGCGCATCAGCCAGATCCCACACATGGCCCCGGCCTTCGAACAACTGGGCCTGGAAAGCAACAACGTGCCGCTGCTGATCCACGCCCCCGGTCTGCAACCGCGCGTCATAGAAGAGGCGGTGGGCCTGGCGGACCTGCTGCCGACGGTGGCCGGCATGGCGGGCATACCCTTTCGCAACGGCGCCATGGGCCGGGACATCCAGCAACCGGCGCCGGAGGGCGAGCGCGTGGTGCCGCTGGTCTTGCAGGAGGGCACGTTCCCGATCATCGGCGGCGTGACCAAGGACTTTTTACTGCAGATGCAACATGACGGCAGCTCACCGACCCTGCATGACCTGGCCTCACCCACACCGCGCGAGGACGTCGCCGCGCAGCATCCCCAGGAGTTTCAACGCCTGCGGACGCTCACGCAGGGGCTGCATGAGAGCGCGCGGTTGATGCTGTTCCGGAATGTGCGGGAGTGACTATTTATCCTGGAAGGTTTCCAGGTAGGCGAGGATGTTTTCGATTTTTTCCGGGTCGCTGATGCCCCAGAAGATCATCCGCGTGCCACTCACCACCTTCTTCGGTGCCTCGATGTAGGCGGCGAGCTTGTCGCGGGTCCAGACCACGCCGGAGTTCTTCATCGCGTCGGAGTATTGGTAATCGGTGGTGGTGCCGGCGGGTCGGCCGATGATGCCGTTGAGTTCCGGCCCGAAGCCACCGCGCGCACCTTCGCCTATGCTGTGGCAGCCGCCGCAGGTCTTGCTGAAGAGCTTGCCACCCGCCTCGGCATCGCCTGCGGCAAGGGCCGAGCCGCTGTTGAGGATCAGGGCGAGGATGAACAAGGCATACTTCATGGTGGACTCCACAGCGGGTGATAACGGCAATTATGCCTGTTTGTCAGGAACGCATGCCCATCCAGATCACCGCTTCAGTCCATGCCGTGACCACCGGCGCCAGCGCACGGAACCATGGGTCCTGCGCATCAATCTGCGCGGCCGAGTGGTCGTGGTGGTGCTGTTCTTCGTCAACAATCGAGGCAATGGCGGCCACGGCCAGCGGATCAATGTCACGCAGCGTGTGCAGTTGGTGCGCCAGGTGCTTGAGCACGACACTTTCAACGGCGACCGTCGTGGCGACAATAGCCTTGCGCCCGCAGACGCCGGTGATCAACCCCAACGCCAGCCCGCCCAGCCCACACAGCCAGTAACTGCGGCAGCGACGATAGCCGCGCCGCTGCAACTCGGCCTGGAACACCGCGCGGTGGCGACGCTCGTGAGAAAGAAACGCTTGCAACTCGGCCACCATGCCGGGCGCGAACACGCGGGCCATGAACAATTGGCCGCTGTAGATACAGATCGCGCCATGCTCGCCGGCGTGGTCGACTTTGATCATGCGGTTGCCCAGGTCCGGGTCGATCAAGGAGGCAGCGGGAGCGTTCACGGTTGACGGCCTTGTGTGTGCGCCGGTGAGAACCGGACCGGTCAGGATGGCAGAGCGCCGGTATCGTGCAGCACACCCACTCAAATGCGCAAGCCAGACCCTCCAAGTGACCACCCATCGCCTTATAAACATCCAATCGAACCTATCCGCGCCTGCCCCACTCCACCTTACTGGACCCTGATGGTGGAGTAAGGATCATGGCTCAGCCATCGATTTTAGTGCTGGAAGACGACGAGATCATTCGTTCGTTAATGGTGGATGTGCTGGAGGATTTCGGGGCGGTAGTAACGTCGTTTCCTTCGGCGGATGAGGGGATGATTTACCTGGAACGGGGCGATGATCCGGTGGACCTGATCGTCAGCGATGTGCAAATGCCAGGGCTCCTCAATGGCTACGACCTGAGCCGGGTTGTCGCGCACCGGTGGCCGAGCGTGCCGGTGCTCCTGACGTCTGGCAATACCAAACTGGCCGAACAGTTGGGCGGTTCCGTGCGGTTCCTGCCCAAGCCGTGGAGCACTGAGCATCTGCTGGAGTGTGTGCAAACCGCCTTGACCCAGCAGGGCTCGTCCTTGCATTGATAGCATGGCGATATCACCCGGACCGAACTTCACATGGGTCCGTGTGGTCATTGAAGAGCAGGGAGCGACTTTTCTGATCCGCTGGTCAGCCTTTTCGCCTTGTGCGTTCAGTTGATCGCCATGAGTTGTGTAGAATCGTCGCCCATTTCCAAGCGTCATTCATGGCCGAGAGGCCCACACTTCGAGCTCATTGAATGCATTCACCGGCCCATGACGTTAGTGCGCCCTCATTGCTGGAAGCGTTGCGTGAAGGCACCGGCCTGTTGCACGTGGCGCTGGAAAAACGCCTGCCGTTTTTCTCCGAGCGCCTGGATGCCAGCTGGTATCAGCGCCTGGTCCGGGCGTATTACGGTTTTTATGCGCCGATCGAAGCGTCGCTGTACGACCGAGATTTGATTCCCGTGGGCTACGACCAGGCATTGCGTGTGAAAACGCCGACCCTGGTGAGCGATCTTCACGCCCTCGGCGTGAGTGAAGCCGCTATCGATGCCCTGCCCCGCTGCGCCCATCTGCCCCGCCTCGACACGCCCGCCGCCTGCCTCGGTGCCCTCTATGTGCTGGAAGGCGCGACCTTGGGCGGCCAGGTATTGCGCCGTGAAATGGCCCAGCGCCTGGACGTGAATGCCGACAACGGCGGTGCGTTTCTCAATGTGTACGGTGCCGACACCGGTCGACGCTGGAAGGATTTCCTCGATTACCTGGGCCACATGCCGCTGGACGCCAAGGCCAGACAGCACGCGGTGGATGCGGCCCGTTCGACGTTCAGCTGCTTTGAGCAATGGCTCGACAGCCAGGAGGTACTGCTATGAAACCCGAAGATTTTGAAGAGCTGCTTGCCAACTGTGCCGACGAGCCGATCCGCTTTCCGGGCGCGATCCAGCCCCATGGCGTGCTGCTGACCTTGTCGGAGCCGGACCTGCGCATCATCCAGGTCAGCGCCAACGTCGCCGCTCTGTTCGGCCACGCACCCGAGGCACTGCTGGGCCAGCCGCTGCACACGCTGATCGGGGCCGAACACGCCCAGGCCGTGCAAACCGTGGCTACGCAAAACAGCTTTGTCGACGCACCGCCGCTGCATGTCAGCCTCAACGGCGCCGAGTTCGAAGGCCTGCTGCACCGCCATCAGGACGTGCTGGTGCTGGAGTTCGAACCGCGGCTCAAAGACTTCCGCCCACGCGCGCTGAATGGTCGCACCAGTGACCTGGGCAAAATGCTGCAACGTTTGCAGTCGGCGAAAACCCTGCAGGCGCTGTACGAAATCAGCGTGACCGAAATCCAGGCCATGACCGGTTACGACCGCGTGCTGATCTATCGCTTCGAAGACGAAGGCCACGGCCAGGTGATTGCCGAAGCGTCGGCACCGTCCATGGAGCTGTTCAACGGGCTGTTCTTCCCCGCGTCCGACATTCCCGAGCAAGCCCGCGAGCTGTACCGCACCAACTGGCTGCGCATCATCCCGAACGCGGCCTACGAGCCGGTGCCGTTGTTGCCCAAGCTGCGCCCGGACACCGGCCAACCGCTGGACTTGAGCTTCGCCACCCTGCGCAGCGTGTCGCCGATTCACTGCCAGTACATGCAGAACATGGGCGTGTTGTCGTCCATGAGCATCTCGCTGATGAAGGGTGACAAGCTGTGGGGCCTGATCAGCTGCGGCAACCGCGAGCCACTGCTGGTGCCCAACGACCTGCGCACTGCCTGCCAGACCATCGGCCAAGTCTTGTCGTTGCAGATCAGCGCCATGGAAGCCCTGGACCTGAGCCGTCAGCGAGAAGAGAAAGTCGAGGCCCTGGCGCTGCTGGACCAGGCGATGAAAGCTTCGCAAGACAACGTGTTCGACGGCCTCGCCCAACGCGGCCAGTTGCTGATGGACCTGACCCTCGCCGGCGGCGTGGCGATCATCGAAGACAAACAATTGCACCGCTACGGCAACTGCCCGGAACCGGCGCAGATCCGTGCCTTGCACAAGTGGCTGCAGGACAGCGGCGAGCCGGTATTTTCCAGCCATAACCTGGTGTCGGTGTACCCGCCGGCTGCCGAGTTCCAGCAGGTCGCCAGCGGCGTGTTGGCCATGAGCCTGCCCAAGCCGGTGGACAATGGCGTGATGTGGTTCCGCCCGGAAGTGAAGGAAAACATCAACTGGAGCGGTGACCCGAAAAAGCCCCTCGACCTGGAAAATTCCGACGCCGGCCTGCGCCTTCGCCCACGTACTTCATTTGAAATCTGGAAAGTCGAAATGGCCGGGATCTCCACCAAGTGGAGCCATGGCGACCGCTTCGCCGCCAACGACCTGCGCCGCTCGGCCCTGGAAAACGACCTGGCCCGCCAGGTACTGCGCGAGCAACAAGCCGTGCGCGCCCGCGATGAACTGGTGGCGGTGGTTTCCCACGACCTGCGTAACCCGATGACCGTAATCTCGATGCTATGCGGCATGATGCAAAAGGCCTTCAGCTCCGATGGCCCACACACTTCACGGCGCATTTCCTCGGCCATCGACACCATGCAACAGGCCGCCGGGCGCATGAATGTGCTGCTGGAAGACTTGCTCGACACCTCGAAAATCGAGGCCGGGCGCTACGTGGTCAAGCCGGTGGCGCTGGATGTCAGCCAGATGTTCGAAGAGGCCTACTCCCTGCTTGCCCCGCTGGCGATGGAGAAAGGCATCGACCTTTCGTTCAACACCGAGCCCGGCCTGCAGATCAATGCCGACCCGGAGCGGCTGTTCCAGGTCCTGTCGAACCTGATTGGCAATGCCATCAAGTTCACCCCGCGCCAGGGCAATATCGGTATCAGCGCCATGAGCAATGGCGAGGAAATCGTGTTTTCGGTGCGTGACTCGGGCGAAGGCATTGCGCCGGAACAACTGCCCCACGTGTTCGATCGCTACTGGACCCAGGCGGAAAACAACCCCACCGGCAGCGGCCTGGGGCTGTACATCACCCAAGGTATCGTGCAGGCCCATGGCGGCAAGATCGTCGCAGAGAGTGAATTGGGGCGTGGCAGTGAGTTCCGCTTCACCGTGCCAAAGGTGATGGAAGAGTCGCATACCTGACACGCCTCCCGCCTTGGCGCTCTGCCAGGGTCAGCGTACCGCGCGGATTACTACCGCGCGTTACGTAACGGCGTCGCACACAACTGCGCGGCGTTTGGGCTGCACGCCAGGGAGGCCGCGACTTCGCCCGAAGCGGGCGGCTGCGCCGAAGGCCGCGTCGATGATTTCCAGCCGCAGCCCGTCACATGTTGCCGCGAGGCGTTTATAGCGCGGTTGCCGCCCCCCTCTGTAGGTTTGGCTCAGCTTCACTAAGCGGTGAGGCTTACCACTGACAGAGGACCACCTCCATGATAAGTACCCTCAATCACTCGTTGAACATGCCTCTTGCACCTGTGGCCCAGCAGGATGAAGCCACGCGCTCTCGCAACAAGCGCAGCATCGAGCAGTCCCACCAACACGCCTCCTCCATTGCATCCGATGGCCCGGCCGCGAACGACAGGCGCAGGAGCACCGGCACGCTGGACAGCCTGGGCGGCGGTCGCTTGCTCTAACCGGGCATGTGAAGGGCTGTGCACGGCCCTTCATACCCTCGCCTTAACAAAACACTGACATTCAATGCGCTAGAGTTTTCGGCCGACCCCGCCTGGAGCCCTTTCCTGCATGCTGCCACCCGACACATTGCCCGCCGTACTCGCCGGCCCCCTGCTACGCCGCCTGGAACCCCAGCGGTTGGTGCTGTGGCTGATGGGCACCCGGGAGCTGGTACTGACCCTGACGCTGCACATCGCCGGGCAGACCCGTAGCATCGTGCTGGATCAGGGCCAATGCCAAACCGTTGCGGTGGGGCGTGACGCCGTCATCCACTTGATCGACGTGCCGCTGGATGACGCCCTGCCCCAGGATGAGGTCATTGGCTATGACCTGTTGATCGACAGCCTCGGCATCGCCGAGTGGGCGCCACACCTGTTGTATGCCGACGCCCAATACCCCAGTTTTGTGCTGCACAGCCGTATTCATCAGTTGGTCCATGGCTCGTGCCGCAAACCACACCATCACGCGGACGAAGGCCTGCTGTGCGTCGACCGTCTGCTGGCCGAAGCCCACCTGCCCGAGCAGCGCCCGGCCCTGCTGATGATGAGCGGCGACCAGGTGTACGCGGACGATGTCGCCGGGCCCATGCTGCGGGCGATCCATGGGTTGATCGCGCGCCTGGGCCTGTTCGATGAATACCTGGAAGGAGCGGTGATAGACGACAGCGCCAGCCTCTACGGGCATCGCGCCAGCTACTACCACCGTGCCGACCTGCTCCCGGCGCTGGACAGCAATGAAACCCTGCGCGAGCGATTTTTCGGCGGGGTGAAAAAGCCGATATTCACCAGCAGCACCGCCGATAACCACTTGGTCACCTTCGCCGAAGTCATGGCGATGTACCTGCTGGTCTGGTCGCCCGCGCCCTGGAACCTGCTCACGCTGGAGCCTCCCCGCTTGAGCGCCGAAGAACAGCAGCGCTACGCCCGCGAGCGGGTACAGATCGAGCGCTTTCGCCAGGGCCTGCCGGGCGTCGCGCGGGTATTCGCCCACCTGTCCACGCTGATGATCTTTGACGATCACGACATCACCGACGACTGGAACCTCAGCGCCCAATGGGAAGAAACCGCCTACGGCCACCCCTTCTCCAAACGCATCATCGGCAATGCCCTGCTGGCCTATTTGCTGTGCCAGGGCTGGGGCAACCAGCCGGATGTCTTTGGTCCGCTGGTCAGCCAGGTCCAGACGCTGACCACCCAGCCCCAGGCCAACCACCTGGACGCCAGCGCGCAGGATGCGTTGCTCGAGGCCCTGCTGAAATTCCAGCAATGGCACTACGTACTGCCCACCACGCCTGCGCTGGTGGTGCTGGACACCCGCACCCGCCGCTGGCGCAGTGAGTTCACCCTCAAGCAACCTTCCGGCCTGCTGGATTGGGAAGCCTTGAGCGAACTGCAGCAGGAACTGCTTGATCACCCCTCGGCCATCATCGTCTCGCCCGCGCCGATCTTTGGCGTCAAGCTGATCGAGACCGTGCAAAAAGTGTTCAGCTGGTGCGGCCACCCCTTGCTGGTAGACGCGGAAAACTGGATGGCCCATCGTGGCGCTGCCCAGGTGATCCTGAATATCTTCCGTCACTCACGGACACCGGGGAACTACGTGATCCTGTCGGGCGATGTGCACTATTCGTTCGTCTACGAAGTACTGATCCGTCATCGCAATGCCGGCCCGAAAATCTGGCAGATCACCAGCAGCGGCATCAAGAACGAATTCCCGCCGCGCCTGCTGGAATGGTTCGACCGGCTCAACCGCTGGCTCTACTCGCCCCGCTCGCCCCTCAACTGGTTCACCCGCCGCCGCACCATGCAGGTGGTTCCGCATATTCCGGAACATGCCGAAGCGGGCGAGCGGCTATGGAACTCGGCGGGGATCGGCCAGGTGTTTTTCAACGAACAGGGCCAACCTGAAGAGATTTACCAACACAACGCGGATGGGAAGGCCAGGACGAGAATGCTGGCCCCCAAGTAACTTTTCTTCATCGACAACAAGGCCGTCCAGCTCGGATGGCCACGAGGGGTGCCTGCGGTTCGAACGCTGGCGCGAAGCGCTGCGCATCGTCAAGGCGCGGGGAAATCGTCGGGCGCCCCAGATAGATAGCCTATTGCCATCCTGCCAAAGGCGTACATTCGCCCTATTCAAAGCACTCAAATCCCGTTGTACAGTAGCGCCAGCCACGGAGTACCGGCATCAATATCGGCAGGCCTTGGATGCCAGCCCAAGCAAGGATCGCGCAATGGACGATACTCCCGGCAACAGCCCACCGGGCACTGATTTCTCTCACTTCAACGCCGACATGCTGCACACCGTCCTGGAGTTGGTCAGCGACGGCATCTGGGATTGGAACGCCAATACCGGGTTCGTGTACCGCAACCCGGGTTGGTATGAAATGCTTGGCTACCCTCGGCACGCCCTGGAAAACAGCGTGTTCACCTGGGAAAACGTGATCCACCCGGACGACTACCCCCAGGTGATGACGCTGTTTGATGACTACATCCAGCGTCGTGCCCCCTACTACCAGGCCGAATACCGCTGCCGCAAAAAAGATGGCAGCTACCTGTGGATCGAAGACCGTGGCTACGTGATTGCCCGCAACCCTGACGGTTCGGTGGCGCGGATGGTGGGCGCCCACCGTGATATCCATTCACGCAAAAGCTCCGTCGAGCAACTGGAACAGCGCAATCAATCCCTTGAAGTGCTGGTGGCCGAGCGCACGCGCGAGCTGTCACGGGTCAACCAGCAACTGCAATTGCAGCTGGATGAAAATCGCTCCCTCGCCGAACGCGACACCCTGACGCTGGTCGCCAACCGCTATCGCATGGAAAAAACCTTGCTGGAAGAATGCGAACGCGCCCAACGCTTTCGCCTGCCGCTGGCACTGATCGCGATGGATATCGATGACTTCAAGCCGATCAACGATCAGTACGGCCACAGCGCAGGTGACGAGACGCTGGTGCGGGTGGTCGTGCGTTTGAAAGGCTGTATACGCGCCGATGACCTGCTGGCTCGATGGGGCGGCGATGAGTTTATGGTACTGCTGCCCAACACGTCGCTGGAGACCGCCAAGGCAATCGCCGAAAGCATCTGCGAGGCGTTGAGGGATAACCCGGTGAGCGACGACTTCCACGTCACCCTCAGCGTAGGCGTGGCGGCGAGCCAATCGGGTGATACCCCCGCCGCCTTGATGGCACGTGCCGACCAGGCGTTGTATCGCGCCAAGGCGGCGGGGAAAGGTGGGGTCGCCGACTGAGCCCCGGCGTTATCGCACCGGCGGCGCGTACTGGATACCGCCGTTGTTCCACAGCGCATTGAGCCCGCGCTTGATCTTCAACACGCTGCCCTGGCCGATATTGCGCTCGAACACTTCGCCGTAGTTGCCCACCTGCTTGACGATCTGCACGACCCAGTCCTTGCGCAGCTTGAGGTCCTTGCCGTACTCACCGTCGGCGCCCAGCAGCCGCGCGACATCCGGGTTCTTGCTGGTCTTGGCCTGTTCCTCGACGTTCTGCGAGGTGATGCCCATTTCCTCGGCATTGAGCATCGCGAACAGCGTCCACTTGACGATGCTGAACCACTCGTCATCGCCCTTGCGCACCAGCGGCCCCAGCGGTTCCTTGGAGATCACCTCCGGCAGCACCACGAACTCATCCGGGTGAGCCATTTTGATCCGCTGTGCATACAGCCCCGACTGGTCGGTGGTCAGCACATCACAACGCCCGGCCTCCAGGCCCTTGGCGCTCTCGTCGGCGGTGTCGAAGGTGATGGGCGTGTACTTCATGCCGTGGGTGCGGAAGTAGTCGGAGACATTCAGTTCCGTGGTGGTGCCGGCCTGGATACACACGGTCGCGCCGTCCAGTTGACTGGCACCGGTCACTCCCAGTTTGTTGTTCACCAGAAAGCCGATGCCGTCGTAGTAGGTGATGCCCGTGAACACCAGGCCCATCGCCGAATCACGCGAGCTGGTCCAGGTGGTGTTGCGCGAGATCAGGTCGATTTCGCCGGACTGCAACGCAGTGAAGCGCTCCTTGGCGGTCAATTGGGTGAACTTCACTTTCGACGCATCGCCGAACACGGCCGCCGCCACGGCGTGGCACACGTCGACATCGAGGCCGGTCATCTTGCCCTTGCTGTCGGGCACGCCAAAACCGGGCAAACCGTCGCTGACGCCGCATTGGATAAAGCCTTTTTTCTGGATCGCATCCAGGGTCGCCCCGGCGTGCGCCGTGCCGGCGAGGCCGAATACGGCGGTGGCGCCCAGTGCGGCCAACGTGGTTTTGAATCGGTTCATGCAAGGCGCTCCCTGTCATTCCTTATTATTCGGCGCTGCACAGCCCGCGCCGGTTTATAGTGCTGCCGGGCAGTATCCACGGCTTTACGGCGCTGCCACAAACGACCTTTAGGCAAAGGCTCCTTCCGATTTGGAATGAACTGCATGATTTCAAAACGCTTGACCCCTTCGATGACGGCCTTGCAATGCTTCGAAGCCGCCGCCCGCCACCTGAGTTTCACCCGCGCCGCCGAAGAGCTGCACCTGACCCAGAGTGCGGTCAGCAAGCAGGTGGCGCAGTTGGAAGAGATGCTCTGCCACAACCTGTTCGAGCGGGTTCGCCAGCGCCTGTACTTGTCGCCGGCCGGGTCGTTGTACCTGGCCGAGGTGCACAAGATCCTCACCCAGGTGGACATCTCCAGCCGCTACATCCTCACCTACGGTGGTGAAACCGAGGTGCTGCGCATCGCCACCCAGCCGACCTTCGGCGATCGCTGGCTGGTGCCCAAGCTCAAGGACTTCGCAGCGAAACACCCGAATATCCACCTGGACGTGCGCAACGAGCTGGAGCCCTTCGACGTGCTGCAGGCCAAGGCCGATATCGCGTTTTTCTTCGGCCAGGGCTCATGGCCGGGCGCGACCTGCATCGAGCTGTTTCGTGAAGCCGTGGTGCCGGTCTGTGCGCCGGGGTTTGTCGCCGAGGGCAGCGACGCGTCGTCGCGCCACACCTTGCTGCAATGCACCTCGCGCCCGGAGGCCTGGCACGAATGGTTCCTGGAACAGGGCCTGCACTCGCAGAACAGTTACCACGGGCCGCGTTTCGACACGTTCTACATGTGCATTCGCGCGGCGCAGTCAGGCTATGGCGTGGCGCTGGTGCCGCATTACCTGGTGGCCGAAGAACTTGCTCAAGGCAGCCTGACGATCCCGTGGGACTACGCCATGCCCAGCAGCGGCGCGCACTTTATCGCGCATGCCGAACACGCCGGCGAGATCCCCAAAGTCAAAGCCTTCCTGAACTGGATGGTCGACTACGTGAGTGCACATCGCGACTTTTAATAATGACCCGGCGACTTTATTTCGTTTGCGGCCAGGGTGGGCGCACGGCTTAGATAAAAACACGTCCGCCATTGCCGAGTCCGAGATTCATGAGCCGCGAAACCATCAGCCAGTCGATTTCCATCGTCCACCCGATCAGCCTCAGCCACGGTAAAAACGCCGAAGTCTGGGACACTGCGGGCAAACGCTATATCGATTTTGTCGGCGGCATCGGCGTGCTCAACCTCGGCCATTGCCACCCGGGGGTCGTGGACGCGATTCGCGAACAGGCGACGAAACTGACCCACTACGCCTTCAACGCTGCGCCTCACGCGCCCTATATCGAGCTGATGGATCGCCTGACCGCGTTCATCCCGGTGGACTATCCGGTCAGCGGCATGCTCACCAACAGCGGCGCCGAAGCGGCGGAAAATGCCCTGAAGATCGTGCGCGGGGCCACCGGCCGCACGGCGGTGATCGCGTTCGACGGGGCCTTTCATGGCCGCACCCTCGCCACCTTGAACCTCAATGGCAAGGTCGCGCCCTACAAGCAAAAGGTCGGCGTCCTGCCCGGCCCGGTCTATCACCTGCCCTACCCCAGCGCCGACAACGGCGTGACCTGTGCCGAAGCGCTGAAGGCCATGGACCGCCTGTTCAGCGTGGAAATCGACGTCGACGACGTCGCCTGTTTCATCCTCGAACCGGTGCAGGGCGAAGGCGGTTTCCTGGCCCTCGACATTGAATTCGCCCAGGCGCTGCGGCGTTTCTGTGATGAAAAAAACATCCTGCTGATCGCCGATGAAATCCAGTCGGGCTTCGGGCGTACCGGCCAGCGCTTCGCCTTCTCGCGCCTGGGCATCGAACCGGATTTGATCCTGCTCGGCAAAAGCATCGCTGGCGGTGTACCGCTGGGGGCAGTGGTCGGGCGCAAGGCGCTGATGGACAACCTGCCCAAAGGCGGTCTCGGCGGCACCTATTCCGGCAACCCGATTGCCTGCGCGGCGGCATTGGCCACCCTGGACGCGATGACCGATGAGCATTTGCAGGCCTGGGGTTCGCAGCAGCAAACAGCGATTGTCAGCCGCTATGAAACCTGGCGTGCACAGCGCCTGTCGCCCTACCTCGGCCGCCTGACCGGCGTCGGCGCCATGCGCGGCATGGAACTGGCCCACGCCGACGGCACGCCCGCGCCGAAACAACTCGCCCAGTTGCTGAGCCTGGCCCGCGAGGCCGGCCTGCTGCTGATGCCCAGCGGCAAGTCACGGCACATCATCCGTTTGCTCGCACCGCTGACCATTGAGCCAGCGGTGCTGGAGGAAGGCCTGGACATCCTCGAGGCCTGCCTCAAGCAACTGGACTAGTACCGCGCATCCACCGGCTTGCCGCCGTTCGGCCAATCCTTGACCTTGTCCGGGAAGTCCGGACGCGGTTGCCCGGCAAAATACGCCGCCACGTCCACCGCGTCCTGGTCGGACAAACCGCCCTGCCCCAACGGGAATTTCTCGTGGAAGCCAATCGGCATGTTGCGTTTGACGAACGCCGCCGCGGTGTAGGTGCGCGCCATCCCCGCGCCGATGTTGAACGACTGCTCGCCCCACAGCGGCGGGTAGATCAGCTCGCCATCGGCCCGCGCCAGCCCCTGGCCGTTGTCGCCATGGCAGACCGCGCATTGCTTGGCATAGACCGCCTTGCCATTGGCGAGGTCGGGCTTGATCGCCGGGTCGACCTTGCCCACGCCACGCCCGGCGACTTTGTCTTCAGGCCGCGTGTTGTTTTTCATCCAGTCAAAGTAGGCGACCATCGCCTGCATATCGGCTGACTGCGGCGGCAACGGCTTGCCGTTCATGGAGCGCCGGAAGCAGCCGTTGATGCGCTCTTCCAGGGTCACCACCTTGCCCGCACGCGGTGCGTAGCTGGGGAAAAACGCCGACACACCGACAAAGGGCGAGCCGTCGGCTACGGTGCCGGCGTTGAGATGGCAACTGGTGCAATTGAGCGAGTTGCCGACGTTGTCAGGCAGCAGCGCCTTGGTTTGCAGGTGCAGGCGCATGCCGCGCATGACTTGATCGGCGTTGGGGGCGGCAAGCAGATCGGCCAGGCGCGGGGTTTCGAAGGCGGACGAATCGGTGGTGGCCGGGTTGAGCTGGGCACGCAGCTTTTTCACTTGGGCGGCGTCGATCGGGGTGCCCTGGTTGCCCCAGCGCGTGCGCACGAAACTGAGGATCTCGGCGATTTCCGGGTCCGCCAGCCGGGCGAAACCGGGCATGGTGTAGACCCGTGGGTGAGTCGCCGTTTGCGCGGTTTCCCAGCCGGTCAGGGTGATGTGCAGCAGCGACGTCGGGTTGCTCGCGGCGATGCTCGGGTTGCCGGCCAGGGGCGGGAACAGGCCTTTCACGCCGGCGCCGTCACTGCGGTGGCAATCGCTGCAGAACTGCATATAGCCCAGGCCGCCGCGGCTGGTGAACAGGTCGGCAGGCGGCGCGGCGGGTGCCTGGGCCACGGACGGCATCGGCAGGTCGTCTTTGCCCGGCGGCAGGGATTTGAGGTAACTGGCGATGGCAGTCAGGTCATCGTCACTGAAATGCTGGGTGCTGTGGTGAATCACATCGGCCATATTGCCGGAGACGGTGGCAAAGCGGTTCTGCCCGGTCTTGAGCAATTGCACGGTGTCATCCACGGTCCACAGGTTGCGCAGGCTCAGGGCGCGCCAATGCTCGACGGTTTCGCCGGCGAGGTAATGCTGGCCGCTGCGGCCGGCATCGCTCAGGGCTTTTTCCTGGAAGGCAATGCCGCGCGGCGTGTGGCACGAACCGCAGTGGCCGAGGCCCTGGACCAGATAGGCGCCACGGTTGAGCACCTCGTCGCGGCCCGGGTCTGGCTGGAACGGCTGCTTGTCGAGAAAGGCGAAGTTCCACAGCGCCAGGCCCCAGCGCTGGTTGAAGGGGAAGCCCATGTCGGCGTCGCGATTGGCCTGGGACACGGGCTCCACCCCCTGCATCAGGTAGGCGTACAAGGCGCGCATATCCGCCTCGCTCATCTTCGCGTAGGACGGATACGGCATCGCCGGGTACAGATTCATACCCGCAGGCGTGACGCCTTCACGCATGACGCGGTCGAATTGTTCGAAGGTGTAGTGACCGATACCGGTCTCGCGGTCCGGGGTGATATTGCTCGAAAAGATCGTGCCCATCGGCGTGCTCAGCTCGAGGCCGCCGGCCATGACCTTGCCTTCTTTGGCGGTATGACAGGCGATGCAGTCGCCCAGTTGTGCAACGTATTGGCCGTGTTCGATCAGTGCGGGGTCGGGGGTGTTGGCGTGCAGGGGAAGGGACAGACAGCACATCACCCCCACAAGGCCAAGACGTGACAGGGGAAGCGTCATCGCAATATTCCTTTAAAAACCTGGCCTGGAGCGGTCTCCTCGGCGCAGGTCTGCAATTATTTTTATACGTCATCAGGCAGATAACCCGGGGCGGGTTCGGCCCCCGTGTTGTTGTAGCGAATTTCCTAGGGGCGCCTGTTGATATGGATCAGCACAACCGTGGGGCAGAGTGCCGCCTTGACCTGATCCCCCTCCCCGCTGAAAATGCCCGACGCTTTTTTGTCCCCCGTTTACTGAAGTAGTGAAATTTCAATGTCCGATTCCTACACCACCGAAGAATCCGTAGTCGCCTTGCAATCCAAAGCGGAATACGAAAACGCCATCAATCTTTCACAGCATGTGCCGGCGGCCAAGATCATCAGCGAGATGGTGCTGGACGCGTTTCACACCTCCAAGGAAAGCGACCAGATCCGCGAGCTGCGCGTCGCCATCCGCCAGGCCCACGATGCCTTCGACGACGACAAGGCCTATGACCTGATGGGCCAGCTCAAGCAACTCAAGGACGCCGAGGCCGCTGACAGCGCCGCCCTGGAAGACCTGAGCAGCAAATTCTCGATCAGCCGCATCCTGTCCAGCTTCAAGGACGACCCCGAGTTCCAGGAGCTGGTCTACGGTCTGGCGCTGAAAGTCCTGAACCAGAGCCACCAGGCGATCAGCAACCCAAGCGCCGGCAAGAGCAAGGCATCGCGGCCCAAGAAAGAAGCCGAAGTGTTTGTGATCAGCAAGGACGGCATCAGCGTCACCCTGCCCCTGCGCACCCCGCGCTCGAAGCTCAATGTCGACCGCGAGGCGTTCGAGTTCCTGGGCTTCAGCTTTGTCGGTGAAGGCGATGAGGCGGAGCTTGAGGTCGAGAGCTTTGTGGATAACGCCGGGGCTGAACAGCCGTTGAGCCGCAAGAGCGTGATCACTGCGCTGCAACAGCAGACCGCGTTCGATGGGTACAGCATCGCGCAGCAGTAACGCATTATCTGCAACACTGCGGGACTAGAAATGTGGGAGCGGGGGGGGGGGGGGGGGGGGGGGGGGGGGGGGGGGGGGGGGGGGGGGGGGGGGGGGGGGGGGG
>NZ_JBWKSN010000016.1:0-145635 GCF_059419825.1 Pseudomonas sp. GW821-FHT05D12 | reverse complement strand
CCCCCCCCCCCCCCCCCCCCCCCCCCCCCCCCCCCCCCCCCCCCCCCCCCCCCCCCCCCCCCGCTCCCACATTTAGATCTTCACCCGCTTTTGAGATTTGTGTTGGTTTCCGGGCTAGCATTGGCCCTTGTCTTCATTACTGTTACTCGCTTCGGATAGCCCTCCATGACCGCCCATCGAATTGGTTTCCTGATTTGGCCCAGCACGAAAGCACTGACGCTTGCGCTGGCTGAGGAGGCCTTGCGCGTTGCTCAGCGGGTGCATCCGGATGTGGTGTATGAGCTGTCGTTCCTGCTCGCCGAGCCTGCGACCGATGGCGCCTGGCAGCTGCCGGGCGAGCCGTGGGCGGGCAAGCTCGAAGGCTTCCAGAAGCTGTTCCTGCTGGCGGACGAGCCGCCGACCGTGATCGCTTCCCAACTGAGCACCGCGCTCAAGCAACTGGTGCGCGCCGGGTGCGTGATCGGTGGCCTGTCGGCGGGTGTCTACCCGTTGGCCCAGCTCGGCCTGCTCGACGGCTACCGCGCCGCCGTGCACTGGCGCTGGCAGGACGATTTTGCCGAGCGCTTCCCCAAGGTCATCGCTACCAGCCACCTGTTCGACTGGGACCGTGATCGCCTGACCGCCTGCGGTGGCATGTCGGTGCTCGACCTGCTGCTGGCGGTACTGGCCCGTGACCACGGCGCCGAACTGGCTGGTGCAGTCTCCGAGGAACTGGTGGTGGAGCGCATCCGCGAAGGCGGAGAGCGCCAGCGTATTCCTTTGCAAAACCGCCTGGGTTCCAGCCATCCGAAGCTGACCCAGGCGGTGTTGCTGATGGAGGCCAACATCGAAGAGCCGTTGACCACCGACGAAATCGCCCAGCACGTGTGCGTGTCGCGACGACAGCTCGAAAGGATCTTCAAGCAATACCTCAACCGCGTTCCCAGCCAGTACTACCTGGAGCTGCGCCTGAACAAGGCGCGCCAGATGCTCATGCAAACCAGCAAGTCGATCATCCAGATCGGCCTGTCCTGCGGCTTCTCCTCGGGGCCGCACTTCTCCAGCGCCTACCGCAACTTCTTTGGCGCCACCCCGCGCGAAGACCGCAACCAGCGGCGCAGCAGCAGCCCGTTCGAGCTGTCGTCGGTACCGTCCGAACGCGGCTGAGGGTTACTCCTCCATGTCTACCGGTGTGTCAGGTGGCGCCAGCGGGAACCCCTGTTCGTCCTCCATGGCTTCTTCCACGCCCAGTTCGTAGCCCGTTTGTTGATAATAGCGGCGCAACAACGCAAGGCTCTGCGCCGACAGCGGGTTGTCACTCAGGTCGGAGTCGTCGTTGAGTGGCAGGGGCATTTCCAGCAAATCACTGGGCAGGTGCTGGATCAGGTTGCTGCTCAGGTCGAGCGCTTGCAGGCGCCCCAGCCCGAAAACGCTCTCGGGCACTTCACTCAGCCCGCAGTTGTGCAGGTACAGCGCCTTCAAGCGCGACAGGTTGCGCACATCTGGCGTCATGCCGAGCATGTTATCGCTCATGTCCAGATGCTCCAGTCCCCCCATGCCCGCCAGTAGCGCCTTGCTGCGAGGGGTCAGTTGTATGCGGTTGTCGGAGAGCGAAAGTTGGCGCAGGTGCTGCAGGCTGAAGATGGGCTCGGGAATATCCCCCAGGGCATAACGCTCGACGGTCAGGTGCGTGAGGTTGGGCAGGCACCTCAGCAGCTCGTCAATACTCTGGTTGGACCGCTCGCCGATCAGCTCCAGCAGTGTAACGTGAGGAAGCTGCGCATTCAGTTGCGGCAGATCTCCCAGCAACTGGGCATGAAAAACCAGCTTGTAGCTGTGTCGGGGCGGAAGTTCGCCGCCTTCGTCCAGCTCGGTTTCCCGGCGCCAGCAACGTTCCAGCAGGTCCTTGAAGTGGGCGCGTCGCAACTGCTCCTCGGCGCGGGTGCCCATGTCCAGCACGGTATCCAGAATCGGGTCACGCTCGGGGACATTGAGCACCCATTCCTGAAGCCGGGTACTCATCTGGTGGTATTCGGCCTTCAGTCGTGCCATGGCCGGTAGCGCCGCGTCGATATCGCCTGGCAGTTGAAAGAAGATGCGCCCCAGCTCGGTATCCGTGAGGCTGGGATACAGCGTCTTGAGCTGACGCAATACGGTGTAGGGCGGGCTGATTTTCCAGGCGTTATCGGTGCCCTGGAAGTGGATTTTGACCTGTTGCAGGGTTTGGGCTGACAACGGGTTATTGGACAGGTCGAAGGCGGCCGACAGGTCGGCGCGCAACGTGAACAACTGCGCCGGCACTTGGGTGATCTGGTTGTGGCTCAAGTCGATAGCCGTCCTCGGCGTGGCGGGCGATAGCAGGCTCGCCGGGATGTGGGTCAGCCCCGTGTTGCTCAAGGACACCTGGCCGAGCCTGTTCAAGCGGCGCACATCCGGCACCTCGCCGAGTGGGTTGTGGCTCAAGTCGAGGGATTCCAGCTGGCTCATCGCAGCCAGTGCATTGGCGGTGGTGGGTGACAGGCGGAGGCCGTTGCGGCGCAGGCGCAGGTACGTGAGCTGGCGCAGTGACGCGATGCCGAGGGGAAACTCTGCCAGCGCATAACGGTCAAGGGTCAGGCGTTTCAGGCCGGGAAATGCCTGCAGGAATGACCCCGGTTGCAGGGGCGCGCCACTGCCCTCCAGCACCAGCGCCGTCACATGTGGAAGTGTGATGCGCAGCGTTGCAAGTGTGCCGCTGACGGGCATGGCGAGGGTCAATGCATAACCGGGGGCAATTCCGTGATGCTGGGGATCCAGCGGCACTTCCCGACGCCACCCCGCTTCAATGGCCTCGATGAAGCGCGCGCGGTTGATGCGTTCTGCATGACTGGCAAGCGGGTCGTTTGCCCAGGGCGTCATATCGGTGCGAATGGCCTGGTACTCGATTTGGAAGCGCATCAAGGCGAGCCTGCCGGCCTCCAGGTCACCTGGCAGGGCAAACACGAAATGATTGATTTCGTCGTTGCTGAAGCTTGGGTAGAGCTGTTTAGCCAGCGCGAGGTCGGCCAGGGGCGCGTCGATTTCCCAGCGTTTGCCAGTGCGATGGTAATAGGCTTTGACGCGCTCCATCGATGCCTGTGTCAGCGGATTCGCAGACAGGTCGAATTTATCGCTGCTGGCGGCCGGCAGGTTGAACAGCGCGTCTGGCAGTTCGCGCAGCTGATTCTGCGAGAGCAGGGCCAGCTCCAGGCTCGGACGGTTGAGGAGGCCGCGCGGCAGTGCGCTGATGCCGGTCCTGCTCAGGTCCAGGTAGCGCAGATCCGGCATGCGCTCGACGCTGGGGACCTGATTCAAAGGGTTTTTGTACAGGTCCAGCGTAACCAGGCGGCTCATGGCGCTGAGTGCCGTCTGCTGTTCGGCGGTCAGGGTCAGCTGGCAGTCGCTGAGGATCAGCTCGTTCAAGTGGGGCATCGAAAACACGGGGGCGGGAAGCTGCTCAAGCCCGACGTGGCGGATCGTCAAGTGACGCAGCCTGGGGAACAAACGCAGAAAACCTTCGACCTGCTGCGTGCTGTGGTTGCCTTGCAACTCCAGCAGAGAAACATGGCTGAAACGCGCGCGCAGCTGCGGCAGCGGGCCCTGCAGCGGGACCGGCAGGCTGAGCCGATGGCCATTGCGCGCGGGCGTTTCGAAGTGATCGTCGATCTCGGTTTCGCGGCGCCAGGCCCGCTGGATTTCGTGGGCCCACAGACGGCGATCACGTCGTGCGTAGTCGTACTCCTCGGCACTCAGCGGGGCGCCTGTCTGTGGGTGCAGACGAGGTGTACTTCCTACCCAGCGCGCCAGGTCGTGGGTCATCCTCAGGTATTCGGTTTGCAGCGAAAGCAGGGTGGCCAACGCGCCACCGGGTTGGCTTTCGAGGCTTTGCACCAGCTCGCGGATCTGCGCGGTGGACAGCGCCGGCAGCAGGTCATGGGCAAGCTCTTCAGCGGACACCACGCGGTTTTCGTCCAGCCCCAGAGGCGCGACCGCGCGGTAACCCGCATCGCCGCCACGCAGGCGCATGAACTTTGGGTCGTACTCAGGTTTTTGCGCTGGGTCGGTGTCGAGTAGTCGACGCAGGGCGTCGCGCCCCAATGCATGTTCGGCGAGGGTCTGTTTGAGCCGCTCGCCTTGGCCGATATGGAGGTTCAGAGCAGTGCGCCGGCTGTCTGGCAGGGCCTGGAGAATCGCGGTGTAAACGTCGCTTTGGCCAAACAGTTCGGTCTGGTCCGCATACGGAATGTATTGGCCGTCGGCCGTGGCGACCAAGGTCCGGCTGATTTGCGCGTCAGGCGGGCCGATGGCGTCCAGCAAGGCGCCATCGATCCGGTATTGGCGGACTTCAAGGCGCGTGCCCGGCTGCCATCCCGGTAGATTTTCCAGTGAGTGCAGGGCCAGCGTGGCGGTGTCCGGGCTTTCGACGGTCTCCAGGTACAAACCTTCATACGCGCGGGTGGTCCTGACTTCCTGTTGGCCCCAATACGCCAGGTCGCGCAGGCGCTTGGGGAGTGTTCCGGCATCGATTGCCCGCAGTTCCTCGCCACTGGCACTGGCGAGGATTTCTTCGCCGACGCTGGTAGGCAGCCCGGCCTCGGGCGCCGCGTCGAGGATCTTTTGCACGCGGGCATGGCGGGCGCGATCTTCACCGCGATAGCGCGAATCGAACAGCGAGAAGCGCTTGTCGTAAGCCAGGCGCGCGAGCTTTTTGCGTAACACCTTTGCCCGGGTTTGCGCCGAGGCGGGCGGTGTGCCGAAAGGCTCTTCCAGCAGGGTCTTGCGCTCCTGTTCATCCAGGCTTTCCAGAAGGATCTGCAGCAGGTCGCCGTTTTTCATCTGGGCCTGGTGGACTTGCACCACGCTGGCCCCGTCGGCCCTGGCGAATTCCCAAAGTGTGTGGCCCTGGGCGTCGAGGAAACGCAGGGTTTTGGTCTGCGGCCATAACCCATAGCTGACCAGCAGTTGCAGCTGGGTTTGCGCGTCGGCCTGGTGAGAAATGGCCGGGTCGTCGCTATTCATCTGCGTAATGAAATCCTGCAGGTCCTGGTCGATCCTGAAACGCTTGAGGGTGTCGGCCAGCAGCGGTGGCGCCGGCTGCTGGTTGAGGTGCAGGTGGCGCAAGCCGTTGTCGTGGGTGTCGCTGACCCGGCGCGCCTGTTGCAGGCGGCTGTCGCTGAGGCCTTCGGTCCGGTAGCCGAGGCGGCGCATCAGGGTGGGGCTGTCCCAGCTCAATGGGCGTTCAAGCTCCGTTACCCAGGCGCCTTCGCCGTTGGTCATGACCTGTGGGCGGTAGGCGCTGGCGCGCTCGGGGTGCTTGAGGGTGTAGCGGGCAGATTCGGCCTCATGGTGCACTGCATAGTGCTCCTCGCCCAGGCGCAGGATCGATTCGCCGTGGTGCTGATACAGCCCCTGCTCGTCGGGCCGCGCGCCCTTGGGCAGTTTTATTGCCCTGCGATAGGGGGCAAGATCCGGCTGCCACAGGCGCGCTGAGCCATCGGGCCGCGTCACGGGTTTCAGGCGCTCGAAAAATCTGCTCAGTTCGGCAGGTAGCGCGGCGCGCAGCAGGTCCTGGGCGATGGGTATGCCGATGGCAAACATCCCCAGTTGCACCAGTTGCTCAACCAGCGCCAGGGTATGCCCCAGGGCTTCGCGCTGCAGGCCTTCGACCCAGTCGAAGGCACCTTCGAAGGCATCGTCCAGCACCTGGTAGGCGGTGTAGCCGAGCATCAGCGCGCCCAGTGGCGGCACGAACGGCACGGCGATAAAGGCGATGATCTGCAACAGCGTGCTGCCGACTTTTTCAATCAAGGCCCAGCGTTCCCAGCGGGCTTTGCGGTCGGTGCTGGCGGTGGAGACGGCGCGGCTGCGGGCGTCATCGAGCAGTTTGCTGAGTTTCATCTGGTAGAGGTGTTCAAACAGGTCGCGCTCGATCTTTGCCGCGCGAAATTGCAGGTTGGGTCCGGCTACCGGGGTCTGGCGCCAGCTGGGCAGCGGGTCGCCGGGGATATGGGCATGCCAGGTCACCTGGGTGAGGCGCTGATTGAGGTCGGCGAAAAACAGGCTCAGGTCTGCGGCGCCGATAAAACGACTGAAGAAGCGCTGGTAGTCGGGCGTGCGCAGCTTTTCGCAGAGGGCGAGCATCAAGGCGCGGGTGCTGGGGTACTGCTTGATCGGGTGTTCAGGGTCGTCCGGGATCCAGGCGATGACTGGCACCACCTGCCGGCTGGCGTCCAGGTCTTCGGCAAACAGCACGATGCCGGTGAGGCGCGTCGACATGATCACCAACTCGTAACACAGCAGGGGCTTGCAGCCGTTGGCACTGCTGGGCTGGCCCTGCAGCAGGCCCATGAGGGTGTCGTGGCTGGCCTGGGGCAGGTCTTGTTTAAGCACGGCCATGTACAGCGCCAGTTCGAGGCTCGCCAGGTGGCTGCGCTTGATCGTGTGCTGCAGGCTGGCCTGGGCTACCGGGTTGTCCAGCCCCAGGTAGTCGCTGAGATAGCGCTGGTAGCGCTCGCCGATGTCCAATGTCCTGCAGAGGGTGGTGAACTGCGCAATCGAGAGTTTCGCGCCGATGGCCGGCAGTGGCTGGAACTGCCCGCCAGCGCCAGGACGCGTGGTGAAACCGGAGTTGGCGTCA
Organism: Pseudomonas sp. GW821-FHT05D12; assembly: GCF_059419825.1. Lineage (NCBI taxonomy): Bacteria > Pseudomonadati > Pseudomonadota > Gammaproteobacteria > Pseudomonadales > Pseudomonadaceae > Pseudomonas > Pseudomonas sp. GW821-FHT05D12. The sequence goes on along the minus strand of NZ_JBWKSN010000016.1, from coordinate 139,001 downwards.
TAGCCGTCGACCGCGGTTTCGGACTCTTCGAAGTTATGCAGGGCGGCATCCAGCAGCGACACGCTCCAGGTGCGTGCGGCCCCGGGTTTGAGCGTAAACCCGGCGAGCGTCAGGGGAATGTAGAGCTGCAGGTAGGTGTTGCGCACGTCTGGCTCGAGGCCGTACTGATCCTTGAGTGCCGTTTGCAGGATTTCGGCGGCAAAAACCTCGGGGCTTTTGAGGCGCTCCATGGCCTGGTCCACACGGTTTTGTGCGCTCCAGGCCTGGCTGTTGAGGCGTTTAAGTGCCTGGTGCTGTTGCTCACTGGCATTTTTTAAGCCGTCGGCGAGGATCAACGCCGGCTGGGCCAGGGCATTGCGTTTAAGGGCCGAGGCGGCGCCCAGCCAGTCGGGCAGGGCATGTTTGAGGATTTCGTAATGCGGTACGGTGCTGCTGGGCTGGTCGGCCATGGGTCGTTCCTTGACGATCGCTTGGGAGGTTGCAGCAAAACAGCTGGCAGGGTGGGCAGGGTGGTAGACAGTTAGCGCCGCAGGGATTTGCACGCATCCACCGATCTGCCTGCCCACGGAGGGCGTGCACGGTTTAAACTGCGCCATTGCGACGCTATTTGTCGCATTGGCGTAAACCCGCGTAAAACCGGGGTTGGCGCTATAAGAAGTTGTCGCTTGGCGACAAGGTCGCGCTGAAAACTGTCCTTACAATCCCTGCATCGCCCGCCAGTTCCAGGCAGGCGTTCCTCTTCAGGAGACTCCGATGTCCGTTGAGCAAGCCCCGGTGCAACGTGCCGATTTCGACCAGGTCATGGTTCCCAACTATGCACCTGCTGCCTTTATTCCCGTGCGTGGCGAAGGCTCCCGCGTCTGGGACCAGGCGGGTCGCGAGCTGATCGATTTTGCCGGCGGCATCGCGGTCAACGTATTGGGCCACGCCCACCCGGCGCTGGTCGGTGCACTGACCGAGCAGGCCAGCAAGTTGTGGCATGTCTCCAACGTTTTCACCAACGAGCCGGCCCTGCGCCTGGCCCACAAGCTGATCGACGCCACCTTTGCCGAGCGCGTGTTCTTCTGCAACTCCGGCGCCGAAGCCAACGAGGCCGCCTTCAAGCTGGCCCGTCGCGTCGCGTTCGACCGTTTCGGCACTGAGAAGTACGAGATCATCGCCGCACTGAACAGCTTCCACGGCCGTACCCTGTTTACCGTCAACGTCGGTGGCCAGTCGAAGTATTCCGATGGGTTCGGTCCGAAAATCACCGGCATCACCCACGTGCCTTACAACGACCTGGACGCGCTGAAAGCCGCTGTCTCGGACAAGACCTGCGCCGTGGTGCTGGAACCGATCCAGGGCGAAGGCGGCGTACTGCCGGCTGAACTGGCCTACCTGCAAGGCGCCCGCGAGTTGTGCGACGCCAACAACGCGCTGCTGGTGTTCGACGAAGTGCAAACCGGCATGGGCCGCAGCGGCCACTTGTTCGCCTACCAGCACTACGGTGTGGTGCCGGACATCCTCACCAGCGCCAAGAGCCTGGGCGGCGGCTTCCCGATTGCGGCGATGCTCACCCGTGAAGACCTCGCCAAGCACCTGGTGGTCGGCACCCACGGCACCACCTACGGCGGCAACCCGCTGGCCTGCGCGGTCGCCGAGGCGGTGATCGATGTGATCAACACGCCCGAGGTGCTGGCCGGCGTCAACGCCAAGCACGACCTGTTCAAGGCGCGCCTGGAGCAGATCGGCAAGCAGTACGGCATCTTCACCGAAGTGCGCGGCATGGGCCTGCTGATCGGTTGTGTGCTGAGCGATGCCTTCAAAGGCAAGGCCAAGGACGTGTTCAACGCCGCCGAGAAAGAAAACCTGATGATCCTGCAAGCCGGCCCCGACGTGGTGCGTTTCGCCCCGAGCCTGGTGGTGGAAGACGCGGACATCCAGGAAGGCCTGGACCGTTTTGAACGTGCCGTGAAGACGCTGACACACGCTTGATGGACCGTTCGGTGCCCAAACGATTGGGCATCGAACCTAAATTTTTGTGCCGGGCCTCTTAATTGGAGCTGTGAAGATCCAATGTGGGAGCGGGCTTGTTCGCGAAAGCGGTGGTTCAGTCACCTGAAATGCTGAATGACACACCGCTTTCGCGAGCAAGCCCGCTCCCACACTTGACCTCACTGGTTTCAAGACCGTGCCTGGCATTTTTTCCTGTGAGTTTTTCGAGTTAAGGAGTGACACCATGCTGGTGATGCGCCCCGCGCAAATGGCTGATCTGGGCGAGGTACAGCGTCTGGCTGCGGACAGCCCGATTGGTGTCACCTCCTTGCCGGATGATGTCGAACGCCTCAGCGACAAGATCGCCGCCAGCGAAGCGTCCTTCGCTGCCGAGGTGAGTTTCAACGGTGAAGAAAGCTATTTCTTCGTGCTTGAAGACACCGAGACCGGCAAGCTCGCCGGCTGCTCGGCCATCGTCGCCTCGGCCGGTTACTCGGAGCCGTTCTACAGCTTCCGTAACGAAACCTTCGTGCACGCTTCCCGCGAGTTGAAGATCCACAACAAGATCCACGTGCTTTCCCAATGCCACGACCTCACCGGCAACAGCCTGCTCACCAGCTTCTACGTGGTGCCGGAACTGGTCGGTTCGCCGTGGTCGGAACTCAATTCCCGTGGCCGCCTGTTGTTCGTCGCCAGCCACCCCGAGCGCTTTGCCGATTCGGTGGTGACCGAGATTGTCGGCTACAGCGACGAGAACGGTGATTCGCCGTTCTGGGACGCCATCGGTCGCAACTTCTTCGACCTCAACTACGCCGCCGCCGAGCGCCTGTGCGGGCTGAAAAGCCGCACCTTCCTCGCCGAGCTGATGCCGCATTACCCGATCTACGTGCCGCTGTTGCCGGACGAAGCCCAGGAAGCCATGGGCCAGGTCCACCCGCGAGCGCAGATCACCTTCGACATCCTGATGCGCGAAGGCTTCGAGACCGACCACTACATCGACATCTTCGACGGCGGCCCGACGCTGCACGCGCGGGTGTCGGGGATTCGCTCGATTGCCCAGAGCCGCGTGGTGCCGGTGAAGATCGGTGAGATGGTCAAGGGCGTCGGCCGCCAGTACCTGGTGAGCAACGCGCAATTGCAGGATTACCGCGCGGTGATGCTGGAGCTGGACTACGCGCCCGGCAAACCGGTGACCCTGGACCTGGCAGCGGCCGAAGCCCTGGGCGTCGGCGAAGGCGCGAGTGTGCGCCTGGTAGCGGTTTAAATAGAGTTTCGCGGGTGGCTGACAACAGCGGCCCGTTCGAGGAGATAGCATGATCGTTCGTCCCGTACGCAGCAGCGATTTACCGGCCCTGATTGATCTGGCGCGCAGCACCGGCACCGGCCTCACCACCTTGCCGGCCAACGAAGAGCGCCTGACCCACCGGGTTGGCTGGGCGGAAAAAACCTTTCGCGGCGACGCCGGGCGCGGCGATGCCGACTACCTGTTCGTGCTCGAAAACGACGAAGGCCGCGTGGTGGGTATTTCCGCCATCGCCGGCGCGGTCGGCCTGCGCGAGCCCTGGTACAACTTCCGGGTCGGCCTGACCGTCAGTGCATCCCAGGAGCTGAATATCTACCGTGAGATTCCGACGCTGTTTCTGGCCAACGACCTCACCGGCAACTCCGAGCTGTGCTCGTTGTTCCTGCATGCCGATTACCGCAACGGCCTCAACGGTCGCATGCTGGCCAAGGCGCGCCTGCTGTTTATCGCCGAATTCCCACAGCTGTTCGGCAACAAGATCATTGCCGAGATGCGCGGCGTGTCCAACGATGCCGGGCGTTCGCCGTTCTGGGAGAGCCTGGGCCGGCACTTCTTCAAGATGGAATTCAGCCAGGCCGACTACCTCACCGGTGTGGGCAACAAGGCCTTTATCGCCGAGCTGATGCCGAAGTTTCCGCTGTACAGCTGCTTCCTTTCCGAGGACGCGCGCAATGTGATCGGTAAGGTTCACCCCGATACCGAACCGGCGTTGAGCATGCTCAAGAGCGAGGGCTTCAGCTACCAGGGCTATGTCGATATCTTCGACGCCGGCCCGGCGGTGGAGTGTGAGACCACCAAGATCCGTGCCGTGCGCGACAGCCAGTCGCTGGTGTTGGCCATCGGCACGCCAGGTGACGACGCTACGCCGTTCCTGATTCATAACCGCAAGCGCGAGGAGTGCCGCATCACCGCCGCTCCGGCCCGTCTGGCGGCAGGTACGCTGGTGGTCGATCCGCAGACCGCCAAGCGCCTGCAACTGGTGGTGGGTGATCAAGTGCGTGCTGTTCCGTTGTCTGCTGCCCGGGAGTCCAAGTAATGAATTCGCTGTATATCGCAGGTAGCTGGCTGGCCGGCCAGGGTGAACTGTTTGAATCGCGCAACCCGGTGACCCAGCAAGTGCTGTGGGCCGGCAATGGCGCCACCGCCGAGCAGGTCGAGTCTGCCGTGCAGGCTGCGCGCCAGGCATTTCCGGGCTGGGCCCGGCGTCCGCTGGAAGAACGCATCAGCGTGCTCGAGGCCTTCGCCGCGACCCTGAAAAGCCGCGCCGACGAAATCGCCCGCTGTATCGGTGAGGAAACCGGCAAGCCGTTGTGGGAATCGGCCACTGAAGTCACCAGCATGGCCAACAAGATCGCAATCTCGGTGCAAAGCTACCGCGAGCGTACCGGCGAGAAGAGCGGCCCGCTGGGCGACGCCACCGCTGTGCTGCGACACAAGCCGCATGGCGTGGTAGCGGTGTTTGGGCCGTACAACTTTCCGGGGCACTTGCCGAACGGGCATATCGTCCCGGCGCTGCTGGCGGGCAATACCGTGCTGTTCAAGCCGAGCGAGCTGACCCCGAAAGTCGCTGAGCTGACGGTGCAGTGCTGGATCGAGGCCGGCCTGCCGGCAGGCGTGTTGAACCTGCTGCAGGGCGCACGCGAAACCGGGATCGCCCTGGCGGCCAATCCGGGGATCGACGGCCTGTTCTTTACCGGTTCCAGCCGCACCGGCAATCACCTGCACCAGCAGTTCTCCGGGCGCCCGGACAAGATCCTGGCGCTGGAAATGGGCGGCAACAACCCGCTGGTGGTCGACGAAGTGGCCGACGTCGATGCGGCGGTCTACACCATTATCCAGTCGGCGTTCATCTCGGCCGGCCAGCGCTGCACCTGTGCGCGTCGCCTGCTGGTGCCGGAAGGTGCCTGGGGCGATGCCCTGTTGGCGCGGTTGGTGGCCGTCAGCTCGACGATTGCCGTCGGCGCGTTCGACCAGCAGCCGGCGCCGTTCATGGGCTCGGTCATCTCCCTGGGCGCGGCGAAAGCCTTGATGGACGCCCAGGAACTGATGTTGGCCAATGGCGCCGTGGCGCTGCTGGAAATGACTCAGCCCCAGGATCAGGCTGCACTGCTGACGCCGGGCATCATCGACGTGACTGGCGTGACCGAACGCGAGGATGAAGAACTGTTCGGCCCGCTGTTGCAGGTGATCCGCTACGCTGATTTTGCTGGCGCGATTGCCGAGGCCAACAACACCCAGTACGGCCTGGCCGCTGGTCTGTTGTCGGATTCCGAAGCGCGCTACCAGCAGTTCTGGCTGGAAAGCCGCGCCGGTATCGTCAACTGGAACAAACAGCTGACCGGCGCCGCCAGCACCGCGCCGTTCGGCGGGGTAGGAGCGTCGGGCAACCACCGCGCGAGTGCGTATTACGCGGCAGATTATTGCGCGTACCCGGTGGCCTCCCTTGAGACCCCGAGCCTGGTGTTGCCTGCGTTGCTGACCCCAGGCGTAACGCTTAAGTGAAAGTGACACCGATCTAATGTGGGAGCTGGCTTGCCTGCGAAGGCATCACCTCGGTGTATCTGCATGACCGAGTTGCCCGCATCGCAGGCAAGCCAGCTCCCACACTTGATCGGGTTAACAGATACAGATCTGCACTTGATGCCTATAAAAATACAGATGTTCGTGGAGCCTCGCCGATGAAATCCTATGAAGTCAATTTTGACGGTCTAGTGGGGCCGACCCATAACTACGGCGGTTTGTCCTACGGCAACGTCGCGTCCCAGAGCAACAGCCAGCAGTCTTCGAACCCGAAGGAAGCGGCGTTGCAGGGCCTGCAGAAAATGAAGGCCCTGATGGACATGGGCTTTGTGCAAGGGGTGCTGGCGCCGCAGGAACGTCCTGACGTGGCCGCCTTGCGCAACCTGGGGTTCAGCGGCACCGACGCCCAGGTTATCCAGCAGGCCGCCAAGCACGCGATGCCGCTGCTGGTCGCCAGTTGCTCGGCGTCGAGCATGTGGGTGGCCAACGCCGCCACCGTCAGCCCGAGCGCCGACACGGCGGATGGCCGCGTGCATTTCACCGCCGCCAACCTCAACTGCAAGTACCACCGCAGCATCGAACACCCGACCACCAGCCGCGTGCTGGGGGCGATGTTTGCCGATGCGCAACACTTCGCCCATCACGCCGCGCTGCCGGCGGTGGCGCAGTTCGGCGACGAAGGCGCGGCCAACCACACGCGTTTCTGCCGTGAGTATGGCGAAGCCGGCGTGGAGTTCTTCGTGTTCGGCCGCAGTGCGTTCGACACCCGTTACCCGGCCCCGCAGAAGTACCCTGCGCGCCAGACCCTCGAAGCCTCCCAGGCGGTTGCACGCCTGCACGGCCTGAAGGATGAAGGCGTGGTCTACGCCCAGCAGAACCCGGCGGTGATCGATGCCGGCGTGTTCCACAACGACGTGATCGCGGTGGGTAACGGCGAGGTGCTGTTCTATCACGAGGATGCCTTCCTCAATACCGAGCAGATGCTTGGCGAACTGCAAGGCAAGTTGGGCAAATTGGGCGGCAACTTCCAGTCGGTCTGCGTGCCGCGCGCCCAGGTCAGCGTCGAGGACGCGGTGCGTTCCTACCTGTTCAACAGCCAGTTGCTGACCCGCGCCGACGGTTCGATGCTGCTGATCGTGCCGGAAGAGTGCCGTGCCAACGAACGCGTGTGGCAGTACCTGCAAAACCTCACGGCGTCAGGCGGGCTGATCCGCGAAGTGAAGGTCTTCGACCTCAAGCAGAGCATGCAGAACGGCGGTGGCCCGGCCTGCCTGCGCTTGCGCGTGGCGTTGAACGAAACCGAGCTGGCGGCGGTGAACCCAGGCGTTATCATGACCGCGCCGTTGTACGACACCCTGACCCAATGGGTGAACAAGCACTACCGCGACAGCCTGCGCGAAACCGACCTGGCTGACCCGCAATTGTTGCTGGAGTGCCGGACGGCATTGGATGAACTGACGCAAATCCTTAAACTGGGCGCGGTTTATCCTTTCCAGATCAATTAACGCCACCTTCTTTTACGCCCAATGCCGAGAGCTACTTTATGACCACCGACACCCTGAAACTGATTCTTGAAGACACCGACGGCACCCAGCTGGAAACCTCCTGCACCCGCGTCGCCGTGGTCTGGCAGGGCAAGGAAATCTGGATCCAGCACGACGGCCGTGGCCAACTGCTGATCGGTGTGGACGTGGAAGAAGGCGACGCCGAGTACGCCAACCTGCTGATGCGTCCGCTGGCCACCAACCTGATGAGCCTGCAACTGGAAATGGAACCGGCCGACGTTGAAGGTGATGACGACGATCACGTCCACGGTCCTGGCTGCAACCACTAAGGAAGCTGCGTATGCTCGCCCTCGGCAAACTGCTTGAACTGACCCTCGCCGGTCGTGAACCGGCGCAAAAAATTCAACTGACTGTCGACGGCGTGCAGATGCGCTGGCTCAGCGAGGGCGCGCTCGAAGTGCGCCCACCGCAAGCGAAGGACAACGGCAGCGACCTGCTGCTGTCGTCCGGCATCCATGGCAACGAAACCGCGCCGATCGAACTGCTCGACCGCCTGTTGCATGGCATCGCCCGTGGGGAGATCAAGCCCCGCACCCGTATTCTGTTCCTGTTCGGCAACCCCGAGGCCATGCGTCGCGGTGAGCGTTACCTCGAACTGGACGTCAACCGGCTGTTCAACGGCCGCCATGAGCAAAACATCGGCCCGGAAGCCATGCGTGCTGCCGAGCTTGAGCAACTGGCCCGCAGCTTCTTCAACCAGCCCGGTCGTTCGCGCCTGCATTACGACCTGCACACCGCCATTCGCGGCTCGAAGATCGAGCAGTTTGCCCTGTACCCGTGGAAGGACGGGCGCCAGCATTCACGTCACGAGCTGGCGCGCCTCAACGCTGCCGGCATGCAGGCGGTGCTGCTGCAGAACAAGACTTCGATCACTTTCACTGCATTTACCTACGAGCAGCTGGACGCCGAAGCCTTCACCCTGGAATTGGGCAAGGCGCGGCCGTTCGGGCAGAACCAGGGCGTGGACGTGTCCCGCCTGGAGACGCGCCTGAAGCAGATCATCGAGGGCAATGAGCCCGAGACCGACAGCCTCGACGGCCTGCAGCTGTTCGCGGTGTCGCGCGAAGTGATCAAGCACAGCGATGCCTTCCTGCTGCACTTGCCGGCGGACGTGGAGAACTTTTCGCCGTTGGCGAAGGGGTATCTGCTGGCCGAGGACGTGGCCAAGACTCGTTGGGTCATCGAGGAGGAGGGCGCGCATATCATCTTCCCCAATCCGAAGGTGAAGAATGGTTTGCGGGCAGGGATATTGATTGTGCCGACCACGGATGCGGGCCTGGCCTGAAGCCCGAGGCTTGCCGGGATCCAAATGCAGGAGCTGGCTTGCCTGCGATCGGGTTGACTCGGTCCAACTGGCAGACCGAGTTGATCCTATCGCAGGCAAGCCAGCTCCCACACAAGCCAGCTCCCACACAAGCCAGCTCCTACACAAGCCCAGCGCTGAGGCTGGGCTGGGGTGTGGCTTAGACGGCTACGGCACGCGGCTCGCTGCGACGGATCGCGCGTACTTTGTGCAGGGTGTCGGCGCAGGTACGTGCGGCTTCCTGGCCCTTGTGCACGAAGTGCTCGTAGAAGAAGGTGTGGTGCTCGCTGCCCGCGTGGAAGTGGTGCGGGGTCAGGGAGACCGAGAACACTGGCACTTCGGTTTCCAGCTGCACTTGCATCAGGCCGCTGACCACTGACTGGGCGACGAACTCGTGACGGTAGATGCCGCCGTCCACCACCAGCGCAGCGGCAACGATACCGGCGTAGCGGCCGGTCTTGGCCAGCAGCTTGGCGTGCAGGGGCATTTCAAAGGCGCCGCCGACTTCGAAGAAATCGATATCCGATTCCTGGTAGCCCTGGGCGATCATTTCGGCGAGGAAGCCTTTGCGCGATTGGTCGACAATATCCTTGTGCCAGCAGGCCTGGATAAACGCGACGCGCTCGCCGTGATGGTTTTTGCTTTTGCTGTCGATTGCGGTGGGTTGCATGTTCTGACTCCTGTTTAAGAAAAAAACAGGGCGTTATGAATCGAATGGGATTTAAGGGTACGCACGGCTGTGGCATGCAAGCATGCGGTCAGCGTTCGGCCCTCAGGTGCCAATCCCGTTCTCTCTTCATCCGGACTATGACCGTCGGCCCCGGGATCACACCGGGTCTGCTGACCTTGTCGCCGTCCTGCGTGAGCAGTTCGAGGCGCCAAGCGCTCGCGGGCTATGCACATTGCGTGCAATTACCGCCGGTGGGGAATTGCACCCCGCCCTGAGAACGTTGCCGCCAGAACCCTGGCGGCGGAGAGTTTTTAACATGGTTTTTCAGAAACTGCACGATTGCCGTGTCGATAAGCTATATCGGTTTGTTTGGTTGGTATTCGATTGAAGACGCATGGGGCTTGATATTCCGCGGCTTTGCCCGCAGTAATCATCCACAAAAGGAACTTACTCAACCCTTGAGAGGCGTGCTTCATGTCTGTGATCGACCTGCGCAGCGACACCGTGACCCAACCCACCCCCGGCATGCTCGACGCGATGGCCCATGCCGTCAGTGGCGACGACGTCTACGGTGAAGACCCCAGCGTCAATCGCCTGGAAGCCGAACTGGCCAAGCGCCTGGGGTTTGCCGCCGCGTTGTTCGTGCCCACCGGCACCATGAGCAACCTGCTGGCGTTGATGGCCCACTGTGAACGCGGCGAGGAATACATCGTCGGTCAGCAGGCCCACACCTACAAATACGAAGGCGGTGGCGCCGCCGTGCTCGGTTCGATCCAGCCACAGCCGCTGGAAGTGCAGGCGGACGGCTCGCTGGACCTTGCCCAGGTGCTGGAAGCGATCAAGCCCGACGATTTCCACTTCGCGCGCACCCGGCTGTTGGCCTTGGAAAACACTATGCAAGGCAAGGTGCTGCCGCTGGCGTACCTGGCGAAAGCGCGGGCGTTTACCCGCGAACACGGCCTGGCGCTGCATCTGGACGGCGCGCGCCTGTACAACGCGGCCGTCAAGCTTGGGGTGGATGCGCGCGAGATCGCCCAGCATTTCGATTCGGTGTCGGTGTGCCTGTCCAAAGGCCTTGGCGCGCCGATCGGCTCGGTGTTGTGCGGTTCCACGGCGCTGATCGCCAAGGCCCGGCGCCTGCGCAAGATGGTCGGCGGCGGCATGCGCCAGGCCGGCTCACTGGCGGCAGCAGGGCTGTATGCCCTGGATCACCAGGTCGCGCGCCTGGCCGACGACCACGCCAATGCCCAGTGGCTGGGAGAGGCGTTGCGCAACGCCGGTTACGCAGTGGAGCCGGTGCAGACCAACATGGTCTACGTGCAGATCGGCGATCGCGCCCAGGCCTTGAAGGCGTTTGCCGCCGAGCGCGGGATCAAATTGAGCGCCGCACCGCGCTTGCGTATGGTCACGCACCTGGACGTCAGCCGGGCGCAGATCGAGCAAGTGCTGGAGACATTCGTCGAATTCTCACGCAAATGACCGTGCAGACCGTCTAATTGAGCCGCTCTATCGCATAAACACGCTGTACCACCGGCAAAGGGCCGATATAATGCGGCCCTTTGCCGTCGCTTCGTCTGATGATGTTGCGCACTGGCCTTTGGCCGCAGCCTCCGTGGAAGAACCTAATGAAAAGCGCAGAAATCCGTGAAGCCTTCCTTCGCTTCTTCGAAGAGCAAGGTCACACCCGTGTCGCCTCCAGCTCCTTGATCCCAGGCAATGACCCCACCCTGCTGTTCACTAACGCGGGGATGAACCAGTTCAAGGACTGCTTCCTGGGCCAGGAAAAGCGCGCCTACACCCGCGCCGTCAGCAGCCAGAAGTGCGTGCGCGCCGGTGGTAAGCACAACGACCTGGAAAACGTCGGCTATACCGCCCGTCACCACACCTTTTTCGAAATGCTCGGCAACTTCAGCTTTGGCGATTATTTCAAGCAAGACGCGATCAACTTCGCCTGGACCTTCCTCACCGGCGTGCTGAAACTGCCGAAGGAAAAGCTCTGGGTCACCGTCTACGCCAGCGATGACGAAGCCTACGACATCTGGACCAAGGAAGTCGGCGTGCCGGCCGAGCGCATGGTGCGTATCGGCGACAACAAAGGCGCACCGTACGCCTCCGACAACTTCTGGACCATGGGCGATACCGGCCCGTGCGGCCCCTGCACCGAGATCTTCTACGACCACGGCGCCGACATCTGGGGTGGCCCACCGGGCTCGCCAGAGGAAGATGGCGACCGTTACATCGAGATCTGGAACAACGTGTTCATGCAGTTCAACCGCACCGCCGACGGCGTGTTGCATCCGCTGCCAGCGCCGTCGGTAGACACCGGCATGGGCCTGGAGCGGATCAGTGCGGTGATGCAGCACGTTCATTCCAACTACGAAATCGACCTGTTCCAGAGCCTGCTGGCGGCTGCCGCCAAGGCAATCGGTTGCGCCAATGAAGAGCAGGCATCGCTCAAAGTGGTGGCTGACCATATCCGTTCCTGCGGCTTCCTGATTGCCGACGGCGTGCTGCCGTCCAACGAAGGCCGTGGCTACGTGCTGCGTCGCATCATTCGTCGCGCCTGCCGTCACGGCAACAAGTTGGGCGCCAGCGGCAGCTTCTTCTATCAGATCGTTGCGGCCCTGGTCGCCGAGATGGGCGATGCATTCCCGGAACTCAAGCAGAACCAGGCGCACATCGAGCGCGTGCTCAAGGCCGAAGAAGAGCAATTCGCCAAGACCCTGGAGCAGGGCCTGAAAATCCTCGAGCAAGACCTCGCCAACCTGCAGGGCACCGTGGTGCCGGGCGACGTGGTGTTCAAGCTCTACGACACCTACGGTTTCCCGATGGACCTGACCGGCGACATCGCCCGTGAGCGCAGCCTGACCCTCGACGAGGCAGGTTTCGAGCGCGAGATGGAAGCCCAGCGTGTGCGTGCACGTTCCGCCAGCGCGTTCGGCATGGACTACAACAGCCTGGTCAAGGTTGACGTGGCCACCGAATTCACCGGCTACAAGGCCACCAGTGGCGCGGCCAAAGTGGTTGCCCTCTATAAGGAAGGTCAGTCGGTCGACGTGTTGAATGAAGGTGACGAGGGCGTGGTCGTACTCGACCAGACGCCGTTCTACGCCGAATCCGGTGGCCAGATTGGCGACTGCGGTTTCCTCAACGCTGCGAACGGCCGTTTTGACGTGCGTGACACCACCAAGACTGGCGGCGCCTTCCTGCACCACGGTGTGCTGGCCTCGGGCAACCTGACCGTCGGTGCGCCAGTGGAAGCCCAGGTGGACGCCGACGTGCGCCACGCGACCTCGTTGAACCACTCGGCGACCCACCTGCTGCACGCCGCGCTGCGCCAGGTATTGGGCGAGCACGTTCAGCAGAAGGGTTCGCTGGTCGACAGTCAGCGCCTGCGCTTCGACTTCAGCCACTTTGAAGCGATCAAGCCTGAGCAGATCAAGGCCCTGGAAGACATCGTCAACGCCGAGATTCGCAAGAACAGCCCGGTGGAAACCGAAGAAACCGACATCGAGACCGCCAAGGCCAAGGGCGCCATGGCGCTGTTCGGCGAGAAGTACGGCGACAACGTGCGCGTGCTGAGCATGGGCGGCAGTTTCTCGGTGGAACTGTGTGGCGGTATCCACGCCAACCGTACCGGCGACATCGGCCTGCTGAAAATCATCAGCGAAGGCGGCGTGGCCTCGGGCGTGCGCCGCATCGAGGCGGTAACCGGTGCTGCGGCCCTGGCCTACCTCAACGCCGCTGAAGAACAACTCAAGGAAGCGGCCACCCTGGTCAAGGGCAGCCGCGACAACCTGATCGACAAGCTGTCCGCCGTGCTGGAGCGCAACCGTGCGCTGGAGAAACAGCTGGAGCAGTTGCAGGCCAAGGCCGCCAGTGCCGCGGGCGACGATCTGTCGGCCGCCGCCGTGGACGTCAAGGATGTGAAAGTGCTGGCCGCACGCCTGGACGGTCAGGACGGCAAGGCGCTGTTGGCGCTGGTCGATCAGTTGAAGAACAAGCTCGGCCGCGCAGTGATCCTGCTCGGCAGTGTCCATGAGGATAAGGTCGTTCTGGTTGCCGGTGTAACCAAGGACCTGACTGGCCAACTCAAGGCCGGTGATTTGATGAAGCAAGCCGCCGCGGCAGTGGGCGGGAAGGGCGGTGGTCGTCCGGACATGGCGCAAGGCGGTGGTGTAGACGCCGGTGCCCTGGACGCGGCCCTGGCCCTGACCGTGCCGTTTGTCGAGGCAGGTATTTAAGGCGCTGTTAACCCGCCCGTGGTCTAGTCGCGGGCGGGTGCAGTGCGGATGGATTGGATAATAGGCGCCCCTTTACGGGCTGAGGCGGCTTGGAAATGGCTTTGATCGTACAGAAATTTGGAGGCACCTCGGTCGGCTCTGTCGAAAGAATCGAGCAGGTGGCCGACAAGGTTAAGAAATTCCGCGACGCCGGCGATGACCTGGTGGTGGTGCTGTCGGCCATGAGCGGCGAGACCAATCGCCTGATCGATCTGGCCAAGGCAATCAGTGGCGACCAGCAACCGCTGCCGCGTGAGCTGGATGTGATCGTGTCCACCGGCGAGCAGGTGACTATTGCCCTGTTGGCCATGGCGCTGAACAAGCGTGGCGTGCCAGCGGTGTCCTACACGGGCAGCCAGGTGCGCATCCTCACCGACAGCGCGCACACCAAGGCGCGCATCCTGCAGATTGACGATCAGAAAATCCGCAGTGATCTGAAAGCCGGCCGCGTGGTAGTTGTAGCGGGCTTCCAGGGTGTGGACGAGCAGGGCAACATCACCACCCTCGGGCGTGGCGGTTCGGACACCACCGGCGTGGCGCTGGCAGCGGCCCTGAAGGCCGATGAGTGCCAGATCTACACCGATGTGGATGGCGTCTATACCACCGACCCGCGTGTGGTGTCCGTGGCCCAGCGCCTGGACAAGATCACCTTCGAAGAGATGCTGGAAATGGCCAGCCTCGGTTCCAAGGTGCTGCAGATCCGTGCGGTGGAATTCGCCGGCAAGTACAACGTTCCGCTGCGCGTATTGCACAGCTTCAAAGAGGGTCCGGGCACCCTCATTACTATTGATGAAGAGGAATCCATGGAACAGCCGATCATTTCCGGCATCGCTTTCAACCGCGATGAAGCCAAGCTGACGATCCGTGGCGTGCCAGACACCCCGGGCGTGGCATTCAAGATCCTGGGCCCTATCAGCGGCGCGAACATTGAAGTCGACATGATCGTGCAGAACGTTTCGCACGATAACACCACCGATTTCACGTTCACCGTGCACCGCAACGAGTACGATGCGGCGGAGCGGATCCTGCAGAACACGGCCAAAGAGATTGGCGCTCGCGAAGTGGTTGGCGATACCAAGATTGCCAAGGTGTCGATCGTGGGCGTGGGCATGCGTTCCCATGCCGGCGTTGCCAGCCGCATGTTCGAGGCCCTGGCCAAGGAAAGCATCAACATCCAGATGATCTCCACCTCGGAAATCAAAGTCTCGGTGGTGATCGAAGAGAAGTACCTGGAACTGGCTGTACGCGCGCTGCACACCGCTTTTGAGCTGGATGCTCCGGCCCGACAGGGCGAGTGATGCAATGCCAGGAAGGCGCGGTTACCGCGCCTTTCATTTTTTTGTAGGGCGCATGGTCTTTTGTGTGCGCTCGACAATACTTAGGTCGTTAGGGCTATGACTGTCAGGTCGTAGGTCGAACGCCTTTTTTTTGCAGACTGTTGTTCCTGAACTGAAATGCGTGAGGAGAAAGGTATGCTGATTCTGACTCGTCGGTGCGCAGAAAGCCTGATTATCGGTGATGGCGAAATCACCGTGACCGTGCTCGGCGTCAAAGGCAATCAAGTGCGTATCGGGGTTAACGCTCCGAAAGAGGTAGCGGTACACCGCGAGGAAATTTACCTGCGGATCAAGAAAGAGAAGGACGAAGAACCAAGCCTTTAATTTTTATCGTTTTTTATGTTTGCAAACGGGGATGAACGTGGTTAATATACGCCCCGTGTTGCGGAGAGCTGGCCGAGTGGCCGAAGGCGCTCCCCTGCTAAGGGAGTACACCTCAAAAGGGTGTCGGGGGTTCGAATCCCCCGTTCTCCGCCATTATTTGCTTAGTACGTTGCAATCTGGTTTTTTCGCTAAGTTGTTGAAACTAAACGAAAAAATAGCTTTACATAGAGATTGAACGGCCTATAATGCGCGGCAACAAATGCACTCGTAGCTCAGCTGGATAGAGTACTCGGCTACGAACCGAGCGGTCACAGGTTCGAATCCTGTCGAGTGCACCATTTAAGAGTTAGTTGCAGCAATGCAGGTAGCTCGGCTTCAACCAGTTGTGATCTGGTCTAAAAACACAATCTGCACTCGTAGCTCAGCTGGATAGAGTACTCGGCTACGAACCGAGCGGTCACAGGTTCGAATCCTGTCGAGTGCACCATACAAACAAAAAGCCCGCCTAGTGCGGGCTTTTTGCCGTCTGGGATTTGTGTCGGATTTTATCTTTTTCTGCTGCTTCCTGTGTTTTCCTTCCGGGCTGCGTCGTCGCAGTTCATAGATGCGGCCAATGCTCAGCTTTGGCTCGCAAGCGCTTGTTCTTTCCAGTTTTTTAACGTTAAAAGCGAGCGCACGGTGTATCATTGCGCCCGTCAGCCCCGCCGGGGCTTGTGGAATACCTCCATGGACTTACCCAGTAGTTACTCAGTACCCCGTTTTACCAATCATGAATTGACTGATTGATCCTTCCGGCGTGCCCCGCTGCTGGGAGTGGAGTTCGCCTATGACCGAAGTAGAAGTAAAGAAAACTCAAGAAAGCCTGCAGGATCGCCTGGCTCAAGTCATCGAGCTGCTGCAGCGCCAGCGTGTGGTCGAAGAACTCACGCACCGCCAGGATGGCCCGAACCGCGACCGTGTTGAAAACCTGGTCCACCGGCAAAACCTCGTCGAGCTGCAACGCAAGCTCGATGACCTGCACTCCGCCGACGTCGCCTATATCCTCGAAGCCTTGCCACTGGATGATCGACTGACCCTCTGGCAGTTGGTCAAGGCCGACCGCGACGGCGACATCCTGCTTGAAGTCTCCGACTCGGTCCGTGAAACCCTGATCGCCGACATGGACGATCACGAGCTCCTGGCTGCGGCCAAGGAGATGGACGCTGATGAGTTGGCCGACCTGGCCCCTGAGCTGCCCCGTGATGTTGTCCATGAGCTGATGGAAGCCCTCGATGGCCAGCAGCGTGAGCGCGTGCGCTCCGCGTTGTCCTATGACGAGGATCAGGTCGGCGCCCTGATGGACTTCGAGATGGTCACCATCCGCGAAGACGTCAGCCTGGAAGTCGTCCTGCGCTACCTGCGCCGGTTGAAGGAGTTGCCCGGCCATACCGACAAATTGTTTGTGGTCGACTACGAAGGCATCCTCAAGGGTGTGTTGCCGATCAAGCGACTGCTGGTCAACGACCCCGAGAAGAAAGTTGCCGATGTGATGGCCAGCGACCCGGTGAGCTTTCACCCGGACGAAGACGCCTATGACGCCGCGCAGGCGTTCGAGCGTTATGACTTGATCTCCGCTCCGGTGGTCGACAAGAACGGCAAGCTGATCGGCCGTCTGACCATCGATGAAATGGTCGACCTGATTCGTGAAGAGAGCGAAACCGAAGTCCTCAACATGGCGGGTCTGCGTGAAGAGGAAGATATTTTTGCGTCAGTCTGGCGTTCATTGCGCAACCGCTGGGCCTGGCTGGCCGTCAACCTGATCACGGCCTTCATCGCGTCGCGGGTGATCGGGCTGTTTGAGGGCTCTATCGAGAAGCTGGTGGCTTTGGCGGCATTGATGCCGATCGTGGCGGGGATTGGTGGCAACTCCGGCAACCAGACCATCACCATGATCGTACGCGCCATGGCGCTCGACCAGGTCAATACCGGTAACACCTCGCGGCTGATGCGCAAGGAGCTGGCCGTGGCGCTGATCAACGGCGTGGTGTGGGGCGGCGTGATCGGTATCGTCGCTTACTTGCTGTATGGCAGTTGGTCACTGGGCGTGGTGATGACTGCTGCCATGACTCTCAACCTGCTGCTGGCTGCGTTGATGGGGGTGTTGATCCCCATGACCCTGGCACGCCTGGGGCGCGACCCTGCGATGGGTGCCAGCGTGATGATTACCGCCATGACTGACAGTGGTGGCTTCTTCATCTTCCTGGGCCTGGCGACAATCTTCCTGCTCTGATCCTCCACGGCACGCCGGCTCCCCTGTAGGAGCTGGCTTGCCAGCGATCGCCTTCACGCGCCGCATCGCCTGAATCGCCACCAAGCGGGCTCCTGCACAAATTCCAGGCAAAAAAAAGCCAGCACATGGCTGGCTTCGGCTTTCATTTGTAACTTAATTGGCTTCTGCGGCCGCCTCAACGTCGTGCGCGATAAGCGAGACGAGAGCATTTTGCTGGCGGTGGGAGAGCTGACGAAAACGCTGCAGCAGTTCGCGTTCGTGCAGCGACAGCTCGGGGCTGTCCAGGCGCATGCTCAACTCGTCGCCCAACGCACCTTCCTGAATGAGGCTCTGTTCCAGGCGCGCGATGATTTCGGAGTTCATGCTGCGGTGATGATTGCGAGCCACCTCGGCAATGCGTTCCCGCATTCCGTCTGGCAGACGTACGACGAACTTGTCAGCCGTACGGCTGGAATAAATTGCCTGTTTCAATGGGCGCATATATTTAACCGGTTAGTTCAGGGGAGCGGTTTTTGGAATTGGCCGCAAGATGAGTGTTAAGACAAGACTCACGACCAAAGTTCAACCCTAATTGCAAAGAGGCCGCATCATGCCTCAGATTTGACATTTCCTTGGCGTCAATTCTGTGACAAATATTGAACTGCCTAAAGGCTTTATGCCAGCACTCATTTGCATTTTTGCGGACTGGTTGGAAAACTTGTGCACGAGTGATCCCGCCAGGGAGCTTCCCGTAAGTCCAGGCCAGCACAGGGTTTAAGGCCGCACATCGTATAGCAAAGTGGCCTTTTGCCCTTATCTTTAAGACTAGTGGCAATTTGCCGATTTACTAGGACGAGGCGACATAAGGTAGGCGGGGGGTGATGCGAGAGGGTGTCAGCGTAGCACCGGGTCAAACTTGATTTTGCGGCCGACGATGAGCGTCAGCAGCAGCAGGCTTGCGCAGATGCCAGCCGCAACAAAGGCGGTGGTTTGCCCGTCCTGGGACTCGGCACCCAGACCCAGGATGCCAGTGGCGACGGTCAAGCACAGGAACAGCCAGGCAGATTTGGTCATCAGTTGTTTCCTCAGAAAACCCAGTGTTCGGAGGCAGGCGCCGTTTGGGTGCCTTGGGTCAGGCGCACCGGCGATTGCGCGTTGGGTGTCATCACCGCCAATTGCGGACGTTGCTGCAGATGGTGTGGCACCGCCTGGCTGATCTGGGCCGGGTCGTTGCTGCCGGTCGATTGGAAATGAAACATCACCAGTGCAGCCAGGGCTACGGTGTTGAGGGCTAACAGAAGGGCACTGTTCATGGTCATGTTCTCCGCTTAACGCCGTGGCTGAAGGGGTTTGTAGGAGAAGTATTGCAGGTCTCGTGCCAATCTATTATTTCAATAAAATCAATGGCTTGAGTCTACTTTAAAACGCTGAAAGGTTGCAATTTGCAATGCTGGCATTTTGAGGGAGTGCATTTTGCACGATGGCGCCCAAGTGCCCGTGTTTACGGGCCGAAACTGCATTGCGCCAGGCAAGGATTGGCCTACATTCAAAAAGCCAACGGACGACATGACAAAACCTACCTCGGCCGTTAACATGCACGCCGTCCGTCGCAGCGCCCCTGGCCTGATGGATGTCATTGGTCCCAGTAGCTCAATTGGATAGAGCATCCCCCTCCTAAGGGGAAGGTTGGCCGTTCGAACCGGCCCTGGGACACCAGATTCGCAGTTCACAAACAAGCCCCGTACAGCACCTGCTGGCGGGGCTTTTTTGTGCGCGCCGGGGCTTTTCACACTTGAGTCGAACCTTGCCGCCGATCGAGGTTCACAGCAGGTGCCGCCGGCTATTTTTCGCAACGCTGTACCTTGCATACCCTCCGGCAGCGTCTGAATCGTGAAGCAAAATAATCCCCGGAAACAGCGCCTTTCGCCTGTCCGGAACCTGCAACCCCGGACTATCATGCCGATAGCCCTGTCTCTTACTGCAAGGAGCCGCTCGGAACGCCGATGCGCCAGATCTGGAAATCTTTTCGAGCCCTTTATTTCGCCTCCTTGATGATGCTGATCGGCTCCGGCCTGCTCAGTACTTACCTGGCCCTGCGCCTGGCGGCCGACCATGTCGACAGCCTGTGGGTGGGTGCGTTGATGGCAGCCAACTACTTTGGCCTGGTGCTGGGCGGCAAGATCGGGCATCGCCTGATTGGCCGGGTCGGGCATATCCGTGCCTATGCCACCTGTGCCGGGATCGTCGGGGCGGCGGTGCTGGGCCATGGCTTGATCGATTGGCTGCCGGCCTGGATCGTGCTGCGTACGATCGTGGGCCTGGGGATGATGTGCCAGTACATGGTCATCGAGAGCTGGCTCAACGAGCAGGCGGACGCCAAGCAACGTGGCGTGGTGTTCAGCGGCTATATGATCGCGTCCTACCTGGGGCTGGTCCTCGGTCAACTGATCCTGGTCATGCACCCGCAGCTCGGCCTCGAGTTGCTGATGCTGGTCGCGCTGTGTTTTGCCTTGTGCCTGGTGCCGGTGGCCATGACTCGCCGCATTCACCCGGCGCCCCTGCATCCGGCGCCGATGGAGCCGCGCTTCTTTATCAAGCGCGTGCCGCAGTCGCTGAGTACCGTGCTGGGCGCCGGGTTGATCGTCGGTTCGTTCTACGGCCTGGCGCCGCTCTATGCCTCTCAGCAAGGGCTGACGACAGAGCAGGTGGGCCTGTTCATGGGTAGCTGCATTTTTGCCGGCCTGGTGGTGCAGTGGCCGCTGGGTTGGCTGTCGGACCGCTACGACCGCGCGCTGTTGATCCGTTGCTTTGCGTTGTGCCTGGCGGTGGCGGCGTTGCCCTTGGCGGTAATGACCCGGGTGCCGCTGGAAGTGCTGTTCGTGGCAGGCTTCGTGTGTTCCCTGGTGCAGTTCTGCCTGTACCCGCTGGCCGTGGCGTTCTCCAATGACCATGTGGAAGGCGATCGTCGCGTGTCGCTCACCGCCATGTTGCTGGTGACCTACGGCGTCGGCGCCAGTGTCGGGCCGCTGCTGGCGGGTGTGGTGATGAAGATGTTCGGCAGCCACATGCTGTACGCGTTTTTCAGCCTGTGTGCGCTGATCCTGGTATGGCGTATCCGGCCGAAAGCCGTGACCAACCTGCACCAGGTGGACGACGCACCCTTGCACCACGTGGCGATGCCCGACAGCATGTCCAGCTCGCCATTGGTGGCTGCCCTTGATCCGCGGGTGGATGAGCAAGTGGTGCAGGAGCAGATGCAGGTATCCGTACCTGAACCAGAGCCTGAAATCGAGCCCGAGTCTCCCGCTGATGAACCGGTGGTCGAGGCGCCAGTCGATCCGCTGGACCCGGACGAGCATCCCCATGATTTGAGCAGGGCACGCCCCTGAAAACAAAAAACGGGCAGATCCCCTCAGGATCTGCCCGTTTTTTTATGACGCCAAGCTTTAAAAATCGTCGTCTTTATCGAAGCGGCGTGCTTCGCGTTGCAGCTGGTAGACGAAACGCTCGACCTGGCGCTGCACCAGGCCACTCATGTTGTGAAAACGCATGCCGGCGAAGGTGGTGTTGATCTTCTCTTCGAAGTGCAGGTAACGCAGCTCGACCGAGGTGGTCATGCTGCCAAAGGGCAGGGCGGCGATGAAGCGGTCGTAGACCTGGCCCAGTTGCAGGCGCTCGGAAATATCGCCTTCAAAGCGCAGTTTGCAGCCGGTGGCGGAAATATCCAGCAATTTGCCACTGATCGGCGCCTTGAGTTTCTCGCCGCCCAGTTCGATGTTGACCAGTTGGGCCAGCTTCAAGGCGGCCCGGAAAGCATTGCGACGCTGATGGTAAACCACCTCGTCGGGCAAGCTGCCGGTGTAGATGCGGTGGCCGTCCTTTTCGCTGATGCTCATGGCGCCGTTGCTTTCCCACGCAACACGCACGCCGTCGTGGAAGCCTTCGATGCGGAACGGCTCACCGTTTTCCAGGTGGCGTTCGCCGTCACGCGGGATCATTTCATCCAGGGCCAGGGTGCCGCCCTCGCGGTCGACATCCACCAGGTAACTCTGGAAGCGTTGGCTGCGTTCGTGGAAGGTGATGATCAGCGGGTCATGGCTTTCTTGCAGCATCCGCAAGGTGCCGGCGATTTCCAGAGGCGTGGTGAGGACCTTGGGTGGCTGCGGGGCATCTTCCGCATTAAGGGCGTTGAACACGGTTCTTCCATCTCCAGACAAAATACGACTACACGCAAGAGCAGGCATTTTGCCAGTATGTGGCGCGACTTGGATAGGCCGCGCGGTAAACGGGCATCAGGCTTGGCTGCGGGTGCTTGGCTTGACCAGGCGCGAGGTGGATCCCTGGGCGTTGTAAAGCGCCGGAGGCTCACCGCCGTGAAGTATACGCAACTGGTTGGCGGTCGTAGCTTGCTGAAGCTGGATCGACTGACCGTTGAGCAGGTTGGCTTCCTGGCACTGGGCGAGCAATTGATTGAGTTCTTTGCTCTGGGCCAGCAATTGATCGCCGACCGAGGAGTGGCTGGCCAATTGTGCCAGGCCATCATGGTCTGCCGGCAGGCCGAGGCTGATGAGGATTTCGCTGCGTTTTTTGCCGTGCTGTTCCAGCAGGACAATCAGCGATTGTTTGCGCGCCAGAATTTCTTCCAGCAAGGGCATGTCCCGGCCGAAGAGTGCCAGGGATTCTTCTTTCAGCAGCTCGAGCAAGTGTTGCGTCGGCGCTAGATCATCAATGATCAGTTGAAGCAAATGTTCGTCGTGATGCATGGCTGGCCTTGGGGTTTAAGCGTCCAAAAGCCCGGCGCAGGCCTTTGCCTAGCGCTCGGCTTCGAAATTAAGCAGCTTGCTGGCTACACGGTTGCTGTCGACTTTATAGCTGCCATCGGCGATTGCCTGTTTCAATTCGGCCACACGGGCTTTATTGACTACCGGTTGATCGCGCAGCGAGTCAGTGACCTTCTGCAACTGTTGAGCCTCATTGCTCAGGTGTACGGATTCCCCGCTCTGGCTGGCGCTCGCCTGTTCTGCCTTCGCGGGCAGTGGCTGGGCCTTGGCTTCTACGCTGTCCTTGGTACCGCTGGTACGCGTAGGGCCTGACGTTGCCGGGGTGTTATTCAAACGACTGAAATCGATGACCATGATAAAAAACCTCTGGGTATTTGGACGCTTGCCATGTTTTCGGCCATACCCGGACAAACTTTAGGCGCAATTGACAATAAACTGCACAGGCCGGCACCCAACCCACAGTGTAGGAAAAGCCGGCGTCCGATACCAGCGGTCTATAGAGCCACCTCCACTTGACCGGGTGCCGTCACCCGCGCCTTGATCACCCGGTTCGAGTTGAGGTTCTTCACCCGGATCTGCTCGCTCATGCCGCCATTGGACAGCGCCTCGCCCGGCATCTTTACCTGCAGCGCGCCGCTGCTGGCGGAAATCACCACCTGGTCGCCCTTGCGGATCACCTCCGCCTGCTCCAGGTGCACCAGGGTAATGACCTGGTCGGTGACCACTGGTCGGGTCAGTTTTTGTCCGACGGCCTGGTCGAGGGAGGTCAGGTAGCCCTGATTGATCATGCTGATGTCGCGTTCGCGCAGGACAACGTCCTCGAAACCGATGATGCCGGTGCGTTTCAGCGGGCGGGCCACCACCACCACATCCCGGAACAATTTGACCTGCGCCGGCACGAACACGGTCCAGGGTGAGGCGCCTTCGCAGCGAACTTTCACCGTCACGCGGCCGATGGGCTGGGCGGGACTTTCCAGGGTGGCTGTCAATTCCTTGTCGCACATTGGCATGCGCAGGCGCGGATCGAGCTGGCTGACCTGGATTTCATAACGCCCGGGTGTCTGGGTGGTCGCCAGATAATCTTCTACAGTGAACTCAAGAAAGCCCTGAGTGACGCCGATAAGTAGATCAGGCAAGGTGACGTTATCGGCGCGGGCCGTGGTTCCCAGGCTCAAGGCGAGCAATGCCATCGAGACGCAGAGCAATCTGCAGTACCGTGGGAAGCCGGGGCGTCGGGAAACTGTCGTTTTAATATCCATGATCTGTAAATTGCAAAGCTCGTGCCGTTTAGTGTTGGGTGCGCGTCTGCCCTTTAGGGAACAGGCCAAAGGTTTTAGCGTAGGAGTAAAGGCATGGCAGGAGTAATGGATTCAGTAAACCAGCGGACACAGCTGGTAGGGCAGAATCGCCTGGAGTTGTTGCTTTTTCGCCTGGATGGCAAACAGTTGTATGGCATCAACGTGTTCAAGGTGCGGGAAGTGTTGCAGTGCCCCAAGCTGACGATCATGCCCAAGTCCAGTCCCGTGGTGTGCGGCGTCGCCAACATCCGCGGCGCGACCATCCCGATTCTCGACCTGGCGCTGGCCACCGGTTCGCCGGCCCTGCAGGATCGCGAGAATCCGTTCGTGATCATTACCGAGTACAACACCAAGACCCAGGGTTTCCTGGTGCGCTCGGTGGAGCGCATCGTCAACATGAACTGGGAAGAGATCCATCCGCCGCCCAAGGGCACTGGCCGCGATCACTACCTCACGGCGGTGACGCGGGTCGATAACCAGTTGGTGGAAATCATCGACGTGGAGAAGATCCTCGCCGAAGTGGCGCCGACCTCGGAATCGATTTCCGTGGGTGTGGTGGACGCCGAGACGGCACACAAGGCGATTTCCTTGCGTGTGCTGACGGTGGACGACTCCTCGGTGGCGCGCAAGCAGGTGACCCGTTGCCTGCAGACCGTCGGTGTGGAAGTGGTGGCGCTCAATGATGGTCGCCAGGCGCTGGATTACCTGCGCAAGCTGGTGGACGAAGGCAAGAAGCCGGAAGAAGAATTCTTGATGATGATCTCTGACATCGAGATGCCGGAAATGGACGGCTACACCCTCACGGCCGAGATACGCAATGACCCACGCATGCAAAAATTGCATATCATCCTGCATACTTCGTTGTCGGGTGTATTCAATCAGGCGATGGTCAAGAAGGTCGGTGCCGATGACTTCCTGGCCAAATTCCGCCCTGATGACCTGGCAGCCCGGGTAGTCGACCGGATCAAGGCAGCAGATCACGGCTAGGGGATGTCCCCTGGCGGTCACACGATTTAAGAGGCGGTATCATTGTCTACGGGTAATTTGGATTTCGAACAGTTCCGGGTCTTCCTGGAAAAAGCCTGTGGCATATTGCTCGGTGAGAACAAGCAGTACCTGGTATCCAGCCGTCTCAACAAACTGATGGAACAGCAGGGCATCAAGTCGCTGGGCGAGTTGGTCCAGCGCATCCAGGGCCAGCCGCGCAGCGGGCTCAAGGAAATGGTGGTCGATGCCATGACCACCAATGAAACCTTGTGGTTTCGCGACACCTATCCGTTTGAAGTGCTCAAGAGCAAGGTGCTGCCGGAAGCCATCAAGGCCAGCCCGGGCCAGCGCCTGCGCATCTGGTCGGCGGCCTGCTCCTCGGGGCAGGAACCGTACTCGATTTCGATGTCCATCGATGAGTTCGAGCGGACCAACATGGGCCAGCTCAAGGCCGGTGCGCAAATTGTCGCCACTGATCTGTCCGGCACCATGCTCACCAACTGCAAGACCGGCGAGTACGACAGCCTGGCCCTGGGCCGTGGCTTGTCCCAGGAGCGCCTGCAACGTTACTTCGACCCGAAAGGGGCCGGGCGTTGGGCGGTCAAGGCGCCGATCAAGAGCCGCGTGGAGTTTCGCTCGTTCAACCTGCTCGACAGCTACGCCAGCCTGGGCAAGTTCGACATGGTGTTCTGCCGCAACGTGCTGATCTACTTCTCGGCCGAAGTGAAGAAAGACATCCTGTTGCGTATCCACGGCACGCTCAAGCGCGGTGGCTATCTGTTCCTCGGCGCATCCGAAGCGCTGAACGGCCTGCCCGATCATTACCAGATGGTGCAGTGCAGTCCTGGGATCATCTACCAGGCCAAGTAAGATCAATGTGGGAGCCTGGCTTGTGTGGGAGCTGGCTTGCCTGCGATAGCAGCACCTCGTTGTGACTGAAAAAACCGAGGAGCCTGCATTGCGGGCAAGCCCTGCTCCCACACAAGCCCGCACCCACCATTGTTATGCGGCAAATCTCCTGAAAGCGGCAACCTCGATTGCCGCTTTACTGGCGCCACGCGGAAACCGCTTGCCGCTTTTCTGGCATTGCCGTCGGCAACCACCCTCCGAAACCCTTGATATACGGGCCTTGCCCGGATTGGCATGAGCCTTGCTATAACCCTGTTAACGAACAGCAGGTCAGCCTAAAGGTTTCCGCCATGAGCATCAGCTTCGATAAAGCGCTCGGTATCCACGAACAAGCCCTGGGCTTCCGCGCCCAGCGTGCCGAAGTCCTGGCCAACAACATTGCCAACGCCGACACCCCGAACTACAAGGCTCGGGACCTGGACTTCTCCGCCGTGCTCGCGGCACAGCAGGACAAGACCAAGAACGGCACCTTCGCCTTGAATATGACCAACAGCCGTCATATCGAAGCGCAAGGCCTGGGCAATGGTGACGAGTCGCTGCTGTATCGCACGCCGATGCAGCCATCGATCGACCAGAACACCGTCGACGCCCAGCTGGAGCAATCGGCCTACGCCGAGAACTCGGTGAACTTCCAGGCCAGCTTCACCCTGCTCAACAGTAAATTCAAAGGGCTGATGTCAGCCCTGCGTGGAGAGTAAGCCATGTCCCTGTCCAGTGTTTTCAATATTGCCGGCAGTGGCATGAGCGCGCAGACCACGCGTTTGAACACCGTCGCCAGTAACATCGCCAACGCCGAGACCGTGTCGTCGAGCATTGACCAGACCTACCGCGCCCGTCACCCGGTGTTCGCCACCATGTTCCAGGGCGGCCAGAGCGGCGGCAGCGATTCGCTGTTCCAGGACCAAGGCGCTGCAGGTTCCGGCGTGCAGGTGCTCGGTGTGGTGGAAGACCAGAGCAACCTGGAGGCCCGCTACGAGCCGAATCACCCGGCGGCGAACGAAAAAGGCTACGTCTACTACCCGAACGTCAATGTGGTCGAGGAAATGGCAGACATGATCTCCGCCAGCCGCTCGTTCCAGACCAACGCGGAAATGATGAACACCGCCAAAACCATGATGCAGAAGGTCCTGACCCTGGGTCAGTGATAAGGGGCGCCACTAATGGCCATCGTTGATACGACAAACAACACGGCAGTCCAGGACCTTTTCAACTCCAAGGTCAAGACCGCCACAGATAACAGCAGCGTCGGTGACGCCTCCAAGGCGGCGACGGGCAACCAGTCGCTGGGCAAGGACGCATTCCTGCAACTGCTGGTGACCCAGCTGAAAAACCAGAACCCGCTGTCGCCCCAGGACAACGGCGCGTTCGTGGCCCAGTTGGCGCAGTTCAGCAGCCTGGAAGGCATCAACACCCTGAACGACTCGGTGAATGCGATCTCGAGCAACTTCAGCTCCTCGCAAGCGCTGCAGGCATCGTCGCTGGTCGGGCGCTCGATCATCACCCAGACCGACAAGGCCCTGGTGGACACAAGCAAGAGCATGACCGGTTCGGTCGCGGTGACCTCTGCGGTGGGTAACGTCTCCATCAAGATCACTGACAAAGATGGCAACGTGGTGCGCACCATCGACATGGGCGCCCAGAGCGCGGGTAACTCCGACTTCATCTGGGACGGCAAGAACGACAAAGGTGAAGTGGCCCCCGCAGGTACCTACACCTTCGCGGCCACCACCAAAAATGACAAGGGCGACTCGGTAGCCCTGGCGACCTCGCTGCCCGCGACGGTGACCAGCGTGACGTTGAGCAAGACCGGCGGCGAAATGCTGTTGAACCTTGCAGGTGGCATGGGCAGCGTCAAGCTGTCGCAAATTCAGACTATCGGTACATAGAGCCGGCTAAATACGGCAGAGGGAGAGAAACATGTCTTTTAATATCGGCCTTAGCGGCCTCTATGCGGCCAACAAACAACTGGACGTGACCGGCAACAACATCGCCAACGTCGCGACCACTGGCTTCAAGTCGTCCCGTGCGGAATTCGCGGACATCTACGCCGCCTCCAAACTGGGCACCGGCCAGAACAGCATCGGCAACGGTGTGAACCTGGCGGCTGTGTCGCAGCAGTTCACCCAGGGTGACGTCAACAACAGCGGCGGTATCCTGGACATGGCGATCCAGGGTGGCGGCTTCTTCGTGCAGAAGGGCAGCGACGGCTCGCTGGAATACACCCGCAGCGGTGCGTTCCGTGCCGACAAAGATGGCTACATCACTAACAACACCGGTACTTCGCGCCTGCAAGGCTACGCGGCGGACGCCGATGGCAAAATCGTCAAGGGTGGCCTGGTCGACCTGCAGCTGAACCTGGCGAACCTGCCGCCGAAGGCGTCCACCAAAGTGGACTCCACCAGTAACCTGAATTCTTCGGACCTGCCGATCAATCAGACGGACCACCCGTTCGATCCGACCAAGACCGACAGCTTCAACACCCAGTACTCCACCACGCTCTACGATACCCAGGGCAACGCCCACTCGATGGTGCAGTACATGGTTAAAACCGATGGCAACGTCTGGCAGTCCTACACGCTGATTGACGGCCGTAACCCGGATGGCACGCCGATCAGCGGTACCGGTGCCGTTGCCCCAGTGCCGTCTACGCTGACCTTTGATACCTCTGGCAAGCTCGAAAAAATTGTCGGCGCCAACGTCAAGGACACTACCATGACCATTGACGACTGGAAGCCGGGCGGCCTGGTCGATGGCGTTTGGAAGGACAACGGTGCTGCTGCCAACACCGGCGGTATTGCCGTCAACATGGGTAACATCACCCAGTACAATTCCGCCAGCTACCGCAACCCGCCGGTCACCGATGGCTACGCCACCGGCCAGATCACCGGCCTGAAAATCGACGGCAGCGGTGTACTGTTCGCCACGTTCAGCAACCAGCAGAGCAAGGCTATCGGCCAGATCTCCCTGGCCAGCTTCAACAACGAACAGGGCCTGCAGCCCTCCGGCGGCACCACCTGGAGAGAGACCTTCGCCTCGGGCCAGCCGGGTTATGACAGCCCGCAAGCCGGGACCTTGGGTTCGATCGTGGCCAACTCGCTGGAGAACTCCAACGTCAACCTGACCAACGAGCTGGTGGACCTGATCAAGGCCCAGAGCAACTACCAGGCGAACGCCAAGACCATCTCCACCCAGAGCACCATCATGCAGACGATCATTCAGATGACCTGATGCAAAAGCGCTCGACAAGAAGCCCCTCGTAAGAGGGGCTTTTTTGTGGGCGTAGGAAAATAACCCATGACACTACAGGTTACGCGTTGAATTTCTGGGGAAGGAACACTCCATTTCTGTCTTGCCACTGATGGTCAAGAGCCTTGTCGGCTCACCAATCAGTGGGAGTGCCGAAGATGGGAAGTTCAGGAGTATCCGCCTCGGGGGCGCGGCGTAGCGCCTCTGTGGCTGGGGTTGCGCGAGGTGATTCGCCGCCCGTTAAACCTGTGGATCACACATCGACCGTCAAGTCGTTCCTCCAACAGTTGTTCGACGCCGAGAAAGACGGCAAAACCCAGTCGGTCCAGGACTTGCGCAACAAATTGAGTGAACTGCGTGAGAATTTGGGTGATGAAAAATTCAAGGAGATCCTCAAGAAGCTCATCGAAGAATCCGATAGCAAGTACCTTGAGCTTCTCAAGCGGCTGCTGAAGGAGTGGTTTCCCGATGCGGATGATGTCCCACCACCGAACACGCCACCGCCGGGAGGTGGCGGAGGGGGGGGTAGGGGCGGCGGTAGAGTGGACCCTGCGGGGTTTGGTCCTGCCGAGCAAATGGGTAATCGGCCTTACACAAAAGGGCAGAATTATTTCAACTACAAGCCTGATAACAGTAACCCCGGGCAAAAGCCGGGAACTGGAAAAGAACAGGGCAATATCTGGACGGGTTTCAAGCAAGGGCCTGACGGCAATTGTGTGACGGTTTCCGCAATTAAGGCCGCCATGATGCGGTATGGCAAGGAGCCTACAGATGTATTCAAGGAGGTAAAAGAGGCGGGCGATGGCTATGACGTGACGATGCGCGATGGATACAAGGTTCATTTTTCCAAGGAAGAATTCAAGCTGGCGGCAAAGGAGGCCCGATTCGAGGGCGATGATCCTTCGATGATAACGTCTGCCAACTTCATATTTGCCGCGAGCGCCAAGCGGGCCCAGATGGAAAACAACGACGGTAAGGGCGCGCGCAGTTTCGAGCAAGCCATCCAGACCCTCAACGATGGAGAGTATTCGCGAGAAGGTTTGGACCGCATAGGACTGAAGGGGCTTTACAGGCCGGCGACCGATGCCGACTTGAGAAACAGCAAAGTCGGGACAGTGGAGTACAACGGTCATTCGATGGCGGTGATTAACGGTCGCATTGAGTTGTGGGGGCAGCGGGGCGGCGTGCCTGCATCGGGTATAGCTACCGTGTTGATCTAGTCTCGTACGGGGTTTTTACCGGGCAAAAGAAAGCCCCCGATACACGTTAAGTGTATCGGGGGCTTTTCAGCGTTGGGGGGTTAGCCCCAGGGCGGGCTCAGCTTATTGGCAAGCTTCGCAATCCGGCTCGTCAATCGCGCAGGCCTTTGGCACTGGCGCCGGGCCGGCCGGGGCGGCGAGCACTGAATCATCACCGTGATTACCGCTGGACACAGCGTTCAGCTTGCCGGTGTTGATGGTCGACTTCTCGGTGCTGGTCGCGGCCAGGGCACGGAGGTAGTAAGTGGTTTTCAGGCCACGGTACCAAGCCATGCGGTAGGTCACGTCGAGCTTCTTGCCCGATGCGCCGGCGATGTACAGGTTCAGCGACTGAGCCTGGTCGATCCACTTCTGGCGACGGCTGGCGGCGTCCACGATCCACTTGGTGTCCACTTCGAAGGCAGTCGCGTAGAGCTCTTTGAGTTCTTGCGGGATGCGCTCGATCTGCTGCACCGAACCGTCGTAGTACTTCAGGTCGTTGATCATGACCGAGTCCCACAGGCCGCGGGCCTTGAGGTCGCGAACCAGGTACGGGTTGATCACGGTGAATTCGCCCGACAGGTTCGATTTCACATACAGGTTCTGGTAGGTCGGTTCGATCGACTGCGATACGCCGGTGATGTTGGCGATGGTGGCGGTCGGTGCGATGGCCATGATGTTGGAGTTACGAATGCCTTTCTGCACACGGGCACGTACCGGCGCCCAGTCCAGGGATTCGTTCAGGTCGACATCGATGTACTTCTGGCCACGGGCTTCGATCAGGATCTGTTGCGAGTCCAGCGGCAGGATGCCTTTGGACCACAGCGAACCCTGGAATGTCTCGTAGGCACCGCGCTCGTCGGCCAGGTCGCAGGAGGCCTGGATCGCGTAGTAGCTGACCGCTTCCATGGATTTGTCGGCGAACTCGACCGCAGCATCCGAACCGTAAGGAATGTGCTGCAGGTACAGCGCATCCTGGAAGCCCATGATGCCCAGGCCAACCGGACGGTGCTTGAAGTTGGAGTTCTGCGCCTGTGGCACCGAGTAGTAGTTGATGTCGATCACGTTATCGAGCATGCGTACAGCGGTGTTGACGGTGCGTTCCAGCTTGGCGGTGTCCAGCTTGCCGTTGACGATGTGGTTCGGCAGGTTGATCGAGCCCAGGTTGCAAACGGCGATCTCGTCCTTGTTGGTGTTCAAGGTGATCTCGGTGCACAGGTTCGAGCTGTGGACCACGCCGACGTGCTGCTGCGGGCTGCGCAGGTTGCACGGGTCTTTGAAGGTCAGCCATGGGTGGCCGGTTTCAAACAGCATGGAGAGCATTTTGCGCCACAGGTCTTTGGCCTGGATGGTCTTGAACAGCTTGACCTTGCCTGGGTACTCGGTGAGGGCTTCGTAGTACTCGTAGCGCTCTTCGAAGGCCTTGCCGGTCAGGTCGTGCAGGTCCGGAACTTCGGAGGGCGAGAACAGGGTCCACTTGCCGTCATCGAAGACGCGCTTCATGAACAGGTCAGGGATCCAGTTGGCGGTGTTCATGTCGTGGGTACGACGACGGTCATCACCGGTGTTCTTGCGCAGCTCGATGAACTCTTCAATGTCCATGTGCCAGGTTTCCAGGTAGGCACACACAGCGCCTTTGCGCTTGCCACCCTGGTTCACGGCGACGGCGGTGTCGTTCACCACTTTCAGGAACGGTACAACGCCCTGGGACTTGCCGTTGGTGCCCTTGATGTACGAACCCAGTGCGCGCACCGGGGTCCAGTCGTTGCCCAGGCCGCCGGCGAATTTGGACAACATGGCGTTGTCGTGGATCGCGTGGTAGATGCCCGACAGGTCATCCGGCACGGTGGTCAGGTAGCAGCTGGACAGCTGTGGACGCAGGGTACCGGCGTTGAACAGGGTCGGGGTCGACGACATGTAGTCGAAGGACGACAGCAGGTTGTAGAACTCGATGGCGCGGTCTTCTTTCTGCTTCTCTTCAATCGCCAGGCCCATGGCCACGCGCATGAAGAACACTTGCGGCAGTTCGAAGCGGATACCGTCCTTGTGGATGAAGTAACGGTCGTACAGGGTTTGCAGGCCCAGGTAGGTGAACTGCTGGTCGCGCTCGTGGTTGATCGCCTTGCCGAGTTTTTCCAGGTCGAAGGTGGCCAGGACCGGGTTCAGCAATTCGAATTCGATACCCTTGGCGATGTAGGCCGGCAGGGCCTTGGCGTACAGGTCGGCCATCTCGTGGTGGGTGGCGCTGTCGGCGACTTTCAGGAAGCCCAGGCCTTCGGCACGCAGGGTGTCCATCAGCAGGCGCGCGGTCACGAACGAGTAGTTCGGCTCGCGTTCAACCAGGGTACGGGCGGTCATCACCAGGGCGGTGTTGACGTCGGTCAGGGCCACGCCGTCGTACAGGTTCTTCAGGGTTTCGCGCTGGATCAGGTCACCGTCGACTTCTTCCAGGCCTTCGCAGGCCTCGGTGATGATGGTGTTCAGGCGGCCCAGGTCGAGTGGGGCAAAGCTGCCGTCGGCCAGGGTGATGCGGATCGACGGGTGCGCTTGCACGGCAGCTTCTTCAGCCGGGGAACGTACGGCACGTTCCTTGGCGCGCGAGTCACGGTAGATCACGTAGTCGCGGGCGACTTTCTGCTCGCCGGCACGCATCAGGGCCAGTTCGACCTGGTCCTGGATTTCTTCGATGTGGATGGTGCCGCCCGATGGCATGCGACGCTTGAAGGTCGCGGTGACTTGTTCGGTCAGGCGGGCAACGGTGTCGTGGATGCGCGACGAAGCGGCAGCGGTGCCGCCTTCAACTGCAAGAAACGCTTTGGTGATGGCGACGGTGATTTTGTCATCGGTATAAGGAACGACAGTGCCGTTACGCTTGATCACACGCAATTGGCCGGGCGCGGTGGCGGACAGATCCAGGTTCGAATCAGCGGCCTGCGGCACGGAGCCTTGCGGGTTCTCGCGAGTTGTGTCGGTTTGCATGGGGGGTTGTCTCCACATTCTATATTTATTTGGGCACCATCTCGGTGCCCACCGTTCCGTCCTGAAGCACTTACAACAGGCCTGTGGCCTGGCATAACAACTTCGGGACAGGAGGAAGGGAGCTATTCGCGCCGCTTCCATGCCGAAGTCTTCGGTTCAAGGCGTAAAAGCCTCTGGCCGTATTCCTGTTGGGTGACAGTCGCCCGGTTCAAGCGCTGCAACACCCGTACCGTTTTGCGCTGTTGAAGCGTGAAACGGTTGCCATCCGCGTGCGCGGTGTGGGCTTTCAAAAAATGCTTTGGTTAGACCAAACAGGAGCAAGAAAGGGCTTGAGTTTCTTGTCTGATTTGTGTTGGGTCTTTTCGCTCAAAACCCTACATGTAGGGTTTTTTTAGCGCCGAGCTACAAGATAATGCGTTTTGGGGGGCTTAGCAACGCACTACCTGTGGATAACGCTGTGGGTAAAATGTGTATGAAACGTGGAACAGCCGTGTAGGCCGCAGTACTGCTGGATTCAGCCGTTTGTCACCGAATATTCCAAGATAAAAACAGCCGATTGGATTTTTGAGGGCGCGAACCCTATCACAAAAAAATGCGATCACCGAATGGATTTCCCGGCTTGTGCTTGAGGGTTGGGGCATGGCTACAATCGGGGTTTGTTATGCCCTCAAAACATTACAAATAAGGTATGCCGGGCGCAGATCAAACAGGTGGATCGGGCAATCTCGCTCCCCCCTTTGACGGCACTGGCTGACTAATCCCTTGATAAAAACGAGGATCACGCATGGAGCAGGAAGCCTGGCAGGTATTGATTGTCGAGGACGACGAGCGATTGGCCGAGTTGACCCGTGATTACCTGGAGAGCAATGGCCTGCGGGTTTCGGTCGAGAGTGACGGCGCCCTGGCGGCGGCACGCATCATCGCCGAACAACCCGACCTGGTGATCCTCGACCTGATGTTGCCTGGGGAAGACGGCCTGAGCATCTGCCGCAAGGTCCGCGAGCACTACGATGGCGTGATCCTGATGCTCACCGCGCGTACCGACGACATGGACCAGGTGCTCGGCCTGGACATGGGCGCCGACGACTATGTGTGCAAACCGGTGCGGCCGCGCCTGTTGCTGGCCCGCATCCAGGCCCTGCTGCGGCGCAGCGAACCGGCGGAACCTGCCGCCGTGGAGAACCAGCGCCGCCTGCAGTTCGGCCCGCTGGTGGTCGACAACGCCCTGCGCGAAGCCTGGTTGCACGCGGGGGAAATCGAACTGACCAGCGCCGAATTCGACCTGCTGTGGCTGTTGGTGGCGAATGCCGGGCGCATCCTGTCCCGCGAAGAAATCTTTATCGCCCTGCGCGGTATCGGCTATGACGGCCAGGACCGCTCCATCGACGTGCGCATCTCGCGGATCCGCCCGAAAATCGGCGACGATCCGATCCACCCGCGCCTGATCAAGACCATTCGCAGCAAAGGCTACCTGTTTGTCCCCGAAGCCGCCGCTGATCTGCCGCTGTGAACTCGATCTTCCTGCGCATCTATGGCGGCATGTGTGCGGCGCTGATCCTGGTGGCGTTGCTCGGCGTGCTGGCCTTGCACCTGCTCAACGAGGTGCGCAGCGGCCAATACCGCGAGCGCCTGGCCCATGGCACCTTCGCGCTGATGGGCGACAACCTGCAGCCGATGAGCGCCATCGAGCGTCAGCGCGCCCTGGCGGTGTGGGAGCGCCTGCTCGGTATCCCGCTGCAATTGCGCACCCTCAGCGACGCCCAGTTGGACCTCAGCCAGCGCAATCGCCTGCAACGCGGTCAGGTCCTGGTAGAACAGACCGGCCCCCATGCGGCACGCGTGCTGCGCCTGGTCAGCGAGCGGGAGCAACTGGTGTTGACCGGTGAAGTGCAGCAGATCAGCGAACAACTGGCCCGTGCGACGATTTACCTGCTGGCCGATGAACTGGTGCGCTTCCCGGTGGCCGAACAGCCGCAACGCCTGGCCGCTATAAAAGAAGCCAAGGGCTTTGGCTTCGAGATGCACCTGATGGCCCTCGACCAGGCCGACATGGACGAAGACCAGCGTCGCCGCGTGTCGGAAGGCGATACGGTGATGGCCCTGGGCAAGGGCGGCGATTCGATCCGCGTCTTCGCCGGCATGGTCGGCACGCCCTGGGTGCTGGAAATCGGCCCACTGTTTCAAATGAACCCTTACCCGGCGCAATGGCTGATCCTGATCGCCTTGATCGGCCTGAGCCTGATTGGCCTGATCGTCTATCTATTGGTGCGTCAGCTGGAGCGGCGCCTCAAAGGCCTGGAAGCGGCCGCGACGCGTATCGCCAAGGGCAACCTGGAGGTGCGCGTGCCAGCCCGGGGTGCTGACTCGGTAGGGCGCCTGGCCGCGGCGTTCAATGGCATGGCCGAGCACTTGCAGCAATTGCTCGCCATCCAGCGCGAACTGGTGCGCGCGGTGTCCCACGAGCTGCGCACCCCGGTAGCGCGCCTGCGCTTTGGCCTGGAGATGCTCGGCGACGCGACCACCGCTGACGCCCGGCGCAAATACCTGGAAGGCATGGACAGCGATATCCAGGACCTCGATGGCCTGGTGGATGAGATGCTCACGTATGCGCGCCTGGAGCAGGGCGCGCCGGAGCTGAATTTCCAACGGGTGGATCTCGATGCGCTGCTCGATCAGGTCATCGGCGAATTATCGCCACTGCGCCCTCAAGTCGTGGTGAGTCGGGGCATTTGCCTGTCTTCGGCGCATTGGGATGACGCCTGGGTCGACGCCGAACCGCGCTATCTGCACCGCGCCCTGCAAAACCTGGTGAGCAATGCCATGCGCCACGCCCAGGGCCAGGTCTTGATCAGTTACCAGGTGGGGCAGGTGCGCTGCCGTATCGATGTGGAAGATGATGGCCCCGGTGTGCCGGAGAGTGCCTGGGAGCGCATTTTCACGCCGTTCCTGCGCCTGGATGACAGCCGCACCCGCGCCTCTGGCGGGCATGGGTTGGGGTTGTCGATTGTGCGGCGGATCATTTATTGGCACGGCGGGCGGGCGTTGATCAGCAAGAGCAACAACTTGGGTGGGGCTTGCTTTAGCCTGAGTTGGCCGCGAGACCAGGATAAGCCTTGATAGTGCTATCGCCCAATCAGGCGCCTACCGCCACCAGGCTCAACAGCTGTCCGTCATCCAGCGCAAACTGCCCCGTCAATTCCTTGCCATGGCACCACTCTTCGGACAAATCCGTCAGCAGTCGCAGCCGCAGGTGACCGGCCTCTGACCACTCCACCACCTCGGCATGCTCGAAATAGAAGCGCTTCTGCACGATCGGATAAAGCGCCTTGAACAGGCTCTCCTTGGCCGAAAACGTCAGCGTCACCAGCAAGGCGACCTGTTCGCGAGGGAGGGCGGCCATGCGCTGCAGTTCATCGGCGGTCAGGATTTCCCCGGCCAGGCGTTCCGCGCGCTCCAGGCTCAGGATGTTCTCCAGGTCCATGCCCAGCCCGCGCCATTGCGCCTTGTGCCCGACAATCGCGGCGGCATGCCCGGTGCTGTGGGTGATCGAGCCACTGATATGCGCCGGCCACACCGGTGCGCGGTCGTCGCCAATCGCCGGCACACAATCCAGGTGATCCAGCCGTTGCAGGGCGGCGCGGGCACACAGTCGACCGGCAAGAAACTCGGCCTGGCGCTTAGCCACCGAGCGCTGGATGCTCGGCGGTGGCGGCACGGCGCTGCGCTGGAAATCCCCGTCAGCCAGCAAGGCCGGGTCAAACCGGGTGCTGAGAAATACCGTGCCCGGCAAGGGGGCGGGCAGCGGCCAGTGGGCATCGAGTGGGGTGCAGCAAGCGGGTAGGGGATTCATGGGCGGTATTTTGCCGAGTTGCTGCGCCGCCGGATAGCCCGCAACGGTTCAGGCGAGGTTCAGAGCCTGTTCAGGGGGAGTTCAGGGGCGTTTGCGTAGGCTGGTCTCAACACACCACAGCCCTGCGCGTATGAGGTAACACCATGACTGCGATCAAAAAGCTGATGTTGGCGTTGACCATGCTGAGTGCCACTACCGGGGTCCAGGCCTCCGATGGCGCCTTTGCAGGATTCGGTCGTGAGAAAACCAAGAAAACCAGCACGCTGATCCAGCGTGTGAGTTTCGACGATGCGGGCAGCCAGCCCACGCCCTGGGGCCAGTCCCTGGGCCTTGCGGCCCCGCAGCAGGGCTATCGCGCCGGTTATCAACACCTGACCGGCCAGTACAATGGCATTAAAATGCGCCAGCAAGACTTGCAGGGCCGCTATGATATCCCCCTGTCGGACAGTTGATTTGCTTTGGAGAGCCTTATGAAATTGCTGGTGGTGGAAGATGAGGCGCTGCTGCGTCATCACCTGTTTACCCGCCTGACCGACAGTGGGCATGTGGTCGAGGCCGTGGCCAACGCCGAAGAGGCCCTGTACCAGACCGGCCAATTCAATCATGACCTGGCGATCATCGACCTCGGCCTGCCCGGCATGGGCGGCCTGGACCTGATCCGCCAATTGCGCGCCCAGGCCAAGACCTTCCCGATCCTGATCCTCACCGCGCGCGGCAACTGGCAGGACAAGGTCGAAGGCCTGGCGGCGGGCGCCGACGACTACGTGGTCAAGCCGTTCCAGTTCGAAGAGCTGGAGGCGCGGATGAATGCCTTGTTGCGCCGCTCCAGCGGCTTTACCCAATCGACCATCGTCGCCGGGCCGTTGCTGCTGGACCTCAATCGCAAGCAGGCGTCCCTTGACGAACAGCCGCTGGCACTGACCGCCTACGAATACCGGATCCTCGAATACCTGATGCGCCATCACCAGCAAGTGGTGGCCAAGGACCGTTTGATGGAGCAGCTCTACCCCGATGACGACGAGCGCGATCCAAACGTGATCGAAGTGCTGGTCGGCCGCCTGCGCCGCAAACTCGAAGGCCCGGCGGGGTTCAAGCCGATCGACACCGTGCGCGGCCTGGGCTACCTGTTCAATGAGCGCTGCCGTTGATTCGCTCGCTACGCGTGCGCTTGATGCTGGCGGCCGCCACCCTGGCCGTGCTGTTCATGCTGGGGTTGTTGCCGGCCATGCAGGGGGCGTTCAGCCTGGCGTTGCAGGATTCCATCGAGCAGCGCCTGGCGTCGGATGTCACCACCCTGATTTCGGCGGCACGCGTCGAAAACAACCGGCTGCTGATGCCGGCGCAGTTGCCTGACGAACGTTTCAACCTGACTGACAGCCGCCTGTTGGGCTACATCTATGACCGTGAGGGCCACCTGGTGTGGCGCTCGCGGGCGACCAAAGAAGAAAACATCAACTACAAGCCGCGCTATGACGGACGCGGCAATGAATTTGCGCGGATTCGCGAAGCCAACGGCCAGGAATTCTTCGTCTATGACGTCGAGGTCAAGCTGCTCGGCGGCAAGAGCGCGGCGTTCAGTATCGTCGCCCTGCAGCCGGTGCGCGAATACCAGCTGACCCTCGAAGGCCTGCGCGAAAACCTGTACCTGGGCTTCGGCGCAGCCTTGCTGGTGCTGCTGACGTTGCTATGGCTGGGCCTGACCTGGGGCCTGCAAGCCTTGCGGCGCCTGAGCCAGGAACTCGATCAGATCGAAGGTGGCACCCGCGAAAGCCTCAGCGAAGAACATCCCCGTGAACTGCTGCGCCTGACCGGCTCGCTCAACCGTTTGCTGCACAGCGAGCGCGAGCAACGGGCACGCTATCGCGACTCCCTCGACGACCTGGCCCACAGCCTGAAAACCCCGCTGGCAGTATTGCAGGGCGTAAGCGAGGACATGGCCCAGCGTCCGGAAGACCGCGACCAGGCCTGGGTCCTGCAATCGCAGATCGAGCGCATGAGCCAGCAGATCAGCTACCAGTTGCAGCGCGCGAGCCTGCGCAAAAGCGGTCTGGTACGCCACCAGGTGCGCCTGGAACCGGTGCTGCAAAGCCTGTGCGACACGCTGGACAAGGTCTACCGCGACAAACGCGTGACCGTGTCTTTTGATCTGCCGGAAGAGTGCGACGTACCGATCGAGAAAGGCGCCTTGCTCGAATTGCTCGGTAACCTGCTGGAAAACGCCTACCGGCTGTGCCTGAGCGAAGTGCGCATCAGCCTGGTGGAAAGCCTGGAAGGCACCGAGCTGTGCATTGAAGACGACGGGCCCGGGGTGCCACCGGATCAGCGTGCACGGATCCTGCAACGGGGCGAGCGGCTGGACCGCCAGCATCCGGGGCAGGGCATTGGCCTGGCGGTGGTCAAGGACATCATTGAAAGCTACAGCGCGCGGCTGACCCTGGGTGATTCACCGTTGGGTGGGGCGGCGTTCAAGATTCACTTTCCGGCGGTGTGAGCTTTATCGGCGGTGATGGCTTCATCGCCGGCAACACACCTCTAACTTTCCTGCGCCCGGTACGCCCCCGGCGTCAGCCCCGTCCACTTCTTGAACGCCCGATGAAACGCCGACGGTTCGGAAAATCCCAACTGCTCGGCGATCTCCTGCAATGACAGATCCGCCCGCCCCAGGTGATAGATGGCGATGTCCCGCCGCAGCTCATCCTTGAGAGCCTGGAAGCTGGTGCCTTCCTCTCGCAGATGCCGGCGCAGGGTTTGCGGGCTGATGTGCAGGTGCTGGGCGACGGCTTCCAGGTCCGGCCAGGGCGTGCGGTCGCGGCTCAGCAGGCGCCGCAGTTGGCTACTCAGGCTGTCGCCCTCATCGGGGCGCGACAGCAAATCCGCCGGCGAGCGTTCCAGGAAGTGCTTGAGCGTACGCTCGTCCTGCAGCAGCGGCAGGCTCAGGTAGCGGCTGGGAAATACCAGGCTGCTGCTCGAGGCGCCGAACA
The DNA here is from genome assembly GCF_059419825.1 of Pseudomonas sp. GW821-FHT05D12. Classification (NCBI taxonomy): domain Bacteria; kingdom Pseudomonadati; phylum Pseudomonadota; class Gammaproteobacteria; order Pseudomonadales; family Pseudomonadaceae; genus Pseudomonas; species Pseudomonas sp. GW821-FHT05D12. Next base: position 99,205 of record NZ_JBWKSN010000016.1, on the reverse strand, counting down.
CCAGGGTGCACGGAAACAGCAGGTCGTATTCAGTGGCATGGGCCGGCATCGGGTAGCTGAACGTGGCCTGGTGCAGCCGAATCCGTTGGCCGATCAGCCAACTGCCCAGGCGATGCCAGATCACCAGCAGGCATTCGCTGAGGAAATGGTCCGGGTCCCACAGTTGCGAGTCGTCGAGGCTCAAGCGGGCCATGTCGCCTTCGCGGGTCAGCTGCCAGCGCGGACCTTGTGGGAATAGGCTATAAAATAATAAGCCGCGTTCCAGCGCTTTCTCCAGGGTGCGGCAGTGGATCAGCGCGTGGCACATCATGGCGAAAGTGCCGCGTTTGCTTGGGCCGTCGGCAAAGCCCAGGTATTCGTCGTCCAGCGCCAGCCAGAGCATTTGCAGCAGTCGGGTAAATTGCTCCGGTGCAATACGGGCGCGAGGTTCGCTCAGTAATTGCGGGGTAATACCGACCTGCAACAACAGGCCCGAATAATCGTAGCCGGCTCGGCGTGCACCGCCGAGGGCCGCCCGGGCGTAATGACTGGCGATGGTACGTTCACGCATGCGAAGGCCTCGTCCATGGAGTGGCCGATGGTAGCCACCCCCTGGGAGAGGGACAAGGCGGATATCCGCCAAATTGTAGGACGGGATTGGGCGAGTGGGCGGAAATCCGCCACCTGTTTGCCTGCGTTAGAAGGGGCCGGAAATCCCCCAGCCCTGATGTCTAAAGGCCTGTAGGATTTTTACCAAAGCTGGCACGCCGTTTGCGATACATACAACAGCGCAGGCCTGGTCCTACAAGCCTCGCAAACAACAAATCCCTCCAGTGCAGGAGGGTTCGCAATTCAAGTGTCGTGGGCAATGGCGGATATTTGCCACACGGGACGATTGAGGAACTTTGCAATGACGACTCGTCAGCCAATCTACAAATCCCTGTATTTCCAGGTGATCGTTGCAATCGTTATCGGTATTTTGCTCGGTCACTTCTACCCACAGACCGGCGTGGCCCTCAAGCCACTGGGTGACGGCTTTATCAAGCTGATCAAAATGGTCATCGCCCCGATCATCTTCTGCACCGTTGTCAGCGGCATCGCTGGCATGCAAAGCATGAAATCGGTCGGCAAAACCGGCGGCTACGCGCTGCTGTACTTCGAAATCGTTTCCACCATCGCCCTGCTGATCGGCCTGATCGTCGTCAACGTTGTGCAACCGGGCGCCGGCATGCACATCGACGTGGCGACCCTGGACGCCTCCAAAGTCGCGGCCTACGTGACTGCCGGTGCAGACCAGAGCGTGGTTGGCTTTATCCTCAATGTGATCCCGAACACTATCGTCGGTGCGTTCGCCAACGGTGACATCCTGCAAGTGCTGATGTTCTCGGTGATCTTCGGTTTCGCCCTGCATCGCCTGGGTGCCTACGGCAAGCCGGTCCTGGACTTCATCGATCGCTTCGCGCACGTGATGTTCAACATCATCAACATGATCATGAAGCTCGCCCCAATCGGTGCCCTCGGCGCCATGGCGTTCACCATCGGTGCCTACGGTGTCGGTTCGCTGGTGCAACTGGGCCAGCTGATGATCTGCTTCTACATCACCTGCATCCTGTTCGTGGTCGTGGTGCTGGGCGCCATCTGCCGCGCGCACGGTTTCAGCGTGCTGAAGCTGGTTCGCTATATCCGTGAAGAACTGCTGATCGTGCTGGGTACTTCCTCCTCCGAATCCGCACTGCCACGCATGCTGATCAAGATGGAGCGCCTGGGCGCGAAGAAGTCCGTAGTAGGCCTGGTGATCCCGACTGGCTACTCGTTCAACCTCGACGGTACTTCGATCTACCTGACCATGGCTGCCGTGTTCATCGCCCAGGCGACTGACACCCACATGGACATCACCCACCAGATCACCCTGCTGCTGGTGCTGCTGCTGTCCTCCAAAGGTGCTGCAGGCGTGACCGGTAGCGGCTTCATCGTACTGGCTGCAACCCTGTCGGCCGTCGGCCACCTGCCGGTTGCCGGCCTGGCGCTGATCCTGGGTATCGACCGCTTCATGTCCGAAGCCCGCGCGCTGACCAACCTGGTCGGTAACGCCGTTGCCACCATCGTCGTGGCCAAGTGGGTCAAGGAACTGGACACCGACAAGCTGCACAGCGAGTTGGCTTCCGGCGGTACTGGCATCTCCGACACCCGTGTGGAAGATGACCTGGGCGTCGCCGAAGGTCCTGCTCCTGCTTCGGTGAAGTAAGCGTTTACCGGTGTGAATTGACACCGACGCTTCGTACAAACGCCCCGACTTGTTCGGGGCGTTTGCGTTTCGGGCGGATCACTTTTTCGATTTTTTGATTTACATTAAGTAAACACTTCATCAGATTGCATTGAAGCCCGTCTTTATCGGACTGCCGTTCACCCGGGTCGGTCTACGCTGATGAAACTCGCGCAGGGTTGCCCGTTCTAAAATCCATTGGCCAGCCGCTTGGCTGCGCTGCACGCTTGCAGGAGTGTTGATGGACAGTGTGGATCTGAATGTCTTGCGCAGCGTGCTCGAATGGCGTCGCGCCGGTCAGCCGGTGGTGTTGTACAGCGTGGTCCAGACCTGGGGCAGTGCACCACGGCCGCCGGGCGCCATGTTGGCGCTGCGTGGCGATGGCGTGGTGATCGGCTCGGTGTCCGGCGGTTGCATCGAGGATGACCTGATTGCGCGCTTGCAGGACGGCCGCCTGGCCGGTGACGGGCCGCCGGTGCAGTTGGTCACCTACGGCGTCACCCGCGATGAAGCGGCGCGTTTCGGCCTGCCTTGTGGCGGCACGCTGCGCCTGACCGAGGAGCGTGTGCAGGATTGGGACTGGGTCGCGCAATTGCTGGCGCGCTGCGAAGCGCATGAAATTGTCGCCCGCGAGTTGGACCTGGCCACTGGCGCCGTGACCCTGAGCAACGCGAGCAAGACCGACATCGTCAGCTTTGATGGCGAGCGCTTGCGGGCCATCTACGGCCCGCGCTGGCGCCTGCTGTTGATCGGTGCCGGGCAGCTGTCACGCTACGTGGCGGAAATGGCGCGCTTGCTGGATTTCGAAGTCCTCATCTGCGACCCGCGCGACGAATTTGTCTACGGCTGGGAAGAGCAGCATGGCCGCTTTGTGCCGGGCATGCCGGATGAGGCTGTGTTGAATATCCAGACCGATGAGCGCACCGCTATCGTCTGCCTGACCCACGACCCGCGGCTGGACGACATGGCCTTGCTGACGGCGTTGAATTCCAGCGCGTTCTACATCGGCGCGCTGGGGTCACGGGTCAACAGCCAGAAGCGCCGGGAAAACCTCGCGGCGCTGGGCTTGTCTGCCGAGGCAATCGCGCGTTTGCACGGGCCGATTGGTTTGCATATCGGCAGCCATACGCCGTCGGAGATCGCGTTGTCGCTGATGGCGGAAATTGTCGCGATCAAGAATGGCGTAGCGCCAATGCAGAAAAAGCCGCTGCCGGTGGTGGCGGAGTGACGATTACCGCGATTGTTTTGGCGGCCGGCCAGGGCCGTCGTTTTCGTGCCGAGGCCGGCGCCGATCAAGACAAGTTGCTCGCCGATTGCGTCGGCCTGGATGGCGTGACGCGGCCGGTGATCGAACAGGTGCTTTTGGCGCTGCCGCCGCGGGTGGTAAAACGCTGGGTGGTGACTTCGCCGGAGCGCCTTGAGGTGATTCGCTTGGCGCAAGCCTACGGCTGCGAAGTGTTGCTGCTGGATTCAGCGGGGATGGGCGACAGCATTGCGGCGTCCGTCGCGGCCAGTGGCACCGCTGAAGGTTGGCTGGTGGTGCTGGGGGATATGCCGTTTGTGCAGTCGTCGAGCATCGAGCGGGTGATCGCTGCGCTGGAGGAGGGCGGTATCAGCGTGCCGCTGCAGGATGGGCAGTATGGGCATCCCGTGGCGTTTGACCGGGCGCTGGCACCGGGCCTGATGGCGCTGACCGGTGACCGAGGGGCCAGGCCGCTGTTTGCACAGGCGACCGTCAGCGAAGTGCCTGTAGATGATCCGGGTGTACTCTGGGACGTCGACCTGCCGCAGAGTTTGAATTTCTCCCCCATCCAACGGTAGGAGCCGGCCAGCCAGCGCCTGCAGGCGAATGTATTCCAGGGATAAAGCTTGGTTTCTTGCGCTCAATAAAAAGCCCCGCCTGATCACTCAGGCGGGGCTTTTTAGTGGCGGTTGGAATTAGACGAGAGGTTTAGGCTCGTGCTCTTCTTCCAGGGCCTTTGGGTGGTGCTCTGCCACTTCTTCGACGGCGCGCGGGGCTTCGTCGACGATCGGGGCAGTGTGTTCAACCACGGCTTCAGCGGCCGGGGCCGGTGCTTCGGCGGCAGCAGCTGCTGCAGCGGCGGCTGCCTCGGCTTCTTTGCGACGACGACGCACTTCACGTGGATCGTTCGGCGCACGACCATTTTCGGTCAGGGCGCTGGCAGGTGCTGCTTCAACCACCGGAGCGGCGACTTCGGCAACCACTGGCGCTTCAACCACTGGCTGAGGCTCGACCACTGGCGCAGGTTCGGCAACCACGGCTTCGACCACCGGCGCTGGCGCTTGCTCTGCCACAGGGGCAGGTGCTGGCGCTTCAACCGGGGCGGCTGGCTCAGGGGCCGTCCACTGGAAGGCGGTCTGTTCTTCGCGAACTTCACGCACTGCCGGGGCAGCTTCTTCGACAACCGGGGCTTCAGCTGGTGCTTCAACGGCGGCTTCAACCACTGGCTGAGACTCAACCACCGGTGCTGGCTCGACAGCCGCCAATTCGGCTTCCGGCTGCGCTTCGCGAACTTCGCGAACCACCGGAGCCACTTCCACTTCCGGCACCACTGGGGCTTCGATCGGGGTGGTGGCTTCTACGACCGGTGCTTCAACAGCTGGCGCTTCTTCCACTGGGGTGTGCGCGACAGGTGCTTCAACCACAACGGTTTCTTCGACAGCGGCGGTAGCACGTTCAGCTTGCTCGTGCGCCTGGGCTTCAGCGGGGGCGCTGATCACCGAGCTGGCCACGGCAGCGGTAACGGCCAGACCTGCAGCCAGTTCGGCGCCGGTCGGTTCGCTGGTCGCGGCTTCTGCGTTTTCGCCGGCTTCTTCCGAGCCTTCGATCACATTGCCGTTGGCATCACGCTGACGCTCACGACGGTTGCTGCGACGACGCTGGCCACGGGAGCGGCGGCGTGGACGATCGCCTTCGGCGTTGTCCTGACCGTCGTCCTGCAGTTGCTCTTCGCCGGTCAGCACTTCTTCTTCGCTGGCAGCAGCGGCTTGCTCGGCACGTGGCTGGCGCTCTTCACGCGGTGGGCGCGGCTGGCGCTCTTCGCGAGGGGCGCGCTCTTCGCGTGGCTGGCGAGCTGGACGCTCTTCAGCAGCGACAGCGCCGGCAGCAGCGGCAACGGCAGGTGCAGCATCCAGCGGCTCGCGCAGTTCACGCACGCGTTCTTCACGCTCGCCACGTGGCTTGCGATCTTCACGCGGTGCACGTGGAGTGCGCGGTGCGCGCTCTTCACGCGGTGCACGTTCTTCACGGGCTACGGCTGGCGTGTCTTCACGGGCTTCGCGTGGCGCGCGCTCTTCGCGGGGTGCGCGTTCTTCACGTGGAGCACGTTCTTCGCGAGGCTTGCGTTCTTCGTCACGGCGACCGTTGCGGTTACGGCTTTGCTGGCGACCGTTGCGACGCTCTTCGTTACGGGCTGGACGCTCAGCGGCAGGTTTTTCAACCACCACCGGCGCGGCCGGCTCTTCCTTGGTGGCGAACAGGCTGACCAGCGACTTCACCAGGCCCTTGAACAGGCTTGGCTCAGGCAGGGCGGCCGGCGCGGCAACCGGGGCGGCAACTTCAGTCGGTACCGGTGCGTTGGCACGCGCCGGCGCCGTCTTCACGGCCGCTTCCTGGCGAACCAGGGTGCGGGTCGCAGCGGCTGGCTGGACTTCTTCTACTTCGGCAGCGGCAGCGGCGATTTCGTAGCTGGACTGGCCGCTGTGGGCTTCCGGGCTGTCGTCGCGCAGGCGCTGGACTTCGAAGTGCGGGGTCTCAAGGTGATCGTTCGGCAGGATCACGATGCGGGCACGGGTGCGCAGTTCGATCTTGGTGATCGAGTTGCGTTTTTCGTTGAGCAGGAAGGCTGCAACCGGGATCGGCACTTGCGCGCGGACTTCGGCGGTGCGGTCTTTCAGGGCTTCTTCTTCGATCAGGCGCAGGATCGCCAGCGACAGCGATTCAACGTCACGGATGATGCCGGTGCCGTTGCAGCGTGGGCAGACGATGCCGCTGCTCTCGCCCAGGGATGGGCGCAGGCGCTGACGGGACATTTCCAGCAGGCCGAAGCGCGAAATGCGGCCAACTTGCACGCGGGCACGGTCGGCTTCCAGGCATTCGCGGACTTTCTCTTCCACGGCGCGTTGGTTCTTGGCGGGGGTCATGTCGATGAAGTCGATCACGATCAGGCCGCCGATGTCACGCAGGCGCAGCTGGCGGGCGATTTCTTCAGCCGCTTCCAGGTTGGTCTGCAGGGCGGTTTCTTCGATGTCGCTACCTTTCGTGGCGCGCGCCGAGTTGATGTCGATGGACACCAGGGCTTCGGTCGGGTCGATCACGATGGAGCCGCCGGAAGGCAGTTCGACGACGCGCTGGAAAGCGGTCTCGATCTGGCTTTCGATCTGGAAACGGTTGAACAGCGGCACGCTGTCTTCGTAGAGCTTGATCTTGCTGGCGTACTGCGGCATCACCTGGCGAATGAAGGTCAGGGCTTCGTCCTGGGCTTCAACGCTGTCGATCAGCACTTCGCCGATGTCCTGGCGCAGGTAATCGCGGATAGCACGGATGATCACGTTGCTTTCCTGGTAGATCAGGAACGGCGCGGAACGATCCAGGGACGCTTCCTTGATGGCGGTCCACAGTTGCAGCAGGTAGTCGAGGTCCCACTGCATTTCTTCGCTGCTGCGGCCCAGGCCGGCAGTGCGAACGATCAGGCCCATGTCGGCCGGTGCGATCAAACCGTTCAGCGCTTCACGCAGTTCGTTGCGCTCTTCGCCTTCGATGCGACGGGAAATACCGCCGGCACGCGGGTTGTTCGGCATCAGTACCAGGTAACGACCGGCCAGGCTGATGAAGGTGGTCAGGGCGGCGCCCTTGTTGCCACGTTCTTCTTTTTCGACCTGGACGATGACTTCCTGGCCTTCGCTCAGGACGTCCTTGATGTTCACGCGGCCTTCAGGGGCTTTCTTGAAGTATTCGCGGGAGATTTCTTTGAGGGGCAGGAAGCCGTGGCGCTCGGAGCCGAAATCGACAAAGGCAGCCTCAAGGCTTGGTTCGATGCGAGTAATACGGCCTTTATAGATGTTGGCCTTCTTTTGCTCGCGTGCACCGGATTCGATGTCCAGGTCGTAGAGGCGTTGGCCATCTACCAGTGCAACACGCAACTCTTCGGGTTGAGTTGCGTTAATCAGCATTCTTTTCATGTTGTACCGTCGGTTTCCGGGCTGCCGGAAACGGCGTTCGGCACACACGACTTCTCACGGTCGGTGTCAGGTGCGTCAAGAGTGGTTGGCCACTCCAGTGTCCAGCAAAACCTGCCAATTGGGCCGGTATCGCGACGGACGCGTCCTGCTTGTTAGCGGTGGTGACAAAGGCACCACTTCAACAAAAGCTAAGGTCAGGAGGAGGAATCAACCGGCGACTGTGGACGAGATGAAGCGTCTAAATATAAGCCTAGTGCTACACGGTCCGACGGTTGTGCATCTCCACCCTACACGTATCCCTGATAATTCGGGTGCTGCCGCGCGCAGAATCCGCAGCGGGTTGGCATTTACCGTGTTCTCCAATGGGGAGTCCACGCTCATGGCTAAACAAGACTAGGTGTGGGCGACTGCGCTCTCACTCAGCTCTTAACAGGCGTTGTTTCCGAAACATTCGCCATGGTCTGGCCCAAGACTGACTGCACTTTGTGAACTGGCCGTAAATATCGGCGCAGAATGCGAGTATTCACTCTGCTTTCTGCACTCGCTTCAGGCCTCATGTCACCTGCGCTTGTTACAATCTCGAGCCTTCCAGGGTGGCGAAAGCCCCGTAGGACGGCCTCGCGTCCTGATGAATTGCGATGGTCAGGGCCGGCAGTTTGCCGCAAGTCCTCTGTCCAGGCCGCTTTTGGCGGCGTTCGCGACTATAGCAGCAATGATTAAGTGCTTCAATTCCATAAAAAATTGTTATCATCGCCGCCATGACGACTACCGCCCCCCAGACCCCCAGCGTCCAGCTGCTCGAGGTCTCGCCGGAATATGCCGGCCAACGCATCGACAATTTTCTCCTGGCCAGGCTCAAAGGCGTGCCCAAGACCTTGATTTACCGCATCTTGCGTAAAGGTGAAGTGCGCGTGAACAAGGGCCGCATCAAGCCCGAGTACAAGTTGCAGGCGGGCGATATCGTCCGTGTGCCACCGGTGCGCGTGCCAGAACGCGACGAGCCTGTGCCGTTGGCCCAGGGCCTGTTGCAGCGCCTTGAAGCCTCGATTGTCTTCGAAGATAACAAGCTGATCGTGATCAACAAGCCCTGCGGCATTGCGGTTCACGGCGGCAGCGGCCTGAATTTCGGCGTGATCGAAGCCTTTCGTCAGTTGCGCCCGGATGCCAAGGAGCTGGAGCTGGTCCATCGTCTGGACCGTGACACCTCCGGCCTGCTGATGATTGCCAAAAAGCGCAGCATGTTGCGCCACCTGCACACCGCCCTGCGTGGCGATGGCGTGGACAAGCGCTACATGGCGCTGGTGCGCGGCAACTGGGCCAGTTCGATCAAGAGCGTTCGTGCGCCGTTGCAGAAGAGCAACCTGCGTTCCGGCGAGCGCATGGTCGAAGTGGACGAGGAGGGCAAAGAAGCCCTGACCCTGTTCAAAGTGCTGCGCCGTTTCGGCAATTTCGCCACCCTGGTCGAGGCCAAGCCGGTCACCGGGCGTACCCATCAGATTCGCGTCCACACGCTGCACGCAGGCCACTGCATTGCCGGTGACACCAAGTACGGCGATGAGGATTTCTCCAAGGAGATCCGCGACCTGGGCGGCAAGCGCCTGTTCCTGCACGCCTACATGCTCACTGTGCCGCTGCCCGACGGCGGCGAGCTTAAGCTGCAGGCGCCGGTCGATGAGATGTGGGCCAAGACCGTGGAGCGTTTGAGTGTCGCACCTTGATTACAAACTGCTGATTTTCGATTGGGACGGCACCCTGTGTAATTCCATTGGCCGGATTGTCGAGTCGATGCACGCCGCTTCGACCCGTTCCGGCTATGCACTGTGCAGCGACCTGGCGGTCAAGGGCATCATCGGCCTGGGCTTGCCCGAGGCGATTCGCACCCTTTACCCGCAGATCAGCGACGCTGAGCTGGTGGCGTTCCGCGACCATTACGCCGATCACTACATTGCGCTGGAGGCCACGCCTTCGCCGTTGTTCGAGGGCGTGATGCAGTCGTTGGAAGCGTTTCGCGCCGAGGGGTATCACCTCGCTGTTGCCACCGGCAAGGCCCGTCGCGGGCTGGATCGGGTGCTCAAGGCGCATGGTTTTGAAGACTTCTTCGATATCACCCGTGCCGCGGATGAAACTGCTAGCAAGCCTCACCCTCTGATGCTTGAGCAGATCCTGGCGCATTGCGGTGTAGCGCCGCGCCAGGCACTGATGGTGGGCGATGCTTCTTTCGACCTGATGATGGCGCGCAATGCCTGCATGGACAGCGTGGCGGTCAGCTACGGTGCCCAGGCAGCCGAAGCCTTGCAGCAATACGAGCCCAGGCTGACGATTGATCATTTTTCTGAACTGCAGGCCTGGCTCAGCCAGGCCCGATAAGTCTTTGCTGGGGTTAATGGCATGAGTGACGAGTGGAAAGCGCCCGAAAAGGCCGATAGCAGTGATGACAAGAGCTGGAAGCTGCTGGAGAAAACCCTCCTGGCCAGTGTCCAGGAGCAGCGCCGGGCACGGCGTTGGGGGATTTTCTTCAAGTTGCTGACCTTTGTCTGGCTTATTGCCATGCTCGCGTTGTTCAGTCCGTTGATGGACATGGAAAAAAGCGCAACCCGCGGCGCCAACTACACTGCCCTGATTGAAGTGCGCGGGGTGATTGCCGACAAGGAGTCGGCCAGCGCCGACAATATTGTCAGCAGCCTGCGTGCCGCGTTCGAAGATCCCAAGGTCAAGGGTGTGATCCTGCGCATCAACAGTCCTGGCGGCAGCCCGGTGCAATCGGGTTATGTGTATGACGAGATTCGTCGTCTGCGCGGCCTGCACCCGGATATCAAGCTGTACGCGGTGATTTCCGACCTGGGGGCCTCGGGCGCCTATTACATCGCCAGCGCTGCTGACCAGATCTATGCCGACAAGGCCAGCCTGGTCGGTTCCATCGGTGTAACGGCGGCCGGTTACGGCTTTGTCGGCACCATGGAGAAGCTCGGCGTGGAGCGTCGCACCTATACCTCGGGCGAGCACAAGGCCTTCCTCGATCCGTTCCAGCCGCAAAAGGCCGATGAAACCCAGTTCTGGCAGGGCGTGCTCGACACCACCCATCGCCAATTCATCGCCAGCGTGAAGCAGGGGCGCGGTGATCGCCTCAAGGACAAAGACCATCCGGAGCTGTTCTCCGGGTTGGTATGGTCGGGCGAGCAGGCGTTGCCGCTGGGCTTGATCGATGGCCTGGGCAGTGCCAGTTCGGTGGCGCGCGATGTGATTGGCGAGAAAGAACTGGTGGATTTCACGGTTGAGGAATCGCCGTTTGATCGCTTCTCCAAGCGGCTGGGTGCCAGCGTGGCCGAGAAGCTGGCGTTCTACATGGGCTTCCAAGGCCCGAGCCTGCGCTGATCCAGCAGGCGCATCGATTCACATGTGGGAGCGGGCTTGCCCGCGATAGCGGTTGGCCAGTCGACATCTGGAGTGGCAGGACCACCGCTATCGCAGGCAAGCCAGCTCCCACAGTAGTTTGGTGGGCTTAGGGGATTTGCACGCCTTCGGCCAGCAGCATGTCGACCAGTCGTATCAGTGGTAGGCCCACTAAGCTGGTCGAGTCCGGCCCTTCGGTGCTCTGGAACAGGCTCACACCCAAGCCTTCAGCCTTGAAGCTCCCTGCGCAGTCATACGGCTGCTCGATCCGCAGATAGCGCTCAACACGCTCAACGTCCAGCTCACGCATGTGCACGGTAAACGGCACACAGTCGACCTGGCAGTGCCCTGTCTCGCTGTTCAGCAGCGCCAGGCCCGTCAGAAAGCTCACACGCTTGCCGCTCGCCGCCAGCAATTGTTCGCGGGCGTTCTCGAAGGTGTGGGGCTTACCGATGATCCGGCCGTCGAGCGCGGCCACTTGGTCGGAGCCGATGATCAAATGGCCTGGATGACTCGCGGCGAGGGCGCGGGCTTTTTCTTCGGCCAGGCGCTTGACCAGGTCGACGGCGGATTCATTTGCACGGTGGCTTTCGTCGATATCCGGCGAGCTGCAGATGAACGGCACGTGCAGGCGGCTGAGCAATTCCCGGCGATAAACCGAGCTGGATGCGAGTAATAAAGGCAGCATGGGCGTCTCCTCAAGGCAGCCGGGGATTCTAGCGGGGCGACCGGCTGACGCACAGGGCTGAATTTCCTTTGACATGGCCGGGTGCATCCCTATAATGCTGCGCCTATGTTGAATGACCCGATTCCACCTCACGTTGACCCGCGCAAATTGGCTGATCGTGGCACCTCCCTTCAAGGTGAGTTGCTGCTGGCCGATTTGGAGAGACTCTGCGACCCGCTTTCCGACACTGTCGGTACGGTGCAGGCCAAATTCGTTTTTGAACGAGATGAACGTAAATCTGTGGTAATTCACAGCTTTATCGACACCGAAGTCAAAATGGTTTGCCAGCGTTGTCTTGAGCTGGTCACCCTGCCGATCCACAGCGAGTGCAGTTATGCTGTGGTGAAGGAGGGTGCGAATACCCAGTCGTTGCCGAAAGGTTATGACGTGCTGGAACTGGGCGAAGATCCTTTGGATCTGCATGCACTGATCGAGGAGGAGCTTTTGCTCGCCTTGCCCATTGTGCCTGCTCATCATCCGGAAGAATGCCAGCAGCCGGCGGGCCTCGATGACGAGCCCGAACCGAGCGAGGACGAGGTAACGCGGTCCAACCCGTTCAGTGTATTGGCGCAGTTAAAGCGTGACCCAAACGTTTAGGAGTTAATCAATTATGGCTGTTCAGCAGAACAAAAAATCCCGCTCCGCCCGTGACATGCGCCGTTCGCACGACGCTCTCGAGGCTAGCACCCTGTCCGTAGAAAAGACCACCGGTGAAGTTCACCTGCGTCACCACGTATCGCCAGAAGGCGTATACCGTGGCCGTAAAGTGATCGACAAGGGCGCTGACGAGTAATCACTTGTCTGCCCTAGTCATCGCGATTGACGCAATGGGCGGGGACTTCGGTCCCCGCAGCATTGTTCAGGCCTGCATTGCCAGCCTGTCTGCCACACCCTCGCTGCACCTGACCCTTGTCGGTCAACCCTCCCTTCTTGAAGAACTGATTGCCAGCCATCCGGCGGTGGATCGCGCGCGCCTGACGATTACGCCAGCCAGCGAAACCATCAGCATGGATGACAAGCCGGCGGCAGCCCTGCGCGGCAAGCCCGACTCTTCGATGCGGGTGGCCCTTGAGTTGCTGCGTGATGGCAAGGTGCAAGCCTGTGTCAGTGCCGGCAATACCGGGGCGTTGATGGCGCTGTCCCGACACGTGCTCAAGACGCTGCCGGGGATTGATCGGCCGGCGATGGTGGCCGCGATTCCGACGCAGAAAGGCTATTGCCAACTGCTGGACCTGGGGGCAAATGTCGATTGCAGTGCCGAGCACCTGTTCCAGTTCGCAGTGATGGGCTCGGTGGCTGCCGAAGCATTGGGCGTGGCGCGCCCGCGCGTGGCCTTGCTGAATATCGGTACCGAAGACATCAAGGGCAACCAGCAGGTCAAGCTGGCCGCCACCTTGCTGCAGGGTGCGCGGGGTTTGAACTACGTAGGCTTCGTCGAAGGTGATGGCCTGTACCGTGGCGAAGCGGATGTGGTGGTGTGCGACGGGTTTGTCGGCAATATCCTGCTCAAATCCAGCGAAGGCCTGGCGACCATGATTGCTGCGCGTATCGAGGCCTTGTTCAAGCAGAATCTGGCGTCGCGCCTGGTGGGTGCCCTGGCACTGCCATTGATGCGGCGCCTGCAGGCTGACCTGGCGCCGGCGCGGCATAACGGTGCGAGTTTTCTCGGCCTGCAGGGCATTGTGGTGAAGAGCCACGGTTCTGCCGGTGTGGAAGGCTTTCAGAGCGCGATTGCACGGGCCTTGATCGAGATCCAGGAAAACCTGCCGCAACGCTTGCACGGCCGTCTCGAGGACCTGTTGCCTTAGGCGAATCGGCCCGGGAATGCTTAAATGTGACCGGCCAGTTCAATTGACCATCCAATCTGTCAGTTTCGTGCGCTCCCACCGTAGGGGCGTCGATTTCCGACGACCAGATCATTAGGGGCTTGTTACATGTCTACATCCCTCGCATTCGTCTTTCCAGGGCAGGGTTCGCAGTCCCTCGGCATGCTGGCCGAGCTGGGCGCGCAATATCCGCAGGTCCTGGATACCTTCAAGGAAGCTTCCGATGCCCTGGGTTACGACCTGTGGGCACTGACCCAGCAGGGGCCGGAAGAGCAACTCAATCAAACCGACAAGACCCAGCCGGCCATCCTGACCGCTTCGATCGCCCTGTGGCGCTTGTGGCTGGCACAAGGCGGCGCGCGTCCGGCATTCGTTGCCGGTCACAGCCTGGGTGAGTACAGCGCCCTGGTGGCGGCGGGCAGCCTGACCCTGGGTGAGGCGGTCAAGCTGGTTGAACGTCGTGGCCAGTTGATGCAAGAAGCCGTTCCGGCCGGGCAGGGCGGCATGGCCGCTATCCTGGGTCTGGACGATGCCGTGGTGATCGAGGCCTGCGCCGAAGCGGCCCAGGGCGAAGTGGTCAGCGCGGTGAACTTCAACTCCCCTGGCCAGGTGGTGATCGCCGGTGCCAAGGCGGCTGTCGAACGCGCCATTGAAGGCTGCAAGGCACGCGGTGCCAAACGCGCCCTGCCGTTGCCGGTCAGCGTGCCGTCGCACTGTGAGCTGATGCGCCCGGCGGCCGAGCGTTTTGCCGAGTCCATCGCTGCCATCAACTGGCAGGCACCGCAGATTCCGCTGGTGCAGAACGTCAGCGCAGCCGTGGCTGCAGACCTCGACACCCTTAAGCGCGACCTGCTGGAGCAGCTCTACAAACCCGTGCGTTGGGTAGAATCGGTGCAGACCCTGGCTGCCAATGGCGCCACTGAACTGGTCGAGTGCGGCCCGGGCAAAGTCCTGGCCGGCCTGAACAAGCGCTGCGCCGACGGCGTGTCGACTGCCAACCTCAATACCCCGGATGCCTTCGCTGCCGCGCTTGCGGCACAGGCCTGAAACCTGATCCCCGAACTTAGGAGAAGCCTGCATGAGTCTGCAAGGTAAAGTTGCACTGGTTACCGGCGCAAGCCGTGGCATTGGCCAGGCGATCGCCCTGGAACTGGGCCGTCAGGGCGCCGTTGTGATCGGCACCGCCACTTCCGCCTCGGGTGCCGAGCGTATCGCCGCGACCTTGAAGGAAAACGGCGTACAGGGCACCGGCCTTGAGCTGAACGTGACCAGCGATGAATCCGTGGCTGCCGTACTGGCCGAGATCACCGCACAGTTCGGCGCGCCGGCGATTCTGGTGAACAATGCCGGTATTACCCGCGATAACCTGATGATGCGCATGAAAGACGACGAGTGGTACGACGTGGTCGATACCAACTTGAACAGTCTGTTTCGCCTGTCCAAGGGTGTTTTGCGCGGCATGACCAAGGCGCGTTGGGGCCGAATTATCAATATTGGCTCCGTAGTGGGTGCCATGGGCAACGCAGGCCAAGTAAACTACGCGTCCGCCAAGGCCGGTCTGGAAGGTTTCAGCCGTGCATTGGCACGTGAAGTCGGTTCGCGGTCGATTACGGTCAACTCGGTGGCCCCAGGGTTCATCGACACCGATATGACCCGCGAGCTGCCGGAAGCACAGCGTGAAGGCTTGCTGACGCAGATTCCGCTGGGCCGTCTGGGCCAGGCTCAAGAGATCGCGAATGTGGTCGCTTTCCTGGCATCCGACGGTGCGGCATACGTGACTGGGGCTACAATCCCGGTGAACGGCGGGATGTACATGAGTTAAATTGTGACGGATCGCTTCAAAAAAATGTCATACGAGCTGTCTAAAATCCGTTATAAAGCTGCAACTTAATTTATAGGCAGGTGGCCGACCGGGTACAGGGTGAAGCTTTCAGTTGAAAAGCTGAAAAGGCTTTCTATACACTTACCCACTGGCCAGCTGCCTGAATTTGTCCATTAGGAGTTAAACAAGGTATGAGCACCATCGAAGAGCGCGTCAAGAAAATCGTCGCCGAGCAACTGGGCGTTAAAGAAGAAGAAGTGGTCAACACTGCTTCCTTCGTAGAAGACCTGGGTGCCGATTCCCTTGACACCGTTGAGCTGGTGATGGCTCTGGAAGAGGAATTCGAGACCGAAATCCCGGACGAAGAAGCTGAAAAAATCACTACTGTTCAAGCTGCTATCGACTACGTTACTAGCCACCAGGCGTAATAGTTTGTAGTCGTCGCTTGCTGTTAGGGAAAAACCGCACTGCTGTAACGGCGTGCGGTTTTTTCTTTAGCCCTGATGAAAAGTGAGCGCCGAAGCAAAGTGTCGTCATCAAGAAAAAGGAGAGTGCTGTGTCGCGTAGACGCGTCGTAGTCACCGGTATGGGTATGTTGTCGCCACTGGGCACGGATGTGCCGAGCAGTTGGCAGGGCATTCTGGCTGGCCACAGTGGTATTGGTCTGATCGAACACACGGACCTTTCTGCCTATTCCACCCGTTTTGGCGGCTCGGTAAAGGGCTTCAATGTCGAGGACTATCTCTCGGTCAAGGAGTCCCGCAAACTCGACCTGTTCATTCAATACGGCCTGGCAGCCGGTTTTCAGGCAGTGCGTAACGCCGGCCTGGAAGTCACCGACGCCAACCGTGACCGCATCGGCGTGGCCATGGGCTCGGGTATTGGCGGTTTGACCAATATCGAAGAAACCAGCCGCACGCTGCATGATTCCGGCCCCCGTCGAATTTCACCGTTCTTCGTCCCGGGCTCGATCATCAATATGATTTCCGGTTTCCTGTCCATCCACCTGGGCGCACAGGGACCTAACTACGCGATCGCCACGGCGTGCACCACCGGTACGCATTGCATCGGCATGGCCGCGCGCAACATCGCCTACGACGAAGCTGACGTGATGATCGCCGGCGGCGCCGAAATGGCCGCCTGTGGCCTTGGTATGGGCGGCTTCGGTGCTTCCCGTGCGCTGTCGACCCGCAACGACGAGCCGACCCGCGCCAGCCGTCCCTGGGACAAGGGCCGTGACGGTTTCGTCCTGTCCGACGGTGCCGGTGCGCTTGTACTCGAAGAGTTGGAGCACGCCAAGGCGCGTGGTGCGACCATCTACGCCGAGCTGATCGGGTTTGGCATGAGTGGCGACGCCTACCACATGACCTCGCCACCGTCCGACGGTGCCGGCGCTGCGCGTTGCATCACCAATGCCCTGCGCGATGCCAAGGTCAATCCGCAGCAGGTGCAGTACATCAACGCCCACGGCACCTCGACCCCGACGGGCGATTTGGCGGAAGCCGAAGCCATCAAGTCGGTGTTCGGCGACCACGCCTACCAGTTGGCAGTCAGCTCCACCAAGTCCATGACCGGCCACTTGCTGGGCGCGGCGGGCGCGGTCGAGGCGATCTTCAGCGTGATGGCGATCAAGGATCAGGTCGCTCCGCCGACCATCAACCTGGATGAGCCGGACGAAGGCTGCGACCTGAACTTCGTGCCGCACGAAGCGCAGCCGATGCCGATCGACGTGGTGATCTCCAACTCGTTCGGCTTTGGCGGCACCAACGGTTCCCTGGTGTTCCGCCGGTTCGCCGAGTGATGCACAGCTGGGTCGACGGTCAGCCAGCGGACAGCGTGCCCCTGAAAGATCGCGGCCTGGCGTATGGCGATGGTCTGTTCGAGACCCTCGCCGTCAGGGCCGGGCAACCGGTGTTGCTCGACCGCCACTTGCAGCGCCTCGAAGAGGGCTGCAAGCGCCTCGCTTTAGCGGCGGATCACGCGTTGATCCGCAGCGAAGTGCTGGCTTATGCCGCCGCCCTCGGCGACGGTGTCCTCAAGTTGATCCTCACCCGCGGCGACAGCCTGCGCGGTTATGGTCTCAACCCTGGTGCACCGGTGCGCCGTCTCCTGCAGGGCAATGCGCCTGCTCATTATCCCCAAGCCCATGGAACCGACGGTATCCGCCTGTTTCCGTGTGCCACCCGCTTGTCCGAGCAGCCATTGTTGGCCGGTCTCAAGCACCTCAACCGCCTGGAGCAAGTGATTGCCCGTGCCGAGTGGCAAGATGCCGAACATGCCGAAGGCTTGATGCTGGATATGTCCGGGCGGGTCATCGAAGGCGTTTTCAGCAACTTGTTCCTGGTGCGTAATGGCTTGTTACTAACCGCCGATCTGAATCGTTGCGGGGTTGCCGGGGTCATGCGCGCCGAGATCATGGCCCAGGCACAAGCCCTGGGCGTCCCGGTAGCCGTGGCTGACGTGAGTCTCGAGCAGTTGCAACAGGCTGACGAAGTCTTTGTGTGCAACAGCGTGTATGGCATTTGGCCGGTGCGTGGCTGCGCTGCGATGAGCTGGCCGGTTGGGCCGCTCACCCGTAAACTGCAGGGCATTGTTCGCGCGCTATTGGATGCTTGAGTTGATACGAAAACTGGTTGTACTGCTGCTGATCGGTCTGTTCTCGGCGGCGTTGCTGTTGGGGTTTTCCGCCTGGAAACTCGATTCCACCCTGAAGCAGCCCTTGAACCTGACCCAGGAGCAATTGCTTGATGTGCCGGCCGGGGCGACGCCCACCGGTACGTTCAATCGCCTGGAAGCCGACGGCGTGCTCGACGGCGCCTTCTGGTTGCGCCTGTACTGGCGCTTTAACCTTGATAGTCAGCCCTTGCACAGTGGCGAATACCGCATGACCCCGGGCATGACCGCACAGGGCCTGATCGGCCTGTGGCAGCGTGGCGAAGTCGTGCAGTACAGCCTGACCCTGGTCGAAGGCTGGAATTTCCGTCAGGTACGCCTCGCCCTGGCCAAGCATGAAAAGATCGTGCAGACCCTCGCGGGCCTGACTGACAGTGAGGTGATGGAGAAGCTCGGTCACCCTGGCGTGTTCCCTGAGGGGCGGTTCTTCCCGGACACCTACCGCTTCGTGCGCGGCATGACCGATGTCGAATTCCTGAAAAAAGCCTACAACCGCCTCGACGACGTACTCGCCCAGGAGTGGAGCAAACGCGCCGCCGATGCGCCGTACACTGACCCTTATCAAGCGCTGATCATGGCCTCCCTGGTGGAGAAAGAGACCGGCGTGCCCGAGGAGCGCGGCCAGATTGCCGGCGTGTTCGTGCGGCGCATGAAGATCGGCATGCTGCTGCAGACCGACCCCACTGTGATCTACGGCCTGGGCGAGCGCTACAATGGCAAGTTGACCCGTGCGCACCTCAAGGAAGCCAACCCCTACAACACCTACATGGTGGCTGGCCTGCCGCCGACACCGATCGCCATGGTCGGCCGCGAAGCGATCCATGCGGCGCTGAACCCGGTGCCGGGCAGCAGCCTGTATTTCGTCGCCCGGGGTGATGGCAGTCATGTTTTCTCCGACAACCTGGATGCGCATAATGCCGCCGTGCGCGAGTTCCAGCTCAAGCGCCGGGCCGATTACCGCTCCAGCCCGGCGCCGGTCGTGAACCCTGCGCAAGACGCAGCACCATCGGCCGAAGCCCCGGCTGAAAAGCCGGCGGAGCCTGCGCCGGACACCGCCGCGCCGCAAAGCCCGCAATGACTCTGACTAAGGACTGCCCGTGACTGGCTTGTTTATTACCCTGGAAGGCCCCGAAGGCGCCGGCAAAAGCACCAACCGTGATTACCTGGCCGAGCGTTTGCGCGCCGAGGGCATCGAGGTAGTGTTGACCCGCGAGCCCGGTGGCACACCGCTGGCAGAGCGCATCCGTGAAGTGTTGCTGGCCCCGGGCGAGGAACAGATGAATGCGGATACCGAGTTGCTGCTGGTGTTTGCCGCGCGCGCACAGCACCTGTCCGAAGTGATCCGCCCGGCCCTGGCGCGCGGTGCCGTGGTGATTTGCGACCGCTTCACCGACTCCACTTATGCCTACCAGGGCGGTGGTCGCGGCTTGTCCCTGGAGCGCATCGCCACCCTGGAAACCTTCGTTCAAGGCGACTTGCGCCCTGACCTGACGCTGGTCTTCGACCTGCCGGTGGAAGTCGGCCTGGCCCGCGCCAGTGCGCGCGGTCGCCTGGACCGTTTTGAGCTCGAAGGCCATGCCTTCTTCGACGCCGTACGCACGGCGTTCCTCAAGCGCGCCAGGGCTGAGCCTGCGCGTTACTACCTGCTGGATGCTGCGCAGCCGCTGGCCCAGGTGCAGCAAGCCATCGATGCCCTGTTGCCGAACCTGCTGGAGCGCGCCCGTGGCTGAAGCCTATCCGTGGCAGGACAGCCTCTGGCAACAACTGGCCGGGCGTGCCCAGCACGCCCACGCCTACCTGCTGCACGGGCCGGCGGGGATCGGTAAGCGTGATTTGGCCGAGCGACTCATGGCCAGCCTGCTGTGCCAGCGTCCGGTCAACCTGCAGGCTTGCGGCGAGTGCAAGTCCTGCCTGTTGCTCAAGGCCGGCAGCCACCCGGATAACTACCTGCTCGAACCCGAGGAAGCCGACAAGGCGATCAAGGTCGACCAGGTGCGTGACCTCGTCAGCTTCGTGGTGCAAACCGCGCAGATGGGCGGGCGCAAGGTGGTGCTGATCGAGCCGGTGGAGGCGATGAACATCAACGCCGCCAACGCCTTGCTCAAGAGCCTCGAAGAACCGTCCGGCGATACTGTGTTGCTGCTGGTGAGTCACCAGTCCAGCCGCTTGTTGCCGACCATCCGCAGCCGTTGCGTGCAGCAGGCGTGCCCGTTGCCGAGCGAGGCCATGAGCCTGCAGTGGCTGGCTAAGGCGCTGCCGGAGTGCTCCGAGGAGGAGCGGGTCGAATTGCTCACCCTGGCGGCCGGCTCACCGCTGGCGGCTGTGAAGCTGCAGGCCCAGGGCGTGCGTGAGCAACGCGCGCTGGTGGTCGACGGTGTGAAGAAGCTGCTCAAGCAAGAGCTGTCTGCCACGCAGTTGGCCGAAAGCGCCTGGAAGGACATCCCCCTGCTTTTGCTGTTCGACTGGTTCTGCGATTGGTCGAGCCTGATCCTGCGCTACCAGCTGACCCAGGATGAAAGCGGCCTGGGCCTGCCGGACATGCGCAAGGTGGTGCAGTACCTCGCGCAGAAAAGTGCGCAGGACAAGGTGCTGAACATCCAGGATTGGATCCTCGCCCAGCGCCAGAAAGTGCTCGGCAAGGCCAACCTCAACCGTGTCCTGCTGCTCGAAGCGCTGCTGGTGCAGTGGGTCGGCTTGCTCGGCCGGCGTTAATTTCGGTGGCCGACGGGTGTATCGTTGGCCAGACACTTTCGCGACTCAAGTTGTAGATTCCTATGCTCGTAGACTCCCATTGCCACCTCGATCGCCTCGACCTTGCCCAGCACGGTGGCTCCCTTGATGCTGCCCTTGAAGCGGCTCGCCAGCGTGGGGTAGGGCACTTCCTGTGCATCGGCGTCAGCGCCGAAAATGCCGCAGACGTCAAAGCCCTGGCCGAGCGCTATGCCGATGTGGACTGCTCGGTGGGTATCCACCCGCTGGACCTCAAGCCTGGCGAAGCCCCGGCCCTCGACTGGCTGCTGGGCGAACTCAACCACCCGCGTGTGGTAGCGATTGGCGAAACCGGCCTGGACTACCACTACGAGCCCGAAGCCGCCGACCTGCAGCAGGCCTCCTTTCGCCTGCACCTGCAAGCTGCCCAGCAGACCGGCAAACCGGTAATCGTCCACACGCGTGGCGCGCGTGCCGACACCCTGGCGTTGCTGCGCGAGGCCGCGTTGCCCCAGGCCGGCGTGCTGCATTGCTTTACCGAAGATTGGGACATGGCCAAGGCGGCCCTGGACCTGGGCTTCTACATTTCCCTATCGGGCATCGTCACTTTCCGCAATGCCGACGCCCTGCGCGACGTGGCACGCCAGGTGCCGGCCGACCGCCTGCTGGTGGAAACCGATTCGCCTTACCTGGCGCCCATTCCTCATCGCGGCAAACCGAACCTGCCGGAATACGTACGGGATGTGGCGGATTACCTGGCCATGCTGCGGGGTGAGTCTTACGAGCGCTTTGCGCAGCAGACCACCGACAACTTCAAGCGCCTGTTCCCGTTGGCCCACGTCGCCGGCTGACAGGCTCAAATCGCAGGCAAAAAAAACCCGGGTTCTGGGGGGTGAATCCGGGTTAAGACCATTAGGAGTAAAACAAGGGCACACAGTCCGTCGGTACCCAGGTCGGCGCGTCACTTGGGGGAGATGTCACGCCGACAGTTCAAGTATTGATCAGTATCCCATTCAGTCCAGTCGCATCTGATCGTTTTTTAAACAGATTTGGAATACGCGCGCTTCGCTTGAGTTCTCATTGGCTGGGTGCACGTGGATAGTTGTTGCGTATTATTTCTGACTGAAATCAAAGGAAACGTTGGCGCGCCGAAACTAAAGTGTGCGGCGGGTTCACATAGACGTTGCCCAACGACCGTTCAGTCGGGATAATCCCTCGCACTGGGTAAATCGTATCGCCGCGTATCCGTGGCCCTGCGCAACCCTCCCTATTCCGACCTCTGCAGACCTCTTCCTCATGCACAAAGAACCCCGTAAGGTCCGAGAGTTTCGCCGCCGTGAGCAGGAAATTCTCGACACCGCACTCAAGTTGTTCCTCGAACAGGGTGAAGACAGCGTCACCGTCGAGATG
This sequence comes from Pseudomonas sp. GW821-FHT05D12, assembly GCF_059419825.1. Lineage (NCBI taxonomy): Bacteria > Pseudomonadati > Pseudomonadota > Gammaproteobacteria > Pseudomonadales > Pseudomonadaceae > Pseudomonas > Pseudomonas sp. GW821-FHT05D12. The sequence continues at coordinate 77,204 of NZ_JBWKSN010000016.1, read as the reverse complement.
ATCGCGGATGCCGTCGGTATCGGCAAAGGCACGATCTACAAGCACTTCAAGTCCAAGGCCGAGATCTACCTGCGCCTGATGCTCGACTACGAGCGTGATTTGAACGAGCTGCTGCATTCGGCCGATGTCGACAAGGACAAGGAGGCGCTGTCCCGCGCCTACTTCGAGTTCCGCATGCGTGACCCGCAGCGCTACCGCCTGTTTGATCGCCTGGAAGAGAAAGTGGTCAAGGGCCATCAGGTGCCGGAGATGGTCGAGGAACTGCACAAGATCCGCGCCTCGAACTTCGAACGCCTGACCCTGCTGATCAAGGGCCGCATCAGCGAAGGCAAGCTGGAAGACGTACCGCCGTATTTCCACTACTGCGCGGCCTGGGCCCTGGTGCACGGCGCCGTGGCGCTGTATCACTCGCCGTTCTGGAGTAATGTACTGGAAGATCAGGAAGGCTTCTTCCAGTTCCTGATGGACATTGGCGTGCGCATGGGCAACAAACGCAAGCACAGCGCCGAGCTGCCACAGGCGCCTGCCGAAACGCCTGCCACCTGATAGTTGCTGTCGGGCGCAGTACCCCAGGAATATACTCAGGCAAGGACCTTGCTAAAAGCTGATTTATAGGTCAGCTTTTAGCGCGCCCGATTCATCCTCTGCCGGAGTGATCCATGATCGTTGATCGTCAAGGCAGGCGTTTTCGCAATTTGCGGATCAGCCTGACCTCAGCCTGCAATTACGCGTGTACTTACTGCGTGCCAAACGGCAAGCGGCTGGTGGCTGCCCAGGACGAACTCTCGGCCGAGGCCATGGCCCGTGGCGTGGCCTATCTGATCGAGGCGGCAGGGATCGAACGCCTTCGCATCACCGGCGGCGAGCCGTTGGTCAGCCCCAAGCTGGAAGCCTTCATGGGCGCTGTCGGCGGGATGGGGCTCAGTGATATCAGCCTGACCACCAATGGCCAGTTGCTCGCGCGCAAACTGCCGCTGCTGGTGGACGCCGGCATTCGGCGCATCAACGTCTCCCTCGATACCCTGGATGCCGACGCTTTTCGCAGCATCGCGCGTGGCGGTGACCTGGCCGCTGTGCTTGATGGCATGGACCAGGCCCGCGCCGCCGGGATCAAGATCAAGGTCAATATGGTGCCCCTGCGCGGCCAGAACCTCGATCAGGTGATGCCGTTGCTCGACTACTGCCTGGAGCGAAGCTACGAGCTGCGCTTTATCGAGTTGATGCGCATGGGCCACCTGGCCAAGGACTCGAATGCATTCCTGCAACAATTCGTCAGCCTGCAGCAATTGCTCAGCCTGATCGGCGAGCAGTATGAATACTTGCAGGCCAACGCGCCGGTCGATGCCACGGCGGTGCGCTACGAAGTGCCGGGCAAAGGCTTCTTTGGCGTCATCGCGAATGAAAGCGTGCCGTTCTGCCGCACGTGTTCGCGGCTGCGGCTGTCGTCCACCGGCTGGCTGCACGGTTGCCTGTCGTCGAGTAACCGTCACTACGTCGGCGACCTGTTGGATCAACCCCGCCACCAGGCGCTGCCGGCCTTGCAGGGCCTGTTGATGAAGGCGTTGGGTGATAAACAGGAAGTCGCGTTCTCGGGCGGTGCCACCATCATGAAGATCATCGGCGGCTAGCCCAGGCTGGCGTAGAACCCTGTGGGCGCGGGCTTGCTCGCGCATTCGGTGGGCCGGTCCAAGGAAATATCGACTGATCCGCCACAGTTGCGAGCAAGCCGCTCCCCCATTTGCTTTGCGCCGCTTGCGAGTGGCCTGGATTCTGCATCTCGTGCCCATTCGCCGGTTTTCCGTCACCGGCTTCTGGAGGATTAGGATGCGTAACCTGGTTTTGTTGCTGGCGTCGTTGACGCTGAGTGGTTGCATGACCGTCAGCGATATGGCCGAAGGCACCCGCTATCAGATGAGCGACGCCGGGTTGCTCGACCACAGCGACACCCGCCGGACCGCCTCGGTTCGCATACAGCCGGATTCCTTTGTGTTTATCGCCCAGGGTGCCTTCGTGCCACCGGGCAGCGCGTACCCGCGACCTAACGTGGTCGCCGAGGAAGCCTTCAACGGCTTCGTCGAATACTTCCCCATGGTGCGTCGTGCACGTCAGCCCGAAGGCCTCGAACAAGCCATGGCCGAAGCCCGTGCGGCCGGCGCGCACTACCTGTTGTACTGCCGATTTGCCGCGGCGGATGACCGTATCGGCAATGCCGATGAATGGACCGACCAGCAGGCCCTCGACCGCGTAGGCTTGGACAGCGGCGTAATCCAGATCATGTTGATCGAGACCAGCACCCAGTATTTGATTGATACTGCACGCATTCGCAGTCGTGGCGGTTTACTGACGTTCCACGACAACAAGCCAGAAGACCTGATTGCCCGCCCCCTGGCGCAGTACGCCCGCGGCCTGCTGGGAATGAGCGATCAGTAAGACACAGGAGACCCCCATGACCGATTCCGCCAAGGCCAATGATCTGTTGGCCCAACTGCCCAAGGGCAAGAGACCGGCGCCGGTGCATCTGTGGAACCCGGATTTCTGCGGCGATATCGATATGCGCATCGCCCGCGATGGCACCTGGTTCTACCAGGGCACGCCTATCGGGCGTAAGCCGATGGTCAAGTTGTTCTCCAACATCATCCGCCGCGATGGCGATGATTATTTCCTGGTCACCCCGGTGGAAAAGGTCGGCATCCGTGTCGATGACGCGCCGTTTGTGGCGGTGACCCTGGACGTGCAGGGGCAGGGCGACAGCCAGGTGCTGCGCTTTACCACCAATGTCGATGAGTCGATCGACGCCGGCCTTGAGCACCCTCTGCGGGTGGTCATCGACCCCGTCACCCAGGAACCTGCGCCGTATGTGCGGGTGCGCACCAACCTCGAAGCCCTGGTGCATCGCAACGTGTTCTACCAACTGGTGGAGCTGGCGGTGAGCCGTCCGATCAACGGTCAGAACTGGCTGGGCGTGTGGAGCGACGGGGTGTTTTTCCCGATTGGCCTGGAACCCTGAGGGCGTTTTTTCCTTCCCCCTGAAATAATTCGCTTGCTGTAATCGGGCGGTTTCGGTTATCAATTTGTACATGATTAGACATGTTCGATTTGATAAGAAAAAACGCGTCGTCGACGAACTCATCCGCCGTATCGAGGGTGGGGTGATGGCCGACGGTTTCCTGCTGCCGGGCGAGCATCAATTGGCCGAGGAGTTTGCGGTCAGCCGAGGCACCCTGCGCGAAGCCCTGGCCGAACTCAAGCGGCGCAATTACATCGCCACCCAGAGCGGCGTCGGCTCCATCGTCACCTTTGACGGCATGGTGCTCGACCAGCGCAGCGGTTGGGCCCAGGCGTTGGCTGACACCGGCGCGCTGGTGACCACCGACATCCTGCGCCTGGAAGCGGTCACCCGCCCGGACCTGCTCAGCCGTTTCGGCACTGACCAATTCATCGCCCTCGACCGCCGTCGGCGTACCACCGATGGCACAGCCGTGTCGCTGGAGCGCTCGCTGATGCCTGCTGCCGGTGGCCTCGACAGCTTGCCGCGTGTGGGGCTGATCGACAACTCCCTGACCATCACCCTGGCCGCCTACGGCTATGTGGGCGCCGAAGGTGACCAGTGGATCGGCGCCGAGCCCTTGAGCGATGAAGACGCCGAGTTGCTCGGCCGTCCAGCCGGCAGCGTGTTTCTCAAGGCCTCGCGTACCACTTATGACCGTCGCGAACGCTTCATGGAGTACGTCGAAAGTTTGCTCGACCCTCTGCACTTTCGCCTGCACCTGCAGTTCGGAGCGTCGAAATGACTCGGCAAAATCGCGCCCTCGGCGCTTTCTACGGCCTGGCGTTGGGTGATGCCCTGGGCATGCCCACCCAATCCTTGAGCCGCGAGCAGGTCCGTGCGCGCTTTGGTGCCATTACCGGCCTGGAAGACGCCGACGCCGATCAGCCCATCGCCCCCAACATGCCGGCCGGCTCCATCACCGATGACACCGAGCAGGCGATCCTGGTCGGCGAGTTGCTGGTCGAAGGGCAGGGCAGCATCGAGCCGACCGTGCTCGCCCAACGCCTGATCGACTGGGAAGCGGTGATGCGTGCCAAGGGTTCGCAGGATCTGCTCGGGCCGTCCACCAAGCGCGCCATCGACATGATCCTCGCCGGCCACACCCCGGAAGAATCCGGGCGCTATGGCACCACCAACGGCGCAGCGATGCGCATCACGCCGGTGGGCATTGCCGCCGACGTCAGTGATCCGCTGCAGTTCATCCAGGCGGTGATCCAGGCTTGCCAGGTGACCCATAACACCACGCTGGGCATCTCCAGCGCGGCGGCAGTCGCGGCGGTAGTTTCGGCAGGCATCAATGGCGTGGACCTTGGTGAAGCGCTGAACATCGGCACGCAGATCGCCCAGCAGGCGGAAAGCCATGGTCACTGGGTGGCCGGCGGACGGATTTCCACGCGCATCAGTTGGGCGCGAACCCTGAGCGTCGGCAGCGGCGACAAGGCCCTGTTTGCCGAGCTGCTGTATGAATTGATCGGCACCTCCGTGGCTTCCCAGGAGTCCGTGGTGGTGTCGTTTGCCCTCGCCCAGCAAGTGGCGGTGGGTGAGTTGGAGGCCTTCGAGGCGCTGTGCCTGGCCGCCAGCCTTGGCGGAGACACCGACACCATCGCCGCAATCCTCGGCGCCATGCTCGGCGCCTGCCTGGGCCTGCAGTGCTGGCCTGAAGCGATGATCGAACAGGTCAAGCAGGTCAATGGCCTGGATTTGCAGCCGTTGGTCGCGGGGCTGCTTACATTGCGCTGAACCTTGTAGGCGTGCCCCCCGGCTCCTACACAGGTCGCGTCGAGTCAGGATGACCGGTTAAAGCTTTGATTCTCTGCCACAACCACAACAATACAGGCACCAGGAGCACCCCTCATGAGCAGCACTTCTTCCGGCCAAAGTGCCGGGCAATTGGAAACACGTGGTATCGAACCGGTCCCTGAAGGCGAGTGCAACGGCCATCCGCTGCAACTGTTCTGGGTGTGGTTTGCGGCCAATATCAGCATCCTCGGCTTGCCGCTGGGCGCGACCCTGGTAGCGTTTCGCGGCCTGGCGATCTGGCAGGCGATCATCGTCGCGATCCTCGGCGCCGCCGGCTCGTTTGCGGTGGTGGGCATCATCTCGATTGCCGGCCGACGTGGCCGTGCGCCGAGCCTGACGCTGTCCCGCGCAATCTTCGGGGTGCGCGGAAACATCGGGCCGACGCTGGTCTCACTGATGTCGCGCCTGGGCTGGGAAACCGTCAACACCACCACCGCCGCCTTCGTGTTGCTGTCGTTGTGTTCGATCCTGTTCGGCTCGCCGGTCGAGGCCAAGAGCGCGCCGCTGCTGACGCTGATCTTCATCGCCATTTTCGTGCTGCTGACCCTGTCCGTTTCCGGCCTCGGCCACGCGACCTTGCTGGTGATCCAGAAGTGGTCGACCTACGTGTTCGGCGCATTGAACGTTCTGGTCGGCGGTTTCCTCTGCGCCACCATCGACTGGAGCGCGGTGTTCAACGCCACCCCGGCGCCGTTGAGCGCGATGATCATCGGTATCGGCACCATGGCGGCGGGTACCGGTATCGGCTGGGCCAACGCCGGTGCCGACATGTCGCGCTACCAGCACCGCAGCGTCAAGGCCGTGCGCCTGGTGGCGTCCGCCGCGTTCGGTGCGGGCATTCCGCTGGTGCTGCTGATTACCCTCGGCGGCCTGCTGTCGGTGGGCAACAACGACCTGGCGTCGGCGACTGACCCGATCATCGCGATCCGCGACATGCTGCCGACCTGGATGGCCGTGCCGTACCTGATCACCGCCTTCGGTGGGCTGCTGCTGTCGAACAATCTGTCGGTGTACTCGGCCGGCCTCACCACCTTGACCCTCGGCTTGAAGGTCAAGCGTGTGCACGCGGTGATCGTCGACATCTTGGCAATCTTCGCCGGCTCCATCTACTTCATGTTGATCGCCGACAGTTTCTACGGCCCGTTCATCACCTTCATCTCGTTGCTCGCGGTACCGATCACCGCGTGGGTCGGGATCTTCGTGGTCGACCTGATCCACCGTCACTACTACAGCCCCAAGGACCTGCTCGACGTCAGCCCCAGCAGCGCCTATTGGTACCGTGGCGGGGTTGAGTGGCGCGCGTTCGGCGCCTGGGCCGTGGCGATCGTGCTGGGCTTCAGCTTCACCACCATCGGCACCACTGCCGAAAACATCTGGTTCGCCGGGCCGTTGTCCGACTCCTGGCTGGGCCACAACGGCCTGGGCTGGATCGTCACCTTCCTGGTGGCCGGCGGGATTTATGCGCTGCTGGGCGGCGCGGCTGACCGTCGTCCGGCTTTAGTCGAGAGTCACAATGTCTAGATTGCTGCACACCGGCCAGGTCATCGTTGACCTGGTCATGGCCCTCGACACCCTGCCCGCGACCGGCGGCGACGTGCTGGCGCAGTCGGCCAGCTTCGAAGCCGGCGGCGGTTTCAACGTGATGGCCGCCGCGCGCCGCAATGGGTTGCCGGTGGTGTACCTCGGGCGCCATGGCCGCGGGCGCTTTGGTGACCTGGCCCGTGCGGCCATGCAGGCCGAAGGCGTGGAAATCGCCCAGGCGGCCAGTGACGACAAGGACACCGGCCTGTGTGTGTCGCTGACCGAAGCCACCACCGAGCGCACCTTCATTTCCCACATCGGCGCAGAAGGCGACTTGACGGCCGAGGACTTGGCGCGCGTCGTACCACGGGCAGACGACTATGTGTACGTCAGCGGCTACAGCCTGTTGCTCGAGGGCAAGGCGCAGGCGTTGCTCGATTGGCTGCTGGCCCTGCCGCGCGCTATACCCGTGGTGTTCGACCCGGGCCCCTTGGTCAAGGCGCCGGACTCGGCGTTGATGGTTGCCTTGCTGCCGCGTATCGATATCTGGACCAGCAACGGCCCGGAGGCGCTCGCATTTACCGGTGCCACGACGCTCGCCGATGCGCTGCTTGCACTCACTCGACATTTGCCTGCCGAGGCCTTGTTGGTGGTGCGCAACGGTCCGCAGGGTTGCTGGGTCAGTCGTCGGGGCGAGGCTGAGCATGTGCCGGGTTTCAAGGTCCAGGCGGTCGACAGCAACGGTGCGGGCGATGCCCATGCCGGGGTGTTCCTGGCCGGTTTGGCCAGCGGCCTGCAACCGGCCCAGGCAGCCCGTCGCGCCAACGCCGCCGCGGCTCTGGCGGTCACGCGCTGGGGTCCGGCGACTTCGCCAGGGGCTGCCGAAGTGGACGCGTTGTTGGCAGAATAGGGGCACTCAGTACGGAGCCGTCCCATGACCCAGAACATCTACGACACGCCGGCCTTCTTCGAGGGCTACAGCAAAATGAGCCGCTCGGTGGAGGGCCTCGCCGGCGCGCCGGAGTGGCCCGCCTTGCAGGCCTTGCTGCCGCCGATGTCCGGTTTGAACGTGGTCGATCTGGGCTGCGGTTATGGCTGGTTCAGTCGCTGGGCCCAGGAGCAGGGCGCCGCACAGGTGCTTGGCCTGGATGTGTCGCACAAGATGCTGGCGCGGGCCCGGGCGATGACCTCGGCGCCGACCGTCACCTACGCCATCGCCGACCTGGAACAACTCGACCAGCCGGCGGGCACAATCGATTTGGCCTACAGCTCCTTGGCGTTCCATTACATCGTCGATCTAAAGCGATTGTTCCAGACCCTCCATCAAGCGCTGGTGCCGGGTGGGCGGCTGGTGTTTTCCATCGAGCACCCGATCTTCATGGCGCCGCGCAACCCAGGCTGGCAGGTCGATGCTCAAGGTCGTAAAAGCTGGCCGGTGGACAGTTATCAGCTGGAGGGGCCACGGGTGACGAATTGGTTGGCCGAGGGCGTGATCAAGCAGCACCGTACCTTGGGCACGTTGCTCAATCTACTGATCCAGACCGGGTTCACGCTGAGCCATGTGCAAGAGTGGGGGCCGAGCGAAGCCGACCTCAAGGCCCTGCCAGCGTTGGCAGAAGAGCAAGAGCGTCCGATGATGCTGCTGGTCTCGGCGCACCGCTGATTGGCGACACCGCGAAAAAAAATATGTGGGCGAGTGGTGGCGAGGGAGCTTGCTACGGTTCGACAGCGCAGCCGGAGCAAGCTCCCTCATCACAGCCCGGAATGGGTTTTGAAATGTGGGGAAGACTGGCGTCAGCCAGCCTTTCGCAGCGCTTCAATCAGTTGATCCTTGCGCATGCTCGAGCGGCCCGGAATGGCCCTGGCCCGCGCTTCCTGCAGCAAGCTCTGCTTGGTTTGCGTCGCCAATGAGGCCCGGCTGTTGCGCGCATGGCCGTCACGGCTGGCCACGGCGCGCTTTGCCGAATCGCTGCGGGCCTGGGACTTTTCCTGCGGGGCTTTACGCTGACCCGAGCCACCGGCCTTTTCGCCACCGCCAGACTGCTTGTTGACGGTAGCCCAGGCGCGCGCCTCAGCTTCATCCTTGGGAACGCCTTGGTGCTCGTAACTCTGTTCGATACGGGCAGCCTTGCGCTTCTGTGCGGCGGTGTATTTGGCTTTGCTTCCTAGAGGCATTGCGATACTCCCACTGGCCCTGTCGCCAGGGCCAGACCAGACAAAATGGATTACTGAGGTCCTTCACTTTCAAGCTTGCGGGCCTCGTCGACACCGGATGCGGTCAGCTTGATCGGCAGGTTCAACGAGTATTCACCGGCGTCGTCGGTGGTCACATGCCCATCCTTGATCAGCCCGCGGTCCTGGAGGAACGCCAAGACACTGGCCACCACCTTTTCGCCGCGGTAGTTATCCAGCACCTCCTTGCCCAGGCCGTTCGGGTGGGCGTGCAACAGGCGGGTGAGGACTTCTTTTTCAAGGTTTCTATCGACGTTCATGCGTACCTCTTCACTGGGAAATGATCGGGTGTTGGTGTTGCTATCGATCCATCAAGGCGCAGGCTGTTTCGGCGCGCCAGGCACGTTCGAGTCGTCGCCTTTGTTGATGTTGGGTTGATTGATCGCGGGGCCCATCTTGCCATTGCCGACGGCAGCCGGTGCCTGGCGTTGGGTGTCGTTGCCCTGGGTGCGCGGGTCTGCGCCTGGCTGGATGATCGCGCCGCCATTGGTGTCCATGCCGGTGCCCATCGAGTCCTGGGACTCCTGGGTGGCAGGGTTTGGCGAGCTGCCGGCCGGGTCAGTCTTGCCGGTGGACGAAGTGGCAGCGAAAGCGCCCAGCGATGTGGCAGACAACAGGCCGGTGAGGGCGAGGGCGGCAAACTTGGAATTCTTCATGAGGGTGTCTCCATATGATTAATGTCCTTACCCTCTATTGGTCCGCCCGGCTTCGGCGTTCGTGCCTTGATGGCGACGAACGGTATTAGCCCACCTGTAAGATTTTGTGTGTCGAGAGCCTGCGCGCGATCAGGCGGGCCACGGTGATCATCCAGTTCAGTGCGGCGATGGCCAGCACGCAGAGCATCAGGGTCGACAGGCCGTACTCGACGATGATCTTGCCCGCCAGCAGCGGAAAGCCAAACACGCCGACAAAGTACCCGAGGCTGAACAACAGCAGGGCCTGGGACGTGGTGCCGGGTGGTGCTTCATTGGCCACCAGCCCGTTAATCACCGAGTACGTCAGGCCGTAACCCACGCCCAACGTGGCAGCCGCGAGCAGGTAGCTGAGGTTGCCGCTCACCCCAAAAGCAAACAGGGCGATCGACCCGAGCATCAACCCGGACAACACGCAGGCGGCACGGTAGGCGTCGCGCTTGACCACGAAGCCGGCGATCAACAGCCGGCTGGTAATGGCGGCACTCAGGAACCCGCCGAAGAACAGCGAATAGTCCAGGCCATGCGCGGCTGCGTAGCTGGTCTGGAACGATGAAAGCCCACCAAATACGCACCCTCCCAAGCCGACCATCAGGATGGCGAACGCCGCCCTGGAAGACAGCACTCTGCGGCTGGCAGCCCAGGAAATACGGGCGGCAGGCACGTTCGCGTGATGCTTGAGCCGAGCGCCCATACGCCAGAACATCACCACACCGGCGAGGCTGGCCAGCCCGGCAATATAGAACGCGCTGGTCAGGGGCAGGTCCAGCGCGCTGGCGGCCCGCCCGAGCAGGGGGCCGGAGCCGATCCCACTCAGCATGCTGCCCGACAGCAGCGCAAAGTACTTGGCTCGCTGACGTGGTTCTACCAGCAAGGTCACGATGATCGGCCCCAGTGTGTAGAACACGCCCCAACCCAATCCCAGGGCCAGCCCGCACACCATCAAGCCTTGGCCAAACCCGGGCACCAGGGCAAAACCCAGGCACGCCACCACCAGCAACACGCCCATCCCGGCAATCGCCCGGGCCGCGCCCAGCGCATCGGCCAAATGCCCGGAGAGCACCACGGCCACGAAGGTGCTGAGCATCGCCATGGAAATCACGCTGCCGGCATCATGGTCGTTGCCGCCGCGCGCGTGAATCAGCAGCGACAGCAAAAACGTCGAACCGTAGGACAGGGACAGCAGGAAGCTGGCAAGGCAGAACAGCGCGAAAGTCTTCGCGCCCACCGGCGGAGTGGCGTGCATGGGCAAGTCTCGAATCGTTGGCGTTATGCCGACTGTTTACCATGGGCGGCCACGGCGATTGTTCTGTGGTTGGTGGTGCTCGGATCACTGCGCGACGGAGTAAAGCACCCGCACCCTCTCGAAATTGCACTGCAACTCGTCATGAAAGCGCCTTAGTATGTGTGCTTTGAAATTGCCCAAGGCTCGCCCATGACCATCGAGATTCGCCCCGCCGTGCCCAGCGATGCTGCGCAGATCCTGGCTTTCATCACCGAGCTTGCCGAGTACGAGAAGGCCCGGCATGAAGTGATCGCCAGTGTCGCGGACATCGAGCGCAGCCTGTTCAGCGAGGGCGCGACCGCCCATGGCCTGATCTGCTTGCGGGACGGCTTGCCGATCGGTTTTGCCGTGTTCTTTTTCAGTTACTCCACGTGGCTGGGCAGCAACTGCCTGTACCTCGAAGACCTGTACATCAACCCCGAGCAACGCGGCGGTGGCGCCGGCAAGAAGCTCTTGCGGCATTTGGCCAAGATCGCTTGCGACAACGGCTGCGGCCGTTTCGAGTGGAGCGTGCTGGACTGGAACGAGCCGGCGATTGCCTTCTACAAATCCATCGGCGCCCAGCCGCAGGAAGAGTGGGTTCGCTACCGCATGGAAGGCGATGCGCTGCGCGACTTTGCCCTCGGCTAGTCACCCAGCCTGTAGACACTGAAGATCAACAGGTGGGAGCGGGCTTGCTTGCGAATGCGCTGGATCAGTCAACTCATATGTGACTGACCACGGCATTCGCAAGCAAGCCTGCTCCCACTTTTTTTGATTTTTGCTCACTATATGGGATGCAAATTTATATATTGAGATATTTCAAAAGATGGGTTTATAGTCGCCTGCATCAGCACTCACTACCAAAAATAAAACAGGTGAAGCGATGCAGCCCCAACCGTTGTCGTTACCCGCTGTGCCCGAGCCCACCTATGGTGAACGGCTGAAGAACAAAGTGGTGATCATCACGGGCGCCGCCCAGGGCATTGGCGAGGCGATCGTCGCCTGTTTCCAGGCCCAGCAGGCGCGCCTGGTGATTGCCGATATCCAGGGCGACAAGGTCGAGAAAGTCGCCGCCCATTGGCGCGAACGTGGCGCCGAGATCGTCGCGCAACCCGTCGATATCACCTCCAAGATGCAGTGGCAGGCGTTGGTCAATGTCGCCATCGAACGCTTCGGTCGCGTCGATGTGCTGGTCAACTGCGCCGGGGTCAACGTGTTCCGCGACCCGCTGGAGATGACCGACGAGGACTGGCGCCGCTGCTTCGCCATCGACCTCGACGGCGCCTGGTACGGCTGCCGTACGGTGCTGCCGCACATGATCGAGCAGGGCATCGGCAACATCATCAACATCGCCTCCACCCATTCCAGCCACATCATTCCCGGTTGCTTCCCATACCCGGTGGCCAAGCATGGCCTGCTCGGCCTCACCCGCGCGCTCGGCATCGAATACGCGTCCAAGGGCATCCGCGTGAATGCCATCGCGCCGGGCTACATCGAAACCCAGCTCAACGTCGACTACTGGAACGGTTTCCCCGACCCCCACGCCGAACGCCAGCGTGCGTTCGACCTGCACCCGCCCAAGCGCATCGGCCAGCCGATCGAAGTGGCGATGACTGCATTGTTCCTGGCGACTGACGAGGCGCCCTTCATCAATGCGACCTGCCTGATGATCGATGGCGGGCGGTCCGTGATGTACCACGACTAGAACTTGTAACGCTCAATAACAACAAGAGGTGGCTCATGTTCAAGAAGACACTAGGCACTCTGGCGCTCGCGATGGCGTTCAGCAGCGTGGCACTCGCCGAAGAAGTGAAGATCGGCTTCCTGGTCAAGCAGGCCGAAGAACCCTGGTTCCAGACCGAATGGGCCTTCGCCGAAAAGGCCGGCAAGGACCAGGGTTTCACCGTGATCAAGATCGCGGTGCCCGACGGTGAGAAGACCCTGTCGGCCATCGACACCCTCGCGGCCAACGGCGCCAAGGGCTTTGTGATCTGCCCGCCGGACGTGTCCCTTGGCCCGGCGATCATGGCCAAGGCCAAGCTCAATAACCTCAAGGTGCTGGCGGTCGACGACCGTTTCGTCGACGCCAAGGGCAAGCCTATGGAAGACGTGCCCTACGTCGGCCTGGACGCTTACAAGATCGGCCAGAAGCAAGGCGAAGCCATGGCCACCGAAGCGAAAAAGCGTGGCTGGGACTGGAAAGAAACCTACGCCGTGATCAACACCTTCGACGAGCTGGAAACCGGCAAGAAACGCACCGATGGCTCGGTGGAAGGCCTCAAGGCGGCGGGCCTGCCGGCTGACCATATCCTCTTCAGCGCGCAGAAAACCCTCGACGTTCCCGGCAGCATGGACGCCACCAACTCGGCGCTGGTGAAGCTGCCCAGTGGTGCGAAAAACCTGCTGATCGGCGGCATGAACGACAGCACCGTGCTGGGCGGCGTGCGCGCCACTGAAAGCGCCGGCTTCAAGGCGGCCAACGTGATCGGTGTCGGCATCAACGGTACCGATGCAATCGAGGAATTGAAGAAATCCAATACCGGTTTCTACGGCTCGATGCTGCTGAGCCCGGATGCCTCGGGCTACAAAACCGCCAGCGCGATGTTCGAGTGGGTCACCAAAGGCACCGAGCCTGCCAAGTTCACCGCCCTGGACAATGTCACCCTGATCACCCGCGACAATTTCAAGCAAGAGTTGAGCAAAATCGGGCTGTGGAAATGAGCGGCGCGGCCCTGCGTTTCAATGGCATCGGCAAGGAGTTTCCCGGTGTGAAAGCCCTGGCGCAGATCAGCTTTGAAGCGCGGCCGCATTCGGTACATGCGCTGATGGGCGAGAACGGCGCCGGCAAGTCGACCCTGCTGAAGATTCTGGGCGGCGCCTACCTGCCGAGCAGCGGCACGCTGCAGATCGGCGAGCAGACCATGGACTTCAAATCCGCCGCCGACAGCATCGCCAACGGCGTCGCGGTGATCCACCAGGAACTGCATCTGGTGCCGGAAATGACGGTGGCCGAGAACCTGTTCCTCGGGCATTTGCCGACGCGTTTTGGCGTGGTCAATCGCGGGCTGTTGCGCCAGCAGGCGCTGGCTTGCCTCAAGGGCCTGGCCGATGAGATCGACCCCGACGAAAAGCTCGGGCGGCTGTCCCTCGGGCAGCGCCAACTGGTGGAAATCGCCAAGGCGCTGTCGCGGGGTGCGCATGTGATTGCTTTCGACGAGCCGACCAGCAGCCTGTCCGCCCGCGAGATCGACCGCTTGATGGCGATCATCACGCGGCTGCGCGACGAGGGCAAAGTGGTGCTCTACGTGTCCCATCGCATGGAAGAAGTGTTCCGCATCTGCAACGCCGTCACGGTGTTCAAGGATGGCCGCTACGTGCGTACCTTCGAGGACATGAGCACGCTGACCCACGACCAACTGGTGACCTGCATGGTCGGCCGCGACATCCAGGACATCTATGACTATCGCCCGCGCGAGCAGGGCGAGGTGGCGCTGAAGGTCGAGGGGCTGCTTGGCCCGGGCCTGCGTGAGGCGGTCAGCCTGCAAGTGCACAAGGGCGAGATCCTCGGGCTGTTTGGCCTGGTCGGTGCCGGGCGGACCGAGCTGTTCCGGTTGCTCAGCGGGTTGGAGCGCGCGACCGCCGGCCACCTGGAATTGAACGGGCAGGCGCTGCCCTTGCGCTCGCCCCGCGATGCCATCGCCGCTGGCGTGTTGCTGTGCCCGGAGGACCGCAAGAAGGAGGGCATCATTCCGCTGTCCAGCGTCGCCGAGAACATCAACATCAGCGCGCGTGGTGCGCATGCCACGTTTGGCTGGCTGCTGCGCGACGGCTGGGAGAAGGGCAACGCCGACAAGCAGATCAAGGCGATGAAGGTCAAGACGCCGAACGCCGAGCAGAAAATCATGTACCTGTCGGGGGGCAACCAGCAGAAGGCCATTCTCGGCCGCTGGCTGTCGATGCCGATGAAAGTACTGCTGCTGGACGAGCCGACGCGTGGCATCGATATCGGCGCCAAGTCGGAGATCTACCAGATCATCCACAACCTCGCCGCCAGCGGCATCGCGGTGATCGTGGTGTCCAGCGACCTGATGGAAGTGATGGGCATCTCCGACCGCATCCTGGTGATGAGCGAAGGCGCCCTGACCGGCGAACTGACCCGCGATCAAGCGGATGAAGCACGGCTGCTGCAACTGGCGCTCCCGCGTTCGCGGGCTTGAAGAATAAGAGGGTTTGGCTATGTCTCAGGTAAAAACTGCAAAGGGCTTCTGGCCGGGTTTCAACCAGCGCAAGTTTCTCGATGACTGGGTGATGCTGCTGGCGGCACTCAGCATCTTTGTGCTCAGCGCGTTGTTTATCGACAACTTCCTCTCGCCGCTGAACATGCGCGGCCTGGGCCTGGCGATTTCCACCGTGGGCATCGCGGCGTGCACCATGTTGTTCTGCCTGGCGTCGGGGCACTTCGACTTGTCGGTGGGCTCGGTGATCGCCTGCGCCGGCGTGGTGGCGGGGATCGTGATCCGCGACACCGACAGCGTGGTGCTCGGTGTGTCCGCCGCCTTGGCCATGGGCCTGGTGGTGGGGCTGATCAACGGTATCGTCATCGCCAAGCTGCGCATCAACGCGTTGATCGCGACCCTGGCGACCATGCAGATTGTGCGCGGCCTGGCCTACATCTTCTCCAACGGCAAGGCCGTCGGGGTGATGGACGAAGGCTTCTTCGTGTTCGGCAACGGCCAACTGATGGGCGTGCCGGTGCCGATCATCATCACCGTGCTGTGCTTTGTGTTCTTCGGCTGGTTGCTCAACTACACCACCTACGGGCGCAACACCATGGCGATTGGCGGTAACCAGGAAGCGGCGCTGCTGGCCGGGGTGAACGTCGACCGCACCAAGATCATCATCTTCGCCGTGCACGGTTTGATCGGCGCGCTGGCCGGTGTGATCCTGGCCTCGCGCATGACCTCGGGCCAACCGATGATCGGCCAGGGTTTCGAGCTGACGGTGATCTCTGCCTGCGTCCTGGGCGGGGTCTCGTTGAGCGGTGGTATCGGCATGATCCGTCATGTGATTGCCGGGGTGCTGATCCTGGCGATCATCGAGAACGCGATGAACCTGAAGAACATCGACACCTTCTACCAGTACGTGATCCGTGGTTCGATCCTGTTGCTGGCGGTGATTATCGACCGCATGAAGCAACGCTAAAGTCGTGCCCTGTGAAGATCAAAATGTGGGAGCTGGCTTGCCTGCGATAGCGGTGTGTCAGCCTGCACATTTACTGGCTGACACGCCCTCATCGCAGGCAAGCCAGCTCCCACAGTGGATCTCCTCTGTTCAGGAGGGCTGCATTTGCCATAATGGCGCCGTTTTCGTACCACCACATAGGCCCGATATGCAGGAAAACGCCCACACTCCCGTCAAAGACGCTGCGCCTACCGGCACCCAGACCCTGCTGCGTGGCCTGGGCGTGGTGCAAGCGGTGGCGGCCGGTGCGCGGGATCTGAAAGAGATCGCCAAGCGAATCGGCACCACCCGCAGTACCACGCATCGCCTGGCCAGTTGCCTGGTGGAAGAGCGCTACCTGCGCGTGGTGCCGCAGGTCGGTTACCTGCTGGGGCCGAAGTTGATCGAGCTGGGGTTCCAGGCTCGCGAAGAGTTGCCGCTGGTGACCCTGGCCATCCCGTATCTGGATGAGCTGTCGGCGCTGACCGGCGACACCATCCACCTGGCCATCCGCGAATACGATGACGTGCTTTACCTGCACAAGAATCCAGGCCGCAATGGCCCGGAAATGCGCTCGCGGGTAGGCCATCGCATGCCATTGGCGCGTACCGGTGTGGGCAAGGCGATGCTGCTGGATGACACCGCGCAGGAATGGCAGCGGCTGTACGAAGCCAGCCTGCCGGCGGGAGGCAAGAGCCTGCAATGGCCGCAGCACCCGGAACAAACCTGGGCGCAGTTCGAGCAGCGCATGCATGAATACGTGGTGGGGGGCTACGCGTTCGATCTGGAAGACAACGAACCGTCGATCCGTTGCGTGGCGGCACCGGTGCGCGATGCCAGCCGGCGAATCGTCGCCGGCATCAGCATCGCCAGTACCGTGCCCTACATGCCGCTGGAGAAAATGGCCGAGCTGATCCCGGTGATCAAACAGGTCGCGGCCCGGCTTTCCGCGGAGTTGGGCGCAAAGGCCTGATCAGGCCTTCAGGGTCGCCATGTCGATGACAAAGCGGTACTTCACATCACCGGCGATCATGCGGGCGTAAGCCTCGTTGATCTGGCGGATGTCGAGCATTTCGATGTCGCAGGTGATGCCATGCTCGGCACAGAAATCCAGGACTTCCTGGGTTTCGGCAATGCCACCAATCAACGAGCCGGCCAGCACTTTGCGGCCCAGCACCAGCTTGGCCGCATTCACCGGCGGGTCTACCGGCTCGATCAGGCCGACCAGGATGTGCACGCCGTCAAAGCGCAGTACATCGAGGTAGGGGTTGAGGTCGTGTTGTACCGGGATGGTGTCCAGCAGGAAGTCGAAGCTGCCGGCGGCGGCCTTCATCTGCTCGGCATCGGTGGACACGATCACGTGATCGGCGCCCTGGCGACGGCCTTCTTCAGCCTTGCTCGCCGAACGGGTGAACAAGGTCACTTCCGCGCCCATGGCCTTGGCAAACTTGATGCCCATGTGGCCCAGGCCACCCATGCCCAGCACGCCGACTTTATCGCCGGCCTTGACGCCGTAGTGCTTGAGCGGCGAGTAGGTGGTGATGCCGGCGCAGAGGATCGGCGCGGCGCTGGCGAGGTCGAGCTTGGCTGGAATCTTGACCACGAAGTGCTCGCTGACCACGATGCTGTCGGAGTAGCCGCCCATGGTGTTGCTGCCGTCGACGCGGTCGGGGGTGGCGTAGGTCATGGTCGGGCCTTCGAGGCAATATTGCTCCAGGTCCGACTTGCACGCGTCGCAGTGGCGGCAGGAGTCGACCATGCAGCCCACGCCGACCAGGTCGCCGACTTTGTGCGCGGTGACGCTGGCGCCGACGGCGGTGACTTTGCCGACAATCTCGTGGCCCGGCATCAGTGGGTATACGGCGATGCCCCACTCGTTGCGTGCCTGGTGGATGTCGGAGTGGCAGACGCCGCAGTAGAGAATCTCGATGGCCACGTCATCGGCACGTGGGCTGCGACGTTCAAACGACATGGGGGCGAGGGGAGTGGTGGCCGACTGGGCGGCATAACCGATAGCGGTGTACATGGATAAACCTCGCAAAAGCTTGGACTGGGGAGGTGGCGCATTCTGCGCGCCGACCCCGGGTGCGACCATGGCAAATGCTCCGAGTCTCATGCCTAAAGCTCCGGAGGAGCAGCTAAAAGCGGCAAGCTGCAAGCGGCACGCTATAAACTGCGAGCTTTCTTGCAGCCTGTGGCTTGAAGCCAGCTGGCCTGCACCAAGACGTATCTTTGCGAGAGCTGCTTTTATGTTGTTGACCCGCCATCTCGATGCCAACGCCACGCTGGTTTCCTTGATTGAGGGGCTCACGCCCTGCGACGGTTTCTCCCCGACCCACTTGCCCGGCGTGCAGGTCTTGCGCGCCAGTTGCGACGTGGCGCGCGGGCCGCAGATCTATGAGCCGAGCCTGATGTTCGTGGCGCAGGGCAGCAAGGTCGCCTACCTGGGCCCGCGCACGCTGGAGTACGGCGCCGGTCACTACCTGATCCAGGCGATGCCGGTACCGTTCGAATGCGAGACCTTTGCCATGGCGCCCGACGCCCCGTTGTACGGGGTGACAGTGGGCATCGATCGGGTGGTATTGGGTGAGTTGGTCATGGCCATGGGCATGCAGGCCGGGCCGCCGCCGACGGCGCAGACCCTGGAATCGATGAGCTCGGTGGTGCTCGACGATGCGATGCGCGGCTGCGTCGAGCGGCTGTTGCAGTGCCTGCACGATCCGCTGGAAAGCCGGATCATGGGCCCGGCGCGGGTGCGCGAATTGTTGTTCACCGCCTTGCGCGGGCCCCAGGCCGATGTACTGCGCGCACTGGTGGAACAGCAGGGGCAGTTTTCGCGGATCGCTACCTCGTTGAATCACCTGCATGCCCATTACGCCGAGCCGCTGAATATCGAGACATTGGCGGGGTATGCGCACATGAGTGCGTCGACGTTCCATGAGCATTTCAAGCGCTGCACCTTGTTGTCGCCGGTGCAATATCTGAAACGGCTGCGCCTGCTCAAGGCCCAGCAGTTGCTGCTGGTCGAAGGCATGGGCGTGGCGCAGGCGGCGCATAACGTGGGATACCAGAGCACGTCGCAGTTCAGTCGCGAGTACAAGCGCTACTTTTTGCGCAACCCCGGTGAAGAGCGGGCTGCATAATTCCATCAGGCACAACTGCGTAAATGTGGGAGCGGGCTTGCTCGCGAATACGCTGGGTCAGTTAACACATTCCTCAACAGACAGACCGCCTTCGCGAGCAAGCCCGCTCCCACATTTGACCGAGGTGACTGGTTTTGTTTCGGGCCACAAAAAAAGGCTCCCGATTGGGAGCCTTTTTGTTCAAGCCACGGACTTACATGTTCGGGTAAGTCGGCCCGCCTGCGCCTTCCGGCGTGACCCAGGTGATGTTCTGCGAAGGGTCCTTGATGTCACAGGTCTTGCAGTGCACGCAGTTCTGGGCGTTGATCTGGAAGCGTTTTTCGCCGTCTTCCTTGGTCACTACTTCATACACGCCGGCCGGGCAGTAACGCTGTGCCGGTTCATCGTAGAGCGGCAGGTTGGTGCCGATCGGGATGCTCGCGTCTTTGAGCTTCAAGTGGCACGGCTGTTCTTCTTCGTGGTTGGTCCCGGAGATGAACACCGAGCTCAACTTGTCGAAGCTCAGCTTGCCGTCGGGTTTCGGGTAGTCGATCTTCTTGCTGTCCTTCGCGAGCTTGAGGCAGGCGTAGTCCGGCTTGGTGTCGTGCAGGGTGAACGGCATCTTGCCGCCGAGGATGTTCTGGTCGAACCAGTTGAAGCCGGCGCCGATGATCGGACCGAACTTGTGCATCGCCGGGCCGAAATTGCGGCTGGCGAACAGCTCTTCGTAGAGCCAGCTGGACTTGAAGCTGTCGACGTAGGCGGTCAGTTCATCACCGCCTTCGGACTCTGCAAACAGGCGGTCGGCCACGGCGTCGGCGGCAAGCATGCCGGACTTCATCGCCGTGTGGCTGCCTTTGATCTTGGCGAAGTTCAGGGTGCCGAGGTCGCAGCCGATCAGCGCGCCACCTTTGAAGACCATCTTCGGCAGCGAGTTCAGGCCGCCTTTGCAGATGGCGCGGGCGCCGTAGCTGATGCGCTTGCCGCCTTCCAGGTACTGCGCCAGCACCGGGTGATGCTTGAGGCGCTGGAACTCGTCGAACGGCGACAGGAAGGTGTTGCTGTAGGACAGGTCGACGATCAGGCCGACGACCACCTGGTTGTTTTCCAGGTGATAAAGGAACGAGCCACCGGTGTTCTCGGCGCTCATGATGTCCAGCGGCCAACCGGCGGTGTGCACCACCAGGCCTGGCTGATGCTTGGCCGGGTCGATTTCCCAGATTTCCTTCAGGCCGATGCCGTAGTGCTGGGCGTCGGCGTCGCTGTCCAGGTTGAAACGCTGGATCAGTTGCTTGCCGATGTGGCCACGGCAACCTTCGGCGAACAGCGTGTACTTGCCACGCAGTTCCATGCCGGGGGTGTACAGGCCTTCTTTCGGATTGCCTTCGCGGTCGACGCCGAGGTCACCGGTGATGATCCCGCGGACCACGCCGTTTTCGTCGAACAGTGCTTCCTGGGCGGCGAAGCCTGGGTAGATTTCCACGCCCAGGTTCTCGGCCTGCTGGGCCAGCCAGCGGCACAGGTTGCCCAGGGAGATGATGTAGTTGCCTTCGTTGTGCATGGTCTTGGGCACAAAGAAGTCAGGCACCTTGGTGGAGGCGTCGGGGCTGCGCAGTACATAGATGTCATCGCGCACCACCGGGGTGTTGAGCGGGGCGCCGAGGGCTTTCCAGTCCGGGAACAGTTCGTTCAGGGCGCGGGGTTCAAACACGGCACCGGAGAGGATGTGGGCGCCGACTTCGGAGCCTTTCTCGACCACGCAGACGCTGATTTCCTTACCGGCTTCGGCGGCCTTCTGCTTCAGTCGGCAGGCGGCAGACAGTCCCGCCGGGCCAGCGCCGACGATGACCACGTCGAATTCCATGTATTCGCGTTCCACAGGCTATCTCCTACTCAAGGCTCAACAGGCTTTTTTTCTAATGGGTGGAGGTTCGGTGTCGTATCCATCATCACTGTGCCAAATGGCAGGGGATGACCCACCTTTCTCTCTAGGTGGCGCATTATATCTACACCACTGTCAGCGTCCAATACAAACGTTTGTTTGAATTGCCCGCAGGCTAGGTAAATCAAAGAGGCGCGGCTTATGACTGGCTATTTTGCCGTATTGACCAGAATAGGTGTTCCGGTCAATATACGGTCGGTTTTGCGCTTACCGTAGGCAGACTGCAGGTTTCAAGAGCACGTCCAAAAGCAAGACAGGTGACGCGCGTCCAAGCAATGGCGCGCAGTTTACACGCTGCGATAAAGAATGACCTCTCAGTCACCACTGACGAACGGTCGTCACTTCCCGTGAGCAAGGTCACTCGCCGAGGTTTTTGGAGGTGCCCTTGTGTGCCGATGAGCATCAACCGCCAGGTTCGCCTAGGCGACTTTCTTTTCACCGGAGAGTAACGAGGAATCCATGAAGGTTCTTGTAGCTGTCAAACGCGTTGTCGATTACAACGTGAAAGTTCGCGTCAAGGCGGACAATTCCGGCGTCGACCTCGCTAACGTCAAGATGTCGATGAACCCTTTCTGCGAAATCGCCGTGGAAGAAGCCGTACGCCTGAAAGAGAAAGGCGTGGCGACTGAAATCGTCGTGGTTTCCATCGGCCCTACCACTGCTCAAGAGCAGTTGCGTACCGCACTGGCACTGGGCGCCGACCGCGCCATCCTGGTTGAATCCGCTGAAGAGCTGACCTCCCTGGCCGTGGCCAAGTTGCTCAAAGCCGTTGTCGACAAGGAACAGCCTCAGCTGGTGATCCTTGGCAAACAGGCCATCGACAGCGACAACAACCAGACTGGCCAGATGCTGGCTGCACTGACCGGTTACGGCCAGGGCACCTTCGCCTCCAAAGTCGAAGTGAGCGGCGACAGCGTGGCTGTGACCCGTGAAATCGACGGCGGCGCACAGACCGTTTCGTTGAAACTGCCGGCCATCGTCACCACCGACCTGCGTTTGAACGAGCCGCGCTACGCGTCCCTGCCAAACATCATGAAAGCCAAGAAGAAGCCGCTTGAGTCGGTGACTCCAGACGCTTTGGGCGTTTCCACCGCCTCCACCAACAAGACCGTCAAAGTCGAAGCGCCTGCTGCACGCAGCGCGGGTATCAAGGTCAAGTCGGTGGCTGAACTGGTCGAGAAACTGAAAAACGAAGCGAAGGTAATCTAAACATGACTATCTTGGTAATCGCTGAACACGACAACAAGGTGCTGGCCCCGGCTACCCTGAACACTGTGGCGGCCGCTGCGAAAATCGGTGGCGACATTCACGTATTGGTAGCAGGTCAAGGCGCTGGCGCCGTGGCTGACGCCGCTGCGAAAGTGGCTGGCGTGAGCAAAGTATTGCTGGCCGACAACGCCGCCTACGCGCACCAACTGCCGGAAAACGTTGCCCCGCTGGTCGCGGAACTGGGCGCTGGCTACAGCCACATCCTGGCTGCCGCTACGTCCAACGGCAAAAACATCCTGCCACGCGTTGCTGCGCAGCTGGATGTTGACCAGATCTCCGAGATCATCTCGGTAGAAAGCGCTGATACCTTCAAGCGCCCGATCTACGCCGGTAACGCCATTGCCACCGTGCAATCGACCGCTGCCATTAAAGTGATCACCGTACGTGCCACCGGTTTCGACCCGGTTGCTGCTGAAGGGGGTTCGGCTGCGGTTGAAGCTGTTGCTGCTGCCCACGACGCTGGCACTTCGAGCTTCGTTGGCGAAGAGCTGGCCAAGTCCGATCGTCCTGAGCTGACCGCTGCCAAGATCGTCGTTTCCGGCGGCCGTGGCATGCAGAACGGTGACAACTTCAAACACCTGTACGCCCTGGCCGACAAGCTGGGCGCTGCGGTCGGCGCTTCCCGCGCTGCCGTCGACGCAGGTTTCGTACCCAACGACATGCAGGTCGGCCAGACCGGCAAGATCGTTGCGCCACAGCTGTACATCGCGGTCGGTATCTCCGGCGCGATCCAGCACTTGGCCGGTATGAAAGACTCCAAAGTGATCGTCGCGATCAACAAGGATGAAGAAGCACCGATCTTCCAGGTGGCTGATTACGGCCTGGTAGCGGACTTGTTCGAAGCCGTTCCTGAGTTGGAGAAGCTGGTCTAATCCAGTCGCTTCACTTATAAAGAGCCCGGTCCTTGTGACCGGGTTTTTTTTTGCCTTTGTAGATACCGACTTGCCGGCGCCTACAAGGGATGCGTTTTGTGATGGGGAGAGTCTGTGATGGAATTGCGTCGTTGGGTGGTGCTGTTGCTGGGTGTGTCACTGCTTCCGAGCCTGACGCTGGCGGCGGGCAAATGTGAGCGCCTGGTGATCACCGGCAGCCCGGACGCACCGCCGTTGCTCTGGCGTGATCCCCAGGACCCCACGCACCTGATCGGCGCCACCGCCGATGTGTTGCAGCAAGTCGCCAAGGACCTCGGCTTGAAGGTCGACCTGCTCTACGGCGGCAAACGTTCCCTGGCCCTGGATGAAGTGCGCAGCGGGCGCATGGACATCCTCGCCGACGCACCGCTGAACCTGGGCGAGCTGGAGACCCTCGACTACATCCACCCGGCGCTGGTGCAGACCGACTATCTGGTGTGGACACGCAAGGACTCGGCACTGGTCTACAACACGGCCGCCGATTTGCAGGGCCACAAGGGCGCAGTGTCGGAGCGGGCACGCTTGAGCCGTGAGTTCGAAACCCTCGCCGATCAGCAACTCACCCTGCAACGTCTACCGAGCCTGACGCCGGCTTTCCAGAAACTGTTGCTGGGCGAGGTGGATTACGTGCTGGCCGGGCGTTACTCGGGCATGGCCATGGCCCAGACATTGGGCATGAGCAATGACCTGGTCGCTCGCGAAACGCCGATCGATCAGCCCGGCCTGTACCTGGCGATTTCCCACAACTCGGCCTGCAATGATCCGTGGTTGCGCGGACAGCTCGCCAAAAAGATGACAGAATTGCCCGGGTCTGGTGTGGCGGAAGCCGCGCTGCAGCGCAATCTCGAGCGTTGGAAAGCGCAATTGCAACAACCCGTCGGCACCCCAACAAAGTAGGGATTTTCAGTGACTCTTCGACCTCTTTTCGCGGCCCTCGCCGTTGTCGCTCTGGCGGGATGTGCAGCCGATCCTGCGCCGAATGAACAAATACGCCTCACCCAACAAGCCTTGGAACAAGCCAGCGCCGTGGGCGCCAGTACTGATGACTCGCCCGAATTGAAACTGGCCGAAGACAAGTTCGCCCAGGCCAAGGCCGACATGGCCGATGAATCCTACAAAGATGCGCGCATGCAGGCCGAACAGGCCGAGCTGGACGCGCGCCTGGCTGAAGCCCGGATATTGACCCGCAAGAGCCAGGAACAACTCAACGTGCTCAACACCCGCATCACGCGTCTGCGCAAGCAATTGCAGTTGGGAGAAGCCCAATGAGCCCGATGATCCGTGCCGTGAGCTGTGTGTTGCTGCTGGGCAGCGCCGTGTTGGGCGGTTGTGCCAGCCATCCCAATGGCGAGCAGGCGCTGCAACAGGCCGGCAACGACTTCCAGAAGGTAAAGGAAGACGCCAATGTGCTGCGCTTCGCCCCCAAGGACGTGATCCGCGCCGGTGAGTCCCTCGCGCGTGCCGACCGCTTGTCCAGCTACTGGGGCAGCGGTGCTGACGTGGTGCATTACGCCTACCTGAGCCAGCGCTACAGTGCCATCGCTCGCGAGCACACTGAGCAGGCGCTCAACCAGGAGCGTGGCGCCAAGCTTGAATTGGAGCGCCAGCGCCTGCAGTTGGCCCTGCGTGAAAACAAGCTGATCAGCGTGCAGCAGCAGGGCAAATGGCTCGAAGAGCAGATCGCCAGCCTGGCCACCACCCAGACCGATCGCGGCCTGGTGATGACCCTGGGCGACGTGCTCTTCGATACCGGTGACGCCGAGCTGAAAAACTCGGCCAACCGCACAGTGCTGAAAATCGTGCAGTTCCTGCAACTGAACCCCAAGCGCGTGGTGCGCATCGAGGGCTACGCCGACAACACCGGCGGCGAGCAGGAAAACCTCAAGCTGTCGCGTGACCGTGCGCAATCGGTGGCCGATGTACTGGTCGACCTCGGCATCGATGAAAAACGTATCCAGGTCGAAGGCTACGGCGACCAGTATCCGGTCGAGGCCAACGCCTCCGAGCGCGGCCGCGCGCAGAACCGTCGAGTGGAAATTGTATTCTCCGACGAGAAGGGCCAACTGGGCGCCGCCCGATAAGGCGCCAGCGCTGATCAAAATGTGGGAGCGGGCTTGCTCGCGAAGGCGGCGTATCAGTCACCCTTTAAGTGGCTGATGCACCGCTTTTGCGAGCAAGCCCGCTCCCACATTTCGTTTCAGTGCAGAGCTGAAATTCTATTCCCCCACCCCTACAGTTTTTACTGTCACTCCCGCCCGCGCTCGACTATTGTGGCAACTGTCCCCGTACACTTCTAAACTGTGCCGGTATGTTTCACACAAAAATAAAATACCCGTGAAATCGAGTGCTGCGTCATGACCAATCTGTTGCTTTACCAACGTATCGCCCAGCAACTGGCTGAGGACATCCGGCGCGGTGTCTATCAACCGGGTGAGCGCGTGCCTTCGGTGCGCAAGATGAGCTCCCAGCTCAACGTCAGCCATGCCACGGTGTTGCAGGCCTACGCCAACCTGGAAGACCAGGGGCTGATCCGGGCGCGGCCGCAATCGGGCTACTACGTGCACCAGACGCCGGCGCTGACGGCGCCGACGCCGGACATTGCCCGTGTCGAGCGTCCCGGGTTGGTCACCCGCAGCAGCATTATCCAGCAGGTATTGGGCGAGTCGCGCCGTGAAGGCGTGTTTCCGCTGGGCGCCGCCGTGCCGAGTGTCGACTACTTGCCGGTCCGCGCGCTGCACCAGCAGCTGGCCAAGGTCACCCGCTTCCAGAGCCCGCGTGCGTTCAGCTACATGTTCAGCCCGGGTTTCGAGCCGTTGCGCCGCCAAGTGGCGATTCGCATGCGCGACGCCGGTGTGGTGGTGGACCCTTCCGAGGTGGTGATCACCCACGGTTGCGTGGATGCGTTGCAGATGTCGCTGCGCGTGCTCACACGCCCAGGCGACCTGATTGCCGCCGAATCACCGACCTACTATGGCTTGCTGCAACTGGCCGACCTGCTCGGCCTCAAGGTCATCGAGATCCCCAGTGACCCGTCCACCGGCATGAGCCTGGAAGCCCTGCAATTGGCGGCCAACCAATGGTCGATCAAAGCCCTGGTGTTGACCACGCGCCTGAGCAATCCCCTGGGCGGCACCATGCCCGAGGAGCGACAGAAACAATTGCTGCGACTGGCCTCGGACTTCGATATCCAGATTGTCGAGGATGATATCTACGGCGAGTTGATGTTCGAACTCGGTCGCACCAAGGCCCTCAAGGCCTATGACCGCCTCGACCGGGTCATCTACTGCTCGAGCTTTTCCAAGACATTGTCGCCAGGGGTGCGCATTGGTTGGATGATCGCCGGCAAATACCAGCAGGAAATCCAGCGCCTGCAGATGTTCAGTACCCATTCCGCCTGCAGCGTGACCCAGATGGGGGTGGCGGCGTACCTCGAGAACGGTGGCTACGACCGCCACCTGCGCTACATCCGCCAGGAATACCGCAAGAACCTCAGCGCTTTCCAGCTGGCGGTGCAGCAGTATTTCCCGGAAGGCACCCAGATGACCCGCCCGACCGGCGGCTTCATCCTGTGGGTCAGTTTGCCCGGACGGGTCAATACCCAGGAACTGCACGTGCGTGCCCTGCAACAGGGCATCAGCATTGCGCCGGGGTTGATCTTCAGCAATACCGAGCAGTTCAACCACTGCATCCGCCTCAATTGCGGCACGCCGTGGAACCGCGAGGCAGAGAGGGCGCTGATGACGTTGGGGATGCTGGCCAGCCAGTTGTGCCAGGAGACGGCAGCCGGCTTTTGAGCGGCGTATTGGGGACAACTCCGATAGCTGGCTAATCACCGCGCTTGTCATGCCGCGCACAACAAGCGAGCATATGGCCCTCTGCCGTTAATGCTGTAGGCGATATGACCTCAATTGTTCGTGCTGCTTTGGTGATTGGCCTGTTAAGCCTGTGTAACGTCAGCCCCGTGCTGGCGGCCATGCCTGTGACTGACGCCCAGCCCGCCGCCAGCAACCAGCAGAAAACGCCTGCGAAAAAACCGGCACCGGCGCAAAAAGCCGCCGCGACCAAGAAAAAAGCCGCCACGGTGAAAAAGCGTGCACCGGTAGCGAGCAAGTCAAAATCGGCCCGCGAAGTCGCCCAAACCCAACTGGCACCGGCACAGTTGGACCTGACACTGCCTACGGACATGGTCCGGCACCTGCAGCCCCTGGGCACCATGCCCAAGCCCAAAAGCGTACCGCTGCTGCCGCCGATGTTTGGTGACAAGCCCACTGACAACAGTGCCTTCCAGATCAACGGGCGCCTGCTCAGCAATGAAATGAAACTGCAACTGCGCAACGAAGAGCGCCGCGATGTTGAAGGCGCGGCCTTGGAGTTCGAGTTCAAGCAATAAACTTTTCGCCCTAACGTGACGTCACCCCTCGACCATCTGTCGCAGACTGGTCAGTCACTTTTGTTTTCTGCGAAAAACCCCTGTTAGACCATTTTAAAACGGCTGTTTAAGGGCGTACTCTAGCCCGGCCATCCACATTGAGTCGTCGAGGACCTTTTGGTCATGAAATGCCGTGAAGGCTGTGGCGCGTGCTGCATCGCCCCCTCCATCAGTTCGCCATTACCGGGCATGCCACACGGCAAACCGGCCGGCGAACGCTGCCTGCACCTGTCGGTCGAACAGCTATGCCAGCTGTTCGGCCGGCCGGAACGCCCGGCGGTGTGCAGTGATTTCAAGGCCGATATCGAGGTCTGCGGCACCGACCAGGCCGATGCAATCCGGTTGATCGGCTGGTGGGAGCAGATGACGGCGGCTTGATGGGCTTTACTATCGGAACTTCAACAATAAGGAATACAACAATGGGTTCGCTGAAACGAATGGCTGTGTTGTGCGGTTTTACGCTGGTGTTTGCTGCCACTGCCCAGGCTGAGGATTGGCAAGTCGCCAAGGACGAAGACGGTATCAAAGTGTCCCTGAGCGAAATTGCCGGCTCCAAGTACAAGGCCTATCGCGGTGTGACCGTGATCAAGGCGCCCGTGGCCAAAATCGTCGCCCTGCAGGAAGACGTGGCCGGTGCCTGTGCCTGGATCCACGAGTGCAAGTCCCAGAAGCTGGTAGACAAGAAAGGCGACGAGAGCTGGACCTACACCCAATTCAAGGCCCCGTTCCCCGTGACGGACCGCGATTCCTACCTGCATATCACCACGACCAAGGCGGCCGACGGCACGCTGACCCGTAAGCTCGAGGGCGTCCCGACCTACAAGCCTGAAGAAAAAGGCTACGTACGGGTTGCCCAGGTCGATGGCTTCTGGAAACTCGTGCCAAAAGGCGACAACCAGACCGAAGTCACTTACCAGGTGCACACCGAGCCAGGTGGCAGCGTGCCGTCGTGGTTGGCCAACAAGTTTGTGGTGGACGCGCCGTTCAACACCTTGAAAGCCTTGAAAGAACACGCTGAAAAATAAGCGCAGTTGATCCGGTGCCTCCTGACTTGAGTGGAACGTTTGGCGAACCCTCAAGGTCCAGATAGTGGTAAGCCCACACACGGGTTTTATCGAGGAGGCACCGATGCAAAAGTGGCAGATTACCTTCGTTGATGATCACGGCGTTCAATCCGTCGAGCAGTTCACCTGCGATCAGAAGCCCAGCCTCGAAGATGCGGCACACATGATTCGCAACAAACTGGTGCCCATCGCCGCTGAACTGGACCTCAATGACCTGGAGGGCCGCAAGCCTGAGCCTACGGTCAAGATCCTCAAAGACCAGAACAGTATCCAGATCCTCGACATCTCTCCCGCCGCCTGAATATTCCCTGTACACACTTAAAGCGCCTCTGGTGGAGGTGATAGCTTCGCGCTACTCTGCAAGTGAGATCAGCGAACGAATCGCTAAGGTCTGGTCTTGTCAGCTACATGCTTGTTTTCCAGCGGTGATGTTTTTGCCGTAGCTCCCACGCCAGTACGGCGTGGGCTTCGGGAAGCACGGAAAGTCTATCCATCAATTCGAGGAGCACTTTTCATGAGCACAGCCTATCAAGAAGACATCAGCACCAACGTTCTGCGCCGCATGAAAGAAGGCGGCTTCGACTTCTCGCGTTTCCACCCCATTGAGTTCTACGCCATATTCCCGGATGAGGAACGGGCGCGCAGGGCTGCGGGTGAATTTCGTGGGGAATCCCTGAATGCCCAGGTCAGCGCGCGCGACGATGGCGCCTGGTACCTGGAACTGAGCAAAATCATGTTTGCAACCTACGACGGCATAGGAGACTTCGAGCAGGACTTCGAGGCGGTGGTCGAGCCTCTGGGCGGCATCATCGAGGGATGGGGCGTCAAGCAGGAGGTGCGTGGGTTACCCATGTAGCAGTATGAGAAACACAGCGTATCGGCTGACCTTCGGGTCGGCCGATTTTGTTTGTGGCCAGCCCTAATCGCTGTCCGGTTCGGCAACCTCACTATCACCCCACCTACACAGCATTTCTCCAGCCAAAAAAAAGCCACCCGAGCAGGGTGGCCTAAAGGGAAGAGCGTTGCGCTGAAGCGGTAGGACGCACCCTGTTCAGCAGATGGTTGCGATTATCCGCAAGCGCGAACGGGCAGTGAAATCAACTCTGACTATGCTGTTGATAGCCAAAGCGCGCATTGCGATGAAGCGTGCGCCTGTGCGCGGGGCATTCTGCGCACCAGGACGGTGCGAGCAGATCCCTTTGGTTATTCAACGCACTGATTTTTAAGTGTTTATGCCGCTGGCACGGGCCTTGCGAAGGTTCAAGCGTCCGGGTGACAAGGAGTTCGGCATGATCCGCACTTATTACGACGAAATGTACGACGGGGCAGGGCAGGTTCGCCCCCATTACCGCGAGTTCGCCCGCTGGTTGGCTGATACCCCTGTTGAACTGCTGGCCCAACGCCGGCGCGAAGCCGATTTGCTGTTTCACCGCGCCGGGATCACCTTCACCCTGTACGGCGACGAGCAGGGCACCGAGCGCCTGATTCCCTTCGACACCATCCCGCGCAGTATTCCCGCCAGCGAATGGCGGATGGTCGAGCGCGGCTGTATCCAGCGGGTCAAGGCGCTGAACATGTTTCTCGCCGACCTGTACCACGAGCAACGCATCATCAAGGCCGGCATCATCCCCGCCGAGCAGGTGCTGGCCAACGAGCAATACCAACTGGCGATGCAGGGGCTGAACCTGCACCGCGACCTGTATTCCCACATCTCCGGGGTCGACCTCGTACGCGATGGCGACGGCACTTACTACGTTCTCGAAGACAACTTGCGTACACCGAGCGGCGTCAGCTACATGCTCGAAGACCGCAAGATGATGATGCGCCTGTTCCCCGAACTGTTCGCCGCCCAGCGCATCGCACCCATCGATCATTACCCCAACCTGCTGCTCGATACCCTGAAAAGCTCCAGCCCCCTGGATAACCCCAGTGTGGTGGTGCTGACCCCGGGCCGCTTCAACAGCGCGTTCTTTGAACACGCTTTCCTGGCCCGCGAAATGGGGGTGGAGCTGGTGGAGGGCGCCGACCTGTTCGTGCGTGATGACCGTGTGTTCATGCGCACCACCGACGGCCCCAAGGCCGTCGATGTGATCTATCGCCGCCTCGACGATGCGTTCCTCGACCCGCTGGCGTTCAACCCGGACTCCATGCTCGGCGTGCCCGGCCTGCTCGCCGCGTATCGCTTGGGCAATGTGGTGCTGGCCAACGCGATTGGCACCGGAGTGGCGGATGACAAGTCGGTGTATCCCTTCGTCCCCGAGATGATCCGTTTTTACCTGGATGAGGAACCCATCCTGCAGAACGTGCCTACCTTCCAATGCCGTAAGCCCGACGAATTATCCCACGTGCTGGCCAACCTGCCGGACCTGGTCGTCAAGGAAACCCAAGGTTCCGGCGGCTACGGCATGTTGGTCGGCCCGGCTTCGACGGCGGCTGAAATCGAAGCCTTTCGCGCACGCATCAAGGCCAAGCCCCACGCCTATATCGCCCAGCCGACCCTGTGTTTGTCCACCTGCCCGACCTTCGTCGACAACGGCATCGCCCCGCGTCATATCGACCTGCGCCCATTCGTGCTGTCCGGCAAGGAAACCCGCGTGGTGCCTGGCGGGCTGACCCGCGTGGCGTTGCGCGAAGGGTCGTTGGTGGTCAACTCGTCCCAGGGTGGCGGCACCAAAGACACCTGGGTGGTCGAGGATTGAATTATGTTGAGTAGAACTGCCTCGGATTTGTACTGGATGTCGCGCTACCTGGAGCGTGCGGAAAACCTCGCGCGCATGCTCGATGTCAGCTATTCGCTGTCGTTGATGCCCCAGGATGGGCGCGGCGATGGCCTGCACGAATTGGCCATGCCGCTGTTGATCACCGGCACGCTGGAAGATTACCGCGAGCGTCACGGCGAACTGCACGCCGAACACCTGCTGCATTTCTTCGCCCTCGACGCGGCCAACCCGGCGAGCATCTACAGTTGCCTGGGCTCTGCGCGGGCCAGCGCCCATGCCGTGCGTGGGCGAATTACTGCGGACATGTGGGAAAACATCAACGCGACCTGGCTGGATATTCGCGATATCGCCCAGCAGGGCTTGAGCCGCTACGGCATGAGCCGGTTCTGCGAATGGGTCAAGGAGCGCTCCCACCTGTTTCGCGGGGCGACCTACGGCACCATCATGCGTAACGATGCCTTCCGGTTTATTCGCCTGGGGACGTTTATCGAGCGTGCCGACAACACCCTGCGCCTGCTCGATGCACGTTATGAAATGGCCGGCGACCGCGCCGAAGCTGTCACCGACGGCACGGCCCACGCCTACTATCAGTGGAGTGCCTTGCTGCGCGCGTTGTCGTCGTTCGAGGCCTACACCGAGATTTACCGCGACGCCCCCGGCGCGCGGCAAGTCGCGGAACTGCTGCTGTTGCGTGCCGATGTCCCGCGTTCGCTGCGCGCCTGCAGCGAAGAGATCGACCAGATCCTCGCCAGCCTGCCCGGTCTCAACGGCCGCCCGGCCCAGCGCCTGGCCGCCGAAATGGACGCGCGCCTGCGCTTTACCGCTATCGATGAGATTCTCGAGGAAGGCCTGCACGCCTGGCTGACCGACTTTATTCCCCTGGTCCGCCAACTCGGCGACGCCATCTACAGTTCCTACCTGGAGGCCGCATGAGACTCTCCATCAGCCACGAAACCACCTACCGCTATGAAGACCAGGTGCGCAACAGCATCCAGTACCTGCGCCTCACGCCCCACGACAGCGAGCGCCAGCATGTGCTCAGCTGGCAGTTGGACCTGCCACGTCCAGTGCGTGCGCAGGTGGACCCGTTCGGCAACATCCTGCATGTGCTGACCCTGGACGAACCCCACGACGCCATCATCATCGGCGCCCGTGGCCAGGTGGATATCGACGAACTGCGCGAGGCCGAACATGAGAGCCAGTCGGCCTTCCCATTCCTGCGTTGCACACGTCTGACCGAGCCCGACGAGGCCTTGCGCGGTTTTGCGCAACAGCATTGCCATCAGCGCCGCGATCGTACGGCGCTGATCGACCTGATGCACGCCCTGCACCAGGCGATGGTCTACACGCCGGGCTCCACCGAAGTCGACACCTGCGCCGCCCAGGCCTTTGCAGGGCATGCGGGTGTGTGCCAGGACCACACCCACGCGTTCCTGGCCTGCGCGCGCAGCCTGGGGATTCCTGCGCGTTATGTGTCGGGATATTTGTACACCGAAGACACCGCGCACCTGGCCAGCCACGCCTGGGCCGAAGCCTGGCTGGATGACGCCTGGTACAGCTTTGATGTGACCAACCAACTGACCCGGCCGGAGCGGCACTTAAAACTCGCGGTGGGCCTGGACTACCTCGACGCCTGCCCGGTGCGCGGCATGCGCCGTGGCGGCGGGCATGAGCAGATGCATGCCAAGGTGTTCGTTGCGCCGACGCCGGTGATTTCCGTCCAGCAGCAGTAAACGACTGCTCGAAGCTCTGCTGCTGATGTTTGTGGTGAGCGGGCTTGTTGTGGCAGGCGGGCTTGTTGTGGTGAGTGGGCTTGTTGTCGTGAGCGGCTTGTTGTGGTGAGCGGGCTTGCCCCGCGTTGGGCTGCGCAGCAGCCCTAAAACCCTGCACTGAGGAGTGCCTGACACCGTGCATTCTGCTTTATCGGGGCTGCTGCGCAGCCCAACGCGGGGCAAGCCCGCTCGCCACAACAAGCTAGGTTGACACAACAATTTCAGTTACCACAGCCAACTCAGTTGCCAGAACAAGCCCACCTACCCATCACCCAGCATTCACGGCTGCTGCTTACGCCCCGCCATATGCTTCAAATAACCCACCAATAAATCCAACTCGCTGTCTGGCAACACGCTGGCGGCGAATGCTGGCATCTTTGCCTGTGGCCAATGCCGCAGGCTCTGTGGGTCGCGGATATAACGCTTGAGGAAGTCGGCGCCGAAATACTCGGTGGGGTTGTAGGGAATATTCAGGTCCGGCCCCACCTGCGCATCGCCGGCGCCATTGAGGCGATGGCAGGCCAGGCAGTTTTTCTGGAACAACGCGAAGCCCTGATTGACCGGGTCATTCGCGGCCAGCGCCGGGTCGGGCAGCAGCGCGGGGAAGCGCTCGGCCACCGTCTTCAACTGTTTGATTGTGGAGATCTGGAACGGCCATTGCTCAGGGCTGATATGCCCGGCTTGCGGATCGGTCCACACCAGGTAGAACGGCCCCGCACTCGGCTTGCCGTCGGCCAGCGCGGGCCAGGGGTGAGCCGGGTCTTCCACGGCCAGCCAGGCGCGGGCGCCGCGAGTTTGCAGCAACGGCGCCGCCGCCAGTTCGGCGGCAAACCCATCCAGGGCAACGGCTTGCAGATGAGCTTCAGGCGTGAGACCCGGTAGGAGCACGGCCAGCGGTACCGCGCGATAAGTCATATTGCGCTTGTAGGACACGTCGTCGACGATCTGCACGGTCTGCGCGTCCGGATGCTTGAGCAGGTCGGCGGTCTGCCAGGTCTTGCGCGTGTGGTCGAGTTCGATGCTCAACGAGGCTGCCGTGGCAGGTACGGCAATGAACAAGGCGAGAAGGGCGAGAATCAATTTCAACGGATAAGCCCGATGCGAGGGGACGATGGGGCTCACGATATCGCAAATTCGCACGCAAAACGGCAGCGCCTGCAACAGGACCGCTATACGCAATGTCCCGGCAGGTGCTGCCAAAAACTGCAGTCCTGGTGCTGTGTGTGCACGGAATGTGGGGAGTGAGTGGTCACCCAATGACCTTGGTCAGGTTGGGCAGGATCAGAATCAGTGTGGTGGCGAAAAGAATAAGTCCCGCCTGACGTACTTTCGAATGTTTGAACATGGCTGACTGCCTTTTGTTGTTATTCCTGAGCGTCAAATGCGTGCCGGTAAAATCTACTATGCCGTTATGACGTGTCGCTTTTCTTACAGTTGCTCCAGCAAAACCCGGCAGCAACTTCCTACTGATTGAACCTTAGAGCCCTCGTTCTGCGTGGCTTAGATCCATTTAATATCAGCTAATCAGGATTTCAGCTTAAAACGCTATGAGGCCTATCGCCATCTTGGCGCCAATGCCTTGGCTAGACAGCTAAAACGATTAATCAAGCAATACGCGCGTAAGCCTACCGTTCGTCCGAGCGTGGTGGTCAAAAGCAATGAGCGCATCCGTCATTGAAACCGTGTCAATCGGGCCTAAGGTAGGGGCACACATGCACAGCGGTTCGAGGATGTCATGACCCAAGCTTTGATCTTTGATGCGATACGCACGCCCCGGGGCAAAGGCAAGGCCGATGGTGCCTTGTACAGTGTCAAACCGGTCGACCTGGTGGCCGGTCTGCTGACAGCGCTGGCGCAACGCAGCGACCTCGACACGCACCAGGTGGATGACATCGTGCTCGGCTGCGTCACGCCCGTGGGGGACCAGGGCGCGGACATCGCCAAGACCGCCGCGCTCGTCGCGGACTGGGCCGTCAGCGTCGCCGGCGTGCAGGTCAACCGCTTCTGCGCCTCGGGCCTGGAAGCGGTCAACCTCGGCGCGATGAAAGTGCGTTCCGGCTTTGAGGACCTGGTGGTGGTCGGCGGCGTCGAGTCCATGTCCCGCGTGCCCATGGGCAGTGATGGCGGCGCCTGGGTACTCGATCCGCACACCAATATGCACAGCCACTTCACGCCCCAGGGCATCGGCGCCGACCTGATTGCCACCCTCGAGGGCTTCACGCGCGAGGACGTCGATACCTTTGCCCTGCAGTCCCAGCAGAAAGCAGCCAGGGCGCGCGCCGACGGTTCCTTCAGCAAGTCGCTGATCGCAGTGCAGGACCAGAACGGCATTGTGCTGCTCGACCAGGATGAATTTATCCGCGGTGACTCCACCCTTGAAGGCCTCGGCAAGCTCAAGCCGAGCTTCGAAATGATGGGCCAGATGGGCTTCGACGCGACCGCGCTGCGGGTCTACAGCCATGTGGAGCGCATTCACCATGTGCACACGCCGGGCAATAGCTCCGGGATTGTCGACGGCGCTACGCTGATGTTGATCGGCTCCGAGGCCAAGGGGCGCGAGCTGGGCCTGCAGCCGCGGGCGCGAATCATCGCCACGGCGGTGACCAGCACCGATCCGACCATCATGCTC
The DNA here is from genome assembly GCF_059419825.1 of Pseudomonas sp. GW821-FHT05D12. Lineage (NCBI taxonomy): Bacteria > Pseudomonadati > Pseudomonadota > Gammaproteobacteria > Pseudomonadales > Pseudomonadaceae > Pseudomonas > Pseudomonas sp. GW821-FHT05D12. The sequence goes on along the minus strand of NZ_JBWKSN010000016.1, from coordinate 41,565 downwards.
ACCGGCCCGGCGCCGGCTACCCGCAAGGCCCTGGCCAAGGCGGGTTTGCGCGTTGAAGACATCGACCTGTTTGAAGTCAACGAAGCGTTTGCGTCTGTCGTGCTCAAGTTCATCAAGGACATGCGCATCGACCCCGCGCGGGTCAACGTCAACGGCGGCTCCATCGCCATGGGCCATCCGCTGGGCGCCACCGGTTGCGCGATCCTCGGCACCCTGCTCGACGAACTGGAGGCGCGCCAGCAACGTTACGGCCTGGCCACCCTGTGCGTGGGCGGTGGCATGGGCATCGCCACCATTATCGAACGCCTCTGAGCCGAAGGAATTTGTCATGACCGAAGCCATTCGTTACGAAAAAGGCCAGGACCAGATCGTGGTGCTGACCCTCGATATGCCCGGCCAGAGTGCCAACACCATGAACGGCGTGTATCGCGAGGCCATGGCGGCCACCGTCACGCGCCTGGAAGCGGAAAAGGAGCAGATTGCCGGCGTGATCATCACCTCGGCAAAGAAAACCTTTTTTGCCGGCGGCGACCTCAATGAACTGATCAAGGTCGACAAGGCCCACGCCAAGGATTTCTACGACGGCGTGCGGGTGCTGAAGGCGCAACTGCGACGCCTGGAAACCCTGGGCAAACCGCTGGTCGCCGCGATCAATGGCGCCGCGTTGGGCGGCGGCTGGGAGATTTGCCTGGCGTGCCACTACCGCGTCGCGCTGGATGACAAATCGGTGCAGCTCGGCTTGCCGGAGGTGACTCTCGGCCTGCTGCCGGGCGGCGGCGGGGTGGTGCGCATGGTGCGTATGCTCGGCCTGGAAAAAGCCCTGCCGTATCTGCTGGAAGGCAAGAAAGTCCGCCCACAACAGGCGTTGCAGGCTGGTTTGATCCAGGCGCTGGCGCTGAACCGCGATGAGCTGCTGGCTAAATCCCGCGCGTGGATTCTGGCTAATCCAGAGGCCAGGCAGCCGTGGGACACCAAGGGCTATCAGCTTCCAGGCGGCACGCCGTCGAACCCCAAGGTTGCGCAGATGCTGGCAATAGCGCCGTCGATTTTGCGCAGCAAGACCCAGGGCTGCTTCCCGGCTCCGGAGAAAATCCTCTGCGCCGCCGTCGAGGGCGCCCAGGTGGATTTCGACACCGCGCACCTGATCGAAACCCGCTATTTCACCGAGCTGGTCACCGGGCAGGTGGCGAAAAACATGATCGGCACCTTCTGGTTCCAGCTCAATGAGATCAACGCCGGTCGTTCCCGACCCGAGGGCTTTGCGCCTTATGTGACGCGCAAAGTCGGCGTGCTCGGCGCCGGGATGATGGGCGCAGGCATCGCCTATGTCAGTGCTTGCGCCGGCATTGAGGTGGTGCTCAAGGACATCAACCAGGCGGCGGCCGACAAGGGCAAGGCGCATTCGGCGGCGTTATTGGACAAGAAGGTCAGCCGTGGGCAACTGACCCCGGATCAGCGCGAAAGCACCCTCGCGCGCATTCATCCTACGCAGGATGACGCCGACCTGGCCGGTTGCGACCTGATTATCGAAGCCGTGTTCGAAGACCGCGAACTCAAGGCCAGGGTTTCTGCGGCTGCGCAACAGGTGGTCGGTGCCGAAGCGGTGATCGCCTCCAACACCTCGACCTTGCCCATCAGCGGCCTGGCCACGGCGGTGCCCGACCCAGGCAAGTTTGTCGGCCTGCATTTCTTCAGCCCGGTGGACAAGATGCCCCTGGTAGAAATCATCAAGGGCGCGCACACCTCGGACGAAACCCTCGCCCGGGGGTTCGATTTCGTACTGCAGATCAAGAAGACCCCGATTGTGGTCAACGACAGTCGCGGCTTTTTCACCTCGCGGGTGTTCGGCACTTTCACGAATGAAGGCATCGCCATGCTTGGCGAAGGGGTGGCCGCCGCCATGATCGAGACCGAGGCGCGCAAGGCGGGGATGCCGGTGGGACCGTTGGCGGTATCTGACGAAGTGTCTCTCAGCTTGATGAGCCATATCCGACAGCAGGCGGCCAAGGATCTGCAGGCGGAAGGTAAAAGCGTGCCGAGCCATCCGGCGACGGTGGTGATTGACCTGTTGGTGAACGAGTACAAGCGCGCGGGCAAAGCGGCGGGGGGCGGTTTTTACGAGTACCCGGCGGGCGGGCAGAAGTATCTCTGGCCGGAATTGAAAAGCCGCTTTGAACAGCCCGGGCAACGGATTTCGGCACAGGATGTACGCGACCGTTTGCTGTTTATCCAGGCTATCGAAACCGTGCGTTGCGTGGAGGAGGGCGTGTTGCTGTCCACCGCCGACGCCAACATCGGGTCGATTTTCGGCATCGGCTTTGCGGCCTGGAGCGGTGGCGCGTTGCAGTTTATCAACCAGTACGGCCTGAACGACTTTGTCGCCCGCGCCCGTTATCTGGCCGAGCAATATGGCGAGCGGTTCTCGCCGCCGGCGTTGTTGCTGGAGAAAGCGGCACAGAACGCGACGTTCTGACGGTTTTGGGTATGCGCGGGGCTTGCCTTGTCAGGGTATTTCAAGGCAGGCTCTGGGGTGTGCATTATTCCCATCACCGTGTCAGGTATTTTTTATGTCGCTACGCGTCTGTATCCTGGAAACCGATATCCTGCGTCCAGGCTTGATCGATCAATACCAAGGGTATGGGCAGATGTTCAAGCGCCTGTTCTCCAAGCAGCCGATTCCCGCCGAGTTCGTCGTGTACAACGTGGTGCAGGGCGAATACCCCGCGGACGATGAAGTGTTTGACGCCTATCTGGTGACCGGCAGCAAGGCCGACTCCTTCGGTACCGACCCGTGGATCCAGACCCTCAAGACGTACCTGCTCGAACGCTACGAGCGTGGCGACAAGTTGCTCGGCATTTGCTTCGGCCACCAACTGCTGGCGCTGCTGCTGGGCGGCAAGACCGAGCGTGCCGGCCAGGGCTGGGGCATGGGCATCCACGACTACAAACTCGATGCCAAGGCGCCGTGGATGAGCCCTGAAGTGGAAGAGCTGACGCTATTGATCAGCCACCAGGACCAGGTCACCACGTTGCCGGACAACGCCACGGTCATTGCCTCCAGCGATTTTTGCCCGTTCGCCGCGTACCACATCGGCGACCAGGTGCTGTGCTTCCAAGGCCACCCGGAGTTTATCCACGACTATTCCCGTGAACTGCTGGAGATTCTTCAGACGACCCTGGGCGAAAAGGTCTACACCAACGGTGTGTCCAGCCTGGAGCGTGACCACCACGGCGTGACCGTGGCGGAATGGATGATGCGCTTTGTGGCGCACAAGCCCGAGGCCCGGGTTTAAAGCCAGCCCGAGCGCTTGAAACTGGCCCACAGGCTGGTGCAGCCCACCGCGATAAACCCGAGCACGGCAAAATAGCCGTAGTGCCATTGCAGCTCGGGCATGTTCTGGAAGTTCATCCCGTAAATCCCCGCCACCGCGGTGGGAAACGCGAGAATCGCCGCCCACGCGGCGAACTTGCGCTGCACCACGCTCTGGCGCGACGCCTCCAGCAACACCCCGATTTCAATGGTCTGGCTGGCGATGTCGCGCAGGGTGGTGAGATCTTCCATCTGCCGCGTCACGTGGATTTGCACATCACGAAAATACGGGCGCATGTTCTTGTCGATAAACGGGAAGCTCAGCTTCTGCAGCTCCTGGCTGATCTCCACCATCGGCGCCACGTAGCGCTTGAGCCGCAGCACGTCGCGGCGCAGGCCGTGGAGGTTCTGGATATCGACTTCACTGAGGGAGTTGCACAGCACATTGCGCTCCAGCTCATCGATCTCGGCATGGATCGCCTCGCTCACGGGCTGGTAGTTTTCGGTGACGAAATCGAGCAGCGCATAGAGGACGAAATCTTCGCCATGCTCCAGCAACAGCGGCCGCGCCTCACAGCGCTGGCGCACATAGCCGTAGGACGCCGAGTGGCCGTTGCGTGCGGTAATGATGTAGCCGTTGCCGGCAAAAATATGTGTCTCGATAAACTCCAGCTTGCCGTTGTCGCGCACCGGTGAATAAGTGACGATAAACAGCGCATCGCCGAAGGTTTCCAGCTTGGGGCGGCTGTGTTTTTCCAGGGCGTCTTCGATGGCCAATTCATGCAGGTTGAACTGGCGTTGCAGGTTGGCCAGCTCCTGTGCGCTGGGTTCTTCCAGGCCGATCCACACAAAGTGGTCGGGTTTGGCGGCCCAGGCCGCGCCTTCGTCGAGAGTGATGTCAGTGACTTTCTTTCCGGCGCTGTAGACAGCGGCCGCAACAACTCTACCCATGATACTGATCACTTCTTATTGGGAGGACAGGTGTTGGGCAGCTTAGCCTGAATGGCGTTCCCTTGTGGCCGTTGGCGCAGCGTGCATTTTTATCCGCAGCATGGGGGGCGGGGTGGCCCCACAAAATCACAAAGGCGCGGGTGTCCAGGCGGTTTGCAGTTCGCGGTCCATCCCTGCAATGCATTCATCCATCTGCGCCTGGCAGGCCTGCATCAACTGCGGGATGTCGTCTGCAGTCAGGCCTGTCGTAGGAATCGGCGGCAGCGAGCGTATGAGCACATCACCGCTGTTCCAGCGATTGAGCTGCATGTGGGTCACGTAATTGCTCACGCACACCTGCACGATTGGTACACCGGCGGCAATCGCCATATGGAACGCGCCTTTCTTGAACGGCAACAGGCCTTTGCCCAGGTTGCGCGTGCCTTCCGGAAACACCCAGATCGACGTGTCCTCATGCTGCAAGGTGTGAGTAGTGGTAAGCATCGCGCGGCGCGCCTTGTGCGCGTTGCCGCGATCAATCAGCACATTGCCCGCCAGCCAGAACAGCTGGCCGAACAGCGGCACCCACTTGAGGCTTTTCTTGGCGATACACACCGTGCGGTGCGGCACCACGGTGCCGAACACAAACAGGTCATAGTTGGACTGGTGGTTGGCAATGATCACGCACGTACCGGGCTTGTTGCGCAGCGAGTCCACCTCGGTCTTCACATTCAGGCGCAGGATCCACATGGCTGGCAGCGCGTAGAGGCGAGCACATAAACGGCTGTTATCCGGGTTGAACGGCCGGCAGACACCGATCAGCATGCCCAGCACGCCGGCGACCATAAAGTGCAGGCCCATCAACAACATACGCAACAGAAAAAGCATCGAAACAGCCCATCGGGACAAAAGGTGGCGCAGTGTACGGTTGTGCACTGTATTCGGCAATTACCCCTGTAGAGGGTGGAGATAGGCGATGTTTAAGTACATGTTTCAACATCTGCTGACATCTGCTGACATCGGCAGGCTAGAGCGGCTGAGGATGATTCGAATTTATCTGTAAGAAAAAGCCCGACTCAAGGTCGGGCTTTTTTATGCGGCTGCAGGCTTTAGCTGAGGATATGGCCCTGGTCCTGGATGATCGCATCGTCCAGCGCTTCCAGCAGCGCTTTGCGCACCTTCAACTTGGTGTGCTTGTGGGCGTTCATATTCAGCTTCTTCAACTGACGGGCCGCTTCCAGCGCTGCAGCATGCAGCTCTTGCGGTGCGACCACCTTGTCGAGGAAACCTGCGCCCAAGGCGCCTTGCGGGTCGAACATCTCGGCGTTGATCACCGAACGATGAAACGCGGATTTGCGCAGCCGATCCCGCGCCAACTCGATCCCGGCGTGGTGCATGGTCATGCCGATTGCCACTTCATTCAGGCCAATGCTGAACGGCCCTTCCACACCAATCCGGTAATCCGCCGACAACAACAGGAACGCGCCCTTGGCGACGGCATGCCCAGGGCACGCCACAATCACCGGAAACGGGTGCGACAACAGGCGACGGGCCAACGTCGAGCCCGACGTCACCAGGCCGATCGCCTCTTTAGGGCCGGCCGTCATCACTTTCAAATCATAACCACCCGACAAAATCCCCGGCGTCCCGGTGATGATCACCACCGCGCGGTCCTTCTCGGCCTGGTCCAGCGCTGTATTAAACGCACTGACCACATCGGGAGAAATGGCATTCACCTTGCCGTTGCTCAAGGTCAGGGTCGCGATACCGTCTTCGAGGTGGTAAGCAATCAACTCACTCATGACACGGTTCCTTGTAGGACTTGTTATAGATAGGCTGTTTATAGAAGCGTATGCACAGACGTTACCCACCACGCCCGCCCCGGTAAAGCGCCGTGACTGACTACCCAGTCAGACTTTTCCGGCATGCCGGTCGCCCAATAGCCTAGGGCAGGGCGCAATCGCCATTCCAGACGCGTGCTGCCCATGCCCAAGAATGGCAGAATCACCACCCGTTACCGGGCACCTCCCGATATAGCGGTCTAAGCGCATGAAAATTCTGAAAAAAACCTTTGCCATCAGAAAGGCTTTCGACTACATTAGCGCGCCTCGACAGACTGAACTGGTTTGACGAGATACGGTGAAGTGTCCGAGTGGCTTAAGGAGCACGCCTGGAAAGTGTGTATACAAGAAATTGTATCGAGAGTTCGAATCTCTCCTTCACCGCCACATTAAGTAAACACAAACCCCCGGTTTTCCCAGAGAAAACCGGGGGTTTGTGGTTTCTGGCGTCTGAAAAAGGGCGATATGGGAACATTCATGGGAACGCCACGGCGACTCCAAATGACGAGTCCGACGGGGAAGGATCCGGAACCCAGAAGCCTGTTGTATCTGGGATAACGGTGTTGCTGACCAAATAGGTGCACGCCTCCCATCCTCTAAGCATTTGTTTTTTCTTTAAGGGACTATGAGAATGACGGCAGAAAAATATGACGCGCAGATACAAAAAATAAGACGTGAGATAAGTGTTTATAAGCCGGACTCTGTTCTTCAGTGTGTGATTGATCACCTTCACTGGTCCCAAACGCTTGAGCGCCCTGCCAGTGGTATGCCGTGGATTTGTCTGTTCTTACTAAAAATCGCCATGCAGGAGTGCGGTGGCGGTTACCGAGACATGTCGAAAGCTGAATTCGGTGTGCTTGCTAACAGATTATTCCGTATTCAGCACTTGGCTTGCCCAATCGGGTTGGGTGATGTGCATTTAATGGTCCGTCCGATGGTTCTACAGCAAGCCTGGTATCAGGGGCAGATATTTCCCGATATTAAAGCCATGACTCGACAGATGATTTGGTATTCAGGTGAAGAAACTCCGTTCGCTGAGAAGTTTTTAGAGTTGTATGGACTGTCTCTCAAAAATTTTTATTTGATCAGTTTGTATTTGGATGTTTGTGTTGCGGATGGTGCTAAGGGGGTTGTTGGAATTAATTTATATCACATGATATTTTTTCTAACTCCTAGTATTTCCTTAAAAAGCATAATCCAATATTTTTTATTGGTTGCTGTTCGAAGCCAAGATCTCCCGGTCTTTTTTCAGGACCATAAGGTTAACGGTGATTTGCATCAGCAGAGTGAGTATTTCCAAACTACTCCTCTCAGAAAAAAGCCAGTCTTGTTGGATGGCGATAATCTTTTTATTTATAATTCTAAATTGTTCTCCAGATCGGTTGGGATGCTAGTTCCAGATTTGTTTAAGAAAGTTAAGGGATGGAGGTATAAAGATTTTTTTGGTCCTACCATGGAGCAATATATAGGTAGCCTGCTCGCGACCTCAGGACTCCCTTTTCATACGGAGGAGGCCCTTAAACAGTGTTGCCGAGACAATAGTGTCGTCAGAGGTAAGATGTCTGATTTCATGGCTACTGGTGACGTAAACGTTATTTTCGAATCTAAAGCCATTGAACCTGGTGATATTGTCTCGTCTGTATTTGATCCGGAAGTGCTGAAAAAAATGTTGGCTGATAGCTTTATAAAAGGTATAGAGCAGTGCCAGGAAAGTATTTATAGATTAAGAATGACTAAAGAATATGCCAATGCAAGCTTCGCTTGCATTGTTGTTACACATGAGGATTTTTGGTTTGCCTCAGCTGAGGATGTAGTTAGGGCTATTGATCCGGAGCTTGAAGCTAGGGTGGCTGCTAAGTATGGTAGCGTTCCGGTGCCTTTCGAGACTATTTTGTTTGTGACTATTGATGCCGTAGAAAATATTTTGCAGGCTGTAGCTGAAGGCGAGATTCGGTTAGGTAATTTTGTTGTGGAGTGCGCTCAAGCGCTTCAAACGCCTGAAGGGAAGCGCTTTACAATGGATCATATGATTCAAGATAAGCTCGCTGGAAAAGTTAACGGGAATCCGGTCATCACTAAGAAGGCAGATGAGTGGTTGACTTTCTTTCAGACAGAGATAGACGCTAATAAAGCCGCCTGGCAGGGTTTGTCAGCAGAGCTGATTCGTCAGCGTATGTTGGTAGTAGATGCATTACGTAGAAAGTTTAATCAGCTAGTTTGATAGTAGCGTGGGAATATGAGTCGGTTTGTGATATGTCTCAAGCGCATTGTTAATCGGCTAAAAACGTGAATGGAGTGGACTCTGTCATTAGAAGGTCAATTTTTCCTATTGTAGGATGTTGGTATTTGCGGATTTAATCATAGGTTGTAGGTTGAGCGCGATTTGTAGCATGGCAACAACGTTCGGTCCGTCCTCATTGATCCACATTCCGTAGTGCTGTCGGATCATGTTTGCGCTGGTATCGCGCAACTGCTCGGCAATCCAATCCACTGAAGCCACGCCTGTGGTGAGCAACTGGCTGGCGTAGGTATGTCGGCACTGGCCAGGACCGCGACAACGAACGCTGGCCGCTTTCAAGTGCGTCTTGAAAAATCTGCCCCTTACGACAAAGTCGCTGACATGCGGCAAGCCGCGCTTTGTGTTCAGGAACACGAAGTGCAGCTTGTGCCTGCGGATGGTCTTGTTGTCTCGCTCGACGACATCCACAGTGTCCACCGTCTTAAGCTGGTTGATTGCGTCCAGCCTACGTAGGGCATTCCATGCCGGCTCCAGCAAACTCACTTTGCGCGTAGAACGCCGGGTTTTGGTCACGCGCTAGGCATCGCGTACCTTGGAACGCCTGAAAGTCACCATCCCCTGTTTCAGATCGAAGTCCTCCCAAGCCAGCGCGATGGTCTCCGACACCCGTGGCCCTGACCAAATCATGAACTGCGCCACCAGTAGCTCCTGGGTGCGGCTTGTTCGTGTCGAGGACCTGCTTGATTTCCGCCCTGGTGAACGGTGAACGAGTACGGTGCCTCTGGATTAAGCAGACGAACGAATAACCCGTGGGTCGGATCGTGGGCGAGCTTCTTCCGGGTGCGGTACAGCCGGAACACCTGGCGCACGTTGCTTATGATGTCGCAGATGGTCTTGTATTTAGACGTTTCGACAGCGGCCCCTGAATCCATTCTTGCAGGTCCAGGTGGTCAATCTGATCTATCTGAATGTCACCCCAGCGCGGCCGCATATGCGCCCGCCGGGAAGAAGGATGGCATTCAACTTATCCCGGCCAGCGAAGTGGCGGCCAAGGATGAATTCAGCTCGATCAAGAACATCAGCCGTGACGGTCTGCTCGCAGCATTACGCATTCCGCCGCAATTGATGGGAATCGTGCCGCAGAACGCGGGCGGGTTTGATTCGTTGCGGGAGGCTGCTGAGGTTTGGGCGGTCAACGAACTGGAGCCGTTACAGGGGAGGCTGGCCCAGGTAAACGAGTGGCTGGGTGAGGAAGTCGTCAGCTTCAAAGAATTTGACCTCCCCACGGGGGGAAACGAGGCGCCGAGCTGGTGCGATAACACCCGCTCGGCGCTGAATCACTCGAACATCCACATGACTTCATGCAACGCCTAGTCCCCAATGTGAGGGGGGTAGAAAGGCCGGTTTGATTAAACTAGGTCAGATGAATATATATCATGAAAAATGATTTATCTTTTTTGGGGTTTTGAGTCGTGATCTTGTGCAAACGCCAAGAAAGCATTGTACACATCCTCAATTAAAGATGATTTCAATGGTCCTTCACTAGCGGAAAAAATGGAGTAGTAACTCTTAAAACGTGTGAAGTCGGCGTCAAAGTCCATTTGCCAGCTTTCAGTATAAAGTTGCTTCTCTCGAGAGCCTGGTCCTGCTGTGTGAGTTCTTCTTATTATGTCGTTGAAGCAATAGGAGTTGACTGCTCTGATAAGAGCTTCTATTGCCTCTGCGATATCTTGTAGCTGTATCACTGTTAGTTTTAGAGGCTTCTCGAGCAGTGGTCCATGTGTATCCATGCCGAGTTTTAAGGCTTGTTGGCTACCAAGTTTTCCGAATCTATGAATTCCGCAGTGCCTGATCTGGCATATGGCTTCGAAATTGTCAAAAAGAGTTTCAAGCTGAGGAGGGACACCTCCCTCCTTTGTCATTTTTGTGACGCTGCATAGCGTTTTTAGCTCTACCGCGACATTTCTCTTTGACGCAAAAGAAGCATTTTCGAGTAATGCCTCAGGTAAAAGATTTGCTTCGTGATGAACAGCTGCGCCGTATGTCACTAGGCGGCTGGAGGCATTTTTTGCGCACACGTCGTCTACAAGAATTAGTCGCCGTAGAAGAGAGCGAAAATAGCTTTCCGCAGCTGAGACCATACCTAGATACGCGAGCGATCCTAATATTGGTACGTATTCACCGCTGTTGTCTGCGCCCAAATACAGCCTGTTGATAGCGTAGAGATTATCAACGAATTCGTCGATCGGTGAGCGCTCAGTGTATGGGTGCGCACTATCAAACCACGCCGCAGTATCCAGTTTTGAGGTGGAAGGAGCTCCGGCGGGAGTGAGTGTTGTTAAAAGTACCTCTTCATCATTAGTCATTATGAAAGATACTCTTCCAGATAGGATTCAACGGCATTGATTACGGTCAGTGCACGAGCTTCGCCAATTCGGTGGATTGTCCTCAGTGCTGTGCCTCTATCTTGCAATGCTAAGAACTCACCGATGGTTTTCGGTACCGAGGTAGACTGGCTGATTTTTCTACGTTGCCAATTAGTTAGTCCAGGTACGTCAGCGAGTGATGATTGCATGATGCGATCATAGGAGGACTCCTCCGTAAGTTTTGCTCCACATGAAACACAGTATTTCGCTCCTTCGACTCGCTTGCTACCACAATTGAGACAGTTGGGAAGATCTAGCCCCAAATCTTCAAGGATCCCTGCAGAGAGTGTTGTAGCAATAGAGCGTCGCACTGGATGCTTGGAATCTGGGCGCTGAATCATTTCGACTGAAAGCTTAGGCGAGTAGGCGCCTTTGTTCGTAAAGGCGCGTTTTCTCTGAAGCTCTGCGAGATGCGGCACATAACGCAAGTAATCTCGATCTCCATGAGAAACCGTGGAGTACTTGTAGATCATTCCGACCTCCTGTAGAAGACGCAACATGCGTTCTACATAGGGTTTTTGATCAATACCATCTGCCTGAATACCAATGAAAATCTGACGATACTTTTTCAGGGCCAGTTCTTGGCTTGCGCCCGCTACTTCTGTAACGACAGAGTTAAACCATTCCGCTCCGGCGGAAATTATTGTCGCTAGTTGTGGCTTCTTTTCACGCAAACTTAAGTATTCGACCATTTTTTCAGAGCAAAAGTCCTCTATAACTTTGTTGAGCGTGCTCTGACCTGTAGTTTTTGTAGAGGATGTTTTTCTTAGTTTATTGTAGTTGCGTGCTAAAGACATATACGATCTAGGTACTCCGAAAGCCGCGTATGCCAAAAGCTTTTTGGTATCCTCTGGTATGTCTTCAAAGTCGGGGAAGCGCATACTGCCAATTTGCTGCATGTATGCAAGGTAGTTCTCATCAGTGACTGCTTTCCACACAAAGACAGAATCTGCTTCATGCGCGGCGTGAAAACTTGGTCCGTACTCTGTAGTTCCTGGATATACCGAGGCTTTCGGAGAGATACGTGCGGATTTTAGCGCTCGAAAAATATCAAAAAAGTGCGCTAAATATTCTGGAGTCAAAGTAAGTGCAGCGTCGTCTAGCAGTAAGACGGACTTTTTTCGGCCTAATGCATCTGTAGCTCTGACAATGAGAACCTTGATTCTATCCAAAGTGAGAAGCGATGCAAGGGTGTCTTCATCGTCGCCTAACGTACGTGACTGTTCTAGTGTACCTATAAGATTTCGAACGTCATCCACCTTAAACTCAAGGAGAGTGTCAGTGTCAATCGCGAAACTTACCTTGCTTGAGAAGTCCTTTAAGGCATCGTGTAGCCCAACAAATATATTTGACATGATCCATGTGTAAAACATGGTTATAGCGTCGGGCCGTTTTCTTAAAAGTGGTTCAAGCCTGTAGTATCTATTTAGGTTGGTGTATATGGAGAAGGGCTTGTCATCAATTTCTTTGCACTGGGAATACGCAAAGCGCATTAAGTGAGTTTTTCCACAACCGCGGGGGCCAACTAATAATTTTGCACCTGGGCTGGTCAGCGCACTAACCCAATCTTCTGTGTCTGTGGTTAAAACTGTGTTGTTCGCGAATGATTCAGCTTCGAGGTGGTCGGCTCGCTCCTCGTAAAACTGGGATACTTCTTGCTCTTCAGTCTGAGTTAGCTTTTCATTAACGTTCACGGCGGTTATCTCATTCGTAACTCAGAGGAAAGTTCAAAAGGTCGCCTTTACATATGTGTCTGGCAGCGACGCCGTAAGCGTGCATTTCCAACCAGACTTGTCCGGCTGGAGATGATAATTCATGTAGTAACGCCTCTTGATGCTCCGGCTTTACTCGTAATCGATAAAGGCAGTCGCTAAGGGGGATGTGGCCGTTGGCAACGCCTATGACTTTCTTAGCAGCATTACGGCCAACCCTCGCGATGATAATGTCGCCAGTAGTTGCACTGGCTGTGACAACTTTTTTCTCGTTGTCTATGCCTGAGTACCCTTTAAAATCAATCCATTGGCCTGACATGTCGTCCGTGATGTCCGTAGTATGAAGAATGAAGTTTGAGTTAGCTCTAACTTGAGCGCTATTTAAGTTGCCTCGCCTCAAATCTAATGTGATATCGCTTAGTCTTTTAGATGAGAGTTTAGCGGAGGTTTTTGCTGCATGAAATGTGTAATCAAGCCGCTGTATTGCTTGGTCTCGTGCGACTTTTATTTCTTCCAAAATACCTTGTGTGGTTGAGAAACAGGACAAGCGCACAGTATCTGAGGAAGGGCGGCTATTAGTAATTACTAAAATATGAGCAAGAGCATCTGTGCCGACGAAGGATCCCCTAGGTAGGCGGATTGCTTGAACAATGTCATATTTATGCAACAGGGCAGCACGAAAGCACTTATATTTTTCGGCGCATACCAGAGAGTCCGGCACAATAATTCCTAGAGTTCCCCCATTCGCGAGAAGTCTGAGATTCTGCGCCAGAAAAATCACTGCTGCATCGGTAGATGTGATAGCTGGAAGTGCACCGCTAAAACCGGCCTCTTCCAAAATTTGGCCATACCCCTTGCGCCATCTTGGGACAAGAAACGGGGGGTTACAAACTGCCACGCTGGGAGGGCTAATTTCACGCGCACTCAACAACGATCTGACGCGTAAGCTCAAAGCGTCACTTGGGAGATGATGATGCCTGCCGCGGAATTTTCCCTCTAGCAGACGCCGGGATAGAATTTCAGACGCGGCATTGTCAACATCGATAGTAATTAGCGCTGCATCGGACCATTTTGAGGATGCCGCAATAGATAGCGAGCCTTCTCCTGCACCGAGGTCTAGCACGGACGCAGGCATCTCCACTGGAAGCAACCCCACCAGCATCTGGCTGACTGCGTTTTGCGTGTAATAGCGACCGAGATGATCGGTGGCTTTCGCATGTTCATATGTTCGCATCGTTGCTCTCAAGCACCCGCTAAAAGGCCACGCTTTTGACAGCTATTGCTGCCTAGCCTAGCGAGGCGAGTTTACGGAACCCCCCACCAAACAACAACTTCGCCTTGCTGCAACCGAACAGCTTTCTGCTGTTCCCACTCGGCTGGCAATCACGCATTCAGGTCCGGGCCAGGAGCAATGGTCGCAGTCCGTCCTATCGATACCATTTTATCCCGGCGCGCGCCGTCGTCCCCCCACCTCGCCTGCGGGCTAAATGGGTCGTTTTTTCTGCGCTCATGCGGACCACTCGCGGCTGTTCAGGCTGGGCGCTCGCTTGGCGTTGTGGGTAGGTTGAAATCCTGCGGAACCCTGCACTAAAAGGGTATTTCTTCGAAAGGTCTGGATGGTTGCTGTGCAGGTAGAGGGGGTACTCCAAAAAGAGTAATTTCAGTAATCACGTCTGGGCAATGGGCTGGAGGCCGCGTGTTCCGTGGCGCTCGGTATTACAAGAAGGAGTAACAGAGAAGTGATTGAAAAGGTAATTATTTGCCAACCTGTTGTTTTTAAAGGGTTTTTATAAGAATGAGAATTACATTTATAAAGAGTAATCAGATTACTTCAATATTACTTAAAAATTACCTTTTGGTCGAAACGTAAAACCCTTTAATTTCAATGGTTTGAGCTTGAAAAATGGTCAAGATTACTTATGTTACTCTTTTTTTTTCCCCCCTCTAGATTTCGAACTCCAGCCCCCTATACGTGTGACGCGCACGCGTAGCGCGGTGCAATCTGAGGTCCGTGGGAATGGCGTGGGAACGCTTTCGCGCAACCGGCACCGCTGGAGCCCTTGTATTCTGGGGCTTCGGCTGCGAGATCGCGGGTGCGGGTACTCTCGAATCTCTCCTTCACCGCCACATTAAGTAAACACAAACCCCCGGTTTTCCCAGAGAAAACCGGGGGTTTGTGGTTTCTGGCGTCTGAAAATTACCTCGCTTTCGAAATCACGCCACTCATGTACTGATTCAAATCACGCAGATCCTGGATGCTCCAGGCGTGCGGCGCCAGCTTTACGCCGTTCTCTCGTAACGTTCTCGGGATCAAGTCGCCGTTAGGGCGAAGTATTATCGAAGAAACGATAACGCCCGGATAATCACTCAGGCGCTTCTTGAAAGCGGCGGTCGTGAGGTCAGGTGTGGGAGGTGTGCTTTTATGCGCCAGCGGGCCTGTGGCCTTGATGTCTGCGCCGTGACACATCGCGCATCGTTGCAGGTAGAGGTTTTTCCCGTTGGTGTTTTCCGCGACGGCCAGGGGTGTTTGGGCCAGCGATAAGAGCCCCAGCGAAGCAATGACCAAGATTTTCATTTTTATCAGGCCTTATTGCATGAAAAAGCCGCTTTCTCCCGAAGAGATAAGCGGCTTTTTCACGTCGTGCGCTTACTGTGCGGTTTTCAGCTTGATCACATCACCGGAAATCTTGGTGGTGTAACCGCTCAGTACCCAAGCCCAGAACCAGTTTTCCTGGACTTGGGTGTTGATCAGCGCGTCGCCGCCTTTTGCCTTGATTGCGGCATCCTGGGCGCGGACGAAGCGGCTGTTCTGGCCGATCGGGATGACGCCGAAGAGCATGATGCCGGTGGCGCTGGCTTCGCTGTGACCGAGAACGGTGTATTGGCTGCTGTCGTATTGCGGGGATTTGATGGCGGTGCCGGTGCAGCCTGCGAGGGTGAAACCGAGAACAGCTGCTGCAACCACTTTACTGACGTACTTCACGGGGTAACTCCATGGGCTAAAAATCGAGATTCAATTCTCGAAGGCGCGCCACTCTAATCTCCGGCCTGTGAGATTGAAATCATTTACCGGAAATTTCATCTTCAGGCTTGTACATACACCCATGCCGTCAGGCCTGACGCCAGCGCCACCGACACGCGCTTGTAGTCCGACACTTCATACGCATCGGCGGCGGCCAATTCCTGCTGGGTAATCTGAAACACACTGCCCTCGACTTGGGCACCTGGCTCGGTGGTCGGCGCCACGATCGGGTGATGGGTCTTGCCACTGCTTGCCAGCACCTCTGGGTTGGTGATCTCGACCCAGCTTTGCGAATAGCCGAGCATGGCGTCCTGCTGGCCTGTCAGCTCGCGGCCGAAGTTGGCCAGTTGCACGGCTTTGTCTTGCAACGTGCCGTAGGAAAACAGCAGCACGGGGTGTTCGGTGGAGCGGTCCATGGATGTTCCTTAAAGGGTCAGGCGAGTAAGTCTTCGTAGAAGGCGCCATACGGCTTGGTCGGGTGGGCGATCTGGATTTCCAGGATCCACAACCCGGCGTTCGGGTAGTGCTCGAAGTCGCCCAGGTCTCCGCCGCGATGGACGGCGTGGGGGAAATCGCTGACGCGGTGGCCCTTGATGTCGAGGTTGAGTCGCCAGCCCATGGCCTGGGCTTGTTCTTCGGCGTAGCGGTACAGCTCGAGGCCGACGACCTTGGCGTTTTTCCAGCGGGCCTGCACGCGGTCGAACAGCTCTTTGGCGGCGCTGGCGCAGGCGAGCATTTGCGGATCGTTGCCGGTGGCGAAGGTCGCGCCGGCATCACCTTCGTGGCCTTGCCACACGGCGCCCATGTCGATGAAGAAGATATCGTTTTCGCCCAGCACCGGGTCGCCGTCGGAGCGTTGGTTGAAGGCCTTCAGGGTGTTGGCGCCGAAGCGCACCAGCAGCGGGTGCCAGATGCGTTGCATGTCGAGGTCGGCGAGCACCTGCTTGCCCAGCTCGCGAGCTTCGGACTCCAGCATGCCGGGGCGGATGCGCTGGGAAAGCTGTTCGATGGCTTGCCAGGTCATGGCCTGGGCAAAACGCATGGAGTCGATACTGTAGGCGGCGCCCACGGCTTCTTTGGGTTGTGTGGACACCGGCTTTTCCTCGCGTTGAGCAGCATCAGGCGCTGTGCATTTTACTATATAGCGATAGAGCGGAGCAGCCAAAGTGCAAACGCGCTGTGTGCCGACATTTTCTGTCGACAGCACACTGCTTGCGCCTGCAGGTTCAGACGTGCAGCCACGCCAGGCCGCCCAATACCAAGGCGATGCCGCCGGCCGTGTAGGACATCCGTTTAAGCCACTCCTTGCGCGTCAGCAAGGTGATCGCCGCCAGCGAAATCGCGATCTGGATCGCGGTCATCGCCTGGGCCCAGCGGTGATGCTGGTGCAGCGCCTGTTCGGATTTCTCGTCCCATTCCTTCGAGGTGGCTTCAAGTTTCTCCGCCTGCTTGCGCACGTCTTCCTTCTGGCTTTTGTAGCGCTCGATCTCATCCTTGTAATGCGTAGCGTCCACACCGGGGATATGCGTGGCCAGTTCCGCCAGGTTTTGTCGGCTGGATTTGGCCTGGTAGTAGTTCCATTGGTTGGCCGCTTCAGTCTTGATGATGGCGGCGTTGTTCTTGTCCATCGCCGCTTCGCTTTCGGTGGAACCGGCCTGGTAGCTGAGCATGGCACCGAGGGTGGCCATGAGCGCGGTCATCACGGCGATGCGGCTGGCGAAATTATCCCCGCGGCCGTGGGCATGTTCGGTGGTGTGTTCGAGGTGTTTTTCGTGGGGGCTGGGGACTTCGAAGGCTTCGGACATGGGCGCGTCTACGAACGGAATGAGGGAGTCTGATTCTTCACCACGCCAGCTGTCTCAATCCTGTACGTAACGCTGCAAATTTCCTACCTGCGCCTGATCAAGCGCACATACACCGCCGCGTTGATCAGCAGCACCAGCGCGCCCAGCCCCAGCTGGATCTGTGGCGTCAGCCCGGCCGGGTAGATCAGCGTGAGGATGTAGTGCTCGATGAATCCGCCGGCATAGCCGTCCTGTCCGGCGAGGTGGCGAAACAGGTTTTCCCAGCGGGTCAGCGGGCAGGGCAGGTGGAACACCTCCACCGCCACGCCCCACGCGGCGGCGGGCAGGTGCAGCCACATCACGGGCCGCCACTTGAGGGCCAGCAGTCCGCCGAACAGCACGAACAGGATGAAGCACAGGTGAAACAGCACGAGGCCGTCGGCTATAACGCGATAGAGCATGATGGGTTCGCTTTTAAGTGGGCCTGGGTCAGTCGCCGAGTTGTTGTTGCAGGTAGTCGATAAACACCCGCAGTTTCTTTGGCGTGTTGCTGCGGTTGAAGTAGTACAAATACAGCGCGCTGTGGGTAATCCAGTCGCCCAGGACTTCCACCAACTCGCCGCTGTGCAAATACGCCTCGACACTGGAGCGCGCCACGTAGGCAAAGCCGAAGCCGTCGAGTGCGCCCCTGATCATCAGTTCGATGTCATTGGTCGCCAGTCGGCCCTTGACCGTGACCCGCAGCGGTTTGCCGTCTTTTTCGAAATCCCAGCGGTGCATCAGGCCGGTTTGCGCACTGCGGTAGTTGACGCATTCATGCTCGAGCAAATCGTGAGGATGGGTCGGCACGTTGCGCCCCTGCAAGTAGCCGGGAGTGGCGACAATCACAAAGCGCAGTTGCCGGGCCACCGGGATCACCACCATGTCCTCGGCCAGCACGTGGTCGTAGCGGATTCCCGCATCGAAGCCCTGGGCGACGATATCGACCAACGCGTTATCCACGGCCACTTCCAGATTGATCCCCGGGTGTTTGTGCAGGAAACCCTGCAACAGCGGTTGCAGCACCATGCGGCTGGCGGTGGAGGGGATGTTGAGGCGCAAGGTGCCGCTGGCCTCGACGGTAGCGGCGGCGACACTGTGCAAACTGGTTTCCAGCTCTTCGAGCAGCGGCGTGATTTTTTCCAGCAGCTGTGTGCCGGCCTCGGTCAGGCTGACGCTGCGGGTGGTGCGATTGAGTAGGCGCACACCCAGCTGTTTTTCCAGGGCGCCGACGCGCTGGCTGACGGTCGACACCGACAGGCTGACGGCATCCGCCGCCTGGGTGAAGCTTTTGGTGCGCGCGACCTGTAGGAACAGGCGCAATTGCTGGAAATCCGGCGCGTCCATTGTGTGGTTTTTCCGAAAGGGGCTTGCGGATTATGCATCTTTTTAACAAGAACACCCGCGCGCATACTTTTTTCCTCACCTCACGAGGAATGCCCTTCATGACCGATTCAACTGCAAAACCTGTCTGGTTTATCACCGGTTGCTCCACCGGTTTCGGCCGTCAATTGGCGTTGCACACCTTGAGCCTCGGCTACCCGACGGTGGTGACCGCGCGCAATCCGCAACAGGTGCAGGACATCGTTGCCGGCCACGAAGACCACGCATTGGTGCTGACCCTGGACGTGACGGACCAGGCCCAGGTCGAGGCGGCGGTGCAGGCGGCGCACGCGCACTTCGGGCATATCGATGTGCTGGTCAACAATGCCGGGATCGGTTACTTCGGCGCGTTCGAAGAAAGCCAGTTGGATGAAGTGCGCCGCATGTTCGAAATCAACGTGTGGGGCCTCAGCGCCATGACCCGCGCGGTACTGCCCGGCATGCGTGCGCGGCGCTCGGGCACGGTGGTGAATATTTCTTCGGTGGGCGGTATTGCTGCGTTCCCTTCCCTGAGTTTCTACAACGCCACCAAGTTTGCCGTGGAGGGTTTGTCCGAAGCGCTGTCCCAGGAAGTCGCGCCGCTGGGGATCAAGGTCCTGCTGGTGGAGCCGGGGCCGTTCCGTACCGACTGGGCTGGACGTTCGGCCAACGAGGCCGCGCACGCCATCGATGACTACCGCGATACCGCGGCGGCCCGTGCCAGCACCGTGCGCAATTACAGCGGCAAGCAACCGGGTGATCCGGTGCGCGCGGCGATTGCCATCGTCAAGGCAGTGGAGGCCGAGCAGCCGCCGCTGCGCTTGCTGTTGGGCAAGGCTGCACTGGGCTTTGCACGCTCCAAGGTCAAGGCATTGAGTGCCGACTTTGAAGCGTGGGCGGACGTGACGCAGGGGGCGGATTTTCCTGAGTGAGCCTTGGGGGGGACGAAGGTAATCGTGGCCGCGGTGGTTGCTTGCAGGCAACCCGGGCCGCTATTGTGCTGAATCCTTTTAGTCCTTCCCCAGGGTGTTTTACTGATGAATGCGCCGCGTACTGCAGTCGGTCCGATCAAGGCCGTGATTTTTGATATGGACGGATTGTTGCTGGACACGGAAGGCATCTACACCGAAGTCACGCAGATCATCGCCGAACGCTACGGGCGTACCTACGACTGGGGCATCAAGCAGCACATCATCGGACGCGGTGCCCAGGACCTGGCCGATTATGTGGTCAAGGCGCTGGACCTGCCGATTACCCCGGCCGAGTTTCTCGAGATCCGCGAACCGCTGATGAGCGAGCGCTTTCCCAAGGCCCTGGGCATGCCTGGCGCCGAAGCGCTGGTGCGGCACTTGAAGGCGCACAACATCCCGATTGCCGTGGGCACCAGTTCGTCGCGCAATTCGTTTGGCCACAAAACCACGTTGCACCGCGAGTGGTTCGGGTTGTTCGACACCATTGTGACGGCTGACGACCCGGAAGTCGGTGCCGCCAAGCCAGCGCCGGATATCTTCCTCACCGCCGCGCGCCGACTCGGCGTGGCGCCTGAAGATTGCCTGGTGTTCGAGGATTCGCCGTTCGGTGTGACCGCCGCGAAGGCCGCCCACATGACCGCCATTGCGGTGCCCGACGAAGCCATGGCCGACAGCAAGTACCACCACGCCGACCAGATCATCCGCAAACTCGCGGAGTTTGACCTGGCTGCGTATGGCCTGCCGCCGTTCAATTAAATCCCACAATCAACTGCAGGAGCCCGGCTTGCCGGCGATGGCGTTCTCAAGATCGCCATCGCCGGCACGCCGGGCTCCTGCAAGGGTTATGCGCTGAAACCGCCATCAATGGTCAGGCTTGCCCCGGTGATGTAACCGGCCTCAGGCCCGGCGAGATACGCGACGAAACTCGCAATCTCTTCGACATGCCCGTAACGGCCCACGGCCATCAAGCCGATCAGGCTTTCGGCGAAGTCACTGTCTGCAGGGTTCATGTCGGTGTCCACCGGACCCGGCTGCACGTTGTTGATGGTAATGCCCCGTGGCCCCAGGTCGCGCGCCAGGCCTTTGGTCAGTCCCACCAGCGCCGCCTTGCTCATCGCGTACGGGCCACCGCCACCAAACGGCATGCGCTCGGCATTGGTGCTGCCGATATTGATCACCCGGCCGCCTTCGCCCATGTGCCTGGCCGCTTCTTGGGTCGCGATAAATACACTGCGCACGTTGATCGCCAGGGTCTGGTCGAAATCCTCCAAGGTGAAATCTTCCAGCGGCGCGATGGCCAGTACGCCGGCGTTGTTCACCAGGATATCCAGGCGCCCGAAGGCTTCGACGGTGGCATTGACGGCGTTGCGAATCGCCGTGGCATCGGCGCTGTCGGCGTGAATCGCCAAGGCCTTGCCGCCTTCGCTGATTACGCTGTCCTGCAGGGCTTGCGCCTTGGCGGCCGAGCTGACGTAAGTAAAGGCGACCGCTGCGCCTTGTGCGGCCAGGCGCTTGACGATGGCGGCGCCGATGCCGCGAGAACCGCCTTGGATCAAGGCGACTTTGCCGGTGAGGTTTTGTGTAGTCATGTCGATCTCCGAGTAGTTGATGAGGCGAGTATCGACCTCACCCCGGCCACCCGGTAGACCGTGATTGCTATAGTCTGTGTAAACCAAAAGTTTTGAATGGGTTGATATGGAAAGCTTTGGCAGTATCGAATGCTTCGTGCGCAGCGCCGAGGGCGGCAGTTTTGCCGAGGCGGCGCGACACCTGAGCCTGACTCCGGCAGCGGTCGGCAAAAGCGTCGCCAAGCTGGAAGCGCGCCTCGGCGTGCGCCTGTTCCAGCGCAGCACCCGGCGCCTGACCCTGACCGAAGCCGGCAAACTGTTCCTCGAAGAAGTCAGCGCCAGCCTTACCACCATCCAGAATGCCGTGGCCAACCTGGCCAGCGCCGAAGGGCGGCCGGTAGGCACGCTCAAGGTCAGCATGGGCACGGTGTTCGGCAATCGGTATGTGGTGCCACTGCTGGGAGAGTTCATGCGGCGCTTTCCGGACATCAGCCCGGACTGGCATTTCGATAACCGCCAGGTCGACCTGATCGGCCAAGGCTTTGATGCCGCGATCGGCGGTGGTTTCGAGCTGCCGCAAGGGGTGGTCGCCCGCAAGCTGTCGCCGGCGCATCGGGTGCTGGTGGCCTCGCCGGATTACCTGGCGCGGCGCCCGCCGGTCCTTTCGCCTGAAGACCTGGCCCGCTGCAAGGGCATCCTGATCCGCTCGCCGCAAACCGGGCGCATTCGCTCCTGGCAACTTACCAGTATCGGGCGCGAACAGCGCCCGTTGGTGCTCAAGCCCGGCATGACCATGAGCGACTCGGAAGCCGCCTGCTGCGCCAGCGCCCAAGGCCTGGGCATCGCGCTGGTGAGCATGCCGATGGCCGTGCCGTTTCTCGACAGCGGCGAGGTCGTGCGGGTGCTGCCCGACTGGTACGTCGATGACGGCACTATCTCGATCTACTACGCCGAACACAAACTGCTGCCGGGCAAGACCCGGGCGTTTGTGGACTTCATCATCGAGCAGTTTGCCGAGCGCCAGTTGGGCCAGCGATTCAGCGCGATTTGACCCGCCCTTGAACCGCGGCGACGCCATCGCGGGCAAGCCCGGCTCCCACAACCGACCCCATTCCAATGTAGGAACTGGCTTGCCTGCGATATCCCCACCTCGGTCTACCGATCAAACCTGCCCTGTCGACACCATTCCAATGTGGGAGCTGGCTTGCCTGCGATAGCCTCACCTCGGTCTACCGACCGAACCTGCCCGGTCGACACCATTCCAATGTAGGAGCTGGCTTGCCTGCGATACCCCCACCTAGGTCTACCGGCCAAACTTGCCCTGTCGACCCCATTCCAATGTGGGAGCTGGCTTGCCTGCGATAGCCCCACCTCGGTCTACCGACCCAGCCTGCCCGGCCAGCCGATAACTTTCTTCGGCCGCGGCGTGGCATACGTACGAATCTTCGACGTCGACAACCCCAGCCGCACCAGGGATTCGGCGATGGTCACCGCCGCCGTCACGCCATCCACCACCGGCACCCCGGTGCGCTGGCGAATCTGCTCATCCAGCCCGGCCATGCCGCCGCAACCCAGGCAGATCACCTCGGCCTTGTCCTCGCTGATGGCCAACTCTGCCTGGCGCACAATGGCTTCCATGGCCGCCAGCGGGTTTTCTTCCAGCTCCAATACGGCCATGCCACTGGCGCGCACCGAGGCGCAGCGCTGGTACAGGCCGGCGAGTTTCAGGCGGTCCTCGATCAGCGGCACGGTACGGTCCAGGGTGGTCACCACCGAATAGGCGTGACCGAGAAACATCGCGGTGCTGGCGGCCGCTTCGGTGATGTCCACCACCGGCACGTTCAACAATTCCTGCAAACCTTCACGGCCGTGTTCGCCGTAGCCGGCCTGGATCACCGCATCAAACGGCTGGTCGTAGGCCATCACGCGGTCCATCACGGCGATGGCGGCCAGGTAGCTTTCAAAGTTGCCCTCCACCGACTCCGCACCGAAGTACGGCGTGAGCCCGACAATCTCGGTGCCCGGTGCCGCCACAGCGCGTGCCTGCTGGGCAATGGTCTCGGTGATGGATTCGGTGGTGTTGACGTTGACCACGAGGATACGCATGGAAGGTCCTTGATTAATGACTGACGTTATCGACTGCAATGCTTTCGCCGCTGATATCGGCGTAGAACGCCTGGCGCTTGGCGATCAGCAGGTACAGCAGCCCTGCAATACCGGCGCCAAACAGCCAGGAAAACGGCGAGACGCTGGCAAATCCCGGCAACAGCGCCAACAGGATGGCGATCACCGCTGCAGGAATGAACGCCGCGACCGCACGCATATTCACCCCACGGCTGTAGTAATAAACGCCTTTCGGGTCTTCGCTATACAGCTGCGGCACGTCCACCTGGCTTTTACGGATCAACCAGTAATCGACCATGATCACCCCGTACAACGGCCCCAGCAGCGCGCCCAGGCCAGAGAGGAAATACACGATCACCAGCGGGCTGTTGTAGAGATTCCACGGCAGGATCAGCACCGCCACGGTGGCGCTGATCAACCCGGCGCGGCGGAAGTTCAGGTACTTGGGCGCCAGGTTGCTCAGCACAAAGGCCGGCGCGACAAAGTTGGCCATGATGTTCACCGCCACGGTGACGATCAGGAACGCCAGGCAACCGAGCACCAGGAAAAACGTATTGGGGATGGCCGCGATGATTTCGGTGGGGCTTTCGATCACCCGGCCATTGAGCTGGAACTGCCCGCCGCAGAGCAGCACGGTGATCGCCGCGAACACCAGGATATTCACCGGCAGGCCCCAGAAGTTGCCGACCAGGATGGTCTTGCGGCATGGCGAGGAGCGGGCGAAGTCGCAGAAGTTGAGGATCAGCGTGCCGTAGATCGCCAGCCACAGCGCGCCACCGGCAAAGATATTGCGCCACATCTCGCCGCCGCTCAGCGGTTCACGGATCGACCAGGCAATGTTGCCGCCCGCCTGGAAGTACATCCAGCCGGCCAGCGAGGCCACCGTCAGCAGAATCACCGGCCCGGCGAAGCCTTCATAGCGCCGCACCATCTCCATGCCGTAGGCCAGGATCACCAGCTGTACCAGCCAGATCGCGACAAAACACGCCCAGCCAAGGGACGACAGGCCCAGGATCGAGTTGTGGTCATAGGCGGCGAAGCCTGGATGAATGGCGGTAAGCAACACGCGGAAAACGACCGAGGCCAGGTAGGTCTGGATACCGAACCAGGCAATCGCAATCACCGCGCGGATCAGTGCCGGGATCTGCGCGCCATGGATGCCGAAACTGATACGGCTGATCACGGGAAACGGCACGCCGGTCTTCTGCCCCATGTACCCCGACAGGTTCATGAAGAAATACACCAGCGCTGCGCCGATTCCCAGGGACAACAGGATCTGCCAGCCACCCAGGCCCAGGGCGTACAAGCCAATGGCGAACGAGTAGTTGGCAATGTTGTGCACATCGTTGGTCCACAGCGCAAAGATGCTGTAGCGGCCCCAGCGCCGGCCTTCGACCTTGGTGGGCGCCAGGTCCTTGTTGTGCAGGCGCGGGCTCAGTACCAGCGGGCCGGGACCTGTGGTCTCGGAGCTCAGGGAGGAGGGCAGATCCAGTGCGATATTATTGGAGAGACTAGTACGCATTCCGGCAGGCTCCAGCACATCGGCAGGCAAGCCGCTGATGGCAAAGTGTATGTAGGTTTTGTATTTATTGTATACAAAGCGTTTTTCACCTTAAGCCACATGCGTGCCAGTTTTCGTTCTATGAAAACGTCGGGTAATTTCGTTTTTGCAGGGTTGGTAAATAACTAGCTGAATCTAAAGCGATATAAATTGACCGTTCGAACAGCTATTTATTTTTACGCTGCCTGGGGTCGATTCAGGAGGGGAAGGGAAGGGCGTGTCGAGGTGTTACGTTATGGTGCGGGCTCAGAAAAAGTTGCACACATAAATGGCACCGATGGTTACATCTGTGTGTACATGATTGCTGGTAATAAACAACAAATGTAGGGCGGGCTTGCTACGGCGAGCCCGCTCCCAGATTTTTAACCAAGTCGGCCCTCAGGCCTTGCTGATGATGTTCCCGGCGTGCAGCCCGCATTCCTTCTGCGTGGCTTCTTCCCACCACCAGCGGCCTTCGCGCTCGTGCTGGTTCGGCAGCACCGGGCGGGTGCAGGGTTCGCAGCCGATGCTGATGAAGCCGCGTTCGTGCAGGCTGTTGTAGGGCAGTTCGAGCATGCGGATGTAGCCCCAGACTTCTTCGCTGGTCATCTGGGCGAGCGGGTTGAACTTGTACAGGGTGCGTTCCGGGGTGGAAAACGCCGTATCGATTTCGAGTGCCGCCACCTGGCTGCGTGTGCCAGGGCTCTGGTCACGGCGCTGGCCGGTAGCCCAGGCGCTGACGCCCGAGAGCTTGCGACGCAACGGCTCGATCTTGCGCACGCCGCAGCATTCGCCATGGCCGTCCTTGTAGAAGCTGAACAGGCCTTTCTCTTTGACGAAAGGTTCCAGTTTGCTCTGGTCCGGCGAGATCAGTTCGATATCGATCTTGTAGAAATCGCGCACCTGCTCGATGAACCGATAGGTCTCCGGGTGCAGGCGGCCGGTGTCGAGGCTGAACACCTTGACGTTCTTGTTGAGCTTCCAGGCCATGTCCACCAGCACCACGTCCTCGGCGCCGCTGAAGGAAATCCACAGGTCATCAGCGAACTGGCTGAAAGCCAGCTTGAGAATATCCTGGGCGGATTTGTTGGTGTAAGTCGCGGCGAGTTCAGCGACGTCGAAGGCTTGGTTCATCAGGACGGTTCCTACAGGTCAGTGGCGCTGAGCGCTCTATAGGGAAGTGATGGTATCAAAATCCGCCCTGCGTTGCGGCGGCGGGCTTGAATCGCTAGAGTTCGGCAGTCCTTTTTTGCTGGCTCAATTCAATAAAACCAATGGGAGCGTCTTGTGGAAATTGCCTGTCTTGACCTGGAAGGGGTGTTGGTTCCGGAAATCTGGATCGCCTTCGCCGAAAAAACCGGTATTGAATCTTTGCGGGCCACCACCCGGGACATTCCCGACTACGACGTGCTGATGAAGCAACGCCTGCGCATCCTCGACGAACACGGGCTGAAACTCGCAGACATCCAGGAAGTGATCGCCACCCTCAAGCCGCTGGACGGCGCCATTGAGTTCGTCAATTGGCTGCGCGAACGCTTCCAGGTGGTGATCCTGTCCGACACCTTCTACGAGTTCTCGCAGCCGCTGATGCGTCAGCTGGGCTTCCCGACGTTGTTGTGCCACCGCCTCATCACCGACGAAAACGACCGCGTGGTCAGCTATCAACTGCGCCAGAAAGACCCCAAGCGCCAATCGGTGCTGGCGTTCAAGACGCTCTACTACCGCGTGATCGCCGCTGGCGATTCCTACAACGACACCAGCATGCTGGGCGAAGCCGACCGTGGGATTTTGTTCCATGCGCCGGAGAATGTGATTCGTGAGTTCCCGCAATTCCCGGCGGTGCATACGTTCGAGGATTTGAAGAAAGAGTTCATCAAGGCCTCGAATCGGCAGTTGAGCCTGTAACGACTATCCCTGGCAAGCCGGCGCCTGCAGGTCATGTGTAATCCATGTAGGCGCCGGCTTGCTGGTGAAAGATTCTATGCCCCTGCCAGCAGCCGCTCGTAAGGAATGCACAGGCCTTCATGCAAGCGCTTGATCATCGAAAGGCTCAGCTTGCGCTTGTGATTCAGCACTTCGGAAACTCGCCCGCTCGTCCCAATGAAGGGCTCAAGATCACGGGCGGTCATGCCCAGTTGCTCCATGCGAAATTTGATCGCCTCCACCGGGTCCGAAGGCGGCATTGGAAAATGCTCCGCCTCGTACTTTTCGATGAGTATTGCGAGGATTTCCAGCTCGTCACCCTCAGGTGAGCCCATCGCTGCTCCCCAGATCTGTTCCACGCGGGCAAGCGCAGCGGTCAGGTCCTCCTGGGAATGTATCGGTTTGATGTTCATCACACGGTCTCCGCATTGATCTGGTCGTAGTGCGAGTGAGTCCCTACGAAACGTATGAACCCAAGCTGTCGCTGATAATCGATCGCCATGATCACTCGATATTTGTTGCCACCCACGTTGAACACCACCCTGCCGCCCTTGAGAATGCTCGCGGTCCTGAGCTCGGCCTTGAGTGCTTGTGGCGTTGGGTAAACGGCCTTTTCCATATGACGATACAACTCGATCAGCGGCGTTTTGGCGTCTGCCTGGGCGGGATGGCTTTCCCAGAATATTCGTAAGGTAGAGAGGGCGATTATCCGCATCGCTGTAACCTCCCAATTTGGGAGATCATAGGTGCAGGTAGGCAGAGATGCAATCGCGGAAATGATTTCTGACGAGCTGGCAGTCGCTTCATGTGATCCTTCACAGTGGGCTGGTGGACGGTTGACGCTATCCGCCCGCCCATGCGCCGTCCACAACGACTCTGATTCAGGTTTTTGCCAGGGTGGCCAGGAGGCCGGAAAGACCGCCCTACAGGTTTTCCAAAGTGTGTAACAACACCCGTACCTTGGTCAGCGACTCTTGATATTCGGCCTCCCACTGCGAGTCCGCGACGATCCCGCCGCCGCCCCAGCAGCACACCTGCCCGTCCTTGACCAGCAAACTGCGGATGGCGATGGAGCTGTCCATCTCGCCGCGCACGTCCAGGTACACCAGCGAGCCGCAGTACAGGCCGCGTCGGGTCGGTTCCAGCTCGTCGATGATCTGCATTGCGCGAATCTTCGGGGCGCCGGTGATGGAGCCGCCGGGGAAGCTGCCGGCGATCAGGTCGAGGGCATCCTTGGTGTCGGCCAATTCGCCGGTCACGCTGCTCACCAGGTGGTGCACGTTGGGGTAGCTTTCCAGGCTGAACAGTTCCGGGACATGCACCGAGCCGGTACGGCAGGTGCGACCGAGGTCGTTGCGCAGCAGGTCGACGATCATCAGGTTCTCCGCGCGATCCTTGGGGCTGGCCAGCAGTTCGGCGGCGTTGGTCGCGTCTTCCTCTGGCGTGAGGCCCCGGGGGCGGGTGCCCTTGATCGGACGGGTTTCGACGCGGCGCTCGCTGATGTGCACGAAACGCTCCGGCGACAGGCTGAGTAGCGCGCCGTCATCCGGCAGGCTCTGGAACCCTGAGAATGGCGTGGGGCAGGCTTCGCGCAACGCGCAGTAAGCCGCCCAGGGATCGCCGGTGCACGGCGCGCGGAAACGCTGGGCGAAGTTGACCTGGTAGCAGTCGCCGGCCTGGATATAGTCCTGGATGCGCACGATGGCTTGGCGATAGGCCTCGGCGCTGAGGTCCGGCGCCATTGGCCCCTGGAGTTTGAAGGTCGCGGCGGTGTCGACAACGCCCTGGCTGAACAGCGCCGTCAGCCGTTGGCGCTCGCTGTCGGCCAGCGAGGGATGAAACACCAGTTGGCTGGTCTGCTTCAGGTGATCACTGATCAGTGCCCAGGCGTACAGCCCAAAGCGTGCGTCCGGCAGGTGCAAATCGTCCACGGCCAGCTGCGGCATGTGTTCCAGATGCCGGCCAAAGTCGTAACTCAGGTAGCCAATCAGGCCTCCGGCAAACGGCAGCTCCAGACCTTGGGGAATCGCCGCCTCACCCAGCTGTGTCAGGTTTTCGCGTAGACGCTGCAGGAAATCGCTGCCGCTTTCGTCAGGTTGTACCGTCAACGTCGCCAGTGGCCAGGCGCTGAGCACGTCGTAACGACCGCGCTCGGCTGAGGGGCGGCCGCTGTCGAGCAGCACCGCGCCAGGGGCATGGCGGATCGCCGCAAAATACTCGGCGGGGTTGGCCCGGTAGGGCACTGGGTGTACGGAGCAGGTCGACATGCGGGGTGGATCAGCCGTTGGCTTGGAGGGAGGGGATTGTAGTCTTCTGTAGGATCTCGTCCTAGGGGGGATGTCGGGGATAGTTAGATCGAGGACCTATCCTGAGCGCTTCATTGCTACCCAGGCTGCTATCGCCGGCAAGCCGGCGATGATGCCCTCAGCCTTCCACCAGCGGTATATGCCCGAACATCTCCTGCACAAACTTCACTCGCTCCTCGGCGGTTTCCGTCACGCCGGCGGCTTTGAGTGTTTCCAGTCGCGCTTCGACCGCGTGGGTGCGCAGGGTCAGGCCGCAGTCGTTGGCGATCTGGATATTCAGCCCCGGCCGCGCATTCAGTTCCAGAATCAGCGGCCCTTTCTCCTGGTCCAGCACCATGTCCACGCCGATATAACCCAGCCCGCACAGCTCATAGCAGCCGGCCGCGAGCTTCATGAAACCGTCCCAGTTGGGCAGTTGCACGCCATCCACCGCGTTGGTGGTGTCGGGGTGTTTGGTGATGATGTTGTTCAGCCAGGTGCCGCGCAAGGTCAGGCCGGTGGCCAGGTCGACACCCACACCGATCGCGCCCTGGTGCAGGTTGGCCTTGCCGCCGGACTGGCGGGTCGGCAGGCGCAGCATGGCCATTACCGGGTAGCCCATCAGCACGATGATGCGGATATCCGGCACGCCTTCGTAGCTGATGCTCTTGAAGATCTGGTCGGGCACCACGCGGTATTCGATCAGCGCACGGTCGCGGTGGCCGCCCAGGGAGTACAGGCCGGTGAGGATGCTGGAAATCTGGTGCTCGATCTCTTCATGGCTGATGATCTTGCCCGACACCGTGCGGTAGCGGCCCTCAAAACGGTCCGCCACCACCAGGATGCCGTCGCCGCCGGCGCCCTGCGCCGGCTTGATCACGAAGTCGCTGCGCCCGCCGATGATCTCGTCGAGCTTGTCGATTTCCTTCTCGGTGGAAATCACCCCGTACATTTCCGGCACGTGGATGCCGGCAGCCATGGCCCGTTCCTTGGTAATGATCTTGTCATCCACGATCGGGTACAGGCTGCGCTTGTTGTACTTGAGCACGTAGTCGGCATTACGCCGGTTGATGCCCATGATCCCCCGCGCTTCGAGGGCCTTCCAGGTCTTCCAGAAGCCGAACATTACGAGTCAGCCTTCAGGAAAGCCTTGAAGCGCACCAGTTCGGTCAGGCGGTAGCCGCGATAACGCCCCATGGCCAGCATGAAGCCCACCAGGATCAGCAGGATCGCCGGGAAGGTGAACACGAAGTAGACCAGCTCCGGCACGCTCATGATCAGGTGCGCCAGGGAGGCGGCGAACAGCGTGCCGATCGCGACTTTCAGCGCATGGTTGGCGCCGCGTTCTTCCCAGGTGATCGACAGTCGTTCGATGGTCATGGTCAGGATCACCATCGGGAACAGCGCCACCGACAGGCCGCGCTCAAGCCCCAGCTTGTGGCTGAACAGGCTGATGGCGGCGATCAGCACCACCACGAAGGTCAGCACCACCGAGAGCCTCGGCAGCATCTGCAGCTTCAAGTGTTCCAGGTAGGAACGCAGGGACAGCCCCAGCGCGGTAATAATGGTGAACAGCACAATCCCGAAGCCCAACTGCGTCTCGCGGAACGCCAGGGCGATCAGCACCGGCGTGAACGTGCCGAGGGTCTGCAGGCCGATCAGGTTGCGCAGGATCAGGATCACCAGCACGCCGATCGGGATCATCACCATGATCATGAAGGTCTGCTGGGTTTGCAGCGGCAAGCCGTACAGCGAGTACTCGAGGAAGTTGGCGTCGGTGTTCTCGTCGGTCAGCTTGGCCAGGCGAATGGCGTTCATCTCGCTGTTGTTCAGGCTGAAGGTGACCATGGCTTTCTTGCCGCCATCCACGGTGATCAGGTTTTCATCGCCGGTCCACCACAGCAGGCGGTCGGCGGGCAGGCCTTGCTCGCCGGTCTCCGGGTTGAAGTACAGCCAGTCATTGCCATTGAAGCTGCGCAGCCACAGTTCCGGGGCTTGCGGCTGGTCGGCCACCAGGCGAATGGTGTGGACTTTTTCCACCGGCACATGGGCGATGGACAGCAGCAACTCGACGATCTTGGCCTTGTGCGGCGTCGACGGGTCGCCCGCCAGCAGCAGCTTGACGTTGTCGTCGTTGAGGTTGTTGGTGCGCTTGATGGCTTCGCTGATAAAGGTCTCGACGTCGGCCGAGTGCTGGCGAATCGGCGCCAGCAGGGCTTCGGCGGCGATTTTTTCCGGGCCTTCCACGGCAATGCTGTCGCGGAAGGTCGGGCCCTTGACCTTGACCTTTTCGCCGCTGTAGCGCTTGGTCAATACCAGGCGATAGTAGAGGGTCTGGTTGCCCTTGGCCCGACGCGCGGACCAGGTGACCTTGCGGTTGCCGTCGATGCGATTGACGCTCACCCCATAGTTATTGGAGATGAAGCTTTCATTGAGGCTGACGAAGTCGCGGCTCAGCGGCGGCACGAACATCTGGATCTTCACCGGGTCCTTGGGGTTGGCGACGAACTCGACCTTGGCGTCGATGTTCCACAAGTCGTCAGTGGCGTCCTCGGTAACGGGAATCCCCAGCACGAAGATCTGGTAGGCGGTGACCGAAATACCCAGCACCACCAGGATGGTGATGAGGATTTTCAGGTGCAGGGTCAGAGAGCGCATTCGGTTTACTCGGCGGTATGAGCGTCGGCGGCGCAGGCGGGTTTGCCTGCTGCATATTTAAGACTGGGGTCGACCAGCGCATCAAAGCGTTTCAACGCTTCGGAGCCGATCAGCAGCGGGTATTGGAAGGCGCTGCGGTCAGTCAAGTTCACTTCGATGCTGCGTAAAGCGGTGCCCATGCAGATGTCGAGCGCAATCACCGGGCGGGCAGTGTAGTTCTTGTCCTCATCGGGGTCGTAGTCACCGGCGCGGCGCTTGATCTTGCTGACGCGGGCCAGGGGGCGTTCGATGGGATGGGAGTGGGCGGTGTCGATCGCCAGGTAGAAGCGCACCCAGGACTCGCCGTTGCGCTTGAAGCGCTTGATGTCACGGGCGCTGAGGGACGCGGTCTTGGCGCCCGTGTCCAGCTTGGCCGCGACTTCGAGGTCGATGCCGGCCAATTGGGCGTATTCGTTGAGGCCATACACGGTCTTCTCGGCGGCAATGCCAAGACCGGGGACGAACAGTAGGCAAAACAGGGGGAAGGGCTTGAGTCTCATAGATCCTGAGGCGGTGCAGTGCGATGTTCCATTCATGGCGACTGGCATTGCTGCTCAATCTCTGGTGCGCCGTTTCATCAAGCGATGTCAGGCAAATGCGGCGGGCATTCTAACATGATGCTTTTTTGGCGCCAGCGCTGGCAGCCGGCCATGCCGGGGGCGGGTGCATCAAGGGTTATTAGACGATTGTCGACAATGTGGATTTATTCTTTGACTAAGCAGGCCTGATTAGCTAGTTTTTGCGGCATTGCTTTTGAAGGTGTCGACAATATGCTGGGTCAGCCAGAAGCTCCGATAATCGCGTCGGACGAATCCCAAACGATGTCGGAGAACGTCTTTCGCCGTATCCAGGCCGCCATCGTCAAGGGTGAGATCGCCCCCGGCAGCAAGATTTCCGAGCCGGAACTGGCGCGCACTTACGGCATCAGCCGTGGCCCGTTGCGCGAGGCGATCCACCGCCTGGAAGGCCAGCGCCTGCTGGTGCGCGTGCCCCACGTGGGCGCCCGGGTCGTGTCGTTGAGCCATGCCGAGCTGATCGAACTGTATGAAATCCGCGAGTCGCTGGAAGGCATGGCGTGTCGCCTGGCCGCCGAGCGCATGACCGACGCGGAAATCGAGGAGTTGCGCCAGGTGCTGCACACCCATGAGCGCGACGAAGCGTTCCAGGCCGGCCTCGGCTACTACCAGCAGGAAGGCGACTTCGATTTTCATTACCGGATAATTCAAGGCGCCGGTAATCGCACCCTGACCCAAATGCTCTGCGGCGAGCTGTACCAATTGGTGCGCATGTACCGCATCCAGTTTTCCGCCACCCCCAATCGTCCACGCCAGGCCTTCGCCGAGCACCATCGCATCCTGGATGCGATTGCTGACCGCGACGGCGAACTGGCCGAATTGTTGATGCGCCGGCACATCGGCGCTTCCAAACGCAACATTGCCCGTCATTTCCCCGACGGCGCCCCCCTGAAGAGGTGAGTCATGAGTTCTAACAACAAAAGCACTCCAGGCCAGCGTTTCCGTGACGCGGTCGCCAGCGAGCAGCCGCTGCAGGTGGTCGGTGCAATCAACGCCAACCACGCGCTGCTGGCCAAGCGCGCCGGTTTCAAGGCGATCTACCTGTCGGGTGGCGGGGTGGCTGCCGGTTCCCTGGGCGTGCCGGACCTGGGCATCACCGGCCTGGACGACGTACTCACCGACGTGCGCCGCATCACCGACGTGTGCGACCTGCCGCTGCTGGTGGACGTGGACACCGGCTTCGGCTCCTCGGCGTTCAACGTGGCGCGCACCGTCAAGTCGATGATCAAGTTTGGCGCCGCCGCCATCCACATCGAAGACCAGGTGGGCGCCAAGCGCTGCGGTCATCGTCCTAATAAAGAAATCGTGTCGCAGCAGGAAATGGTCGACCGCATCAAGGCCGCCGTGGATGCACGCACCGATGACAGCTTCGTGATCATGGCGCGCACCGACGCGCTGGCCGTCGAAGGCCTGGAATCGGCCCTGGAGCGTGCCGCCGCGTGCATCGAGGCCGGCGCCGACATGGTGTTTCCGGAAGCCATCACCGAGTTGGACATGTACAAGCTGTTCGCCTCCCGCGTGAAAGCCCCGATCCTGGCCAACATCACCGAGTTCGGTGCGACCCCGCTGTACACCGTCGAACAGTTGAAATCTGCCGATGTTTCCATCGTGCTGTACCCGCTCTCGGCTTTCCGCGCCATGAACAAGGCCGCCGAGAATGTCTACACCGCGATCCGTCGCGACGGCACCCAACAGAACGTGATCGACACCATGCAAACCCGCATGGAGCTTTACGATCGCATCGACTACCACACCTTCGAGCAGAAGCTCGACGCACTGTTTGCCGCGAAAAAGTAATGCCTGCCAACCCTGCAGGAGCCGGCAAACCGGCTCCTGCAGGGTCGAGGTTGACGAACGCCTCCCGAATAAATTCAAGATTGGAGAACAGACATGGCTGAAGCAAAAGTACTGAGTGGCGCTGGCCTGCGTGGCCAGGTGGCCGGGCAGACCGCACTGTCGACCGTGGGCCAGGCGGGTGCCGGCCTGACCTATCGCGGCTACGACGTGCGCGAACTGGCCGCCGATGCGCAGTTTGAAGAAGTTGCCTACCTGCTGCTGTACGGCGAGTTGCCGACCAAAGCCGAGCTGGCCGCCTACAGCGCCAAGCTGGGCAAGCTGCGCGACCTGCCGCAAGCGTTGAAAGAAGTGCTGGAGCGCATCCCCGCTGACGCACACCCGATGGACGTGATGCGCACCGGTTGCTCGTTCCTGGGCAATATCGAACCCGAAAAAGACTTCAGCGTGCAGCGCGACGTGACCGATCGCCTGCTCGCCGCGTTCCCGGCGATCATGTGCTACTGGTACCGCTTCAGCCACGACGGCAAGCGCATCGACTGCGTGACCGAAGAGCCAACCATTGGCGGCCACTTCCTGCACCTGCTGCACGGCAAGAAGCCGAGCGAGCTGCACGTGAAAGTCATGAACGTGTCGCTGATCCTCTACGCCGAGCACGAGTTCAACGCCTCGACCTTCACCGCCCGCGTGTGTGCCTCGACCCTGTCCGACCTGTATTCCTGCGTCACCGCCGCCATCGGCTCGCTGCGTGGCCCGCTGCACGGCGGCGCCAACGAAGCGGCGATGGAAATGATCGAGCGCTTCGGTTCGGCCGAGGAAGCTGTCGAAGGCACCCTCGGCATGCTGGCGCGCAAGGACAAGATCATGGGCTTTGGCCACGCGATCTACAAAGACAGCGACCCGCGTAATGAAGTGATCAAGGGCTGGTCGAAAAAACTCGCCGACGAAGTAGGCGACAAGGTGCTGTTCCCGGTGTCCGAAGCCATCGACAAGACCATGTGGGAGCAGAAAAAGCTGTTCCCGAATGCCGACTTCTACCATGCCTCGGCGTACCACTTCATGGGCATCCCGACCAAGCTGTTCACGCCGATCTTCGTGTGCTCGCGCCTCACTGGCTGGGCTGCGCACGTGTTCGAACAGCGCGCCAACAACCGCATCATCCGTCCGAGCGCCGAGTACATCGGCGTCGAGCAGCGCAAGTTCGTGCCAATCGAACGTCGCTGAGTGAGGTAACCGGCTATCCGGGAATGGGTATGAGGTCAAGTGTGGGAGGGGGCTTGCCCCCTCCCACATTTTGATCACATTCCAATTCTGGATCTGCTTCGGTTCTTCTTTTGTAACTACCGTGACCGAGTCCTGATGATGAACACTGAATTTCGCAAACCGCTCCCCGGCAGCCGCCTGGATTTCTACGACGCCCGCGCGGCTGTCGATGCAATCAGCCCCGGTGCCTACGCCACCTTGCCCTACACCTCCCGCGTGCTTGCGGAGAACCTGGTACGCCGTTGCGACCCGGCAACTCTCAACGCCTCCCTGAGCCAATTGATCGAGCGCAAGCGCGACCTCGATTTCCCGTGGTTTCCGGCGCGTGTGGTGTGCCATGACATCCTCGGCCAGACCGCGCTGGTGGACCTCGCCGGCCTGCGCGATGCCATCGCCCTGCAAGGCGGCGACCCGGCCCAGGTCAACCCGGTGGTGCCGACTCAGCTGATCGTCGATCACTCCCTGGCGGTCGAAGCCGGTGGTTTTGACCCGGACGCCTTCGAGAAAAACCGCGCCATCGAAGACCGCCGCAACGAAGACCGTTTCCACTTTATCGAGTGGACCAAAAAGGCCTTCAAGAACGTCGACGTGATCCCGCCAGGCAACGGCATCATGCACCAGATCAACCTGGAGAAAATGTCCCCGGTGATCCAGGTGCGCGACGGCGTGGCCTTCCCCGACACTTGCGTCGGCACCGACAGCCATACCCCACACGTGGATGCCCTCGGCGTGATCGCCATCGGCGTCGGCGGCCTGGAAGCCGAGAGCGTGATGCTCGGTCGCGCGTCGTGGATGCGCCTGCCGGAAATCATCGGTGTAGAGCTGACCGGCAAGCTGCTGCCGGGCATCACCGCCACCGACATGGTGCTGGCGTTGACCGAGTTCCTGCGTCACCAGAAAGTCGTCGGTGCGTGGCTGGAATTTTTCGGCGAAGGCGCCTCGAAGCTGACCCTGGGCGACCGCGCGACCATCTCCAACATGGCGCCGGAATACGGCGCCACCGCGGCCATGTTCTATATCGATCAGCAAACCATCGCCTACCTGAAACTCACTGGCCGCGAAGACGAGCAAGTCACCCTGGTCGAGCAGTACGCTCGCCACACCGGCTTGTGGGGCGATGACCTCAAGGGCGCGCAATACGAGCGCGGCCTGACCTTCGACCTGTCCAGCGTCGTGCGCAATATGGCCGGCCCGAGCAACCCGCACGCCCGCGTCGCTACGCGCGACCTGGCTGCCAAAGGCATTTCCGGCCAATGGGATGAAGTGCCGGGGCAAATGCCCGACGGCGCGGTGATCATCGCCGCCATCACCAGTTGCACCAACACCAGCAACCCGCGCAACGTGATCGCTGCCGGCCTGCTGGCGCGCAACGCCAACAAGCTCGGCTTGACGCGCAAACCGTGGGTCAAGTCGTCGCTGGCCCCGGGCTCGAAAACCGTGGCCATGTACCTGGAAGAAGCCGGCCTGGGCCATGAGCTGGAAAAGCTTGGCTTCGGCGTGGTGGCCTTCGCCTGCACCACCTGCAACGGCATGTCCGGTGCACTCGATCCGGTGATCCAGCAGGAAATCATCGACCGCGACCTGTACGCCACCGCCGTGCTGTCGGGCAACCGCAACTTCGACGGGCGCATCCACCCGTACGCCAAGCAAGCGTTCCTGGCCTCACCGCCGCTGGTGGTGGCGTACGCGATTGCCGGCACCATCCGTTTCGACATCGAAAAGGATGTGCTGGGCTTGGACGCCGAGGGCAAGGAAATCCGCCTGCAGGACATCTGGCCAAGCGATGAAGAAATCGACGCCGTGGTCAAGGCCTCGGTCAAGCCGGAGCAATTCCGCGCCGTGTACATCCCGATGTTCGCCATCCACGAAGACACCGGCCCCAAAGTGGCGCCGCTGTACGAGTGGCGCCCGCAGAGCACCTATATCCGCCGTCCGCCGTATTGGGAGGGCGCCCTGGCCGGTGCCCGTCCGCTCAAGGGCATGCGTCCGCTGGCGGTGCTGCCGGACAACATCACCACCGATCACCTGTCGCCGTCCAACGCGATCATGCTCGACAGCGCCGCCGGCGAATACCTGGCGAAGATGGGCCTGCCGGAAGTCGACTTCAACTCGTACGCGACGCACCGTGGCGACCACCTGACCGCGCAGCGCGCGACGTTCGCCAACCCGAAACTGTTCAATGAAATGGTGCAGGAGAACGGCAAGGTCAAGCAGGGTTCGCTGGCGCGTATCGAGCCGGAAGGCCAGGTCACACGGATGTGGGAAGCCATCGAAACCTACATGGAACGCAAGCAACCGCTGATCATCATTGCCGGCGCCGACTACGGCCAGGGCTCGTCCCGCGACTGGGCGGCCAAGGGCGTGCGCCTGGCCGGTGTGGAAGCGATTGCCGCCGAAGGCTTCGAGCGCATCCACCGCACCAACCTGGTGGGCATGGGCGTGTTGCCGCTGGAATTCCTGCCGGGCACCGACCGCCACACCCTGCAGATCGACGGCAGCGAAACCTATGACGTGGTCGGCGAGCGCACCCCGCGTGCGCGGCTGACCCTGGTGATCAACCGCAAGAATGGCGAACGTGTCGAAGTGCCGGTGACCTGCCGCCTGGACACCGCCGAAGAAGTGTCGATCTACGAGGCGGGCGGCGTGTTGCAACGTTTTGCCCAGGACTTCCTGGAATCGGCGGCGACCGCCTGAAGAGGATAACCATGGCACACGCAGCGCAAATCAAGATCCCCGCCACCTACATGCGTGGCGGCACCAGCAAGGGCGTGTTTTTCAGCCTCAAGGACCTGCCCGAAGCGGCACAGGTGCCGGGCGCCGCACGCGATGCCTTGCTGTTACGGGTCATCGGCAGCCCCGACCCCTATGACAAACAGATCGATGGCATGGGCGGCGCCACGTCGAGCACCAGCAAGAGCGTGATCCTCGCCAAAAGCACCCGCGCCGATCACGACGTGGACTACCTGTTTGGCCAGGTCTCCATCGACAAGCCGTTTGTCGACTGGAGTGGCAACTGCGGCAACCTGTCGGCGGCAGTCGGCTCGTTCGCCATCAGCGCCGGGTTGGTCGACCCGGCGCGCGTGCCTCACAACGGCGTGGCCGTGGTGCGGGTGTGGCAGGCCAATATCGGCAAGACCATCATCGCCCACGTGCCGATCACTGACGGCGCGGTGCAGGAGACCGGCGATTTCGAGCTGGATGGCGTGACCTTTCCGGCTGCCGAAGTGCAGCTGGAGTTCATCGATCCGGCGGCGGAAGAAGAGGGCGGTGGTGGCTCGATGTTCCCTACCGGCAACCTGGTCGACGACCTCGAAGTTCCGGGTATCGGCACCTTCAAGGCGACATTGATCAACGCCGGCATCCCGACGATTTTCATCAATGCCGAAGACCTCGGCTACACCGGCACCGAGCTGCAGGGCGCGATCAACAGTGACCCCAAGGCGCTGGCGATGTTCGAAACCGTGCGCGCCCATGGCGCGTTGCGCATGGGCCTGATCAAGCACCTGGACGAAGCCGCCCAGCGTCAACACACGCCGAAGGTCGCGTTTGTGGCTAAACCTGCGGATTACGTGGCGTCCAGCGGCAAGGCGATCAAGGCCGGCGATGTGGATTTGCTGGTGCGCGCACTGTCCATGGGCAAGCTGCACCACGCGATGATGGGCACCGCCGCGGTGGCGATCGGCACGGCAGCGGCGATTTCCGGCACGCTGGTCAACCTCGCTGCAGGCGGCATCGAGCGTAATGCCGTGCGCTTCGGGCATCCGTCCGGCACCTTGCGCGTCGGCGCGGAAGCGACCCAGGTGAACGGTGAGTGGGTCGTGAAAAAAGCCATCATGAGCCGCAGTGCGCGGGTATTGATGGAAGGCTGGGTGCGCATTCCCGGCGACGCTTTCTAACGTCAACACCGCTCCCTTGTGGGAGCGGGCTTGCCCGCGATGACGGCGTGTCAGGCCACACTTGTCTGAACTGACAAACCGCTATCGCCGGCAAGCCAGCGCCTGCAAAGGGGGCGAGGATTTGCGTAGGACCAAGGCAGGCAATCAGACCTGCCATGACACATCAACCTGACCCTGAGGATGGAACAACCCCTAACTTTTGGAGAACTGCCATGAGCGCCAACGTCGACCAGAACAACCGCCCTGACTACGACCAGGTGTTGCAGGACATCGCCGACTACGTCCTCGATTACCGGATCGATTCCGAGGCGGCACTGGACACCGCCCGCAACTGCCTGATGGACACCCTCGGTTGCGGGCTGCTGGCCCTGCGTTTCCCCGAGTGCACCAAGCACCTGGGGCCGATGGTCGAGGGCACGGTGGTGCCGTTCGGCGCGCGGGTGCCGGGCACGTCGTTTCGCCTCGACCCGGTCAAGGCGGCCTGGGACATCGGTTGCATCGTGCGCTGGCTCGACTACAACGACACCTGGCTCGCCGCCGAGTGGGGCCACCCGTCGGATAACCTCGGCGGCATCCTGGCCGTGGCCGATCACCTCTCGCAGAAACGCGTGGCCAATGGCGATACGCCGCTGACCGTGCGCGCGGTGCTGGAAGCGATGATCATGGCGCATGAGATCCAGGGCGTGATTGCCCTGGAAAACTCCTTCAACCGCGTCGGCCTTGACCATGTGCTGCTGGTGAAAGTCGCCTCGACGGCCGTCACCGCCAAGCTGATGGGCGCCAATCGCGAACAACTGCTGGCGGCGCTGTCTCACGCCTTTGTCGATGGCCAGGCCTTGCGCACCTACCGCCATGCGCCGAACGCCGGCTCGCGCAAATCCTGGGCGGCGGGGGACGCGTCGAGCCGTGGCGTACGCTTGGCGGACATCGCCCTGCGCGGTGAGATGGGCATCCCCGGTGTGCTGAGTGCGCCGCAGTGGGGGTTCTACGATGTGCTGTTCAGCCACACCAACAAGGACCTGGCCCTCAAGCCCGAAGACAAGCGTGCGTTCAGCCTGTCCCAGCCGTATGGCACCTATGTGATGGAGAACGTGCTGTTCAAAATCAGCTTCCCCGCCGAGTTCCACGCGCAAACCGCCTGCGAGGCGGCGGTGACCTTGCACCCGCAGGTCAAGGAGCGCCTGCACCAGATCGAACGCATCGTGATCACCACGCATGAGTCGGCGATTCGCATCATTTCCAAAGTCGGCCCACTGGCCAACGCCGCCGACCGTGACCACTGCCTGCAATACATGACCGCCGTGCCGCTGGTGTTCGGCGACCTGGTGGCCGAGCAGTACGAAGATGACTTCCACGCGGCGCACCCGATCATCGATGAACTGCGCGACAAGATGGTCATCGTCGAAGACCCACGCTACAGCCGCGAATACCTGGAAGCCGACAAGCGCTCGATCGCCAACGCAGTGCAGGTGTTTTTCAAGGACGGCTCCAGCACCGAGCAGGTCGCGGTGGAATACCCGATCGGACATCGTCGGCGTCGGGTGGACGGCATTCCGTTACTGGAGGACAAGTTCAAGGCCAACCTGGCCACACGCTTCACCGCGCAGCGCAGCGCCGAGATTTTTGCCTTGTGCAAAGACCAGGCACGGCTTGAAGCCACACCGGTAAACCGGTTTGTCGATTTATTCGTGATCTAGCCAGCGTGTCGGACCCGGCTTGTGTGGGAGCCGGGCTTGCCCGCGATGGCATCGCCTCGATACTTCTGATGTACCGAGGTGAATGCATCGCAGGCAAGCCAGCTCCCACAGGTGGTCGGTGTCGTGCAGACGGGCTTGCAGGCACGCCGGTAAACCGGTTTGTCGATTTGTTCGTGATCTAGCCAGCGTGTCGGACCCAGCTTGTGTGAGAGCCGGGCTTGCCCGCGATGGCATCGCCTCGATACTTCTGGGGCACCGAGGTGAATTCATCGCAGGCAAGCCAGCTCCCACAGGTGGTCGGTGCCGGACCCGGCTTGTGTGGGAGCCGGGCTTGCCCGCGATGGCATCGCCTCGATTCCCTGGGGACCGAGGTGAATTGATCGCAGGCAAGCCAGCTCCCACAAGTGGTCGGTGTCGTGCACACGGGCTTGCAGCCACACCGGTAAACCGTTTTGTCGATTTGTGGTGATCTAAAAAGCACCATCGATCCAATGTGGGAGCGGGGGGGGGGGGGGGGGGGGGGGGGGGGGGGGGGGGGGGGGGGGGGGGGGGGGGGGGGGGGGGGGG
>NZ_JBWKSN010000015.1:0-170973 GCF_059419825.1 Pseudomonas sp. GW821-FHT05D12 | reverse complement strand
CCCCCCCCCCCCCCCCCCCCCCCCCCCCCCCCCCCCCCCCCCCCCCCCCCCCCCCCCCCCCCCGCTCCCACATTTGGGATGTATTTCAAGGTTGGAACCGAGTTGTGCCGTCCGCTCAAATGCCGGTGCAGCATCCCGAATCCCAAGCCCGAACAGCGATCAAAACTGTGGGAGCGGGCTTGCTCGCGAAAGCGGTGGGTCAGTCGCTGAAGAGGTGATTGATCTGGCGCCTTCGCGAGCAAGCCCGCTCCCACATTTATGTTTCGAAATATTCTGCGCACACAATTTTCACATCCCATCCAAGACAATTCGCCCGCTCAAACCTCCCAGCCAAAGGCCCTATCTCAACTGCCATTAAAGGCGGGGCAGGGGTGCACGTTCAGTAATTAATAGCCTTGCCGGCTTTGATCGGGCACCATTTGCGCCACCGCGTTAACCGCCTACCCCAGCCAGCCTGGGCGAGGGACGGACGCCACTGCATTATTTCGCAACTTAAACTTCCAATGGGTCCTGAAACGACATGGCAAACCCGGACGCCCTGAGTCAGCAGCGAGCTTCTAATCGCCTGCTGCAACCGACCGTCAAATCCCATCTGGCTTACACGCTGCTCTGCGCACTGGTCATGATGGTGATGTTCTCGCTGCTGCGCCTGGCGCTGCTGGTGTACAACCGCGAGATGATCCTCGACACCCCGGCCTCGACCTTCCTCGAAGCCTTCGCCAACGGCCTGCGTCTGGACCTGCGCCTGGTGGTGTACCTGATCATCCCATTGCTGCTGGCGCTGTTCAGCGTACGGGCGATGGCGGCACGTGGGTTCTTCCGTTTCTGGCTGACCGTAGCGTCCAGCATCGCGCTGTTCCTGGGCCTGATGGAAATGGACTTCTACCGCGAGTTCCACCAGCGCCTCAACGGCCTGGTCTTCCAGTATGTGAAGGAAGACCCGAAAACCGTGATGAGCATGCTCTGGTACGGTTTCCCGGTGGTGCGCTACCTGCTGGCATGGGCCGTGGGCACGTTGATCCTGAGCATCGCGTTCAAGGGCGCCGACCGCGCCACTCGCCCGCGCGGCCCGTTCAGCGGTGGCAGCATCGGCACCCGCCAGGTCGCACCGTGGTACAGCCGCATCGCGGTGTTCGTGGTCTGCCTGCTGATCGCCGTGGTCGCCGCACGTGGCACCCTGCGCCAGGGCCCGCCGCTGCGTTGGGGTGATGTCTACACTACCGAATCGAACTTCGCCAACCAACTGGGCCTCAACGGCACCTTGTCGCTGATCGCGGCCGCGAAGTCGCGCTTCTCTGAAGACCGCTCGAACATCTGGAAGGCGACCCTGGATCAGCCACTGGCGACCCAGACCGTGCGTGACATGCTGGTGCTGCCGCAGGAAAAGCTGGTGGATGCCGACATCGCCGCCGTGCGCCGTGACTACACGCCACCGGCCGAGAAGACCCTGCCGATCAAGAACGTGGTCGTGATCCTGATGGAAAGCTTCGCCGGTCACTCGGTCGGCGCGCTGGGGCGTCCGGGCAACATCACGCCGTACTTCGACAAACTGTCCAAGGAAGGCCTGCTGTTCGACCGCTTCTTCTCCAACGGCACCCACACCCACCAGGGCATGTTCGCCACCATGGCGTGCTTCCCGAACCTGCCGGGCTTCGAATACCTGATGCAGACCCCGGAAGGCAGCCACAAGCTGTCGGGCCTGCCGCAGTTGCTCAGTGCGCGCAAGTTTGACGACGTGTATGTCTACAACGGCGACTTCGCCTGGGACAACCAGTCGGGTTTCTTCAGCAACCAGGGCATGACCAACTTCATCGGCCGCAATGACTTCGTCAACCCGGTGTTCTCCGACCCGACCTGGGGCGTGTCCGACCAGGACATGTTCAACCGTGGCCTGGAAGAGTTGAAAGCCCGCGAAGGTGGCAAGCCGTTCTACGCGCTGCTGCAAACCCTGTCCAACCACACCCCGTACGCATTGCCGACGCCGTTGCCGGTCGAGAAAGTCACCGACCGTGGCAGCCTCAACGAGCATTTGACGGCCATGCGTTACTCCGACTGGGCCCTGGGCCAGTTCTTTGAAAAGGCCCGCAAGGAGCCGTACTTCAAGGAAACCCTGTTCGTGATCGTCGGCGACCACGGTTTCGGCAACGAACAGCAAATCACCGAGATGGACCTGGGCCGCTTCAACGTGCCGATGCTGATGATTGCACCCGGCATGCAAGAGAAGTTCGGCGAGCGTGACCACACCGTGGGCACCCAGATCGACATCGTGCCGACCATCATGGGCCGTCTCGGTGGTGACACCCTGCACCAGTGCTGGGGTCGTGACCTGCTCAACCTGCCGGAAGGCGACAAGGGCTTCGGCGTGATCAAGCCGTCCGGCAGCGACCAGACGGTAGCCTTGGTCACCGCCGACCGGATCCTGGTATTGCCCAAGGAAATGCCGCCGAAACTGTGGGAATACGAACTCGGCGCCAACCCTACCGGCAAAGTGATTCCTGAATCGCCGGACGAGGCTGCACTCAAGCAGCGACTCGAGTCGTTCCTGCAAACCGCCACCAAGAGCCTGCTGGATAACACCGCCGGCGTGGTGAATGGTAAGCCGGACTAACTAACCGGCAATAAAAAAGAGGCCTTTTTCAAGGCCTCTTTTTTTTGCATCTTTTTAATACCGGGTGGCGGTTATATCCGACCCAGCAGCAACAGCACCAACAGCACCACCAGCACTACACCGAGGATACCCGACGGGCCATAACCCCAGTTACGCGAGTGAGGGAACACTGGCAGACCGCCGACCAGCAACAGGATCAGGATAATGATCAGAATGAGGCTCATAGTTTTTTTCCTTATAGGCCTTCTGCAAAGACCGGTTATTTAACGAGGGGCCCGTCATTTAAATTCGGACGCCTTAACAACTCCGACTGCACCACGACAGAGAAAATTCCGTGTTTTTTTAAAGCATTTCGCACACAGGCTTATTTCTTTTAATGCGTTCGCAACTGCAGCTCATTAGTTGAAAAAGATTGAACTTAGGCTATACGCCGGCATCCGACCCGGCCTGCGGTTTGCCTGGGGCATTCATCAATCTGATGGTGCGTGGGTGCAGGAAAAACCTTCGCTACACTGCCGGTCACTTCTTCTGTGAACCACAAGGCTACTTCCTATGCAAAATCGCAT
Source organism: Pseudomonas sp. GW821-FHT05D12 (assembly GCF_059419825.1). Taxonomy (NCBI): domain Bacteria; kingdom Pseudomonadati; phylum Pseudomonadota; class Gammaproteobacteria; order Pseudomonadales; family Pseudomonadaceae; genus Pseudomonas; species Pseudomonas sp. GW821-FHT05D12. The sequence goes on along the minus strand of NZ_JBWKSN010000015.1, from coordinate 167,799 downwards.
GATGATCACTGGCGCCGGGTCCGGCCTGGGTCGTGAAATCGCTCTGCGCTGGGCCCGTGAGGGTTGGCAGTTGGCCTTGTCGGACGTCAGTGAGCCGGGCTTGCAGGAAACCCTCAGGCTGGTGCGAGAGGCCGGTGGCGAGGGTTTTATCCAGCGCTGCGACGTGCGCGACTACAGCCAGCTCACCGCGTTTGCCCAGGCCTGCGAGGTGAAGCTGGGCGGCATTGATGTGATCGTCAACAATGCGGGCGTGGCCTCGGGTGGGTTCTTCGCCGAGCTGTCGCTGGAGGATTGGGATTGGCAGATCGCGATCAACCTGATGGGTGTGGTCAAGGGCTGCAAGGCGTTTCTGCCGCTGCTGGAAAAGAGCAAGGGCCGCATTATCAACATCGCGTCGATGGCGGCGTTGATGCAGGGCCCGGCCATGAGCAACTACAACGTGGCCAAGGCCGGTGTGGTGGCCTTGTCGGAGAGCCTGCTGGTGGAGCTCAAGCAGCAAGAGGTCGGGGTGCACGTGGTCTGCCCGTCGTTCTTCCAAACCAACCTGTTGGATTCGTTTCGCGGACCGACCCCGGCAATGAAGGCGCAGGTGGGCAAGTTGCTCGAGAGTTCGCCGATCTCGGCGGCGGACATTGCCGACTACATCTACCAGCGGGTGGCGGCGGGCGAGTTCATGATCCTGCCCCATGAGCAGGGGCGGATGGCGTGGGCGTTGAAGCAGAAGAATCCACAGTTGCTGTACGACGAGATGACAGTGATGGCCGACAAGATGCGCGCCAAGGCCCAGGGTCAAAGCGCCAAGGCTTGAACCCAGGCTGGCCGGTGAGGGCGCTACCGAAGGCAATATTTCATCAGGTCTGTCAGGCAAATTACCAACGTTTGTAGGTGCTGGCTGATTTGTTTGCAAGCCATTGATGGCGCCCATCCATGCGCGCATGGTCAAGGTCCTGAGACTCAAAAAGGACAACGACCATGCTGGTATTAAGCCGTACTGTCGACGAAATCATCTCCATCGGCGACACCATCGCCGTGCACATCCTCGAGGTGAACGGTAACCAGGTGAAATTCGGGGTAGAGGCACCGACCGGGGTGCATGTTCATCGTGCCGAGGTCTATCAGAAAATCCTCGAGCGCCAAGGCGCTGCCACCCATCCGGTGCTGGTGCCCAACCCCTGAATAACCTCGGTCAGTCGAACAGATGCTTGGGCACATCGTGCTTGAGCATCAACTGGCACTGCTCGCTTTCCGGGTCGAACACGATCAATGCCTGGCCCTTGGTCAGCGCCTGGCGCACACGCAATACACGGGTTTCCAGGGGCGTGTCGTCGCCATTGTCGGTGCCGTCACGGGTGACGAAATCTTCGATGAGGCGGGTCAGGGTGTCGACTTCAAGCGCGTCGTAGGGAATCAGCATACAAGCCTCACATAGAGAATCCCGGCGATGCTACTGCGCCGGGACTCCAGTTGCCAGTATTCAGGACTTGTTGCCCACCAGGCTGTCCACCGACGGCACGCGGGTATCGCTTTCCATCTGTGTTTCATGCTCGATCTGGTGACTGAACCGATCCAGTGAACCCTGGGCCGGCTGGGCGTCGCTGGCGAACACGGGCGGGCTGAGGATGTAGGCGCTCAACAGCCGGCTCAGGGCAGCGAGGCTGTCGATATGCGTGCGCTCGTAGCCATGGGTTGCATCGCAACCAAACGCCAGCAGCGCGGTGCGGATGTCGTGGCCGGCGGTCACGGCCGAGTGAGCATCACTGAAGTAGTAGCGGAACAGGTCGCGGCGCACCGGCAGTTCGTTATCGGTTGCCAGTCGCAACAGGTGCCGCGACAGGTGATAGTCATACGGCCCGCCGGAATCCTGCATCGCCACGCTCACGGCATGCTCGCTGGAATGCTGGCCGGGGGCGACCGGGGCGATATCGATGCCGACAAACTCGCTCACATCCCAGGGCAGGGCAGCCGCGGCGCCGCTGCCGGTTTCCTCGGTGATGGTGAACAGCGGATGGCAGTCGATCAGCAACGGCTCGCCGCTGTCGACGATGGCCTTGAGCGCCGCGAGCAGGGCGGCGACGCCGGCCTTGTCGTCCAGGTGGCGCGCGCTGATATGCCCGCTCTCGGTAAACTCCGGCAGCGGGTCGAACGCCACATAGTCGCCAATGCTGATGCCCAGGGAATCGCAGTCGGCACGGGTCGCGCAGTAGGCGTCCAGGCGCAATTCAACGTGGTCCCAGCTCACTGGCATTTCATCCACGGCGGTGTTGAACGCATGCCCCGAGGCCATCAACGGCAGCACGCTGCCACGGATCACGCCGTTGTCGGTGAACAGGCTGACGCGGCTGCCTTCGGCAAAGCGGCTCGACCAGCAACCTACCGGCGCCAGGGTCAAGCGACCGTTGTCCTTGATCGCGCGCACGGCGGCGCCGATGGTGTCCAGGTGGGCGGAGACGGCGCGGTCAGGGCTGTTTTTCTGGCCTTTGAGGGTGGCGCGAATGGTGCCGCGCCGGGTCATTTCAAACGGAATGCCGAGCTCTTCCAGGCGCTCGGCGACGTAGCGCACGATGGTGTCGGTAAACCCGGTCGGGCTGGGAATGGCGAGCATTTCCAGCAAGACTTTTTGCAGGTAATTGAGGTCCGGTTCGGGGATGGTTCGAGTCATGAAAACTCCTCGTGAGGTGAGCGCGCTATTGGAGCGAGCGGGCTTACTGTGGCAAGTGGGACCTGTTGTGGTAAGCAGGCGATGGGTGGCACTTAGTGTTTGTGGCGAGCGGGCTTGCCCCGCGTTGGGCTGCGAAGCGGCCCCAAAACCTGCCAATCAGCTCTGGCTGGAAAAACGCGGCGCCTGGATGGGGGCTGCTTCGCAGCCCAACGCGGGGCAAGCCCGCTCGCCACAACAGCCCTGCCTGCCACAACAGTTCTGCCTGCCACGACAGCCCTGCTTGCCAAAACAGTTCTGCCTGCCACGGCAGCCCTGCTTGCCAAAACAGCGCTGCCTGCCAGACACAGCCTGCTTGCCACCACGCACATGCTCTCCACAACAGCCCGGCTCTCCACTGGGTTATTGGGCGGTCGGCTGGCTATGGGGAAACAACAAGTCCACAAACTTCTCCGCCGTCGGCTGCGGCTCATGGTTGGCCAGGCCGGCCCGTTCGTTGGCTTCGATAAATACATAGTCCGGTTGGTCGGCGGCGGGCACCATCAGGTCCAGGCCCACCATGGGGATGTCCAGGGCGCGGGCGGCGCGCACGGCGGCGTCGACCAGCGTGGGGTGCAGGATGGCGGTGACGTCTTCCAGGCAGCCGCCGGTGTGCAGGTTGGCGGTGCGGCGCACGGCCAGGGTCTGGCCCCGGGGCAGGATGCTGCTGTAGTCGTAGCCGGCCGCCTGCAGGGTGCGTTCGGTCTCGGCGTCCACGGGGATTTTGCTTTCGCCGTCGGTGGCCGCCTGGCGCCGCCGACTCTGGGCTTCGATCAATGCCCCGATGGAATGCTGGCCGTCGCCGGTGACTTCGGCAGGGCGGCGGATCGCGGCGGCGACCACCTCGAAGCCGATTACCAGGATGCGCAGGTCGAGGCCCTGGTGGAAACTTTCGAGCAACACGCGGCTGTCGAACTGGCGCGCCGCTTCGATGGCCTGCTGCACCTCTTCAATGGTCTGCAGATCCACTGCCACGCCTTGGCCTTGCTCACCATCCAGCGGCTTGACCACGATGCGCTGGTGTTCGTCGAGGAACTCCAAGTTGTCATCGGCGCTGCCCGCAAGTTGCTGCGATGGCAGTTTCAATCCGGCAGCTTTCAACACCTTGTGGGTCAGGCTTTTGTCCTGGCACAGGGTCATGCTGATCGCGCTGGTCAAATCGCTCAGCGACTCGCGGCAGCGCACGCGGCGCCCGCCATGGCTCAGGGTGAACAGGCCGGCATCGGCGTCATCCACCTGCACATCGATGCCGCGTCGGTGCGCCTCTTCGACGATGATCCGCGCGTAGGGGTTGAACCCCGCCTGCGGACCCGGGCCGAGGAACAACGGCTGGTTGATGCCGTTCTTGCGCTTGATCGCAAAGGTCGTCAGCGCGCGAAAGCCGAGCTTGGCGTAGAGGTTCTTGGCCTGGCGGTTATCGTGCAGCACCGACAGGTCGAGGTAACTCAAGCCACGGCTCATGAAGTGCTCCACCAGGTGGCGCACCAATACTTCGCCGACGCCAGGACGCGTACAGTGCGGGTCCACCGCCAGGCACCAGAGGCTGCAGCCATTTTCCGGGTCGTGGAAGGCTTTCTGGTGATTGAGGCCCATCACGCTGCCGATCACCGCGCCGCTGTCTTCATCCTCGGCCAACCAATACACCGGGCCACCTTGATGGCGCGGGGTCAGGCGTTCAGCGTCGACCGGCAACATGCCCCGCCCTTGATAGAGCTGGTTGACTGCCGCCCAGTCTGCCTCGGTCTGCACCCGGCGAATGCGGAAACCGCGAAACACCCGGGTGGCCGGACGATAGTCGCTGAACCACAGGCGCAGGGTGTCGGAGGGGTCGAGAAACAACTGTTGCGGATCGATCCCGAGGATCTGCTGCGGCGCCGCCACGTACAGGGCGATGTCGCGCTCACCAGGCTGCTCGTTGAGCAGTTCCTCGGCCAGGCTCGCGGGGTCGGGAAAGGTATGGCCGATCAACAACCGGCCCCAGCCGCAGTGCACGGCAATCGGCTCGGCGGCCAGCGGGCTGCCATCTTCGGCCAGTCGGGCTTGCAGGCGCTCGTAGGTTGGCGCCTGGCCCTTGAGCAAGCGTTGGCTGTAAGCCGCTGCATGGGGTTTCATCAATCAGATTCCTTGTTCGCTGAGCCACAGGTTCAGCGCCGCCAGTTGCCACAGCTTGGAGCCGCGCAGCGGGGTCAGTTGGCCTTGCGGATCGGTCAGCAGGCGGTCGAGCATGGCCGGATTGAACAGGCCACGGTCCTGGCTCGGGTCGAGCAGCAACTCGCGCACCCAGTTGAGGGTGTCGCCTTGCAAATGCTTGAGGCCGGGGACCGGGAAGTAACCTTTCTTGCGGTCGATGACTTCGCTCGGGATCACCCGGCGCGCGGCTTCCTTCAACACTTGCTTGCCGCCGTCGGGCAGCTTGAATTTGCCGGGCACGCGGGCCGACAGTTCCACCAGGCGGTAGTCCAGGAACGGCGTACGCGCTTCCAGGCCCCAGGCCATGGTCATGTTGTCGACGCGTTTGACCGGGTCGTCCACCAGCATCACGGTGCTGTCCAGGCGCAACGCCTTGTCCACGGCCGCATCGGCACCGGGCATGGCGAAATGTTCGCGCACGAAGTCACCGGCGGCGTCGTTGGCGGTCAGCCATTTCGGCGCGACGGTGGCGGCGTAGTCGTCATAGCTGCGGTCAAAGAATGCTTCGCGGTAGGCGGCATACGGATCGCTGGCGCCGTCGACCTGCGGGTACCAGTGGTAACCCGCGAACAGCTCGTCGGCACCCTGGCCGCTCTGCACCACCTTGCAATGCTTGGCCACTTCCCGCGACAGCAGGTAGAAGGCGATGCAGTCGTGGCTGACCATCGGCTCGCTCATGGCGCGGAAGGCCGCCGGCAATTGCTCGATGATCTCGCTTTCGGCGATGCGCAACTGATGGTGGCGCGTGCCGTAGTGCTTGGCGATCAGGTCCGAGTACTGGAATTCGTCGCCACGCTCGCCGCCGGCGTCTTCAAACCCGATGGAGAAGGTCGACAGGTCCTGCACGCCTACTTCACGCAGCAGCCCGACGAGCATGCTCGAGTCGACGCCGCCGGACAGCAGCACACCGACATCCACGGCGGCGCGTTGACGAATTGCCACGGCTTCGCGGGTGCTGTCGAGCACGCGGTCGGTCCAGTCTTCGAGGGTGAGGTTGCGCTCATCCTCGTGCGGGCCGTAGGGCAGGGTCCACCAGGTTTTCTGCTCGGTGGTGCCGTCGGCGTCGATGCGCATCCAGCTGGCCGGCGGCAGTTTTTCGATACCTGCCAGCAAGGTGCGCGGTGCAGGCACCACGGCGTGGAAGTTCAGGTAATGGTTGAGCGCCACCGGATCGAGGATCGGGTTGATATCGCCGCCCTTGAGCAGCGCCGGCAAGGCCGAGGCGAAGCGCAAACGCTGGCCGGTACGCGACAGGTACAACGGCTTGACGCCGAGGCGGTCGCGGGCGATGAACAGGCGCTGGGCATCGCGCTCCCAGATGGCGAATGCAAACATGCCATTGAGCTTGGGCAGCAGGGCCTCGCCCCAGGCGTGATAGCCCTTGAGCAGCACTTCGGTGTCGCCACCGGAGTAGAAGGCGTAGCCGAGGGCTTCAAGCTCCTGGCGCAATTCCGGGAAGTTATAGATCGCGCCGTTGAACGCCAGGGACAGGCCCAGTTGGGCGTCGACCATCGGTTGGGCGGAGCCGTCCGACAGGTCCATGATTTTCAGGCGTCGATGGCCCAGGGCAATCGGCCCTTGGGCATGGAAGCCCCACGCGTCAGGTCCGCGTGGCGCCAAGTGATGGGTGATTCGTTCCACCGCTGCCAGGTCGGCAGGTTGGTGATCGAAACGTAATTCTCCAGCTAATCCGCACATAGAGTCCTTACCGGTTTTTCCGTTGGGGAGGGATAGAAATGCACGCGCCAATACAGCGGGTACCTAGGGACTGACCCCACGCCCATGTGCGGAGTTTTAGATCAATAAGTTATATGGCAAACGGCCGCCCCTGCCTGCGAAGTGCCCCCCGGCCCGCGTGGCGTGGGCTAACGTGGCGGTAACCAGATCACGTTCAGGTACAAAAACCAGGGCGCTCCAGTGCTTGAACGCGCAACTATTTGAACCCTTTGGCGAGGAGGGTGGGCTTATCGTGCTGCGTCATTGTTCAACGCAATGAAGGAACGTTGTTAATGACGCAAACAGTTGATTTGAGCCAGGCCGTCGCGCCTGTGACTCAGGATGAAACGATGGCCGCGCTGCTCGGAGTCACCGGCGACCTGGACAAGGCGCAAGTGCTGTATGAGCAACTGCCGGCCTGGTTGGTCAAGGCTGATGCCGATGTGCTGCACGGCATCGAGCGGGCGCATGCGCTGAGTGAACGGCCGCGGGAAAAACTGCAGCGGCTGCTGCGCCGCCTCAAGCCCCTGGATCAGTTTTGCCGCGAACGGCTCGGCGCCTTCCTGGCGAGCAAAGGCCTGGCTGGACTGGACATCGATAATGACACCCTGGATCTGCCCCGGCGTTCATTCAGCGGTGTGAGTGCAGACCTTGGCGGCATGCTGATCGAGACCATCAACCTGGAGCGGCACAGCCTGTTGCAGGCCGCCATGCAGAACTTTTCCGACACCTCGGCCGCGGTGGGCGGGCTACCGATCAACGCGGTCGTGCGTGTCGGGCCAAAGCGCGCGATTGCGCAACACCCCACCGCGCATATCTTTGTCGGTTACTGTCGCGAGTTGAACCTGGGCGCGGCTTATCAGGCGCATATCCGTGAAGTGTTCAACCTGTCTGCTCCCGGTGAGGGCCAACTGGACACTGGCCGGGGCTATAACCCGGCGGTCAGCGAGGTTGGCCAGCCTCGCCGCCTGGACATGCAGATCGACCTGCATGTGGCCTATGGCAAGGGCGATATCGACGCCCCCACCCGTGCGTTGTTGCTCGACGTGGTCAGGCTCGACCTGCCAGCCGCCGAGGTACCAAACGTGTGGTTCAACCGCCAACCGTTGACTTGGCAGGGCTTGAACATAGACGGGGCTTGCCTGTGGGGCGTGCTGGTGTTTTCCAGCACGGCGGCCGAGGGGCTTTCCCGCGGCCCGATCGTGGTGTACATGCCCAATGAGCCGGTGCGCCCGTGGTACCGCTATGAGTCCCTGGAGCAGTTCAAGGTCTACCTGACGCTCAAACTCCAGGTCGGCTCCTATCGAACGTTTTTCACCGGCTATCTGGATGAGTCCGAGCGCTTCGATTTTTTTCAGCGCTTTGACCAGAACAAAACGTTGATACGGGTGGAGCCGCTGGCGGTAACCAGCAATGTGTCGACGTTTTTTTTCAATGCCTGTGTCGGCAAGATCCGCCTCGATGCCCTGGTACTGGCGGTGCCCAACGCCCAGGCCGATGACGATGCGCGCAAGGAGCGCGTCCAGAATTACCTGGATATCGGCCTGACCCTGCTGAATGTCGCGGGGTTGATGGTGCCGGTCATCGGGCAACTGATGATGGGCGTGGCGGTCGGGCAGATTCTTGGGGAGGTCTTCGATGGGGTGGACGATTGGGTCCACCAAGACAAGCACGAAGCGCTCAGGCACCTGACCAACGTCGCTGAAAACCTGGCCGCCATGGCCTTGTTCGCGGCGGGGACGAGCGTGGTGGGGCGGCTGTGGCGATCTACCCCTGCCACGTCGCGGCTGTACGAGAAAGTCGAAGGTGTGCGCATGCCGGACCAATCCACGCGGTTATGGCGTACCCGTCCCGAGCCCTATCAGCAGTCCCTGTCGCTGCACGGCCGGGTTGCCGGTCCGCGAGGGGTGTATCAGGTCGACGGCCAGTCCTACGTGAATATCGACGGTGCGGTGTATTCGATCACCTTCGATGCCCGTACCGGCCGGTGGAGAGCCGTGCACCCGCGACGTGCGTCGGCGTATCAGCCGCCGGTGAGCCACAACTTCCAGGGCGGCTGGCAGTTCTCGTTCGAGCGTCCCTATGAGTGGGAAAGTGTCGAATACATCCTGGGGCGGCTCGACCCGAGCCTGAAGTCCTTTACCCCGGAACAATTGCGCCAAATCGCCGCCATCACCGATATGAACTTGTCCCGCCTGCAGCAACTGGCCAGGGACAACCTGCCATTGCCGGAACGGTTGCGCGATTGTGCGCAGCGCATGCGGCAGAACCAGAGTATTCGCGACCTGATCTGGCAAATGGACCATCAAGCCCCCCTCGACGCGACGACCTCCCACGTGCAGATGCAGGCGCTGCCGTTGATGGACGGCTGGCCCAAAGGGCGGTTTTTCGAACTGCTGGACGATGAAGGCTATGTGCTTGAGCGCCACCCTGACACTGCGCCTTTCGACTACGAAGACCTGAGCATCCACCTGACCACGCAGCAACTGAAAAGCGGGCAGATCCTGCCGACATTGCTGGCCGCCCTGGACGATGAAGAAAAGGTGACACTGCTGGGCGGCGCCTTTCAGCCAGGCGAGGAGCAAGCGATCCTGGCGCGGCGCCTCGCGGCATCGCTCAAGCAGCATCATCGAGCGGTGTATGAACGGCTGCGAGCGCATGTCGACTTCACCGAGCAGGCGGATCATGGGCTGCTCAAGGACCGTCATCCGCAGTTGCCTATTCGGCTCGCCTGGGAAGTCATGAGTGAAGCCTCCACCGCCGAGCGCCTGCGCTTGCGGCATACCCGGCGCGTGCCGCTGCGCCTGCGCCAATGGGCGCGCGCGACCGAGGAGGCGCTGGACGAAGACGAGGCCCTGATGGGCCTGTACGTACCGGAGGTGGCCACCGATGCCACCCGCCGCATCGCTACCGGCCTGCTGCGCGTGGTGCCGGGCTGGCCCGAGGACCTGGTGCTGCAGGTGCGCCGTGAGCGCTTGCGAGGCGACGTTCTCGCCCAGGTGGGCGATACAGAGGCCGCCGCCACGCGTGTGCTGGTTCAGTCGGCGAAGGGCTTTCGCGCCCACGATGGGCAGGGGGTGTCGCTGGGTGCGCTGGCCGGTGGTCCGGAAGGGTTCTACACGGCACTGCTCGACTGCCTGTCCGCCGAGCACATCGAGGCAATGGGACTCGACGGAAACGAAATGGCCAGTCGCCTGCGCCACACCCTTATCGGTAAGGCCGAGGATGAGCGCAGCCGGATAGCTCGTTACCTGTGGCCGGAACGGGCGCTGGCTGAGGAACCGGCCCTGTCGTGCGTGCAGGCCACGCCGATGGGGTGGCAGCAATATCCCCATGGCCTGATGCGCAAGGTCAGAAAGCTCTACCCTTTGTTTGATGACTCGCGCATCGCGACTTTCCTGCAAGCCCTGGGCTCCGATCACCTGTCCCGCGCCAAAGCCGTGCGTGCCCTTGAAGAACAATATGAGGCGTTGCATCGGGCCCTGAAGCTGTGGACCAAGGACAAGGTCGCGCAATCCAACCAGGCCCTGCTTGACCTGCGCCTGGCGCGCCATCAGGCCGCAGAAGCGATCAAGCGCAGTTGGCAATACGCGACACTGAGCCGGGATGTGGCGGCTCGCCAGGTCCCGATCCTGAATCTTGACGGCATGGCCGTTGGCGCCTTGCCGACCCTGCCGCCGGGTGTCCATTTCGGGCATGTCCGGCAGTTGTCGTTGAAGCGGATGGGGCTCAACGACGACGTCGGGTATTTCCTCAAGCACTTCAAGGGCCTGAATTTCCTCGAACTGACGGGTAACCGCATCACGCGGCTGCCGGAAGTGCTCCAGCAAATGAAGCAGCTCAGTCACTTGTACCTGGACCACAACCAACTGCAACTGACCGAGTACACCCGCACCAAACTCGCCGACCTCAAGGCGCTGCAAGTGCTGAACCTGAACGACAACCCGCTGCTGGACTCACCGGTGGTCTACAAGATGCTCGATCTGCAGACCCTGGCCTTGCGCAATTGCCGGCTGACAAGCCTGCCGACCGGCATTATGCGCATTCCCCACCTGAACCGACTCGACCTGCGCGCCAACGATATCGTCAGCTTGCCGCCGTGGTTGTTCGACACCGAGCAGCGCAAGCCCGAGAACATCCACCTGGAGCAAAACCCGCTGGATGCCGGCACCCGCCAGCTACTGAACCATTACCGCGACGAGACGGGGGTGGGCATGGGTTTTTTTGAAGATGACATTGGCCGGTTACACGAACAGCGGGCCAAGGCCCTGTGGCTGGGGGATGAACGGCTGGCGGGGCACGCGCAGCAAGCCGAGATCTGGCTGGGGCTTCGCGATGAGCCGGCTTGCGACGGACTGTTCAAGCTGCTGGCAGGGCTGAGTGATACCGCAGACAGCGTGCACGTGCGAGAGGACCTGCACCGGCGTGTCTGGAACGTGTTGGAAGCGACGGCAGAGGATGTCGAGTTGCGCGGCCAAGTGTTCGAACTCGCCGCCACGCCGTTGAACTGTGATGACAGCGCCGCCGACAGTTTCAGTAATGTGGAGGTACTGGTTCTGGTCCGCAAAGCGGTGCGACAGGTCGAAACGGGCGAAGCGCAGACCCGGCCGCTGCTGCGCTTGGGCAGGGGCTTGTTTCGTCTCGATCGGCTGGCGTCCATCGCCCGTCGCCATAGTGTCGCGCATCCGACGGTCGACCCGCTGGAGGTCAGCCTGGCCTATCGGACTGGCCTGGTCGAGCGCCTGCACTTGCCGGGGCAGCCTCGCCACATGCGCTATGCCAGCCTCGGCGGGGTCACCCAGAACATGCTCAGAATGGCCGAAGCGCAGGTCAAGGAGGCTGAGCTTTCGCCGCTGCTTCTGAAGTACCTGGCGAGTCTGCCGTGGTGGCAAAACTACTTGAAAAAGACCCAGAGCGGTTCGTTTGAAACCTTGAACGAACCATTCATCAGCCGCTCGGACACGCTGTTCGAGCAGCGTGAAGCCCTGGATGACGCCACCTACAAAAACCGTATCGATCAGATCAGTGACGACCGGCAACGGGCGGAGTCCGCCGAGCTTGAACGCCTGACCCAGGAGGCGTTGAGGCTGGATGACCTGGGTGGCTGTGCATTGCCAACGGTGCACTGAGCCTGCGCTCAGCGCGGATTTTTCACGGCGTTGCTGCGAATCAAGGCCCGCACCGCGAAGCGGTTCGGGTGGCAGGCCTCGGCCACACTGCGCGGTAGGGGCAGCGGCTCGTTGTCCAGCCAGGCTGCCAGTAGCTCGCCGGACAGCGGCGCGGTGATCAGGCCCCGCGAGCCGTGTCCGCTGTTGACGTACAGACCGTCCAGCCACGGGCAGGCGGCTTGCGGGGCGTGGCGGGCGTCCTTGCGCAGCGCATCGTAGGCCTGGTCGAAGGCCTCGGGGTCGGCGAGCGGGCCGACAATCGGCAGGTAATCCGGACTGGTGCAGCGAAATGCAGCGCGGCCTTCCAGGGCATCCGGGGCGAGGCTGCCCGCCTGCAGGCGCCGGGCCAGGTCCGGGGAGATTTCCTCCAGCAGCTCGAGGTTGCCGGCATGCTCGGCAGCAGTGGGGGCGAGGTCATCGCTGTGGAAATTGAAGCTGGCCCCCAGTGTGTGTTCACCCAGGCGTGGCGGCGCCACATAACCTTCGGCGCACACCACCGTGGCCAAGGCCTGGCTGTCGGCGGTCTGGGGCAACCGGGTGATTTGCCCGCGAATACGCTTGAGGGGCAACGCGGCGCTGGCAGCAAAACGCTTGACCTCGGCGGCACCGGCCAGCACTACCACCGGGGCACTGGCCAGCAACTGCTCACCGTCCCAGGCCTGCCAATGGTCGTCGACTTTGCGCAGCTCCAGCACCTCGTGATGGGCCAGCACGTTGATCCCGGAGTGGCTTGCCTGCCACTGGCAGAGGGCGGGCGGGTGCGCCCAGCCACCTTCGGGGAAAAACAGCCCGCCATGCTCCAGGCCAACCCCGGCGCGCACCTGGGCCTGATCCCGGTCCAGCAGGTGCAGCAAGTCCGGAGCGAACGCCCCGGCCAGTTGCGCCTGGCGTTCGGCCTCCTTGGCATTGAAGGCCAGTTGCAGCACGCCGCAGCCATCCCAATCCACCCCCCGGTGCAGGTGTTCCAGCAGGCGCCGGGTATGCCCGAAGCCGCTGACAATCATCTGCGACAAGGCGGTGCCGTGGGCGGACAGCTTGAGGTACAGCACCCCCTGCGGATTGCCGGAGGCCTCCTGGGCCAGGGCCTCATGCCGCTCCAGCAGGCTGACCCGCCAACCGCGTGCGGCCAGGCTGGCGGCGCTGGCGCAACCGGCCAGGCCACCGCCGATCACCAGGGCGTGGCGCTCGCCATGGAGCGCGGGAGGGCGCGCGAACCAGGGTTTGACCGCAGCCGGCGCGGGCGTCTCGGCGGGCCAGCCGAGAAACTCACCGCGCAGGATTTCCCATTTATGACCGATGCCCGGCGTGCGCTTCATCTTGAAACCGGCGGCGTTGATCAGGCGCCGAACCCAGCCGGTGCTGGTGAAGGTGCTGATGGTCGAGCCGGGGGCTGCCAGGCGTGCCAGTTCGGCGAACAGCTCGGCGGTCCACATCTCGGGGTTTTTCGCCGGGGCGAAGCCGTCGAGAAACCACGCGTCGACCTGGGCGTCCAGTTGCGGCAATTGCTCCATGACATCGCCGACCAGCAGGGTCAGGGTCACCCGGCCGTTATCCAGCACCAGTTGCTGGAAGCCTGGATGAATGGCGATGTACTGGGCCAGCAGTTGCTCGGCGAAGGGCTGCAGTGGCGGCCAGAGGGCGAGGGCGCGCTGCAGGTCGGCGTGGCTCAGCGGGTACTTTTCCACGCTGACAAAATGCAGGCGCGCACCGGCCACGGCGTGCTGTTCGAACAACTGCCAGGCGCAGAGAAAATTCAAGCCGGTGCCGAAGCCGGTCTCGCCAATCACCAGCCGCCCGCCCACCGGCAGGGCCGCAAAGCGTTCCTGCAGGCGGTTCTGCTCGAGGAACACGTAGCGGGTTTCTTCAAGGCCGGACTTATCGGAGAAGTACACGTCGTCAAACACCCGCGAGTGCGGGCGACCTTGGTCATCCCAGTCGAGCTGGGCGTTGGGCAATACGGGGGTCATGGGCGGCTCATCATCAACGAAGCAGGCAACGGCAAGGCGGCCATTCTAGCCGATCAACTACCAACGCATTGATCCAAGGCAAGCGGCAGTGGAATTTCCTCCCGCGTGTCGTTGCCCAATCCGCTAGTCTTGCTGAATTCTGGAACGGAGCCGCCCATGTTCGAATCTGCCGAAATTGGTCACGCCATCGACAAAGACACCTACGACGCCGAAGTCCCGGCCCTTCGCGAAGCGTTGCTGGAGGTGCAGTACGAGCTGCAGCAGCAAAAGCGTTTCCCGGTGATCATCCTGATCAACGGCATTGAAGGGGCCGGCAAGGGCGAGACGGTCAAACTACTGAATGAATGGATGGACCCGCGCCTGATCGAGGTGCGCACCTTCGACCAGCAGACCGACGAAGAACTGGCCCGCCCACCGGCCTGGCGCTATTGGCGCCAATTGCCTGCCAAGGGCCGCATGGGCATCTTTTTCGGCAACTGGTACAGCCAGATGCTGCAGGGCCGGGTGCATGGCGAGATCAAGGACGCGCGGCTCGACCAGGCCATCGCCGGGGCCGAGCGCCTGGAGAAAATGCTCTGCGATGAAGGCGCGCTGATCTTCAAGTTCTGGTTCCACCTGTCCAAGAAGCAAATGAAAGCGCGCCTCAAGGCCCTGGCCGACGACCCGTTGCACAGCTGGCGCATCAGCCCGCTGGACTGGCAGCAGTCCGCGACTTACGACAAGTTCGTGCATTTTGGCGAGCGCATCCTGCGCCGCACCAGCCGCGACTACGCGCCGTGGCACGTGATCGAAGGCGTCGATGCGCACTACCGCAGTCTTACCGTGGGCAAGATCCTGCTCGAAAGCCTGCAAAATGCCCTGAAGCAGGCCAAGGGCAAGGCCAGCGGCATGAACCCGGCGCCGCTGCTGGCCTCGGTGGACCAGAAGAGTCTGCTCGACAGCCTCGACATGACGCTGAGCCTGGACAAGGACGATTACGAAGAACAGCTGATTACCGAGCAGGCCCGCTTCTCCGGCCTGATGCGCGACAAGCGCATGCGCAAGCACGCCCTGGTGACCGTATTTGAAGGCAATGACGCGGCGGGCAAGGGCGGCGCGATCCGGCGTGTCGCGGCGGCACTGGACCCGCGTCAGTACCACATCGTGCCGATTGCCGCGCCGAGCGAGGATGAACGCGCCCAGCCTTACCTGTGGCGGTTCTGGCAGAAGATCCCGGCGCGCGGCATGTTCACTGTGTTCGATCGCTCGTGGTACGGCCGCGTGCTGGTGGAGCGCATCGAAGGCTTCTGCACCCCGGCCGACTGGATGCGTGCCTACGGCGAGATCAATGACTTTGAGGAGCAACTGCGCGATGCGGGCGTGATCGTGGTCAAGTTCTGGCTGGCGATCGACAAGCAAACCCAATTGGAACGCTTCCAGGCCCGCGAAGAAATCCCGTTCAAACGCTTCAAGATCACCGAAGACGACTGGCGCAACCGCGAAAAGTGGGACGACTACCGCGCCGCCGTCGGCGACATGGTCGACCGCACCAGCACCGAGGTCTCGCCCTGGACATTGGTGGAAGCCAATGACAAGCGCTGGGCGCGGGTAAAAGTGCTGCGCACCATCAACCGCGCGCTGGAAGAAGCATTCGAGAAAAGCGACAAGCACGACAAGAAGAAAAAGAAATAAGCGCGAGGCAGTCGGCTTGGGGTGGAGAGCTGGCTTGTGGTGGACAGCTATGGTGGACAAAGCTGGTATTTAGTGGAGAGCCCGCTTTTTTTGTGGCGAGCGGGCTTGCCCCGCGTTGGGCTGCGCAGCAGCCCCAAAACCTGCCCACCCCTTCTAACTGAAGCCCTGCAGTGCCTGGGGTCAGGGCCGCTTCGCGCCCCAACGCAGGGCAAGCCTGCTCACCACAAGGGCCTGGCCGCCCAAACCCTCTGCACTCCAAACCCGCGTGGTGGACAGCCAGCGTTTAATGGAGAACCCGCTTTTTTGTGGCGAGCGGGCTTGCCCCGCGTTGGGCTGCGCAGCAGCCCCAAAACCTGCCCACCTCTTCTGACTGAAGCACCGCACTGCCTGGGTGAGGGCCGCTCCGCGCCCCAACGCAGGACAAGCCTGCTCACCACAAGGGCCTGGCAGCCCAAACTCTCTGCACTACAAACCCGCGTGGTGGACAGCCAGCTTTTAGTGGACAGTGGAGAGCCAGCTTTTTTGTGGCGAGCGGGCTTGCCCCGCGTTGGGCTGCGCAGCAGCCCCAAAACCTGCCCACCCCTTCTAACTGAAGCACTTCAGTGCCTGGGGCCGGGGCCGCTCCGCGCCCCAACGCAGGGCAAGCCTGCTCACCACAAGGGTCTTGCCACCCAAACCCTCTGCATTACAAACCCGCGTGGTGGACAGCCAGCACGTAGTGGAGAGCCAGCTTTTTTGTGGCGAGCGGGCTTGCCCGCGTTGGGCTGCGCAGCAGCCCCAAAACCTGCCCACCCCTTCTGACTGAAGCACTGCAGTGCCTGGGGCCGGGGCCGCTTCGCGCCCCAACGCAGGACAAGCCTGCTCACCACAAGGGCCCGGCCACCCAAACCCTGGCCACCCCTTCTAACTGAAGCACTGCAGTGCCTGGGTCAGGGCCGCTTCGCGCCCCAACGCAGGACAAGCCTGCTCACCACAAGGGCCCGGCCACCTAAACCCTCTGCCCTACAAACCCGCTGCACAACAACCTTCTGCACAACTAGACTTCTGCACAACACCCCTCTGCACTCCAAACCCGCGCACCACCCCATGCTTTTGTATATGCCAGGTGAATGATCATCGCGGCCGGGCGGGCGCGGATCTATCCTCGATTGATCTCCCAACAACGACAAGATCGAGGTAGCCCATGCGTGAAGTAGTGATCGTCGACAGTGTGCGAACCGGCCTGGCCAAGTCCTTTCGCGGCAAGTTCAACCAGACCCGCCCGGATGATATGGCGGCCCATTGCGTCAACGCACTGCTGACCCGTAACGGCATCGACCCGGCCAGTGTCGAGGATTGCATCGTCGGCGCCGGCTCCAACGAAGGCGCCCAGGGCTACAACATCGGTCGCAATGTGGCAGTGCTCTCGCAGCTGGGCACCGGCACGGCGGGCATGACCCTCAACCGATTCTGCTCGTCGGGCCTGCAGGCGATTGCGATTGCGGCCAACCAGATTGCTTCGGGTTGCAGCGACATCATCGTCGCCGGCGGCGTCGAGTCCATCAGCCTGACCATGAAAAGCGTCAACACCGACAACCTGATCAACCCGCTGCTCAAGGAGCAGGTGCCGGGGATCTATTTCCCCATGGGCCAGACCGCCGAAATCGTCGCGCGCCGCTACCACGTCAGCCGCGAAGACCAGGACCTCTATGCGCTGCAAAGCCAGCAGCGCACGGCCCAGGCGCAGGCCGACGGGTTGTTCGACGATGAAATCGTGTCGATGGCGGTCAAGTACAAGGTCGAGGACAAGAACACCGGCGCGGTGCAGGTCCTTGATGGCGTGGTCGATCGCGATGATTGCAACCGCCCGGACACCACCCTGGCCAGCCTCGCCGGGTTGAAGCCGGTGTTTGCCGAAGACGGCTCGGTGACGGCGGGCAACTCCTCGCAGTTGTCCGACGGGGCCTCGATGACCCTGGTGATGAGCCTGGAAAAAGCCCTGGCGCTGGGGCTCAAGCCCAAGGCGTTTTTCCGCGGCTTCACCGTGGCCGGTTGCGAGCCGGACGAAATGGGCATCGGCCCGGTGTTCTCGGTGCCCAAGCTGCTCAAGGCGCGTGGCTTGCAGGTGGCGGACATCGACCTGTGGGAACTCAACGAAGCGTTCGCCTCCCAGTGCCTGTATGCGCGCAATCGCCTGGAAATCGATAACGCCAAGTACAACGTCAACGGCGGCTCGATTTCCATCGGCCATCCGTTCGGCATGACCGGTTCGCGGCAAGTCGGGCACCTGGTGCGGGAACTGCAGCGGCGCAACCTGCGCTACGGCATCGTCACCATGTGCGTGGGCGGCGGCATGGGCGCCACCGGTCTGTTCGAGGCCGTCCGCTAGATCACCCGCCAATGTAGGCGCCGGCTTGCCGGCTCCTACAATTGAATTGCGCCGTAGCCCAATCCTTCTGCTTGCCCCTAGAATGCCCGTTCCACTTCCTCTGGCATCTGGGGCACTCATGCACATCTCTTCCGGCCGCTGGGTCTACGGTTTCTGCCTGACCCTGTTGACCGCGCTGCTCTGGGGCATCCTCCCGGTCAAACTCAAACAGGTCTTGCAAGTGATGGACCCGGTCACGGTCACGTGGTTTCGCCTGACGGTCGCCGGCAGTTGCCTGTTCCTGTACCTGGCGGCCACCAAGCGTCTGCCCAGCCGCAAAGTGCTCGGCCCCAAGGGCGGCTGGCTGGTGGCGATGGCCGTGTGCGGGCTGGTCGGCAACTACGTGTTGTACCTGGTGGGCCTGAACATGCTCAGCCCCGGCACCGCCCAGTTGGTGGTGCAGATGGGGCCGATCTTTCTGATGATCGCCAGCGTGTTTGTGTTCAAGGAGCGTTTCAGCCGGGGGCAGGTGCTTGGGTTGGTGGTGTTGATCGTGGGGTTTGGGCTGTTTTTCAACCAGCGCCTGGAGGAGTTGCTCACGTCTGTCGGCACTTACACCGCCGGCGTGCTGACCATCCTGCTCGCCACCTCGATCTGGGTGTTCTACGCCCTCGGCCAGAAGCAGTTGCTGACGGTGTGGAATTCGCTGCAGGTGATGATGGTGATCTACCTGTCCTGCGCGGTGCTGCTCACTCCCTGGGCGCATCCGCTGGAAGCGCTGGACCTGAGCCCATTGCAAGGCTGGCTGTTACTGGCGTGCTGCATGAATACCTTGGTGGCCTACGGCGCATTTGCCGAAGCCCTGGCCCACTGGGAGGCCTCGCGGGTCAGTGCGACGCTGGCGTTGACGCCGCTGGTGACGTTTGTCGCGGTGGCGCTGGCAGCCTGGCTGTGGCCGAACTACGTGCAGGCAGAAGAAATCAACGCGCTGGGATATTTCGGCGCGCTGGTGGTGATGCTCGGTTCGGCGGCCGTGGCGCTGGCCCCCTCGCTGCTCGCCGGGCTCAAGGCCCGGCGGCTGCGCATGGCGTCTTAGGCGCCCAGCATGTTTTCCGGGCGAACCCACTGGTCGAACTCTGCATCGGTGAGGTAGCCCAGTTCAAGGGCGGCCTCACGCAGCGTCAGCCCTTCGGCGTAGGCCTTCTTGGCAATCTCTGCCGACTTGTCGTAGCCGATGTGTGGGTTGAGCGCGGTGACCAGCATCAATCCGCGCTCCAGGTGCTCGGCCATTTGCGTGGCGTCGGGCTCGAGGCCGGCAATGCAGTGCTCCTGGAAGTTGTTGCAGCCGTCGGCCAGCAGGCGGATCGACTCCAGCAGGTTGTGGATGATCACCGGCTTGTACACGTTCAACTGCAAGTGCCCTTGGCTGGCGGCAATGCCGATGGTCACGTCGTTGCCCAACACCTGGCAGGCCAGCATCGACAGCGCCTCGCACTGGGTCGGGTTGACCTTGCCGGGCATGATCGAACTGCCGGGCTCGTTGGCCGGCAGCTTGACCTCGGCCAGCCCGGCGCGTGGGCCCGAGCCCAGCAGGCGCAGGTCGTTGGCGATTTTCATCAGGGCCACGGCCAGGGTTTTCAGCGCGCCGTGCAGGGTCACCAGTGGCTCGTGTCCGGAAAGCGCGGCGAATTTGTTGGGCGCCGTGACAAACGGCAGGCCGGACAGCGCGGCCAGCTCGGAGGCAATCGCCTCGCCGAAACCATGCGGCGCATTCAGCCCGGTGCCGACGGCAGTGCCGCCCTGGGCCAGCTCGCACACGGCGGGCAGGGCGCTGCGGATGGCGCGTTCGGCGTAGTCAAGCTGGGCGATAAAGGCTGACAGTTCCTGGCCAAAGGTGATCGGCGTGGCGTCCATCATATGGGTGCGGCCGGTCTTCACCAGTTTCATGTGCCGCGCGGCGAGTTCCGCGAGGCCGCCGGACAGATTGGCGATGCCCGGCAGCAACTGGGTGTGCACCGCCTGCACGGCCGCAATGCTCATGGCCGTGGGGAAGCAGTCGTTGGAGCTTTGCGAGCGATTGACGTGATCGTTGGGGTGCACCGGGCTCTTGCCGCCGCGGGTCTTGCCCGACAGCTCGTTGGCACGGCCGGCGATCACCTCGTTGGCATTCATGTTGCTCTGGGTGCCGCTGCCGGTCTGCCAGACGACCAGCGGGAATTGGTCATCATGCTGGCCGGCGAGCACTTCGTCGGCGGCCTGTTCTATCAGGCGGGCGATGTCGGCGGGCAAATCGCCATTACGGTCGTTGACCCGCGCGGCGGCCTTCTTCACCAGGGCCAGGGCGTGCAGCACCGCCAGTGGCATGCGCTGCTCGCCGATGGCGAAATTCACCAGCGAACGTTGGGTCTGGGCGCCCCAGTAAGCGTCATCCGGGACGGCGACTTCTCCCAGGCTGTCGGTTTCGATACGGCTCATCGGGCACACTCCTTCAGGTTCGTTTGCGCAGTTTAGGCCTTGATGGGCCTATGGGGTTCCCTAAAAGACTTTTCATCAGATTCATCCCGTGCCAATCCAGGCCGTACAAGGCCCGGGGTTGAGCCGCAGCGTTTTTTAGGCGCAGAATGGGCGCCCTTGGGGTCTTACCTCGCCTGCTAGAAAAGGAAACTCGATGACTCGTCTTCGTGCCATCTGTACCGCGGTTGCTCTGGTTTGCGCCAGCGGCCAGGTTTTTGCCGATACCGCCAGCCACAACGCCAGTGCCGAAGCCTTCCTTACCCTGGCCCACGCCGACAAGCTGGGTACCCCGGTGTACATGCAAGTGCAGCAAATGTTCGCCCAGCGTTTCGAACAGACCAAGGCGCCTGCCGCCAAGCAGTCCGTACTGGACAGCTACCAGGCCAAGGCCAACGCCGCCCTCGACCAGGCCATCGGCTGGCCGAAGCTGAAACCCGACATGGTCAAGCTCTACACCAGCAACTTCAGCGAATCCGAGCTCAAGGACCTGGTCGCGTTCTACCAGTCGCCACTGGGCAAGAAAGTCCTCGAGAAAATGCCGCAGCTGACCCAGCAATCGGCCCAGATGACCCAGGAAAAACTGGAAAGCGCCGTACCGGTGGTGAACAAGCTGTTGGAAGACATGACCAACGAGCTGACGCCAAAAGCCGCCGCACCGGCCAAGAAGAAGTAAGCAGGAATGAGCATGCAACAGCGTATCGAAACGGCACTTGCCGCCCTGGGCCCGGACCACTTGAGCGTGCTGGATGAAAGCCACATGCACAGCCGTGGGCTGCAAACGCACTTCAAGGCCGTACTGGTCAGCCCGCAGTTCGAGGGGCTCAACCGCGTCAAGCGCCACCAGAAGGTCTACGCCACCCTGGGTGACCTGATGAGCGAATTTCATGCGCTGGCGCTGCACACCTACACGCCTGAAGAATGGGCGAAAATCGACGCAGCCCCGGCCTCGCCGACCTGCGCCGGCGGGCACTGAGCCCGCAGCCCAAGGCCTGCGGGCGCGGCGCGTTCGCGCTCGCAGGTTGCCGTATCCTGTGCCTGTAATTAGACACATAAAACATCCTCGCAGTACCCCCCACGCCCTAAAGGGGTTCCCTAGACTTTTTTGACCTTAGCTGATCAGGTCATGAGTTTATGTCCACTTCTTTGCATCGAAATACACCGACCTTGAAGGCCATGGATCCCCGCGGGCTGGCTGTGCGTGCTGTTCACTATCATCGTGAGAGTGTGACGCAGGCTCCGCAGGCACGGGTCACCCGCCAGGTTTTTGGGGCCAATGGTCTTTTGCTCAGCCAGTGGGACCCGCGGCAATTTGCGCGCGGCGCTGCGGGTGTGGCGTCACAATCGACCATTTACAGCCTGTCGGGCGAGCCTGTGCGCACCGAGAGCGCCGATGCCGGCTGGCGCCTGCTGATACATGGTGAAGCAGGGCAGCTGTTGCATCGCTGGGATTCGCGTCTAGCTCATCACGAGCGGCGCTACGACCGCCTGTTACGCCCAGTGGCCGTGTTTGAACAGGCAGCGAATGAGCCACGGCCGCGTTGTGTCGAGCGCCTGACCTATGCGGCCGCCGAACCCGCCGAGGCGGCCGTCAACCGTTGTGGTCGGCTGATTCGCCACGCGGACCCGGCCGGTGTCTTGGTGATGGATGAGTACGGGATCGATGGAAGCGTCACCCAGCAGACTCGACGGTTTCGCTTGGATGCGTCGGCAGTTGACTGGCCATCCAGTCATGACGAACAAGCCGAACAGCTGGAGCCCAAGGCCCACACTACGACCTGGCGCTACGATGCCACGGGGGCGCAGCTGGAGCAGGTCGACGCCCAGGGCAATCGCCGACACTGGCTCTATGGGCAGCAAGGCTGGCTGAAGGAGGTTGCGCTGACCCTCCGTGGCGGCTCACGCCGGGTTTTGACGCACCAGCGCGTGTACAACCCCAGCGGTCTGGTGATCTCCGAACGCATGGGCAATGGCGTTACCCAGCTGGCGAAATACGCCGCTGAGGATAATCGTCTGTTGCAACTGACGGTGCATCGCAAGGGCGAGGCCGCCAAGCCTTTACAGGACCTTGTGTACGAGTACGACCCGGTAGGCAACATCCTCAGCCTCAGCGACCAGGCGCAGCCGACGCAATGGCACACTAATGCGCGTATTGATGCGGTCAACCGTTACCAGTACGACAGTCTGTACCAGCTGACCCAGGCCACCGGTCGGGAAAATGCCGGCAACAGCGGTGGCCAGGCGGCGCCGGGACGGGTGACGTTCGGTGCAACTGACACCGGGCTCTGGCGCAATTACACCCAACATTACCGTTACGATGAACATGGCAACTTGACGAGCCTTCGCCATGTGCCGAGTAGCGGAGCCGGTCATACCCGGGACATGCGTGTCGCTGCGGGCAGCAATCGCGCGTTGCCGGTGACTGACGGTGCACCGCGGCAATGGGCAATGATGTTTGATGCCAATGGCAACCAACACGTGCTCGGCAGCGGCCAACAGTTAGGCTGGGACGTGCGGAATCAGCTTACCCATGTGACTCAGGTGTGGCGTGAGCAGGGTGATCCGGATGTGGAAAGTTACCTCTACGACGGCCAGGGCCAACGGGCAGCCAAAATCAGAAGCCAGCAGGTCGCGGGGAAACCCCATACACAACTGACATGCTACTTGCCGGGTTTGCGCCTGCATGTACAAGCAGGCAAGCGCTTGAACGTGCTGGAGATCAATATCGGCGGCGGTCATGTCACGGTGTTGCAGTGGGAGCAGGGTCGCCCCAGCGATATGAAAGACGAGCACGTGCAATTCAGCCTCCTCGATCACCTCAATAGCAGCTTGCTGGAACTGGACGAGCAGGCCCAGTTGCTGAGCCAGGAGCATTATTATCCTTATGGCGCGACGGCGTGGTGGGCTACCAACGATACGCAGCGAGCTCGCTATAAGGTTCGCCGCTACGCAGGTAAGGAGCGCGATGCGACAGGGTTGTATTACTACGGATCGCGGTATTACGCGCCGTGGCTGCAACGCTGGATCAGCCCGGACCCGTTGGGCGATGTGGACGGCCTGAACCTGTATGCGATGACCCTGGGCAACCCCTTGCTGTTCAGGGATGTTGATGGCGAGCAAGTGTCTTTTGGCGAGCAATTCCAACCCAGTCGAGGCGATATCCTTTTCGGCTTGGCCAACACCGTGCGGATCTATCGCAGCTTCTGGTCAAAGCTGACGGCACGCGGGGACATCATGGCTGCCTATTTCGGCGTCGAGGAGATGGGGGCGGCAACTGCGGCGCTGGCCGCAAGTGTCGACGCGTACATTCGGCGCGGGCTCGGCAGGATCGGCGAGTCCGAGTATGAGCAAACGATCGCAGAGCAAGGCGGGCAGGTCGCACGGCAATTCTATGGCGCTATTGTGTCCAAGTATTCGGGCTGCACATCGACCACCGCCAACCGGGAGTTCGCAAAGAAATTCGTCAGTGATTTTTCTTCCAGTGACTATTCCTTCGAACGCACCCTTGAAGGCTACATAGATGTGAACTTGAGTGCGTTCCAGCACAAGCTGGTCAACCGCGCCAGCAAGTCGGCGTTGAAGACGCTGACGGATCCTCAGAGCCTGCGCCAGGCGCACTTTGCTCTGGATGATCTGGACATGGACGTTGTGATCAATAAGTCCGCGGTTTCTGCCACGGGTTCTGAGCTGCGCTGGCTGTATCGGCATCGACAGCAACTGGCAGGCCGCGTGACGTTCTATCGGCATCAACAACGGGTCGACGCCCCTTGGGAGTCCGACTCCTCCGCGTGGCGTCGCTATAAACCCGCCAGTTCAAGGGCTTCACGGACGGCGGCACGTTGAGTGAACAACGCAGTTTGGCCGTCTCTCAAAGGTGAGACGGCCACGCTTCCCCAGGCTTCAGTGTTCAGCCGAGGGGTCTACCTGCGCTCCAGACGTATCATTTTCATCCTCGCTGACGGTGTACCAGGCCCAGTAGGTGATTTGCCGTAGTGTTTTCCTGGCGGTGAGGGTGCGGGTGGGGCGGCCGAGGGAGTCATGGAACTGCCTGTCGCCAGGCAGGAACTGCTGCAGGGACTGACCGTCGATGTACCGGTGGCGGTCGGCGTAATAGGTGCGATACACCCGCATGATCCGCCCCGTGGGGCTGTACTCGGTGTGTTCGCTGACACACCAGCGCGGATCAGCCTGAACCGTCTGGAGGGCGCCGTCCTTGACCGTCAGGTCCGCGTTGGCGCCCACCGCACAGGCCGGCCCCGGCTCGGCTTGTTGTTTGCTTTGCAAGATGCGCCCGAAGCCGTCATGGGAGACCAGGCTCATGTGGATGAGCTGTTCCTGATCGTGGGTATAGCGATCAGCTGCCAACATCAGGCTTCGGGCGGGTTCGCGCTGGGCCTTCTGGATCAAGTCGGACAAGGCTTTCTCGCTCGCACTCAAGGCGCTGGCCTTTTTTTTCAGGCGCAACCGGGCGGTGGCGCGTATGTGCCCGTCTGGTGAGACATAGCGCTGGGTGACCCAGTGCGCCTGCCTGTCCGTCGGTGCGATCGAACCCATCCAACTGAATGGATCGTAGAGCCAGGCACGGGCTGCCTCGCCGAGGATCGTTGCGGGTGCTTGAATGGCGGATTCGATGGATGCGTCTACCGGCCGTCGATACGCCGACAATGGCCCGAAGCCGACGGACGTTGCCGATGCTTGCCCGTGGATACTGGTCGCGAGCAAGCGACCGAACGCATCGTAGAGCGCTTGCTCGGTCGTGCCGTTTGGATCGGTGATGCTGATCGGCTGGAGCAGGCGGTAGTCATGCTGGACGCGGGTGATGCAGCCGTCGGGTTGTTTGACCTGGATGACCTGAAGCCCGTAAGGGTCATAGGTCAGCGTGGTTTCGCCCTCGGCCTGAGTCAGGCGCCAAGTGTGTAGACGAAAGAAGTGTTTGGCGTTGAAGTAGCGCGGAAACTGACGGCGAATTGACCAGAGGGGGGACGATTGGCGTTCCTGGTCATTGGCATGAAAAAACAGCGCCATGGGCCGGTAACCGATTCGGCCCAGGCGGCTCGGCAGGTCTTCGGCGGGTAGGCCCGGCATGTCGGGAATTTTCTCCAGTGCCTGGAGCGCATTGGGGGCCAGTTCAGCGCTTTCTTGATAATCCGCCAGCCCCTGGAAGTTTGCTGTTCCAGGGGGCAAGGTTTGCCCTTTGCCACCCGGTTCGCGGTAGTGCTGGATCGTCAAGCCGCTCAGCTCGCGCGGTGCTTGTGGCCCCAGTGGACCAGAAAGCCGGTCGATCAATATCTCGTAGCGGATAGCCGACGCGTTCAACCCCGCAGGTGGCTGCCCGTCAGGCAGGGTCCAGGCGTTGTTGCGTTGACGATAGGGCAATCCCAATCGCCATTGGTCGTCGTTGGGTTGATGAATCCACTGCGCCAAGGTTTCGCGCAGATAAAACACCTGCTGAGCCGGGTCGTGGGTGTCACGCCACCATTGTCGCTGATGCTCATCCTCGAGCAGTGCCGGGGGTGTATCACTGACCGTCTTGCGCCGCGCGCCATGCACCGTGACGCTGTGGACCAGGCTGGCGTAGGCATCCCAGCGCAAGTTGACCTGGTGTTCGCAGACCGGATCATCGGGCACCTGTTCGTATTGATAATGCACGGACTCCAGCGTCAGCGGCAGCATTCGCGGCCAGGGTTGCGAGCCGGATGCCGGGGGCAAGCGACGGACCAGATAGCGGTACTGCTGCACCGAATAGGGTGTGCTGTTGGCCGGGTCAAGGGCGAACACTTCCACCCGCAGCGGCAAGCCCCTGAGCGCGTAGGTTGCCGCCTGTGTCTCCGGTGGCGTGGGCGACGCGATCAAGCGGTCGTGATGGTCGGTCGGTTGCGGCTGTTGGGGGGCATCATGTGTCGCCAGCAACGTGCGGCCGAGTGTGATGGCGTCAGGGTCGTGCTGGCTGTAGTCGTCCTTGGGCATATCCAGCGCCTGGCCGGTGTGAAACCAGCGTTTGGTGTGCGTCCCTGCTCCGGGCGCGTCATGGGTGCCGGTCTCGATGTCGGTTTGAAGCAGCAAGCCAAAACCCTGGAAGGCGCGTTCATGGGGGTCGTAAAACCCTTGGCGATAGCTGAAATGCTGGGTCAGTGTGTGATGACTGATCTCATCGCGCTGCCTCTGGCGTTTAACCAGGGTCAGTGCGAAGGGCAATCGGCAGACGGCCTGCCTGCCTTCGGCCTGGTGCTGCCTTTTCTCGTCCAGCCATTCCTGGGCACTGCTGCGGTAGCTCACCTCTACTTGGGCGCCCAGATTGTTGTTGGTAATGCTGAGTAGACAAGGCCTGCTATCAAAAAAATCGTAGCGCCAATGGCGAGGGTGTGGGTGCGTGACGCTGATGATCAGGCTGGCGTAACCGTTGCCTTGCAGGTCCGCCACGCTCACCTGGCATAAGGCGTCATGCTGAACGCCTGATGGCCAGGGTAGGACCAACGGGGTTTTGGCAAAGCCATTGCCGCCCTTGTTGGTGAAAATGCGTACCTCATGGGGCGTCAGGTACAGCAAGTCGCTGGCACCGCAGCCATCCAGATCCGCCAGCAACACGTTGGAAGCATTGAACGTCGTTTCCCTGAAAGGCAAGGTGGCCAATACTCTCCCTTTGCCGAATCGCCCATGGCCCAGGTTGGGCCAGCATTTGATTTCGTTGTGTCGTATACGCACCAGGTGCTGCTGGCCGCTGCCAAGTATGTCGCTGAAGCCAACCCAGTCGGCGGAAGAACCGAGGAAGGACGGTAAGTCGTCGCCGTCGATCGTGTGCGCCTGCTCGATGCCCTGCTGGAAACCGCTATGCCGGTTGGCATACAGGCGCACGCTACGCGGGCCCACCAGTGCGATATCAGCCAAGCCGCTGCTCATCAGGTCGGCAAATATCGCATGGGTGTGTAGGAACTCCACCGGGAACGCATCGAACCGTACGAACCCCGCGTCTTTACGTTGTGGGGCCAGGCTGAAGAAACCGCTCATGCCCGGTCGGGCCAGGACCCATTCCAGCCGACCGTCACCATCGATATCGAGCAAGGCCTGATAGACCGGGCGTGAACCGTCCGCCACGGGAATTGCGGGCAGTTCTTGAGCGGGAGCGTACGTCACCCCATCGCCTGTAGACGCCTCATCTCGCTGGGGTGCCCGGTAGTACCAGGCTTGATCACCGCGGTACAAGATTCCCGGTAAGCCCTCGCCGAATAGATCCACCAGTTGATAGCGCTGGCCGTCATTGAGACCGGGCACGTCCACAAAACGCTGGTAGCGGCGGGCATCCAGTTTCAGGCCTGAGTATTGATACAGATATTCTTGCGGCGGCAGGCTGGTGAGCGTTCCCTGGGCGTCAACCGCCTGCTCGTGAACCGCTAGCAAGGTGTTGAGCCCGTTGGGAAAGGTTTTGTGTTCGAACCGCAGGCGTTTGACCAAGACGGGGGAGGGGCCCATGTCGGGGGCATCTGCGAAGGCGTGAAACATCAGGATTTGCCGACACAGTCGCAGCGTTCGTAGTTCAAAACCGTAGATGAAACTGGAAAACGGATCTTCGCGTGGAAGCCACGGGTTGAGCGCGTCGTAGGAAGGCAACTTGTCGTTGGCGGTGGTGCGTTGACCGTAGTCGAACAGCAGGTAAAAGTGCCACGCCTGACGGGACAAATCGTCATTCTTGAGCAAATACAGCGTCTCTTTTTCCCTCGCCATGACGTTGCCGTAACACACTTTATGCAGATAACGCTGGGCCCGGCTGTCATGGGGTTCCGTGCGAGTATCGGTCTCGGCCAGGTATTGGTAACCGATATGCTCGCCATGGGCGTTCAGGCTTTCCTCAAGCAGCCATTGCGCCACATGGCTCAGGTTATCGGGATCAGCGATACGCGCCGCAGGCGTTTTGCCGTACACGTGCCGGCTGCCGTCAGCCGCCTGGATCAGCCAGAACCCGGCCGCATCGCCCTCTGAACGCCAATGCTCGACGCGCTCGAAGCGCTGTTCGACCCTCGGAAAGTAGCGCGTGACGACGTAGTGGCGGCCTAGCGGCACGTGGTCAAAACTATCGCGTTGTGTCTCTACAAGCGTGCCCGCGGCGGTGCGTTCGGGCATCCATTGCTGTGCATCCGGACCCTGGAATGTATCGGCTGCGGTGTAATCGGGGACGCCCTGCTGGGTACGCCGTGTGACGGCACCCGGATTGACGTCCCAGCCGAAACCGAACGCACTGTTACCCGCCGTGCTGCGATAGATCAGTGACAACGTAGGTGCATAACCACGGCCAGTGGAAATCGGCAACCCAACCTCAAAAGTCGCCGTGCCATCAGCGCCCACGTTGCCCCAGCCTTTGGCGACGCCCTCGATGGCGGAGCTGGCTTTAGGCAGCGATGGCACCTTGAGGGGCGATTCATTCGCCTGAGTGCTCATGTTTCACTCCTGCCAGGCCTGGCCGTGTAGCGCACATGAATGATGATGTCGGTGATGGATTCAAGCAGGTTTTTTTGTTGCAGCGGATTGGGAAAGTTCAAGCGCCAGCACGAAACCGCCCCCGTGTATTCAAACGGCAGGTAGCGTGGGTCGTTGTCGAAGTTGAGCGTAAACAGCCCGTTGTCGTCCAGGCCGCGTGACAAGGCGATTTGCTGGTGTGCCCTGAAGTCGGTCCTGAGGGTGCCATCGGGCATCTGGAGTTCGTTTCGGGTCTGGGTCAGTGTTGCCTTGATGTCTTCATAAGGTCCCAGCAAGGCGGGTAGTGTGACGCTGACATGCTTGATCCTGCGCAGGGTCTGCCCAGGGTAGTCCTCATCCAGGAGCGCTTGAGTCAGGGCGAAGCTGATGGTGCCGCTGCTGACCAATTGCGCTTTATGTTCAGTCCAGGTTTTGGCAGGCGCGGTGATTTTGAAGGTCTGTTGGCCGGTCGCGACCTGACACTCGATCAGGCGATGGCGCAGTGACATGGTTTTGCTGATTTCCAGCTCGCGAGGTGTGTGTTGCAGGTACGCGGTGTTCATCTTCACCAGGTTCAGTTTCAAGCTTTCCGCGCTCAGCAGTCCTCGGCAGGTGTGATGCCAGGCCCCACCTTGGAAGAACTGCCGGCTGTCGGTGGTTTCGTACTGCCAGCAGGCTTCAGCGGCCAGGCACAGGGAGTGGACGTTGTCATACAGCGCGTAATAGAACGTGCTCAGTTGGGCCGTGAGCCATTGATAGAGCTGTGTCCCGGTAAAGCGCATGCCGAGTAATTGGTAGGCTGACTTGGCCTGGGCCAATGCGGTGTGGGCACTGCGTAGTTGCAGGCGAGTGGCTTTTTCCTGCTCGGCATGCACCAGCAGCAGGGTGTCGATCTGGGCCAGTTCCAGGCGAGCCTGTTGTTCGGCGTGGGCCCATTCTTGAGCGCGACGATTTAACTGTTCAGTGCGCTCCAATTCGTTACCGTTGGCGCGGGCGATGTTGGCTTCGCCCTGGGCGAAGGCCTGATAGGCATGAAACGCCCCCTCCCAACGCATCCCGCCGGACGACGTGCCGAAGATATTCGGCAACAGCATGGCGGCGCCGGCGCCTATACCGGCAATCGCGACTTTTCTCTCCCAGGCGGCGCTCTCGAGATAGTGTTGGCCGGCCGAAATTTCACCGGTGCTGATGCCTTCGCTGAGCTGGCGTGTCAGGAAGTCCAGTCGCCCCTCGACGATTGCTCGGCTGCGACGCAGGGCATCTTTGTTTTTTTCATCGATGGCAACGGCCTGGGTCTGTTGGGTCAGCACCAATTCGGCCAACTGCCAGGCGTTTTGCTGTTGCACCTCAAGGTAGTGCGCCTGTTCCTTGCGCTCGATCAAGGTGAGCAGGGTGGTGCCGAACTGCGCCAGGCTGTCGACCGCGCTCAAGGCGTGCCCCAGCATGACCTGGAACCGGTAGTGACCCACTTCAGGGCGGACCAGTGGCAATGTACTGGCGTCACCCGCAGCGCCCTGTGCATTTCGCGTCAGCAGCGCGGCAGGGGACAAGGGGGGCGCAAAGAGTGTCTGGCGCAATGGCTTGCCGGAAATATCCAGATGATGGCGAAGCCCGTGCAGGCGACTTTCCAATATGTCCCAGCGTGCGACCAGTTGCGTGTTCAGCGGGCGGAACAAATAGGGGCTGTCCATGAGCCAAGTGTGTTGCCCTGTGGTCTTGCAGTGCCGGGACAGTACGGTGGTGTATTCGGGTTGATGTTCCAACTGGCGGATGGCCTGGGAGGACACCGTCGCCAGTGCGTCCAAGGTGCGGGAGGTCCAGGTATCGGCACGTGTGACCGTCGGGCGCATGCCGAGCAGGTTCTGCGCCTGGATGTACCAGAGTTTGGCTTCGGCCAGGCTGTCGGGGCTCACTTGGCGATAAGCCGCGTCGCCCCGGTTGATCAGGATATCCACATTGAGGTGGTACAGCGCCTTACGCAGGTATGTCGGAAAGCTGAGAGCCAGGTAATGCGGGCTCTCGGGGTGTTGGCAGGCGAAGCTCAGTTCTACCGGGTTGCCTGGCAGGGCACTGAGGGCCCCGGTGTCTGGGTGGAGTGGGTCGAACAGGGCGTGCAACCAGGTCTGGGCGTGAGCGTATTGCTGCTGCTGGTTGAAGTAATGGGCGATGGTCCAGGGTAAGTAGATAAACAGTTCGCGCAAATTTTTACCGTGCGCGCCCTGGAAATCCGGGGGCTCGGGGGTGGCGTCCGCAGTCAGTGCCGGTTCCCTCCAGTCATCGGGGGAGCGTAAAAATACTGGGTCGAAGCTGACCGTGGAATGTTGGGTCAGTTGACTCGCCACCGTGGTGTTGAGTCGGATGGCCGGGACACTCGGGGCGAAGCTTGTGGAAAAATCAATCCACTCGTGGGTCGCTCCGGTGTTTTGCTGTTGGCGCGTAATTCGTGGGGAATGCGCGGGCTTGTCGACGGCAACGGAGGTGGCAAGGGCGCATTTGATGGCCTTGAGTGCATAGCCGAGGACAGTCACCTGGTTCTCTCTGCTCTCAAGCGTGATGACCCCATGGATCAGCGTGATGGCTGATGCGGGTTGCTCATTGGGTAACTTTACCCGCGTACTTGCCAGGTGCCCGGCTGCGAGTTCGGGGGAGGCGCCTACCAGACTCTCGTGATCGAGGTCCGAGTCGTTGAGGATTTGGGCAGTGTTGTTATTAATGGCTTGCGGAGTGGGCACGTCCTTTAGTTTGGATTGCATGATGACGTGCTTGTAGAAGCGCAACGTCGGCGTGGAAGTGTTACCCAGCTCCAGCCTCACGTCATTCACGAAGTGCAGTTTCGGGTTGGCGACTTCATCACCTGGCAGGTGGTAGCCGCTGTAACGGTCGAGTATCACCAGGAAGGGATCCTGATGATGGGTATACAAGTGGAGGAATGCATTTTTGTTGAGAAACTTCCCTGCCAGGGAGTATTCGAAGATGGGAAGGTATTGGTCGGTATGCCCGGGTCTCGGGTCCGGCCTTGATTTCATCTCTTTCTCAAGCCTGAACAATATGGAGTCTTTGTCATAAATGGCATTGGAATAGCTTTTTCCGGTCTTGGGGTTTTTAAAGAACATCGAGTGATACGTGGCGTCTGCACTGGGATGTATCGCGCAGTCGATCCTGATGACCGAACCGCTGATGAGTTCAACTTCGGACAAGGTCGAGTCATGCAACGCCGACTGGGTGCTCAGGGTAATGCTCATCTCGGAGTACCGGGATGCAAGGGTGATGCTGTACGTCTGCAGAAAGGGCTTGACGATTCTTGAGGTGAAGACGAATTCGTTGGTGGCGGGATCAAAGGCGGTGGTGGCTGTATCGGCGGCGACTATGGCTGTGCTTTTGGATTCAAAGTCCCACGTTCGCTGATCTTCGATCTGGGGTGTTTGAGCGTCCAGGACTACCGTTCTTTCGTCTTGTTCCTGCGCCAGGCGTGTCTTGAACTGTAAGTTGTCTTTGTTTATATCGAAAAACAGACGGAAGTATTGGTGAGCGAACGGCGGAAGTAACGCGCTGGAAAACAGGTTGTCCTTGTCGACGCCGCCCAACAACGCTTTCTGTAGTGGCGTGTTTTGTGTGGATTCATAGGCTTCCAGCAATCGGAGGGCTTCCTGGGCTACGGCTGAACCTGGCACGATTTTGTAGCGGCCGGGGCTGCCTGCGCTGGCGACGATTTTTATGCTCAATGACTGATCGATACTGATGGCTTGGAAGAATTCGCCCATTTGATCGCTGCCATGATTCAGCGTGTTGGCGCGTATACCCAGGAACAGGGTGTGATGAGAGCGGCTATCGACTACGGCAATGGTCTGCGTGATGCCGATAAGTTGCGCTGGCGTGAGTGCGTTGATACCCCGCGTGACGCAGTGCTCTTCCAGTCCCGTGTGCGCAAAGCTCCAGGTGCCATCCAGTTTTTTATAGGAAAAGCACAGGCGAAACTTCACGAACTGGCTGTTCAGCCATTCAGCCTGGCGTTGTTTTTCATCCCCGTCCTCTTCGTTGTCGCCATTGCCATTGCCATTGCCCTGTGCCTTGAAGGAGTGGTGCGGGGCAGGCTTGATGATCTCGGCCCAAACCATAAATAGCCGCTGATTGAACAGGACGGGACGGATACTGTGGGCCGGTGTATCGGCGCCAAACGTCAGGTTGATGGGTTTCCAGTCTGTCCAGGCCAGAGGTGCAGGCGCGTCGGGGTTGGCGGTCGAGCGTTTGGACAGGTCCAGCGAACGCCAATAATAGATGCTGTCGGTGGCGGACTTGCCGACGAAATAATAAGTGCTGGTCTCCAACTGTCCGACATTGCCATCAATGTAGCCATTGAGCGTTTGAATGCTGGCGACCTCTTCGAACCGTGACAGGAAGCCTTGCACGGCCTTCAGTGCGGTGTCGGGTTGGAGTCGATGCTGTTGGAGTTCGTTTTCCAGTTGCGCAAAGCTGTCGCTCTTGTCCTCGCGCAGCGTGGGGTCGAGGAAATTTTGCGGGTGATAGCGCAGTTGCTGGCTGGCGCTCCAGAGGGGGTAAGTGTGCAGGGAGTTCTGCCAGGCCAGGGTCTCGTGTGGCGACATGCCCGGGGTCTCATAACCCGGTTCGAGGCCTGAGTGGATGCGGTTTATGTAGTGTTGCAGGCTGGTGATCGCACTGGCGACCGGGCTGGTCGGCACTGCCTCGCTGACTTGTACGTCCAGTAGCCAGTAGTCGTACAGGTCGTTGGGTGTCTGCAACGCGTCTTTAAGGTCGGCGCTGATGCAGTGAGCCAGATAGTAGCTCAGCATGGCATCACGCCTGGCTTCATTAAGCCGTTGGTCGAGGTTCTCAGACATAGTCATTCCTTGAGTCTGCTGATTGAGATGCAGCGTTATTGACGTGCGGCGACGACGGCTTCACCCACGGACTGCCAACTGCTGAAGTCGCTTTGGATATCCAGTTCGCTGGTGTCGAGCAGGGTCTGGCTGGAGAGTCGGGTGAGGGTGCAGGCTTGCCGGCAGCGCATGATCCAATCCAGTTGGTCCATGGACCTGACCATGCCTGAGGGCAAGGTCGCCGTAAGCACGCGCAGCTCGCGTTCGTCCCAGCCCAACCATTGACTCAGCTGGGCGTTGGGGTTTTGCCGCCCGTTGTTGTTGGCACCCTGGAAAAACGCCAGGAGGCTGTCCTGTGCCAGGCCATACGTATCGCAGCAGTCTCTGAAACGCTGTAATAGATAAAGCGTGCCCAGGTTCAGCCCGACCAGCGCCCCTTTCGTCATCTCGCTGTCCAGCCAATGAGGGTTGAGCAGCAATTGACGTAGCGACGTGCCGTTAACTGGTAAGGACAACAATGTGGTGATGTCTGGAACCAGCAGGATCAGGTGTATCGGTGCCGGCTCAGGCTCAGGCAAGGGCACAAAATGTTGGCCGTAGTAGAGTTTCAGCTCATTGCTGTAGACGGCCGGCTCCGGGCTTTCCAGGAACTGTTGGATGCATGAGTGCGGCCCCTGTCTCAGCAGGTCGACCCCGCGTTGCAGTGCCGGGCTGTCAGTAATGGGTTCCAGCAGCAATTGCTGGCGCAGCTGCGTCACGCTGGTACCGCAGGCCTTGAGCCACGTGACGGCCCAGTCCATTTGCATCAGCACATCGAGAAAATCCATCGGAGCGGCTTTCTTGATGCGTAATGTGGGGGTGACCAGCGACGCCCAGGTCGACGGGCCGAGCACGTCGGCCAGTTGTTTGCAGTGCAGGACAGAAAGGCCGAAGACTTGAGCGATCCGCGCTTGCCGATAGATCGCGGAGTACGTGGCAAGGTTTCGGGCGACAGGGGCCGGCGTGGCCTCGATGAGCAATTGCAGTGAATCCGGCGTGTCCCTCAACGTCAGCGCGGCGCAGAGTTGCTGACGGGTGTGTGAATCGAAGGCCTGGTCGTCCAGCGGCAGTGGTTGCGAGGACACCGCTGTGCGGTTGAACACTTGATCGAACAGCGGCTGCTCATTGGCGCTGGCCTGAACGGGCAAGCGATGCAGCCACGCGGAAAACTCCAACGGCTTAAGGGCGTAGTGCCGACTCAGGTAGCGGTAGACGCCTTGTGCGCGCAGGGTATTGGGGCTGATGCGCAGGCTCGAGTTGGCTGTGCCCTCACACTCCATGGCGCTGACGATCAAAGTGTCCAGCTCGGCGAAAGGCAGATTGACCCACTGCTGCAGGCGGATCATCCGTTGCATGCGATCAAACCGGTCGTGCGAGGTATTCAGCAGTTGCGCGGTTTGCCTGCTGGTGGAGATGCCCTCCACAGTCATGGGCGGGTCACCAGTACCGTTGACGTAGCGCGCACCAAAGGTCGGCAGTGTCTGGCCCTTGGTCGAGAGAGAGGCGTGGGGAGCGAAACTGTTTTGCGCCAACAGTGCCTGCAATTGGAGGCTGTTCAACGCCGTACTTTTCAAGAAGACGTCGAGGTTTTCCAGTGGGGTTGCCATCTGGGTCGACGGTTTCCGAGGCCGGCCGTAGTAGATTTCATGCAAAGTGTCTTCCGGGACGAGCGATTGCGCCAAGAGCTTTTGCTGCTCCGGACTCAGTTCACATAGTAGCCGCTGGGTATTGGCATTGGGCTTTGTGACCGTGGCATAGCGTGCGCTGCTGGCGTCGTCAAACGGCAAGCGTTTGCTGATTCGATAATTCAACTCACCCAGGGAGTACCGGGTTCCCGAGAGTGCCAGCTGGCACTGGCGATGATGATGGTGGTAAGGCAACGCCATGGGGTAGCGCGCCCTGCTGAGTTGTTGATGCAGGTCCTTATCCGGATGGTGGAGCTGGATCTGCACGTGCAACATCTCATCAATGAGTGTCAGCAGGGGGCGTTGAGAATAGGTTGTGTCGTGGTCGATCAATAAGCGTCCCAGGTCCGGACGCCGTTGGCTCAACAGGATTTTTTTTTACTGGTTGCCGCGGTTTTTTTTTCCAGTTGAGTTGCAAAAAGAAACAGCGTGCGCAGGTAGGCAACCGGTGAGTCGATAGCGGCGATGGCCTCCGGGTGGCAGACATTCCCCCAGTCCTCGTTGAGCGGGTTGGGCGCCTTTGAACCCAGGTCGCGCTTGCTGTGGGAGGGGGCAGGGCGCGGGCTCAATGATTGTTGGTCGTGCAGCCATTGCAACTGGGTGGCGTAGGACAGCGCATTTTCATAGGCCTGGGCGCCATCGTCATCACTGTATTGAGCCAATTGACGGATGAATTCGGCCTTGGGCTGGTCGACAATGTCGAAGACGCTGGCGAGGTTGAGTCTATTCAAGGCGGTACTCAAATCGACCCTCCCTGCGCCAGGAGTGACGGGGTGTTCCACCAGTTGCGCCAGTAGCGGACTGCTTGGAGTTGAGGTGTCCATATCAATCGATCTTCCAATAAAACTGTCCAAAGGCGGGTCCCATGGGCGACGCAAGACGCTATCACGCAGGTGGTCTGGGCCGAGGTCAGCCAATGCCGTGAGGGCGTCAAGGAAATATCGGTGATTGAGTGTCGATGCAGTCGCATCGGGGTTTTGCTAGAATCCGCAACGCGCCGCCCAGTCGGCGCGTTTTTTTTGCGTTTACTGGCAGCTTGCGGTTAAAAGCCCGCAGCTGCCGACATCCGGTTCACCCCTTACGAGGGTAGCCACCTGGAGAGAACACCCATGACTCAACCGATTGTCGTGGCGGCACTGTATAAGTTCGTCACCCTGGAAGATTACGTCGCCCTGCGCGAGCCATTGCTGCAAGCAATGGTCGACAATGGCATCAAAGGCACCTTGCTGATCGCCGAAGAAGGCATCAACGGCACCGTTTCCGGCAGCCGCGAAGGCATTGACGGCCTGATGGCGTGGCTGAAGAACGATCCACGCATGGTCGACATCGACCACAAGGAATCGTACTGCGACGACCAGCCGTTCTACCGCACCAAGGTCAAGCTCAAGAAAGAGATCGTGACCCTGGGTGTCGAAGGCGTCGACCCGAACAAAAAAGTCGGTACCTACGTTGATCCACAAGACTGGAACGCGCTGATCAGCGATCCGGAAGTGCTGTTGATCGACACGCGTAACGACTACGAAGTATCGATTGGCACCTTTGAAGGCGCAATCGACCCGAAAACCACCAGTTTTCGCGAATTTCCCGACTATATCAAAGCCAACTTTGACCCTGCCAAGCACAAGAAAGTCGCGATGTTCTGCACCGGCGGCATTCGTTGCGAGAAGGCCTCGAGCTATATGCTCAGCGAAGGGTTCGATGAGGTCTACCATCTCAAGGGCGGCATCCTGAAGTACCTCGAAGAGGTGCCCCAGGCAGAAACCAAATGGCAGGGCGACTGCTTTGTGTTCGACAATCGCGTGACCGTGCGCCACGACTTGAGCGAAGGCGACTACGATCAATGTCATGCCTGCCGCACACCGGTGAGCGTAGAAGACCGCGCGTCCGAGCACTATGTGGCGGGCATCAGTTGTCCACATTGCTGGGATAAGCTGCCGGAGAAGACCCGTCGCAGCGCGATCGACCGGCAAAAGCAGATCGAGCTGGCCAAGGCCCGCAACATGCCGCATCCGATTGGCTTCAACTATAAGCAAACCCCTTCCGAGGCCTGACCCATGTCCGCGCGCCTGCTCTATGTAATGGACCCGATGTGTTCCTGGTGCTGGGGCTTTGCGCCGGTGGCGCAGGCGTTGGTAGAGCAGGCCCAGGCGGCCGGGGTGGAACTGCACCTGGTGGTGGGTGGCTTGCGCACCGGCAGCGGCGCGGCGCTGGAACCGACCACCCGGCGCTACATCCTGGAGCACTGGCAGGCCGTCACCGACGCCACCGGCCAGCCGTTCAAGCGCGAAGGTGCGTTGCCCGACGGGTTTGTCTATGACACCGAGCCGGCCTGTCGCGCCATCGTCACCGCGCGCAGCCTGGCGCCGGATTGCGCGTGGACACTGCTGGGGCTGATCCAGCGCGCGTTTTATGTCGAGGGTCGCGATGTGACCCTCGCCAGCGTGCTGGTGGAGCTGGCCGAGCAGGCCGGCATCCCGCGCATCGAGTTTGCCGGTGCGTTCGACCGTGCCGAGCAGCACGCCGCGACCGCCGCCGACTTCACCTGGGTCCAGGATTTGGGCATCGCCGGTTTCCCGACGCTGCTGGCCGAACGCAATGGCCAGCTCGCGTTGCTGACCAACGGCTACCAGCCGCTGTCGGAACTGTCGCCCTTGCTCGCCCGTTGGCTGGAGCGAGCTGCCTGTGTATGACCGGCCCGATGAGCAACCCAAACGCGTCGACCGACTGACCTGGGCGGAAATTCGCCGCTTGGCCTTGCGGCACCGTAAATCCCTGTGGATCGCCAATGGCGTTGCCGTGCTGGCGACCCTGTGCAGCGTGCCCATTCCCTTGCTGTTGCCGTTGCTGGTGGACGAAGTGTTGCTGGGCCACGGCGATGCCGCGCTCAAGGTGATGAACCATGCGCTGCCCCTGGGCTGGCAGAAAGCAGCCGGTTATATCGGCCTGATGCTGCTGGTGACGCTGACGCTGCGGTGCGGCGCCCTGGTGTTCAACGTGGTGCAGGCGCGCTTGTTTGCGCGGCTGGCCAAGGACATCGTGTACCGCATCCGCGTGCGCCTGATCGAACGCCTCAAGCGCATCTCCCTGGGCGAGTACGAAAGCCTGGGCAGCGGCACGGTGACCACGCACCTGGTCACCGACCTGGACACCCTGGACAAATTCGTCGGCGAAACCCTCAGCCGCTTCCTGGTGGCCATGCTCACGCTGGTCGGCACCTCGGCCATCCTGGTGTGGATGCATTGGCAACTGGCCTTGCTGATCCTGCTGTTCAACCCGCTGGTGATCTACGCCACGGTGCAATTGGGCAAGCGCGTCAAACACCTGAAGAAGCTCGAAAACGACAGCACCTCGCGCTTCACCCAGGCGCTGACCGAAACCCTGGACGCGATCCAGGAAGTACGCGCCGGCAATCGCCAGGGCTTCTTCCTCGGACGCCTTGGCCAGCGCGCCCAGGAAGTGCGTGACTACGCGATCAATTCGCAATGGAAAAGCGACGCGTCCAGCCGCGCCAGTGGCCTGCTGTTCCAGTTCGGTATCGACATCTTCCGGGCGGCGGCGATGCTGACGGTGCTGTTTTCCGACCTCTCCATCGGCCAGATGCTCGCGGTATTCAGCTACTTGTGGTTCATGATCGGCCCGGTGGAGCAACTGCTCAACCTGCAATACGCCTACTACGCTGCGGGTGGCGCGCTGACGCGGATCAACGAGCTGCTGGCGCGTGCCGACGAGCCGCAATATGCGGGCGGCGAAGACCCGTTCAGCGGCCGCGAAACCGTCGGCATCGAAGTCCGCGGCCTGGACTTCGGCTATGGCGATGATCTGGTGCTCAACCAGTTGAACCTTGCCATCGCTCCCGGTGAAAAGGTCGCGATTGTCGGCGCCAGCGGCGGCGGCAAAAGTACCCTGGTGCAGTTGCTGCTCGGGCTGTACACGCCGCAGGACGGCAGTATCCGTTTCGGCGGAGCGACCCAGCAGGCCATCGGCCTGGAGACCATTCGCGAGAACGTCGCGGTGGTGCTGCAACACCCGGCGCTGTTCAACGACACCGTTCGCGCCAACCTGACCATGGGGCGCGAACGCACTGACCAGGCCTGCTGGCAGGCGCTGGAAATTGCCCAGTTGGACGCCACCGTCAAAGCCCTGCCGCAGGGTCTGGACAGTGTGGTGGGGCGCTCTGGCGTGCGCTTTTCCGGCGGACAGCGCCAGCGCCTGGCGATCGCGCGCATGGTCCTCGCCGAGCCGAAAGTGGTGATCCTCGACGAGGCGACCTCCGCCCTCGATGCCGCCACCGAATACAACCTGCACCAGGCGCTGGCGCGGTTTCTCAGCGGCCGTACTACACTGATCATTGCTCACCGTTTGTCGGCGGTTAAGCAAGCGGATCGAGTATTAGTGTTCGACGGCGGTCATATTGCTGAGGACGGCGATCATCAGCAGTTGATTGCCGATGGCGGCCTGTACGCCAAGCTATATGGACACTTGCAGCAAGTGCGTTGATTTAGCCTAGGCTTAGCTATCGGAAGCGGATTTTCGCGTGCGTATTGGGCAGTGCATGTGTAAGGGACTTCATGAAGCAAAAGCGGACTCTCGGAACGCCTCGGCTGTTGGGCATTGTGTGGCCCTTCATCGCCGTCGTGCTGTTTCAGGCATTGTTGGGCTGCGTCAGTCTCTACGTGCTTTCGGCGGTACGCGGCTACGTGGCCGGTGAAAGCCTGTGGTCGAAGGGCCAGAAGGACGCGATCTACTACCTGACGCTCTACGCCGACAACCGTGACGAATCCACCTATCTCAAGTACCAGCAGGCGATTGCCGTGCCCCAGGGCGGGCATGAGCTGCGCATCGCCCTGGATCGGCCCACGCCCGATCTTGCTGCCGCCCGCCTGGGCATCCTCAAGGGCGGCAACCATCCCGATGACGTCTCCAGCCTGATCTGGCTGTACCTCAATTTCCGGCATTTCAGCTACCTGGAAAAAGCCATCGAGCTGTGGACGGTGGGCGATGGCTACCTGATGCAGCTCGATGACCTGGCCCGGGAGATGCACCAGGCGATCCGCCGTGACCAGGTCAACGCCAATGATGTGCGCCAATGGAAGGCGCACATCATTGCCATCAACGAAGGCGTGACACCCGCCGCCAAGGCGTTCAGCGACGCGTTGGGCGAAGGC
The DNA here is from genome assembly GCF_059419825.1 of Pseudomonas sp. GW821-FHT05D12. NCBI lineage: Bacteria > Pseudomonadati > Pseudomonadota > Gammaproteobacteria > Pseudomonadales > Pseudomonadaceae > Pseudomonas > Pseudomonas sp. GW821-FHT05D12. Next base: position 127,362 of record NZ_JBWKSN010000015.1, on the reverse strand, counting down.
TCGCGGATGATCCTGCGGCTGCTGCTGATCACCAACCTGACCACGGCCCTGGGCTTGATCGTGCTGGCGCTGTTGCGTACCCACAAGCTCCTGGCCCAGCGCCATGCCTTTGCCGATGCGCTGCAGGAAGAGAAGGAGCGGGCGCAGATCACCCTGGAGTCGATTGGCGATGGCGTGATCACCACCGACGTCGAAGGCAGCATCACCTACCTGAACCCGGCGGCCGAGGCGCTGACCCATTGGAACACGGCGCAGGCCCAGGGCCTGCCGCTGGCGGCGTTGTTCAACCTGCTGGATGACAATGCCCAGCCCGACGGTTTCACCTTGATCGAGCACATCGTCAAGGGCCAGCTCAGCAGCGGCAGCGAGCATTCGAAAACAATCCAGCGCCTCGACGGCAGCACTGTTTCGGTCAACCTGGTGGGCGCGCCGATCCGCAGCGCGAGTAAGGTCACGGGCGCGGTGCTGGTGCTGCACGACATGACCCAGGAGCGCCAGTACATCGCCAACCTGTCGTGGCAGGCAACCCATGACGCCCTGACCGGCCTGGCCAACCGCCGCGAGTTCGAGTTCCGCCTGGAGCAGGTGCTGCACCCGGCCGGGGGCGCGCAGAGCGGGCGGCATGCGTTGATGTTTCTCGACCTGGACCAGTTCAAGCTGGTCAACGACACCTGCGGCCATGCGGCGGGTGACGAGCTGTTGCGGCATATCTGCGCACTGTTGCAGTCGGACCTGCGCGAAGGCGACACCCTGGCCCGCCTGGGCGGCGATGAGTTCGGCATCCTGCTGGAGAACTGCCCGGCACCGGTGGCGGAAAAAATCGCCGAGAGCCTGCGTCATACCGTGCAAAGCCTGCATTTCGTCTGGAAGGGCCGGCCGTTCATGACCACCGTCAGCATCGGCCTGGTGCACATTGGGCACACGCCGACCACCCTTGAAACGTCACTGCGGGCGGCTGACATGGCGTGCTACATGGCCAAGGAAAAAGGCCGCAACCGCGTGCAGGTGTACCACGCCGATGACTCGGAACTGTCGGTGCGCTTTGGCGAAATGGCCTGGGTGCAGCGGCTGCACATGGCGTTGGAAGAAAACCGCTTCTGCCTGTACGCCCAGGAAATCATGCCGCTGGGGCACACTGACGGCGGCAACGGGCATATAGAAATCCTGCTGCGCCTGCACGATGAGGGAGGACGCATCATCCTGCCGGACAGCTTTATCCCGGCGGCCGAGCGCTACGGTCTGATGACCTCCCTGGACCGCTGGGTGGTCGAGAATGTCTTCAAGCTGATTGCCGCCTGCATGCATGAACGGCCGGGGCGTCCGATGGCCATGTGTGCGATCAATCTGTCAGGCATTACTATCGGTGATGATGACTTCCTCGGATTCTTGCGTGAGAAATTTCATACTTACAGTATTCCGCCCAGCATGATCTGTTTTGAAATTACTGAAACCAGTGCAATTGCAAACTTGGGCAGTGCGATCCGCTTTATTAATGAACTCAAGGCCTTAGGCTGTCATTTCTCGCTGGATGACTTCTGCGCCGGAATGTCCTCATTCGCTTATCTCAAACATTTACCTGTAGACTTCCTGAAGATCGATGGAAGTTTCGTAAAGGATATGCTGGACGACCCGATTAACCGCGCGATGGTTGAAGTGATCAATCACATTGGCCACGTCATGGGTAAGCGCACAATTGCAGAGTTTGTTGAAACACCGCACATCGAACAGGCGTTGCTCGAGATCGGGGTGGATTACGCTCAGGGTTACCTGATCGAACGACCGCAGTTGTTTACCTTTGATAGTCTGCAGTGTCGACCTTCGCGGCCGCAGCCCCTGTTATTCAAGGCGCCCGGCACATTCCGCTGAAACCTTTGCTGGTCTGTACATCACACTTAAAAAGGAGCCCGACAGTGATCGACACATTCAACAGAACCGGCCCGCTTATGGAAGCCTCGAGTTACCCCGCCTGGGCGCAACAACTGATCCAGGACTGTAGCGAGAGCAAGCGGCGCGTTGTCGAACACGAACTGTACCAGCGCATGCGCGATAACACGCTCAGCGCCAAGACCCTGCGTCACTACCTGATCGGTGGCTGGCCCGTGGTGGAACAGTTTGCCTTGTACATGGCACAGAACCTCACCAAGACCAAGTTTGCCCGCCATCCTGGGGAGGATATGGCGCGACGCTGGCTTATGCGCAACATTCGCGTGGAACTGAACCACGCCGATTATTGGGTGCATTGGGCCCGTGCGCATGGCGTCAGCCTCGAAGAACTGCAGGCGCAGAACGTGCCGCCGGAGCTGCACGCGCTCAGCCATTGGTGCTGGCACACCAGCTCGGCCGATTCTCTGATCGTGGCCATCGCTGCGACCAACTACGCGATCGAGGGGGCGACCGGGGAGTGGTCGGCGGTGGTGTGTTCCACCGGTGTCTACGCGGCGGCTTTCCCCGAGGAAGACCGCAAGCGCGCGATGAAGTGGCTGAAGATGCATGCCCAGTACGATGACGCCCACCCGTGGGAGGCGCTGGAAATTATCTGCACCCTGGCCGGCATGAACCCGAGCAAAGCCTTGCAGGTTGAGCTGCGCCAGGCCGTGTGCAAGAGCTACGACTACATGTACCTGTTCCTGGAAAGCTGCATGCGCCTGGAGAAGGAAAAGCCGGCGGTGCTGGTGCGTGAGCGCCCGGCGCGGGTGGCCAGCGAAGCCTGATGTAACGGCGGTGGTGGGGGTTACCCTGCCATCGCCAGGCGGTTGCGGCCTTCGCGCTTGGCCACGTACAAGGCGTTATCGGCCCGGCGCAGCAGGCTTTCGGCAGACTCGGCGGCCAGCAAGGTCGAGCAGCCGAGGCTCACCGTCAATTCGATCCGTTTACCCTCCGCCGAATAATCCTGGGCCTGTGCCGCCTGGCGCAGGCGTTCGCCGACCATTGCGGCTGCATCCCGGCCGGTGTTCGACAGCAGGATCAGAAACTCTTCCCCACCAAACCTGAAGACCATGTCGACATTGCGCAACTGGGCCTTGATCGCTCCGGCGACGGCGCGCAGGACGTTATCGCCGGCGGCGTGGCCGTAGGTGTCGTTGATGTTCTTGAAGTGGTCGATGTCCAGCATCAACAGCGACAGCGGGTTCAGGTGACGACGTGCCATGTCGATTTCCCGTTGCAGGGTCTGGTCCATGGCAATCCGGTTGCCGGTCTCGGTCAACGGGTCACGCAGCGCGCTGCGGGTGGCGGCGCGGTAGAGCAGGGCGTTGCGCATCGGGTAGAGCAAGGTTGCCAGCAGCGACTCCAGCTGGCCGAGTTCCTCTTCCAGCAGGCGCTGGTTGCGCCGGAAAATCAGCTCGCCCAGGTGCTCGCCTTCGTGGCTCAGGCTATAGCTCATCGAATGGTGGCCGCGATGACCGAACTCCAGGCGCAGATCGCTGGCAGCGTGGCGATATTGCAGGGCGTCCAGCGGCACCAGGCGCTGGATCTCGCGGAAAAACGTCGCGAGGATGCGCTCCGGTTCCAGGCTGGTCTGCAGTTGCATGCCCAGTTGCTGGCGAAGTTGCAGAAGGGTGATGGGACGGCGCGGCAGGAGGGACGGCTGACCAAAGCCCAGGCGTTGCAATTTGGCACTGTCGAAGTCAATTGCGTTGGTCTGGGTGGGTGTTTTCATAAACGATCGGCCTCTAAGCACTTGGCTGTCTTACAGGCTCGATGAGAGTGGCGAGTGCCAAGCGTCTTACTGTTCCTTCAGTTCCGTAAAACATGGGAATAGTTTAAACCGCTTTACAGTGGGTTATAACCCCTGGGCACTGCCGCACGTCTTGTCATCGCGTAACCTGCTTGAAGGAGGTTAGAGCCAGATCCATGCCAATTGGTTTTAACTAAATTAAAACCCTTATAAATCAATCGCCTTCTTTTGAGGTTAAACCGGCAAGCAAAGACTGACGCCAGTTATTTGGCAAACCAGGGCCGGCGCTGCCACCGGCCCGCTCGGCTTTACTGTTTTTGTGGATCGAACTGTTTATCGCGGATAAACAGCGCCGGGATCACCCCGCAGATAAAGTACGCGCCGCCCATCACCAGAAAGCCCACGCCGATGGAGCCGTGGGATGCCAGGAAACCAATGGCGGCTGGCGCCACGGCGGCACCGATGCGGCCGATGTTGTAGGCCCCACCCACTGCCGAACCGCGAAACTTGGCTTCGAAGCTTTCAGTCATGTAGGTGGCGTTGACGCCATAGGGAATCCCGTACAGGAAACCGAACACCACCAGCATCCACAAGATGTTCTCGGGGCTTTGGAACAGTACGATCACCGGCAGGAAGATCGCGGTGCCCAACGCACCCACGGCAAACACCGTACGCCGACCCAGGCGGTCCGCCGCCAGGCCGGCGAGGATCTTGCCGAAGATCATCGCCGCGTAGGTGCCGACCATGTAGCTGGTCATCGACTTGAAGTTCATCCCCAGCTCGCTTTCCAGGTACGACGGCATCCAGTTGTTCACGCCGTAGTAGCCGAACTGCAGGAAGCCTGCGGTGAGGGCCCAGAGCAGGAACATGCGGCTGGCTTTTGGATCGCTGAAAATCAGTTTGAACATACCGTCGGGCTTGCTCTTCTGCGCGTGCCGGGTGCCATCGGCTTTCTGCCGCGCGCGCTCGGCGCGGGCCGTCAGCCAGGCCTGGGGTTCCGGAACCAGGCGTTGCATCAGGACCGCGAGGATCACCGGGATAATCGCCACGTAGAACAGCCAGCGCCAGCCGTGTTCAGGCAGGATCCAGCCGGCCAGCAAGGTGGCGACGATATACCCCACCGACCAGCCCGCCTGCAGCGTGCCGAGGACGGTGGTGCGATAGCGCGTCGGCACGTATTCGGCCATCAGGGTGTTGCACGCCACGTACAGCGCGCCCAGGCCGAGGGAGGCGAAAAACCGCGTGCTCGCAAACTGCCAATAGCTGTGGGTCATGCCCAGGATGGCGGTGCCGACAGAGAACAGCACGATGCTCCACACCACGGTTTTCACCCGGCCAAAACGGTCACAGGCCCAGCCGCCGTAGATCCCGCCGATGGCCATGCCGGCCAGGGTGAAACTGCCCAGGCTGCCGGCTTCGACGCTGCTCAGGCCGAACTCGGCTTTGAGGCTGCTGAGGCTGTAGGACAGCAGCATCAGGTCGGCACCATCGATCAGCAGGCCGAGGAAGCAAAACACGAATACGATGATCCACAGGTGGTTTTTGGCAGGCGACAACGCGCCCGTCGATGCGGCGACTTCCATAGCGATACCTTGTTTGTAGTTGTTAGGGCATTGGGTATGGGTATTGCGGTGAGTCCTAGCGCTGCGCCGCGCGAATCATGTTGCGGGCGATCACCAGTTGCTGGATTTGCGTGGTGCCTTCATACAGGCGGAACAGGCGCACATCCCGGTAAAACCGTTCGATGGCGTACTCGCTGATATAGCCGGCACCCCCATGGATCTGCACACAACGGTCGGCTACCCGCCCGCACATTTCCGTGGCGAACATCTTCGAGCACGAGGCTTCGGTACCGATGTCCTGGCCTTCGTCGCGTCTGCGCGCGGCGTCGAGCACCATGCAACGGGCGGCGTAGATCTCGGCCTTGCTGTCGGCGAGCATGGCCTGAATCAGTTGGAATTCGGCAATCGGCTGGCCGAATTGCTTGCGTTCGATGGCGTAGTTCAGCGCGTCGTTGAGCATGCGCTCCGCCGCTCCCACGCTGACGGCCGCGATATGCAGGCGCCCCTTGTCGAGGACCTTCATCGCGGTCTTGAAGCCCACGCCTTCGACGCCGCCGATCAATTGGCTGGCCGGAACGCGCACGTTGTCGAAGATCACATCGCTGGTGTGCGCACCTTGCTGGCCCATCTTGTGGTCGCGGTTGCCCAGCGACAGCCCCGGTGTTTCGCGTTCGACGATAAATGCGCTGATACCGCCCGAGCCGCGAATCGGCGTGTCAGTGCGGGCCATCACCGTGAAAATCCCGGCGTGGGGCGCGTTGGTGATAAAGCGCTTGGTGCCGTTGATTACATAGTGATCGCCGTCGCGCACCGCGGTGGTTTTCAGCGAGGCGGCATCCGAGCCCGAGTCCGGTTCGGTGAGACAGAACGAACTGAGCAGCTCGCCGCTGGCCAGCAACGGCAGGTAATGCGCCTTCTGCGCTTCGGTGCCATCGAGCAGGATGCCGATGGAGCCGATACCGTTGTTGGTGCCGAAGTAGGAGCGGAAGGCGGGGGAGGTGCGCCCCAGCTCAAAGGCGATGGTCACCTCTTCTTCCATGGTCAGCCCCAGGCCGCCGTAGGCTTCGGGAATGGTCAGGCCGAACAGGCCCATTTCCTGGAATTGGCTGACGATATCCGCCGGGATTTCATCGGTCTCGGCGACTTCGTTTTCCCGTGGGATCAGCGCTTCGTTGACGAACTGCGCAATGGCATCCACCAGGATATGAAGTGTTTGCGGGTCTCGGATCATGTGCATTCCTCAGCGGCCCGTTCAGCGGGCCTGTTATCGTCAATCTGCCGAGGCCGCACACCGATCCAGCTAGCGGGTGGCGGCCACGATATTGTTCACCATGTGCTTGAGGCGCGGCCCGATGTCGTCTTCGAGTTTCTCCCGGGAAAGGTGAAAACTCGGTCCGCCACAGTTGAACGCCAGCAAGCCATGTTGTGGGTGCAGCAGCGGTACGGCGATGGCGTTTACATCGCGGTGCCACTCTCCGATCGACATGCAATAGCCGAAGTCGGTGTAGTCCCTGAACGCGCGCTCCAGCCCCTTGCGCAGTGTCGGCCAGTCCTCCAGATGACGCTGGCGGATATGGTCGAGCATGAACTCGCGCTCGTTTTCCGGCATCGCCGCCAGGCAGGCGCGGCCTGCCGAACTCAAGTGCAACGGCAGGCGCGTACCGACCTGGCGGCGCATCGTCATGTTCGCTTCGCCCTGGACCACGTCCAGGTAGACCATGTCCAGGCGGTCCCGGGTGGCCATGGCAACGGCCGCCTGGGCGTACTTGGCCATCGTCTCCATCAACGGGTGGGCCACGGCCCGGATCGACAGGTTCGACAGCATCGCGTAACCGAAGGCCATCACGCCCACATCCAACTGGTACCGGCCTGACTGCGGCAGGTGCTTGAGGTAACCCAAGCGGGTCAACGTGTGGGTCATGCGGGTGATCGTCGGTTTCGGCAGCCCGGTCTTGCGCGCCAGTTCCTGGTTGCCCAGCACACTTTCGCTGGGCGTGAAGCAGCGCAGCAGTTCCAGGCCACGGGCCAGCGCAGTGACGAACTGGCGGTCCTTGTCTTCCTCCTCATCGTTGTTCATCGGGTCAATCAACACATGCTCGAAAGCGTGGTTGCCAGCCGGGACTTCTGAGCTATCCGGGTCCGCGTTTTGACGGCGCATGTTAAGCCTCATTTTTTTATAAAATCAACAAAACAAAATTCTATTCCGCACAGCGAAACAAAGCAAGATATTGAGGTTTTCCGACGCTTGCTGATAAAACCTGTTTAAACAGCGGGTTAGCGGCTATTTTGAAATGGATTTGGGTTTTTGCGTTTACACCTGCAGGGTCGATACTTATGATCATGGCTAAATACGGAATGTTATTTCGCACAGCGAAACAAGTGACAGGCCGACTAACAAGAACGTTGCAGCAGGAGTGAATGTGACCAGCGCAGACCAACCCGTGGTAACCCTCGACGTCCACGACAACGGCGTGGCCGTGGTCCGTATTCATCGCCCCGAGGTCAAGAACGCCCTGAATGCCCAGGTGCGTGAAGCCCTTGCCGAGCATTTTCGGGCACTCGCCAAGCGCCGCGAGGTGCGTGCGATTGTGCTGACCGGTGGCGCGCAGTTTTTTGTCGCCGGAGCCGATATCAAAGAGTTCGCCAGCGCAGGCGCAATCGATATGTATCGACGCCACACCGAGTACCTGTGGGAAGCCATCAGCCGTTGCCCCAAGCCGGTGATTGCCGCGGTCAACGGGTTTGCCCTGGGCGGCGGTTGCGAGTTGGCGATGCATTGCGACCTGATCGTCGCCGGCGAATCGGCGCGGTTTGCCCAGCCGGAGGTCAAGCTGGGCTTGATGCCGGGGGCGGGCGGTACCCAGCGGTTGATCCGCGCGGTGGGTAAGTTCCAGGCGATGCGCATCGCGCTCACCGGGTGCATGGTCGGCGCACGAGAAGCCTTGGCGATGGGCATGCTCAGCGAAGTCGTCAGCGACGACCAGACCCTGCCTCGGGCGCTGGAGCTGGCGGCGCAGATTGCCGCACTGCCGCCCCTGGCAGTCGAGCAGATCAAGGAAGTGATGCTGGCCGGTGCCGACCTGCCGCTGGAAAGTGCGCTGGTACTGGAGCGCAAGGCCTTCCAGTTGTTGTTCGATTCAAAGGACCAGAAGGAGGGCGCTGCGGCGTTCTTCGAGAAACGCACGCCTGAATACCGGGGGGAATAAGCATGACCGACACCCTTAATACGTTGGGCCTGGTGGGCACCGGTGTGATGGGCGCGGGCATTGCGCAGATCGCCGCTCAAGCCGGTGTGGCGGTGCGCCTGTTCGATGCCCGCGACGGCGCTGCGCAAGCGGCCCGCGACAACCTCGGCGCCACGTTTGCCAAGTTGGTGGGCAAGGGCAAGATCAGCCAGGCGGCGATGGATGCGGCGTGGGCCAACGTGCAGGTGGTTGAGATTATCGATGACCTGCAGCATTGCGATCTGGTGGTCGAAGCCATCGTCGAAAATCTCGACGCCAAGCGCGGCCTGCTGCAACAGCTGGAAGGCATTGTCAGCCCGCATTGCATCCTCGCCACCAACACGTCCTCGCTGTCCGTGACCGCCATCGCCACCGGCTGCCGCTACCCGGAACGCGTGGCGGGCCTGCACTTTTTCAACCCGGTGCCGTTGATGCGCGTCGTGGAAGTCATCGACGGGCTGGCCACGGCGCCGCACGTCGCCACCGCGCTGCTCGCATTGGTTGCACGCATGGGCCATCGCGGCGTGCGCGCCAAGGACACCCCGGGCTTCATCGTCAACCACGCCGGGCGCGCCTATGGCACTGAAGCGCTGAAGATGCTCGACGAAGGCATCGCCGCGCGGGGCGATATCGACCGCATCCTGCGTGACGGCGCCGGCTTCCGCATGGGGCCGCTGGAACTGCTCGACCTCACCGGCCTGGACGTGTCACACCCGGTGATGGAATCGATCTACACCCAGTTCTACCAGGAGCCGCGCTACCGGCCGTCACCGCTGACCCGGCAGATGCTGGTGGGCGGGCGCCTCGGGCGCAAGACCGGACAGGGTTTCTACCGCTATGAAAACGGTCAGGTGGTGGACGCCCCGCAGCCTCAACCCGTACCGACGGTGCGGCAACAGCCACCGGTGTGGATCGCCACCGAAAACAGCGAAGACCATGTGCGCCTCAGTGCCTTGCTGATCGACCTCGGTGCCCAGCTGGAAAGCACGCCACAGCCGTCGCCGGAAGCGCTGTGCCTGCTGGCACCTTATGGGCGGGACGCGACCAGCGCGTCGGTGCACTTCGGCACCGACCCGGCGCGCACCGTGTGCATCGATGTGCTGACGGACCTGTCGCGCCAGCGCACCCTGATGCAAAACCCCCTGACCTCTGCCGCCATGCGTGATGCCGCGCATGCCTTGCTCGCGGCGGATGGAGTCGGGGTGACCGTGATCGGTGACAGTGTCGGTTTTGTCGCCCAGCGCACCCTGGCGATGGTGGTCAACCTCGGCTGCGACATCGCGCAGCAACGGATCGCCACCCCCGCCGATATCGACCAGGCGGTGCAATTGGGCCTGGGCTATCCCAACGGCCCGCTGGCCTGGGGCGATGCGCTTGGCCCGCAGAGAATACTGACAATTTTGCAGCGCATGAGCGAGCTCACCCATGACCCGCGCTACCGCCCCAGTCCCTGGTTGCGGCGGCGGGCGTTGCTGGGGATTTCCCTGCGCCATGAAGAGCCGGCAGTCGGCTGATTTCCCAACCTCACAGGATAAGAACAATGGGTGCATTGACAGGTTTGCGGGTACTGGATTTAAGCCGTGTGTTGGCCGGTCCGTGGTGTGGGCAAGTGCTGGCGGACCTCGGCGCGGAAGTGATCAAGATCGAACGGCCGCAAAGCGGTGACGACACACGTGGCTGGGGCCCGCCGTGGATGAAGACCGACACCGGCGAGTCGTCCGGGCAGGCGTCTTATTACCAGTCCACCAATCGCGGCAAATTGTCGGTGGCTATCGATCTGGCCAGCCCGGAGGGGCAAGAGTTGGTACGGGCACTGGCGGCGAGTTCCGATGTGTTGATCGAGAACTACAAGGCCGGTTCCCTGGCCCGCTACGGCCTGGATTACGCGACCCTGGCCGAGATCAATCCACGCCTGGTGTACTGCTCCATCACCGGTTTTGGCCAGACCGGCCCGCGTGCCGAGGAACCAGGCTACGACTTCATCATCCAGGGCATCGGTGGCCTGATGAGCATCACCGGAGAGCGCGACGATCTGCCGGGCGGCGGTCCGCAAAAAGTCGGCGTGGCCTTTTCCGACCTGATGACCGGCCTGTATTCCACGGTAGCGATCCAGGCTGCGCTGCTCAGCCGCGAGCGCACAGGCGTCGGCCAGCATATCGACATGGCCTTGCTCGACGTGCAGGTCGCGACCTTGGCCAACCAGAGCATGAACTACCTGGCCTCGGGCAAGGTGCCGCAGCGCTATGGCAACGCCCACGCCAATATCGTGCCTTACCAGGTGTTCCGGGCGGCCGACCGCGACTTCATCATTGCCTGTGGCAACGACAGTCAGTTCGTCGCGTTGTGCCAGAGCATCGGCTTGCCGCACCTGCCGGATGACCCGCGCTTTCGCCGCAATGCCGACCGCGTGGCCCATCGCGCCGAGATCGTCGAATTGCTCTCGGCGCACTTTCTCGGGCGTACGGCCGATGAGTGGGTGGCGTGCATTCATGCCTCGAAGGTGCCGGTGGGGGCGATCAACTCCATCGCGCAATCGCTGGAAGAGCCGCAAGTGATCGCGCGCAACCTGATGGTGAAAATCCCCCACCCGCAGAATCCCGATTTCGCCATGGTCGGCAGCCCGATCAAGATGTCCGGGACGCCGGTGGAATATGTGCGGCCGGCGCCGATGCTGGGGCAGCACACCGACGATATCCTCGAGCAGCGGCTGGGCCTGTCGGCTGAGCAACTGGCGCACCTCAAGGCGCGCGGTATCGTCGAGCAGCAGGGCTAGACCAGGGTGGTGCGGTCGATCTGGTCGATCGAGGTGACGCCGGTCAGGGTCATGGCCACGCGCATTTCCTTGGCGAAGATATCCAGCAAGTTCTCCACCCCGTGCTGGCCATCGGCGGCCAGTGCATAGGCAGTCGCGCGGCCCAGCAGGCACGCCTTGGCGCCCAGTGCGAGCATGCGCACCACGTCCAATCCGGAACGGATGCCGGAGTCGACCAGCACCGTGAGGTCATCGCCAACCGCATCGGCAATCGGTGGCAGCGCCTTGGCGGTGGACAGCACGCCGTCGAGCTGGCGGCCACCATGGTTGGAGACCACGATGCCATCGGCGCCAAAACTCACGGCGTCCTTGGCGTCCTGCGGGTCGAGGATGCCCTTGATGATCATCGGTCCCTTCCAGAACTCGCGGATCCACTCCAGGTCTTTCCAGCTGATCGACGGATCGAAGTTGTTGGCCAGCCAGCCAATGTAGTCTTCCAGGTGCGTCGGTTTGCCGAGGTATCTGGAGATATTGCCGAGGTCGTGCGGACGCCCCATCAGGCCCACATCGAAGGCCCATTGTGGCTTGGTGACGGCCTGCAGCATGCGCCGCTGTGCCGCGAAAGGACCCGACATGCCCGAATGCGCATCGCGATAGCGCGCGCCAGGTGTGGGCATGTCGACCGTGAACACCAGCGTGGTGACCCCGGCCGCCTGGGCGCGCTCCAGCGCATTGCGCATGAAGCCACGGTCCTTGAGCACATACAGCTGGAACCAGATCGCCTGCGGGCTCTGCGACGCCACTTCTTCAATCGAACACACCGACACCGTCGACAGGCAGAAGGGAATGCCCTGCTTGGCCGCCGCCTTAGCCGCCTGCACTTCACCGCGTCGCGCGTACATGCCGGTCAGGCCGACGGGGCTGAGGATCACCGGCATCGCCAGTTCCTGGCCGAACACGCTGGTTTTCAGGCTCAGGTTGTCGACATTGCGCAGGACGCGCTGGCGCAGGCTGATCTCGGCCAGGTCCGAACTGTTCGCGCGCATCGTGTGCTCGGCGTAGGCGCCGCCGTCGATGTAGTCGAACAGAAAGCGCGGCAGCTTGCGTTTGGCAGCGGCGCGGTAATCGGAAGCGGACGAGATGATCATCAACAGTGTCTCCACAAGGCAAGGTGGCTTGAGGATAAGGAAATTTATGGCATGATAAAAACAACTTTTATCACTGGCATCCAGTCGCAAAGGGAATACCGATGAACCTCAGAACACTGCGCGCCTTTGTCGAAGTGGTGCGCCAGGGCGGTTTCTCCCAGGCGGCCGAGGTGGTCTCCCTGACCCAGTCCACCGTGAGCAAGGCGGTCAAGACCCTGGAGGACGAACTGGGCACGCCGCTGCTCAACCGCCTGGGTCACCGCAACGAACTCACCGCCGCCGGCGAAATCGCCTATCGCCGGGCCCTGGTGCTGCTCGCCGAACGCAACGACCTGGTGGCCGAGATCAACGATTTGCGCGGCCTCAAGCGCGGTGTATTGCGCATTGGCCTGCCACCGGTGGGCTGCGGCGTGCTGTTCGCGACCATGTTCGCCACCTACCGCAGCCGCTACCCGGACATCGACATCGAACTCACCGAATACGGCAGCAAACGCCTGCGCGAATGCCTGGAAGCGGGGGAGGTCGACCTCGCCGCCTTGCTGCTGCCGGTGGATGAAGCGTTCGACTACCAGCCCGTGCGCAATGAACCGCTGATGGCGGTGTTGCCCATCAGTCACCCACTGGCGCGGCGCTCACGCATCGACTTTACCGGCCTCGCCGATTCACCGTTCATCCTCTTCGAAGCCGGCTTCGCCCTCAACGCCAAGATCCTCGCCGCCTGCGAGCGCAAAGGCGTCACGCCGCGTGTCACCGCACGCAGCGGACAGATCGACTTCATCGTCGACCTGGTCGCCGCCGGCCTCGGCGTCGCCTTCCTGCCGCGCATGCTGGCGCACAAACACCAACACCCCGGCATCGCCCTGATCCCCTTGGACGAACCCCACACCGACTGGCACATCGCCCTGGCCTGGCGCACCAACGCCCACCTGCCACCGGCAGCCCTGGCCTGGCTGGAACTGGCAAAGGAGCACCGGCTCGCAACCGGTCATCCGGTTTAATCACTTGAAATACCAGAGAAAGCTTGACTTCTCCTTTTCAATCAGTAACATACGGCGCATTCCGCGATAGCTCAGTTGGTAGAGCAAATGACTGTTAATCATTGGGTCCCTGGTTCGAGTCCAGGTCGTGGAGCCAGATAGAGAAAGCCTGCAGAGATGCAGGCTTTTTTTTGCCTTGGATTTCTCCAGGGTGATCAAAGCGCACAGCGTGACCAGCATGAAGCCGTCTCAAATCTTACGATTCAGAGGGAAGCTCCATGAAAGTCGCTGCAGTCGTTTCAACCAAAGGCGGGCCGGGTAAAACCACGGTAGGCGCCAATCTAGGCGCGTTCTGCGCCGATGCAGGTCTTCGAACCCTACTCATTGATCTTGATAACCAGCCATCGCTGTCGTCGTTCTACGCGCTATCGCATGAAGCGCTAGGCGGCACCTATCAACTAATCGCGAATAATGAGACCCGGGGCGATTCAATTTTCCAGAAATTGATTCATCTCTGATTCAGTGTGCCGCGCTTTATGGGTGTGACGACTATGCCGCTCAGACAGACCTAATTGTTCAACTGCTAGCGCTGAAAAAAAATGTACGGGGGGCGCCTTGACGTTCTGTAAGTTCCCAAACGTATAAAAAGGACGTCGCCAGTTTCGACGTGGAGTGATGAGGGGGCACTGAGTAATCTGCAGGCGTCACCCAAGGAGCGCGCTCAATCACGCTGCGCCTCCATTACTCAGGAGTAACACCATGTCGAACAAACCGTCGAATCAGCAACCATCCAACCACCAGCGCGTTCAGAACAATCACCGTTCTGACTCGTTAAACACGAACCGAGGTACCAATGGTTCGAACACCACCAACTCCCTTGTGCACGCAAACCGAGGTAAGCAAATGAACCCTAATCAGCAGTAAGCCACACGGGCACTTCGGGGAAACACATCATGGAAAGAGTGTACACATCACCCACTCTAGGCGACGTGGTTAAGTATGCGGTTGCGGCGTCTGGCGTGATGCCCCGAAAGGCCCATGATCGTCTCGACGAAACCGAGTTCGATCAGAGCATGGCGAAGACTTACCAAAAGCGAATGCAGCGCCTGGCGAAGGAGGACTGCCATTTGCAGAGCACATTTGAGGATATCGCGAAGCTCCTTACAAGCACGCTAGGGCGGTATGTCCGATGTGGGTTCCGAGCGGAGCAAATCCGCGAATTACTCAATGACCTGCACGAGTCGTACGTGTCCCTGATTAAACAGATGGGTACGTACATGGCCAAGGCCGACACCACACGCTATTTTCTAACGAGCTATGCCATTGAAATAGCGGTGCGCTCTGCGGCTCGTACCTGGATCGTGATGCAAGGGTATATCTATGCCGTTCCTCAGCCTCTGGAGCCGTGTTGGTACCTGCCCTCAAACGTTGATGGGGATATGACAACACCCCTTGCTAAGGTAATGGCTTGGGCCTATGCGGCATGTGGCTGTCGCCTTTCCAGGTTCCATGATCCCGCAGGGACGCAGGACGAAATAGGTCGATATGAGCGCAACGAGAGGGCTGCCCGGAACTGGAAAGCGGGCAAGCATTTACCTTCCCTTCCTGCGCTGGTGAAAAACTTGGAGGACTCTTTCAATGCGCAAGCATTGATTGGAAATCCAGTTGAGCAACGGCTCCAAGACGGTATTGTTACCTGCGCTGTAATTGCACGAATCACCACCTTCATTACGCAGGATGTTCAAAAGGTCTTTGGCAGGGAGTTTCTGAAGGAGACCTTGAGCCAGACACGGCTTTACGCTGGATGGATGGCGGTAGAGATCAAGGAATACCTTGCCAATCTAGATCAACACCTTATTAAACATGCTTCAGAAATTGAGCCACCCGACGAGAGTGGGAAAAAGTTTGGACTAGAGAGCCAGGCTTCAATCCGCATGAAGAAGAGAGTCAGTCTAGGTATCAAAATGGCACCTCACTTTTGGGGGGGCTTTGAAGCTAAATGCCAGACTGCAAGCGACCTTATGATGGAACACACAGACCATGATGGGCATGTGCCCGATAACGTTACTTTGTGGTTGGAGAAGCGCTACGGCGCCTATGCAGCGCGGATCCGCGCAGACGTTATTTCTCGCTGGAGATTAGACAAGCCCGCTGATCTTGACACGTATGTGCAGCGAGGCATGGTGATGAGGAACCTCCAAAATTTAACCTTGGAGGACGTAAATTCTTTCCACGAAGAGTTGAGCTGCGCCTCCGTAGCAGGGCGTTTGTCATGGCTTGTGGAATGGCTTAAGGGGATCGTTTTCTACAGGTCAGCCGATTACGCCGCTTCCTCTATTTACTACACCCAAGCATTCAAGTTGGCTAAGTATTCAGCTGGGGATCTGCAGTACCCACTGGTGAATCAATATCTGGAGGTAATGGCAAAAACCAATCGGTGGCTGGACTTCAAGCAAGGGGCGCTGTGGGCTAGCTATCTCGACTTACCTGTGAGGTGGTTACGGGATAGAGAGCCCACTAACGCAAACATTCGTAAAGCATTCAACGTCTTGGGGCTATCACAGATGCAATACACGCGGATGTGATTCGCTTGCCGCTAAGGAAGATCTGGATATTGAGGTTCTACAAGCTCATTGATAATGGCGTTCAATGTTCCAGTCGTTTTGAGGGACCAGACCTTCATGTCAGTGATGCATACACTGATAAACCGTCCACGACTCCGAGTGATGCGTCGCTCGGAGCAAAATCACATTCCGGGAATGCCTCTTTGATCGCATCGATCACGTAGGGCGCTCGGGAAATGCCCCCAATCAAGAACAGCACTGGGGAATAGTCTTGGGTTACATCCGTACCTCTCCAAGAAGCTCTTGAATGAACGCATGAGGCGTTCTGCTCCGAGTGCTAAGTCGGCTTTCGGCATACGATCGCTACCGATTTGATGAAGCAACCCAAGAGCAACCTTCACATCTTCTAGGACCTGTTGGGGTACCGAATTATCGCCACGACCCTGAAATATGTTCATGTGGATGTTGAGCAGATGAGGCATGCACTGGAGGCAATGCGGTAGCGGGCGATTTACTGTCTGGATTGAGAACCTAGCTTGAGAAGAGCCTGCAGCCATGCAGGTTTTTTGATTGGCCTAGCGATTAGAGTGCTTGGCTATATTTACAGAGCTCGTCTCAATTTCCTCCATGTACGGCTGAGCGGCGGTCCCAATTTTCCATGTATCGTCCCGAAAACAAATTTGTACATTTAATTGACGCCACTATAACGCCACCATATGATCGCCGCTCATTGATGGCACTTGGCTATATAGAGGGATCTACACATGTGGCGTTGCAGGCGTCGGACCAGGCTCAGCCTGCTGTCCGTTTTTTTATGCCTGGGCTTAGCCGGGACGGCCCAAGGCGCAACCCCGCAGAACACGCCGGGCGTTACCGACCTGATCCGCGATCGTCAGGATCGCCTGCTCGAAGAGCAGCAGCGCCGCCTCGAAGAACTCAAGGATCTGCCCGGCAAAACCGCTGCCTCCGCCAAACCGACAGCCCCGGCAGACACCCGTTGCTTCCTGATCAAAACCATCGAACTCACCGGCGCTGACGCGCTCTCCGAAGGCGAGCGCAACAGCTTGCTCAAGCCGTACATTGGCCAGTGCCTGGGCGTACCTCAGCTCAATGATCTGCTCAAGGTCATCACCGACCACTACCTCGCCAAAGGCCTCGTCACCAGTCGCGCCTACCTGCCGCAACAGAACCTCGCCAGCGGCAACCTCAAGGTGCAAGTGGTGGAAGGCCGTCTGGAAGGCATGAAGGGCGCGGAGGGCAGCGGCATCACCGACCGCCAACTCGCCATGAGCTTTCCAGGCAAACCGGGCGACCTGCTCAACCTGCGTGAAATCGAGCAAATGGTGGATCAACTGAACCGTCTGCCCTCGAACCAGGCCCAGATGGAGTTGGCGCCCGGCAAAGAAGTGGGCGGCAGCGAAGTGCTGGTCAAAAACACCCCGCAGAAACCCTGGCGCGTCGGCCTGTCGCGCCACAACGGCGGCCAGCGCGCCACTGGCGAGCAGCAGTGGGGCGCCAGCCTGGATTGGGACAATCCACTCGGTCTGGCCGATCAATTGTCGCTGCGTGGCGGCCACGATGCGGTCAGTGACCACCAGAAAACCTCGCGCAACTCTATGCTCAACTACAGCCTGCCGTTCGGTTGGTGGAACCTCAATTACAGCTACAGCGAAACCGAATACCGCTCACTGGCCCAAGCCAGCGGCTTCAACTTCAAGCAATCGGGCGATAGCCAGAACCATCAGTTACGCCTGGAACGGGTTATTCACCGTGACGCCCTGAGCAAAACCTCCCTCAACACCGGCGTGGCCTACCTGCGCACCAACAACTTCATCGAAGACAGCAAGCTCGCTCTGAGTAGCAACCGCCTCAGCGAAGCCCAGTTCGGCATCAACCATGGTCGACGTATTGGCGGTTCGTTCCTCAACATCGACCTGGGCATGCAGGACGGCATCGGTGCGTTCGACGCCCAGGCCAATCACAACCCACGCCCCGGCCAGGCCGATGCGCGCTATCGCAAATACACCGCGACGCTCAGCTACCTGTACCCGTTCAAACTGTGGGGCGAGTCGTTCAGTTTCAGCAGCCTGATGACCGGCCAGCGCAGCGAAGACGTGCTCTTCAGCCCACAACGCATGAGCCTGGGCGGGCAGTCATCGATTCGCGGCTACAAAGATCAGACGCTGACTGGCGACAGCGGCGGCTATTGGCGCAACGACCTGCGCTGGAGTCGCCCGGTGACCTGGGCGTGGATGCAGCCAGTATTCAGCGAGTACGGCACCAGCCTCGGCTACGACCAAGGCGCGATCAGTCACGGACGATACAACGCCGAACAGCATGGGCGTATGAGCAGCAACTCGGTCGACCTGTTTGCGCGTGGCCAGAACGTCGCCGCCACTGTGACCTTTGCACACTCTTTGGAACGACCGGGGCCGATCACTGAACGTGAAGCGCCGATCTATTTCCGTATGGATTTCTTCCTTTAAATTTTTACCGCCCTTTGGGCATCGAGACATCACATGGACGTTCGCCAGTTCGCCTTCCTCGCGCGCCAACCTTCTGCGGCCCTGAAAACCCGCTCCAGCTTCCTCGGGCTACCCAAGCGCGGGTTGGCACTGGTACTGGCCAACGCCATGTTCTGGCAGCCGTTGCTGGCTCAGGCAGATGGCATCGTGGTCAGCGCGCCCGGCACCAGCCTGGGCCAGGCGGCGAATGGCGTACCGATCGTCAATATTGCAGCGCCCAATGGCAGCGGGCTTTCGCACAACCAGTTCAAGGATTACAACGTCGGCCAGCAGGGACTGATCCTAAACAACGCCACCAGCCGCACCCAGTCCACGCAGTTGGGCGGGATCATCCTCGGCAACTCCAACCTCAAGGGCAATGCCGCAAATGTGATCCTCAACGAGGTGAACGGTGGTAGTCCGAGCCAGTTACGCGGGTTTACCGAAGTGGCGGGGCAGTCGGCACATGTGATCGTCGCTAATCCCTATGGCATCACCTGCAATGGTTGCGGCTTTATCAACACACCGCAGGCGACGCTTACTACTGGTAAAGCGGTGATTGAAAACGGCCAGGTCAGTCGGTATCAGGTCGATCAAGGCAGTGTTTCCGTCGACGGCGCTCAACTCAACGCAAACAATATTGACCGCTTCGAGATCATCACCCGCTCGGCCAAGATCAATGCCGAGATCCAGGCCAAGAACCTGACAATCATCGCCGGCGCCAATGACGTCGACGCCAAGACCCTGAAAACAACGGCACGTGCCGCTGACCCAGCGACCACCCCTCAACTGGCCATCGACTCTTCGGCGTTGGGCGGTATGTACGCCGGTGCAATCAAATTGGTGAGCAGCGAAGCCGGTGTCGGGGTAAAACTCGACGGCAAGATGCTCGCCAGTGGCGGCGATATGCAGCTGGATGCCAATGGTCACCTGAGCCTGGCGCAAGCCACGGCGGCTGAAGCGGTTGTAATCAACGCCCAGAGCCTCGATGCCCAAGGTGCGATCTATGGCGGTACTCGAGTCGAAGCAACCACCCAAGGCACACTGACCAACCGCCGTTCCATCGCTGCTCAGGACAGCGTCAAGCTGACCAGCGACGGTCAGCTCGACAACCTCGGCATGGTCGAGGCCGGGGTCACCCCGGAGAACACCCGCAATCAGACCGGTGATGTGAGCCTCACCGCCAAGAACATCAACAACCATGGACAGAGCGTCATCGCCAGCCGCGACCTCAAGGTCACTGCCACTGAAACCCTCGATAACCGTGCCGGTACACTCTCGGCCAACACAGGTCTGACGCTCAATGCTAAGGACACCGACAATCGCGGCGGGACCCTGACCAGTCAGGGAACGGCCAAAACTACCCTTGGAGGTACGCTCGATAACCGCGACAACGGCACCCTGGCCAGCGGTGGTGAGCAAACGCTGAAAGCGACAGCGGTGAAGAACACCAGCGGCATCATCAGCAGCCAGGACACTCTGGGCCTGGACGTGGCCAGCCTAGACAATAGCAGCGGCAAAATCACCGCCAAAGGTGCGCTGACCCTGGACGGCACCACCGTCGAAAACGTTAAGGGTCAGATCACCAGCCAGGGCGACATTCTCGCTACCGCCAAAATCTTCAATCAGCAAGGCGGCAAACTGATCAGCCAAGGCCAGCTCACTCTGACCGCCGACATCATCGACAACAGCCTCGACGGCTACATCGCGTCCGCCAATGCAATGGGCCTCACGGCCCACCAGCAACTGATCAACTCCGGCAAAGGCATCATCAGCACCCAGCAGGGTCTGACCCTCAACGGCGGTGCGGTGGACAACGCCACCGGCAGCCTGCTCAGTCAGAGCGGAATCACCGCGACTCTGAGTGAGGGACTGAACAACCAAGATGGCAGTGTCATCACTCAGACCGGCGAACTCGATATCGATGCCAAGAGTGTCGATAACCGTGGCGGCGTTTTAGCCAGCGTTGCAGGCAAGCTTAAAGCCACCCTGGCAACGGTGCTGGATAACGGCAAGTCGTTAACTGTCGTGGGCGACGCGGGGCTGATCCAGGCCGATTCGCTCGACTTGGGTGCGCAACAATCAGTACTCAATAACGGCGGCCAAGTGTCCGCCTTGAGTGGCGATGCACTGATCACCACTGCCACCCTCGACAACCAAGACGGCGCCCTGCTGGCCAAGCAAAAGCTGACGGTTCGTGCTCACGACCTCAACAACATCCAAGGCCGAGCGGCCTCAGACGCCATCGATTTTGGCCTCACTGGCGAGTTGAGCAACCAATCTGGCCTGGTCGAAGGCAGCAGCGGTTTGCTGATCGACGCCGCGTCCATCAACAACCAGAACGGCAAGCTGCGTTCTCTTGGCCAGCAAGGTACCGCCAGCGTGGCCAGCCAGCAATTGCTGGATAACCAGAGCGGCATGATCGAAGCGGCTAACCATGACGTGTCCCTGCGCATGGCCAGCTTCAATAACGCGGGTGGCAATATCCAGCACGTCGGCACCGGGACCTTTGGCGTCGATCTGGCGAAGTTCAGCAATATCGGCGGAAGCGTTGCCACTGCCGGCACACTGACCGTCGATGCCGCGACCTGGGACAACAGCACTGACGTTAAAGCTGATGTGCTCAATGTCACCGTCGGCCAGTTCAACCAGGCATCCACCGGCAAGCTTGCAGCCAGCCAGAGTTTCACCGGTAAAGCCGACACGTGGATCAATGCCGGGCGTATCACCAGCGGCGGCGCGTTCTCCCTGACGGCTACCAACGTCACAAACACCGGTACCCTGGGTGGTGCCGGCAAGGTTGATGTGAACGCTGACGCTGTACGCAACGACCACGGCCTGATCTTCAGCGGCACTGACATGGCGCTGCGCCTCAAGAACCTGACCAATTACTACGCCGATATCTACAGCTTGGGCGGCCTGAGCGTAATGGCTCGCGACGGCGTGGAGCGCAGTGCGTCGTTGGAAAACATCTCCAGCCATATCGAGGCCACCAACGACGTATTAGTGCGCAGCGACAGCGTGATCAACCGCAAGGATGTGTTCAGCACTGTCGACGAAGCCGTGTCGGGCTACCTCAGCGTAACGTGCTACGACTGCAGTGGTGATCATCACAACGTCGACTACGTTGCGCATGAAGTCTCCAAGAGTGTGGTGGCGACAGATTCGGCCAGCTCTTTGATCCAGAGTGGCGCCAAACTGACCGTCGAAGGATCAAGTGTTCTCAATAAATACAGCACTATGGCCTCGGGCGCGGACCTGCTGATCACCGCTGACAACTTCGCAAACATCGGCGCGACTACCGGCACCAGCACGCGTACACGTACTTGGAACACAGGCCGCATAACTGACGGTACCGATGACCGTTTCCGTGCGAACTGGATCTACCCCTACAACGCACAACCTAACCCCAAGGTGTTGCCAGTTGGCGCACTCAATTCCTTCAGTCTCGTAGGTGATACCACCACCGTGACCCCGGGCGATCCGATCGCCTCGGTGATTCAAGCGGGTGGCAACGTCAGTATCTTGGCTACCCAGCAGTTGGAAAACAGCAGCATCGTACAGTTCGCGCCGCCTACACCTGTTCCGGACAAAGGCGGCGCCACTGCGGTGACCAAACCCGCCGTGGTCGTGCTGAACCCACAACTGCCACCCGACCTGGCACAGCAACAAGTCAATCCAACCACCATGCCGGGCTTCGCTTTGCCGAGCGGTGCGAACGGGTTGTTCCACGTGGTCGATAGCGCCGCCGCAGCCAAAAGCAGTCAGGACCTGAGCCAGGCCTACATCCAGGGCTCGGACGCCAGCCGCGTGCTCGTAGGCCCTAAATACCTGGTCGAAACCAACTCTGCCTTCACCGACCTCAAGCAATTCATGAGCTCGGATTACCTGTTGGGCAAACTCGGCTACGACCCTGAAACCAGTTGGAAACGCCTGGGGGACGGCCTTTATGAACAACGCCTGATCCAACAAGCCGTTACTGCCCGAACCGGCCAACGCTTCATTGCTGGCCAGACCACCGATGAAGGCATGTTCAAGTATTTGATGAACAATGCCATTGCCAGCAAGGATCAACTCAACCTTTCCGTGGGTGTAAGCCTCACCTCCCAACAAGTCGCCGCACTGACCCACGACATCGTCTGGATGGAAGACCAAGTGGTGAATGGTGAACACGTGTTGGTGCCCGTGTTGTACATGGCCCAGGCGAACAACCGCCTGACGGCGGATGGCGCGCTGATTCAAGGCAAGGATATGACGCTGATTGCCGGGGCGGATTTGAAGAGCTCTGGGACCTTGCGCGCCAGTGAAAATCTCTCGGCAGCCGCAGGTAACAATCTAGTGAACACGCGGCTAGCTGAGGCAGGGGAGAAGCTTAAGCTGGTGGCGGGCAAGGACCTGGTGAACATGCAAGGCGGCATCCTCAAGGGCAAGGATGTTGACCTGAGCACGTTGACCGGCGATATCCGCAATGACCGTACCATCACCACGATTGAAAACAGTGGGAAAGGGTTCAGCTCCAAGACTGCGGTTGTGGATAGCGCTGCGAGCATTGAAGCCGGAAACAACCTGACGATGCATGCTGCGCGGGACCTGTTAAACGTGGGCGGGGCCATTACGGCAGGCAAGAGCGCGTCGTTGAGTGCGGGTAACGATGTTGTTATCGCTGCGGCTCGCGAAGAAACCGGGTCGATGCGCCAGGACAAGCGGCATTTCTGGGAACAAAGCCAGACGGTGCAGCACGCTAGTGAGATCAAGGTCGGTGAAGATCTTGATGTTAATGCAACGAATGAACTGACGATGGTTGCCAGTCATGTTAAAGCAGGCGGCGACGTCAACTTATCAGGCACCGACGTGAACCTCCTCGCGGCTGCCAACGAGGAGTCGAGCGAGTATCGCTACAAACGTAGCGGCAAGAAAATCAATCAGGAAGAAGACCATGCTCGGCAGCAGGGCACAACGATTGAGGCCGGCGGTGATGTAAAGGTCGCTGCACTACATGATGTGACGATGGTCTCCAGCAAGATCGACGCCGGAAATGAGGCCTATCTGGCTGCCGGGAATAAGCTGAATTTGTTGGCAGAGCTCAACCGCGACTACTCCCTCTATGACATGACCAAAAAAGGCAGTTGGGGGAGCAATGCGGCGAAACGAGATGAGGTGACGCAGCGCACTCACGTCGGAAGCGAAATAAAGACGGGCGGCGATCTCACACTCAAAAGCGGTGGCGATCAGCGTTATCAAGTGGCAAGCCTGAACAGCGGTAAGGACCTGACGCTGGATAGCGGTGGCCGTATCGTGTTCGAAGGTGTGAAGGACTATCACGACGAGAGCCATACCAAGAGCAAGGGCGACTTGGCTTGGTACAAGATGAAGGGCGAAGGAAAGACAGACGAGACCCTGCGGCAAAGTGCATTGATTGCTCAGGGTAAATTGGTGATCAAGGCTGTTGAAGGCGTTCGAATCGACATCAAACAAGTCGATCAGCAGAGTGTAAGTCAAACCATTGATGCGATGGTTCAAGCCGATCCGAATCTCGCCTGGATGAAGCAAGCAGAAGCACGTGGCGACATCGATTGGCGCCAGGTCAAGGAAATTCACGATAGCTTCAAGTACGAGTCTTCTGGGTTGGGGGCAGGGGCGAAGATTGCGATCGCAATCTTGATGTCGTTCATCATGGGCCCAGCAGGTTTCGGGTTGCAGGGCGCCAATTTGGCCGTAGCGACAAGCCTGGGGACTACTGCTGCCACGAGCACCATCAATAACAAGGGCAATCTTGGGTTGGCGGTGAAAGAAACGTTCAGTGCGGGCAGCTTGAAAAACGCTGCAGTTGCGGGCGTGACGGCGAGTCTCATCAACTACGCAGACACCAAGTGGTTTTCCGACGCGAGCGGAGCGACTAATGGCGGCTCAACAGTTGCCTCCAGCGGGCCGATACAGAATCCTGGCTATGCCTCAAGCATGCTCAAACCGGAAAACTGGGCCAATACTCTCCTGAGAAGTGGCACTCATGCACTCATCAACGGCAGTGTTTCTACGGTCATTACCGGCGGAAGCTTAGGTTCTAATCTGGGAGAGGCGTTCATTGGTGAAGGCATTGAGCTAGGCGCCGCAATTGGGAACAAGAAGATTGGTGACTTGGCGGCGAATCTGGATGTTACCCCCAAGATAGCTGAAAAGCTGGTTTTGCATGCGGCATTGGGTGGGTTGATCGCCAAGGCTCGCGGAGAGAGTTTTGCCAGTGGAGCAATTGCTGGTGGTGTGGCTCAAGGGCTGACGCCTATTGCGAATGGCCTGTTGGCGGAGTATGTCAGCTCACGCTTTGAGGCGGCCGACCTGAGTGCCGCAGGGAGCCAGTTGAAGATCGGAACTGCGCAGATCATTGGTTTGATTGCTGCGGGAGCCGCGGGTGGGAACCCGGCGACAGGTAGCCTGATTGGCGGAACGGCGGAAAAGTACAACGATCAGGGGTTTCACCTTGACCCTACCGATCAGTTTAATGACGATGGCTTGCCACCGCAGAATACGCCGTCTGACGTCGATAAGCTCAAAGCGGAAATATCGTTATTCATCCTGATGGGGCTTGTCCCTGAATTGCTGGGCGGGGCTGCCGAGGGGTTCATAGCTAGAATCACTGGGATGTTCAGTAAGTCTCCAAGTGAAGCATTAGCTGGAGCGGGGACCAGGGCCGGTGCGGGTGGCGCGTCAGAGATTGGTGCGAATGTTGGAGGTGCAGTCGCCGAGGATGTAGGAGCTGCGGCAGAGGAGATAGTAGCCGGTACAAAAGATAGTGCGTTCGCTGGGAAAAACATTGATGATTTGTCGAACGCAGGAAAACTACTTGATCCGGCCGATAAATCAGGACAACTTTCATTAGCTGGTCGAGCACTCCAAAAACACGGTAGTCGTGAAGGCAGTGCGTTTCCTAGCGTTAAAGGAAGCCCTTCTGAAATCAACGCCCAAGGTCAAAAAATAGCTGACGAGATCTTGAGCAATCCGGCGACCACCGTAACCTATAAAGACACCGGTAGATTTGGGAAGGTCATGGATGTGATTGCCCCCGATGGCCGCGGGCTTCGCTACGATTCGAATGGAAAATTTATTGGTTTATTGGAGCCGCCGAAGCTATGAATATTTTATCTACTGTGATTACAAGCCCCCCAGATCGGGAGAATTGTGTATTCGAGATTTGGGCGGGGGCGAGTCAGTTGGCTGAGGTATCACATGAGCCAGGAAGACCAATTGAAATAGAAATATATCCCCCTGTTGAGGGAGGTAAATGGAATTTCAATCTTGATGACCTTATGACGGCTTTGCATCAGGCGACTAAGAATTTAGCTTCTCACGAATAAGTTGGCGCAAAAGCGACAGGCGAAGCTTCAGGATCGGCAAAAAACTTCTCAATTGCCGATCGTGTCTTTGGTCAGCTCAATGATCCTCGAATGGGGCGACTTGCAGGAAAGCTTGATGCCGATGTCTTACAGAAGCTTGCTAATAATCCCAGCGCTACTCGCTTCATGGACGCAAGGACAGGGCTTATCAATGTAATTCAAGAAGTTGAAGGGAAGCTGATTCGAATTACCGTGCCAAGAGACGAGATGAAGATTATTTCTGTTGGCCCAATTAGACCTAACCAAGTTAAAAAATTGTTAGGAAAGGGCGATTTTGTCCCGCTACCTTGAATTTTCGGAGGGCTTGTGGCTTCAATTCATATTGAGGAAATTAAAAAAATCCTGTTTGCGCAAGGCAATAAAGATTCCTTGCCAAATCAAGATAATGGGGAGGGCTACTTTGTAGAGATTAGATTTGACAGCTCTACTCGCAAGGCATCTGGGATTCTTGATGAAGAGTATAAGGATAAAGTAATAACTCTGGACTGCCCTTACGGCACAGTAGTTATTTTGTGCGATGAAGAAGGGCAGTTAAAATCAATTGAGTTAAGTTAGCTGCACTAAATTGACATTCCCAGCACCGGCCTTGCGCCGGTGTTTTGCACCCTATTTGCACCCTTTTTTCCGCCTTCCTGCACTTATCCTGTAGCCTTCTTGTACTCAAGTTGTAACCTTTCGAGCACGTTCAAAGACATTACCAGCAAAGACGCAATGAAAGGCTACGTTGTTTCGGGCTTTATGGGAGGTATCGGCGGCTCTCTTGGCTACAACCCGACTACCTTAGGGTTTGACTGGAACAGCGTGGGTCAGGTGGTCCTAAAGACCGGCGCCGAAACAGTCGTCCAGACGGCCGTTAACGGCGGTAGCCTGGGCGATAACTTTGCAAATAATCTGCTGGGCTCAGTGATCAATATTGCTGGGGCGGTGGCCGCCAATCAGATAGGTAACACCAACCTGGTCGACGGCAGCCCTACCAAGATCGCTGCACATGCGCTGCTGGGTGGGTTGAAGTCGATGGCCATGGGCGGCGACTTCCAGACCGGTGCGTTGGCTGGCGGTGCCAATGAAGCGTTGGTGCAATACCTCGCGAAGCTGGCACTGCCAGACAACTACAACCCGAATCTGCCGGGTAATCAGCAGGCGCAAGTCAACCTGTTGGCGATGTCGCAGCTAATGGGCGTATTGGCTGCCGTGGTGACAGGAGGCGATCCGGAAATTGCGGCGAACATCGCCGCAAACGCCACGCAGTACAACTACCTGAGCCATTCGGATTTGGAGCGGGCGTCCAAGGAGCTTTTAGGCTGCGGTAACGACACAAAATGTGCAGAAGATGGTTATACGAAATACCGCGACCTGAGCGCGAAGCAGACGGCTGAGGCCTTTGTCGCCTGTGCGGATGACATAAACGCCTGTGCACGCATCTCGAAACTGGTCAACGACGCGGAGATGGACTCGGCCAGATTCAAGGACATGGCCGCCAGTGCACCTCCTGCCGTTGCGAACATGCTTAATAGGCTGATTGCCGAAAATTATGGCTTTCAGAATGACTTGGCAGGCGTTACATCGGGTACAGTTACCGAGCTTTTGGCCTCCAAGTTTGGTATGTCTCCTGAGCGTGCTGCAGCGCTTGTCGTTGCAGTCAGATTGGGCGTTGCGGCGTTCAATGCGGCAAAAGGTGGTGGTGGTACTACAGTTGACAGGAGTGGGCCAACTGTTGCACCTCCCTCAAAACCTGGTTCCCCTGCGTCGCAAGCCGATGGTGACTTTGGCTACTTAAATCAACCTGGACCAAGTAAACCACCGGCCTTTTTTGATGCTCAAGCTTCAGCTAAGGGTTTTATTAATAATGGTAGGATTAACGCCGCAGACTTACAGAAATTGGTTCCGCCTGGCACGCCAGATCTATTCAAACCTTCAGCTACTATCACCGACGGTAGCAAGTTCCAGTACACATTGAATGGCCAGCGGGTCGAGATAAAGTGGCATGCTCCGGATGCGAACGCTGCCATAAATCATGTAGGTTCGAACTCGGGAGCTGGATGGACCGCGCAAATAAAAATAGGAAATAAATTGCTGGGTCAAGACGGCGTGCTGTACCGGAGGCCTTCGAATACAACGCATATACCTGTGGATTTCTAAGCATGAAAAATTTTGAATATTATGCGTCGCTGCCAGATTTCATGACCAAGGAGGGACTTGAAATGGCGTTTGCAGAGTTGTTGAATGAGTTCGAACCTGAAAAAAACGGCAGCGCGGAGCTTATAAAGTCATTGGTGCAATTGAGTGAACGACAGTGGCATACCTACAGTTTGTTAGACGATAGTCTCAGAGAGCGAATTGAACATTGCTTGTTGTCTTTATGGAATGGTCATGATTTGGAGCAGGCTGAAGAGGTTATTAGCATAATGGCGAGCTTAGGGCTTGAAGCGATCAATACTTTCCTGGCCTCTCGCTCGCCTAAAGACGTGTCACCGGAGGTGTTTAACGAGATATCACTCGCGTTATCCGAGTTTGGTGGCTCTGTATCAGACCCGTATATTGGTATGCGCTAATTAGCGGCGACATAGTTGCGAATAATTGCCTGCCTTCCTAAGGATAATCAATGTTGAAACTCCTGATACCCGTTATTGTTCTTTCATTTCTGACGGGCTGTACAAACCACTTAGCTATCAATCAAGAGGCCGTCAGCTCGTCCACTACGCCTATTGCACATTCATTCGAGCAAGCCATCCAGTTGGCTAGTGCAACGCCGTTGCCGGTTGATCGTGGTCTATTTCCAAAACGCTGGGAGATCGGCGCAACTGACCCTCGACTCGAGGTTGGTCAGGCGCCCGGTAACTACCGGGTGTTCGACTTTACTCTGCGCAAAGGCCAAACCTACGTCATCAACGTCATTTCGATGTGCAATAACATGTGTTTCGGATTTTCGAAAACAATACTGAAACCGCGCGTAACGGTAGTCAATGCGCAGGGTAATCTCGTTGCAGACCACCTCGCCGGGCATAATCCGTTGGTGATCGAATGGTCCGGCGTTGCTTCAGCCGACGGCACATATTTTCTGATTGTTGCTGCGGATAATCAGGCGCCAGGCGCGACGGTATTGACCGTGAACGCCCCCGTACCTGGATATACCGGAATGGCAGTCCCGGTGGGTATGGCGAGCGCCCCGTTCGGCAAGGTCATAGCCTATGTGGAGTTTCCTGATGGCTGAGGTTTTTTAAAGTAAAAGCATCTGTGATGGTCCTTTGCCAATACCCGCTTAAGCTAGAGAACTCTACGATGCTGGGAGGGGCGGCACATCACGGCCTAGGTGGTCGGTATGTGAGGGTAGACGATAGCCTACGAATTAGGAAAATAAGTTCAGATCCACACCGCTTGCGGGACGCGGAAATTCGTCGACTTGGGACGAGCAAGCTGTAAGATCAAAGTCGGCCGCCGATATCGGCGTTTTTCAAGGTAGTTGTCGCGTCCACCGTCGTACTACGGGACCTTTATTACCACGCTCAGCTCCCTTCCAGGGTTCAGATACACCGTCCCGATAGGGTTCCAGTTGCGGGTCTCACCTGACCATCGCTCCGGTTTTTTCTTTCTGGCTTGCACGTATAGCGCATCTCGGCGAGCCAAGATTTCCCGGTCTTTCCCTTCGTGACGTTGAGCGGGTGTAATGAGGCTGCTGCTCCGGACGCTGCAAATACCTATAGTTCAGAAAGTCTTGACCGGATGAATAGAGGGCTCGCGCCTCAGCGATATAATACGGATTTTACGAGGAGGCTAAGGGTGACGGTAAGTAAGTTAATTTCCTCGACGATAATGGGGGCGGGTATTTTGGTCGTCATGTTGTCCGTAGGATGCATGTTGGCATTGTTTCCAGTCCTGTTTATTTCCGCAGCGTTTGATGTGGAATTTGATGTGTTATTTGTATGGTTGGGAATGCCATTCTCGATTTTATTTGCGGTGAGTTGGTTTTATAGGTATGCGGACTTCGCAAAATTAATCATCTTTAGGCGTTAGTGAGGTGTGCTTATGAGCAAGGCCCGAAACGCGACGAGCTGCTGTTGGCTCATGCTCATGGCTGTGAAGCGCTTGGCCGAGTGTAGTGACCGGTCAACTCGGGCGAGATACGAGGTTGAGCGCGAGATGGCGTCAGGTACTCGTGATGCCTTGGCGCATCAGGTCGATGTCAGCCGAAAAGCGAGGATAGTCGAATGTGCGGCCCCGCGTATCCCAATGATTCAATGACTAACAGTGAGGCTGTGGTTGATGACCAGTTGACTGTCGCCACAGCCCGTACCGAAATTGAGGGACGTTGTCTTCGGACAACAGCCCTGGTCTACAGGGTTTCGGCGGCAGTAGGGGGGGCGATTTTCGCACCCGCAGGCTGATGCGAAAAAATTATGATCCCCTCGGGAATTTATACCAATAGTTTTGGTAGCGATCAGGTTCTGCGCTCTTACAGCGCTTATATGTTAACTGCTTCGTAAGCGTCTGGAGAATACACCTGTCCCAAAACCCCGTCTTGGTGTGTTCACTGGCGATGGAAAGGTACAATCTATCTCTTATATTTCGCTGAGACGGATTTCATGCATTTATACATCGTGCGGCATGGTGAAACCTGGGCTAATGCCGAACATCGATACCTTGGATCTCTTGATCCAGAACTTACCGCGCTGGGCCGCCAGCAAGCTCAAACGCTTTGCGAGCAATTGCCCGCAAGCCTTGATGTACTTGTCGTTTCTCCACGCCTCAGGGCGGTACAAACCGCGAGTATTCTGAACGAACACCTCAAGCTCTCGCCTGAAATAATGGACTGCTTCAGAGAGCGGGATGTCGGCGTTTTCGAGGGTTTGACCCAAGGCGATGCCAAGAAGCGCTATCCGCAACTCTGGTCGCAGAACATCACTCGACTTTGGGATGCTGGGCCGACCGGTGGTGAGTCGATCTCTGACGTTGTGAAACGAGTGCGAGACGGTTTAGCTGAGCTGGAATCTAAATATTCCTCCAAAACTGTTTTGCTTGTAGCACACGGCTTCGTTGCAAAAGTAGTCAGAGCACTGGCCATAGGAGACTTTTCAGACTTCTACGAATGGCAGCTTTCAAACGGTAACATGCTGTTTTTGCAAAGCTTCAATATGCCTACACAAGATCTTGAAACTCTGAGGCGCTCTCTACCCATAGCGTGATGTGGGCTGCTGCCATTTTGCGGCAGATTCCCGCTGCGGTGAGTTTTCGTCGCGCTGCAACAGAGGGCGTAAGCGTCCTTTCAATGGTGATCTACGAGAGTGGCTGGGCAAACAACGTTCGCGCCTCTCCAGCAAGAGTAATTGAGATCAGCAAAGGGGTAATGATGTGTGGGGCTTTCATTGGCTGCATCAGCAGGCAGTGCATGCTGGTGTGTTCATTTAGGAAAGGTACACGGTATCAAACCGCACAGGTATGCGCACCAGACAAACGGGTATGGAAAGACTCGGGTTTATTGATTTTTATTCATTTTGAGAGGCGCGCTGACTTAGTTAGAAGACAAACCTCAAGCTAAAGGCAATGTGGTCGATATCGAGACGTTCGTAAACCTAACGTGTTGATTTGGAAGGGAGACCAAGCTGTTGAGTGAATCATTTAGATATTTCCATATTGGTGCAACTGTCCTAGGCGGTATAGGCGCAGCTGTTATGTTGATCGCCATACGTGACCCAAAGACTCCCAAATGGATGGATGTGGCGGCGTCAATTCTTCTGCTTCTGTGGGCGGCGCTTTTTTTGGGGATGGTTCAGAGTATTTTGGGGCTCTTGCCGGACTCTTCTATAGAGGACAAGGATCTCAGAGACCAGTATCAGGTCGCGCTGTATTTGATCCCGTTTTTTAGCGCTGGGCTCGCGACCAATCTGTTGTCAAACGTCATTCTTAGCCAGCGGGATTACAACGGTACGATGTCATTTTTCGAGGCCGCACAAAAGACGCTTTGGGCGATCTGGATGTGCTTTCTTGTCAGCACATTGGTTGGGCTAGTCCTGTATGTCTTCTACAAGAAGGTCAGGAGTAAGGAAGGGTTCTCGACCCTAAGCTAGCGAATCTCTTCGAGAAATCTTCCCGCGCAGGACCTTCGCACTATTATGAGTTTGCGAAGGTCTTACTGTGCTGACCCACTGAGAGACCTCGTCGACTCGAAAGGTCGATATTCGTGCTGTCAGAATATTTAACGATTTGGGCCGCGATTAGTGGAGCTGAGACAGGAGATACATCCACTTATTTGGCCTCACTTTTGTAAGGCAAGTAGATTCACCACCACCCTCGCCAGGTGGTCGAAATCAAGGCGCTGAATCCTCCGTCGAAGGGCCGCTGAAAAAATTTTCAGGGCGCCGCTTGAAATTTTTCCCCCTGAACCTATTTAGGTTTTACGCGATGCCGAAGACGGGTCGCGGCTCAAATCACTTGGAGAAAACTCAGGAGATTTTGCAATGGCTACTACGCTTTCGTTGGCCCCACTGTTCCGCCACTCCGTTGGCTTTGATCGTTTCAACGACCTTTTTGAATCGGCGCTTCGCAGCGAGGCCGGTACGACCTACCCACCGCACAATGTCGAGAAGCACGGTGATGATCACTATCGCATTGTCATCGCGGCTGCCGGCCTGGTGGAGGACGACCTGGACATCCAGGTGGAAAAAGGTGTGTTGACCGTCGCCGGCGGCAAGCGCGAACACAATGAGGGCATCACTTACCTGCACCAGGGTATTGCCCAGCGGGCATTCCGTTTGTCGTTCCGCCTGGTCGACCACATCGAAGTGCAGGGCGCGCAGCTCGCCAATGGCCTGCTGAGCATCGACCTGCTCAGGGTGGTGCCGGAGGAAGCCAAGCCGAAACGCATCGCGATTGGCGGTGCTGCCAAGGCCGATGTGAAATCCATCGGCGAGCAGTAAGGTGAAATGAATAAAGGCGCTCCTTGGAGCGCCTTTATTCTGCCTGGCGATTGACCGTCTTAGCGGCAAATCGGCCGACCTCAACGCATGCCGAATTTTTCCAGCGTCGGCGCCAGCCCCAGCAGATCCACGGTGCTTTTGCCGGCTTCCAGCCCCGCACGGATGCCATCTTCCTTGTCCTCGCGATTGCGGCTCAGGCGAATCACTTCCTCGACCCGAGACTGCTCCACCACCACCAGGCCGTCGCGGTCGCCGACAATAATGTCGCCTGGGTTGATGTGCACGCCGCCGATCACGATAGGTACGTTGACCTTGCCCGGTTGGCACTTGTTGGTGCCCTTGATGCTCAGGCCGCGCGAGAAGGTCGGGAAGCCCATCTCGATGATGGCGTTGGCGTCACGCACGGCGCCGTTCATCACCAGGCCGACGATCCCGAGTTTCTGCGAGGCCAGGGTCAACAGGTCGCCCCAGGGCCCGGCTTCCATGAAGCCCTTCGCGTCCACCACCAGCACGTCGCCGGGCTTGGCCTTGGTCAGGGCGTAGTGGATGGCCAGGTTGTCGTCGGGGCGGCAATCCACCGTCAGGGCCGGGCCGGCCAGGCGCAGGCTCGGGTCGACCGGGCGCAGTCCGCTGTCCAGCGCGCCTGTCTGGCCCTGGGCTTCGTGGATGGTGGCGGTGCCCAATTGCTTGAGGGTGTCGAGTTGGTCTTGGGTGATAGGCATGATGCTTTCCGTTTTTATTGAAGGTCGGTTTTTCAGGCGGCAGGGGTGTGGCGGCCCAGCCAGTCGAGTGCCTGGTCGAGGCTGGGTTTTTCTTCGCTGATCGGCTCAACCGCCAGGCCCTGGCTGCTGTGGCTGAAGCGCTGGCGCACGCCACCGAGCACGCTGCTGGCGATGCCCAGCGAGGCGAGCTGGCGCTCGGCGTCTTCGACTTCGTGCAGGCGCCGCGTGGCATGCACCACATGGGTCGACACGAGCATTTCGAGGAAGGCGGGCAGGGGCGCCTGGTCGATATCGGCCAGCACTTCGTACAGCGCCCCCCGCAATTGCTGGCGCTCGGCGGCCAGCAGCACTTCCACGGCCAGCGCCTCCATGCCTTTGGTGAACACGCTGCGCAGGATCTTCAGGGTGATCGCATCCCCCGGCTGGCTGGCCGGCAGGGCGCGTGCACGGGCACCGGCCGCGTTCAACAATTCGACCAGCGCATCGGCCTTGGCGCCGGCACACAGCAGCGGGGTCTGTTCGCGCAGGTAGGCAATGGCGCCCATGATCGCCACGTCGACGTAATCGATCTGTTGCTGTGCGGCTTCCTCTGCAGCGATCCGTTTGCGTTCGGGCGCGGCGGTGGTGAGGTCGGCAAACAGGGCGCCGGGCTTGAGGTGCGCCAGGCATTCGCGGGTCACCTCCAGCGACTGGGTACCCACCACGCAGGACAGCACGCAGTCCGAGTCGGCCAGCCATGCGCCGATGGATGAGTGGATCGGCACGCCGATGTTATCCGCCAGTGTCTGCGCTGCCGGGGCAATGCGTTGCTCACACAGCAGCAATTGCGCCGTGGTGGTATTGGCCAGGGCCTGGGCATAGCAACGGCCCACTTCGCCGAGCCCTACGATTGTTATTTTCATGTCGCCTCCGGATTCAGGTGGCAATACAATTAAAATACAATCTGGCCGATTGCAAACGATTTTTGTACAAAGTGCCAGAAGGGTGCCCAGGCGCAGGTGACGAAATCGACTGCTTGCATGGCGGGGGCGTCCACGGTAGAACCGCTGAAATTCAAATGATCAGAAGGGAAAAATGGCCAACGATCTCATCTACGAGACCTTGCGCAACCGCATCATTGCCGGCCAGTACGAGCCCGGCACGCAGCTCAAGGAAGAACCGCTGGGCAAGGAGTTCGGCCTCAGCCGCACGCCGGTGCGCGCGTCGCTGAAGAAGCTGGTGGACGACGGGCTGGCCGTGATCGAGGCCAATCGTGGTGTGTTCGTGGCCGGCTGGACCCAATGGGATCTGGAAGAGATGTTCAGCTTTCGCGAGCTGCTCGAGCCCCATGCGGCAATGCTCGCGGCCCAGCGTGCGACGCCACAGGACGTGGCCGAGTTGCAGCGTATCAACGAGCAGATGGCGGCTGCCATCGCCGGCAAAGGCGCGGATGTGACCCTGCGTGTGCAGGAAGCCAATCGGGCGTTTCATGGCCAGGTGCTGGAGATCGCCCGCTCGCAACGGCTCAAGTCGATGCTCGCCACCCTGATCGACATGCCGGTGATCACCCGCTCGTTTTTCCTCTACCGTCCGGCGGACCTGGAGCGCAGCCTGCAGCAGCACCTGGACATCACCTACGCCATCGAGCAGAACGACGGCGAGCTGGCCCGGCACGCCATGCAGACCCATATTCGCATGGCCTACCTGCGCTTTATGGCACGCCGCAGCGAGTCGCCCATTCGTCGATAAAAAAATACAAAACTAAAACAATATGCGTTAGAGTCGGCGCCACGAGACCGGGCAATGACTCCTGCCTGAGATTCACAAGGACCCGAAGAAACACCTGACGTGAGGCTTTCAACACGCCTCAGCGGGAGCCTGCACCCCGGATTCGGCACACACGGCACATTCCAATAATAAAATCAGGTATTCCGTATGAGTATTCAGGACTCCACCACTGAAAAACCGTCGCGTTTTCGCTGGATCGTCGCTGGGCTGTTT
Organism: Pseudomonas sp. GW821-FHT05D12; assembly: GCF_059419825.1. Classification (NCBI taxonomy): domain Bacteria; kingdom Pseudomonadati; phylum Pseudomonadota; class Gammaproteobacteria; order Pseudomonadales; family Pseudomonadaceae; genus Pseudomonas; species Pseudomonas sp. GW821-FHT05D12. The sequence continues at coordinate 91,954 of NZ_JBWKSN010000015.1, read as the reverse complement.
TTCCTCGTGTACACCGTGGCGTCGGCCGACCGCGCCAACCTCGGCGTGGCCTTGCCGTTTATCCGCGAGGAATACCCCATGACCAACGCCGAGGCCGGGGCGCTGCTGAGTGTGTTTCTGCTGGCCTACGCCCTGGCGCAGATTCCCTCGGGCTTTGCCTCCAGCCGCTTCGGGGTGCGCAGGATTTTCTCGTTTTCGATGATTGCCACGTCGGTGTTCACTGCGCTGATGGGCACGGTCAATTCGGTGCTGGCGCTGAAGATCTATCGCTTTGCCCTCGGCGTTGCCGAAGGCCCGCTGCCGATTGGCATCGCCTCGACGATCAACCAGTGGTTCCCGGCGAAAGAGAAGGGCACGGCCACCGGTATCTTCCTTGCGGCGGTCAAGTTCGGCCCGGTGATCGTGCCGCCGTTGTGCGTGGCGATCGTGGCGATGTGGGGCTGGCGCGAAATTTTCTACATCTTCGCCGTACCGGGGATTTTGCTGTCCATCGCCTGGTATTTCCTGGTGGCCAACCAGCCCGCGCAAAGCCGTTTTGTGAACGCCGGCGAGCTGGCGTATATCACCGATGAAAGCAACAACGTCATCACCCAGAAAACCGCAGGCGCCCAGCGCCACTTCAAGCGCCTGGATAGGTTTATCCGGGTCCGGCCGGTGGCGCCGATCGCCACCAGTCGTCGCCTGTTTCGCTCCTGGAACGTGGTCGGCTGCGCGCTGAGCTACAGCTTCCAGGTGGGTATCACCATGGTGCTGTTGTCGTGGATTCCCACCTACCTGATGACGGTCAAGCAGTTCTCGATCATGCACATGGGATTTGTCTCGGCCGCGCCGTGGGTGGGCGCCATTTGCGGCAACCTGCTCGGCGGGATCCTGTCCGACCGCGTGCTGGGCAAGCGGCGCAAGCCGGGGATGATGCTTTCGGCGCTGGCCACGGTCGGCACCATGTACGCCCTGATCAATTCACCGAATGATCCCACGCTGTATGCCGCGCTGTTGTTCCTCACCGGCACGCTGATCAGCATTGGCTACTCCTCCTACATGGTTTACCCGATGGGCCTGGCGACCAAGAAAACTTTCCCGATTGCCAGCTCCATCGTCAACATGGGCGGGCAGTTGGGCGGCGCGGCAGCACCGTTCCTGGTGGGTTTGCTGCTCGACAGTTATGGCTGGTCCCAGGTGTTCCTGTTCATGGCCATCGGCTCGTTCGCCAGCTTCCTGGTGTTGCTGACCATCGCCGAGCCGGTGCCGGTGAGCGACTGACTGTCATATTTTTAAAGTATCCAAACCCCGTTATTTAGATATTTTTCATAGGTGGACGGCACTGATAGGCTCGTAAAAAAACAAGAGAAGTGCCCGGTCATGTTCATACGCCTGTCCACCTCCATGAAACCCTTCACCACCCTGCTGGGTACCCTGGCCCTGATGGGCACGCTGACCAGCTGCGCCAAGGTCGATGTGCACACCGAAAGCGTCGACAAGCCCGAGGCCGATGCGCGCCAGGTGCTGCGCCTGGGCCATGACGGCAATGCCTACCCGTTCCTGGTCTACGCCAACGCCGACCTGTACAACCCGCCCAGTTCCATCGAACGCGCCGTGGTGATCCTGCATGGCGTGCAGCGTGACGGCGACGAGTACTTCAAGACCGGCCGCAAGCTGCTCGGCAATGCGCACCTGCAGAACACCAGCACACTGCTGCTGGCGCCGAATTTCCTCACGCCGACCGACGCGGGCATCAGCGATGACATGCCGCTGTGGCCACGCGACAAGTGGATGCACGGCATAGAATCGCAATACGGCCACAAGGGCATCCCGGCGTTCCAGGTGCTGGACGATCTGGTCGCCTATTTGTCCGATCGCCAGCGTTATCCTGCGCTCAAGGAAATCGTGATGGTCAGCCACTCGGCGGGCGCGCAGTTGATGCAGCGCTACGCGGTGATGAATGACCTCGACGGCGGCCTCAAGGCCCACGGGCTGAGCATTCGCTACGTGGTCGCCAGCCCGTCGAGCTACGTGTATTTCGAAGACAGTCGCCTGCAGGACGGCGCGTTCAAGCCGGTCGTGACCATCATGTGCCCCAGCTACAGCCGCTACCGCTATGGCCTCGACGGCGCGCCGACGTACCTGCTCAAGCAGCACCTGACCAGCCGCCAGGTGTTTGCCCGCTATGCCGCGCGCGACATCACCTATCTGGTCGGCGCCCAGGACAACAATCCCACCAGCCGTGTGCTGGACAGCTCCTGCGGGGCCGGCTACCAGGGCGCGACACGGCTGGATCGCCAGTTGAACTACGTGAGCTACGAGCAGTTCCTGGCCAGCCAATGGCAGATTCCCCTGCGCCATCCCCAACACACGATCCCGGGGATCGGCCACAACGCGGCACGCCTGCTGGGTGACAAAGCCGTCGCGCGGATGCTGTTTCCCTGAGTTCAACGCTGCTGCCTGACGCCGCGTCTCGATAAAAACAATAAGAGCATTGTATGAGCCAACCTCTCCCGTATACCCGGGCGCCCCGCGCCTGGGGGCCTGGCGCGTTGTCGCTGCTGGCCGCTGCCCTGATCGCCGCCCATGCCCAGGCCGATACCCTGCCATCGTCCGGCACCCTGTTCGATAACAGCCGCTCGGTGCTGCGTCCCACGGACAACGCCCAGCCGGCAGCGCCCGGCAGTGTGCACATCGAAAGCCAGCGCGATGAGCCGGCGCCCACAGCCAGCGCCTCGACCTTGCAGCTGCAGGTCAAGCGCTTCGTGGTGAGCGGCAATCGCGAACTCAGCGATGCCCAGTTGCAGGCCGTGCTGCAACCCTATGTGGGCAAGACCCTCGGCCTCGACGGCCTGCGCGAAGCCGCGGCGCAAGTCACCGCGCTGTACCGGGCACGGGGTTACCTGGTGGCGCGGGCGTATCTGCCGGCCCAGGACATCCAGGACGGCCAGGTCATCGTGGGCGTGTCCGAAGGGGTGATCGGTCAGGTCAGCGCCTTGCCGGACGCGAATGTGCGCCTGCGCCCCGGTGTGCAGCAGCAGTTCGTCAACGCATTGCCGACCGGCACGATCATCCGCGAGCAGGATCTCGAGCGCGTGCTGTTGCGCCTGTCCGACATCACCGGGGTGTCGGTGCACGCCATCCTGCGCCCCTCGCAACAGCCGGGCGCGGCCGACATCGTGCTCAAGCTCAGCGAAATGACCGCCTGGACCGCCCGCGCCGCCATCGACAACTACGGCAACTACTACACCGGCACCAACCGCCTCACGTCGAGCGTCAGCCTCAACGATGCACTGGGGATTGGCGACAGTTTTACCGTCACCTCGCAGAACTCCTTCGAAGGCCTGGATATCAAGGGCGTCGGCTACCAGCAGCCGCTCGGTGCCACCGGGATTTCGGTGGGCGCCAACTACGCCGAGCTGGAATACAGCATCGGCAAGAACCTCAAGGGCCTGGACGCGGACGGCACCGCCGAGGTGTCCTCGGTGTTTATCAACAGCGCGCTGCTGCGCTCGCGCGACAGCAACATCAGCTTCAACCTGGCCGAGGATCACCGGCGTTTCGAAGACTCGGCCGGCGGTTTTACCGTGAACAAATCCGCGGTGTTTCGCAGCGCCACGCTGTACGGCAACTGGCGCGATGACTGGCAGGGCAACAATGCCTGGAGCCTGGCGTATGGCATTGGCGACCTGGATAAAAACACCCCTGCCGACGCCGCGCTGGATGCGCTCACCGCCAATGCCGCTGGGCGCTACAAGAAGGCCAATGCGAATTTCAGCCGCCTGCAGTACCTGGGCAACGGCTACTCGCTGTTCGGTTCGTTGACCGGCCAGTGGGCCGACAAGAACCTCGATTCTTCGGAAAAACTCAGCCTCGGTGGCCCCAACGGCGTGCGCGCGTATCCGGTCGGAGAAGTGGCTGGCGACGAAGGGCTGCTGGGCCGCCTGGAGCTGCGCAAGTACCTGGGGCGTGTGTCCGGGGCGATTGCCGAGGGCACGCTGTTTGCCGATGCAGGCAAGGTCACGGTCAACAAGAACCCGTGGGACAACAGCGAAAATACCCTCACGCGCTACGGCTATGGCGTGGGCCTGAACCTCTATCACCGCGACCTGGTGATGAACGCCAGCCTGGCGTTTTCGCCGGGTGAAGACCCCACCAGCGACGACCGCGCGGCCAAGCGCCTGTGGTTCTCGATCTCCGGTTCGCCGCAGGCGTTTGCCGGCTTGGCCAGCGACATCGGCTCCAAGGGCGAAGACTTCGAGGTGGCCGAGACCGACACGGTGTTCTACGGCAGCATCGGCATCGTCCCCGAATACGTCGACCGGCGTGGCGCGACCTCGGCCGGGCCGAACGACCAAAGCCGCCTGGCCACGCCCAACGGGCGCAACATGGCGAGCTTCTGGCGCGCCCGCGACAACGTGTCGGCCATCGGTGTGCACGGCGGCTACGGCCTGAGTGAAGACTGGAAGCTGCTGTGGCAGCTCGAATACGGCATCTCGATGAACTACACCGAGAGCAATGATGATTCGGTGGTGAAATCCGCGTCGCCCAGCACCAAGTTGCGCAACACCGGCGCGGCCTTCAATAACGGCGACTACGGCACCTTGCTCTACGGCGTGTGGGACATGCCGATGAAAGAGGCCACCACCAGCCTCGACCCGTTCAACGGCAAGACCAGCGCCGCGTACTTCAACATCATCGGCTCGCCGGGCTTCAGCGCCGGCTTGTCCACCAACGTCAACGGCCCGCAAAGCTACAACGACACCTCGGTGAATGGCGACGCGGCGTTCAACCGGCGCCAGGCCGGCGTGGTGCAGTACTGGACACCGGAGTGGAACGGCCTGCAGCTCAAGCTGGCCTACTCGAACAACGGCATGAGCGCCGCCAGCGACGTCGACAAGGGCTACATCTACGGCAGCAGCCTGGTCTGGAACTACCGGGGCTTCACCGCCGTGGTGGCGGCCGAACGGCACATCAACTACTTCGGCATCACCAACCTGGCCCGCAACGCGCGGGGCGTGGGCAGCAGCACGCATGTCACCGACGGTACCTCCTCGGATGACTTCAGCTTCCGCTACGGCCTGGCCTATACCTTCGGCAACACCACGGTGTCGGCGATTGCCGATGACCTGTCGTACTCCGAAGACGGCGTGATCAATAACAGCACCACCTCCAGCGACCTCTCCGAGTACCGCCGTCGTGCCTACCTGCTCGGCGTGTCGCACAAGATCGGCGCCTGGCGCCTGAAGGCCAGCTACGGCAAGGCGCTGGCCGGCAAGTGCGAAATGATCCGCGCCACCGCCGTCGACTGCGACACCCATGGCATGGGCGCCACCCAGTACGCCATCGGCGCCAACTACAAGCTGACCAAGAACATCGATGTGTTCAGCCAGTACGTGCTGCTGAAAAACAACTCCCTGGCCAACTACAACTTCGCCCTGACCGGGGTCTACGCGGCCAGCGGTTACTCGCCGGGCGCGGGCACCACCATCAGCGCCATCGGCACTGGCATCAACTATTCGTTCTGAGGAGCAGGCCATGAGCAAACAACACCGTCACACCGCACTGCCTGTACTCAAGCCCCTGAGTTTTGCCGTGCTCTGCGCCTTGTACGGCCTGGTGCCGATGCCTGCGCTGGCCCTGGACAACAATGCCTTGCCCACCAACGGCCAGGTGGTCGCGGGCAGCGGCACCATCACCAGCAACGGCAATGTCCTCACGGTGAACCAGGGCAGCGACCGCCTGATCGCCACGTGGGACACGTTCAATATCGGCAAGAACGCCCAGGTCAATTTCCTCCAGCCTGGCGCGTCGTCAGTGGCGCTCAACCGGGTGACCGGCAGCGACGGCTCGCAGATCCTCGGCCACCTGAATGCCAACGGCCAGGTGTTCTTGATCAACCCCCAGGGCGTGCTGTTTGGCGCCGGCTCCATGGTGGATGTCGGTGGGCTGGTCGCCAGTTCGCTGAATATTTCCAACAGCGATTTCATGGCCGGCAAGCACGTGTTTGCCGGCCAGGGCGGCGGCGCAGTGGTCAACCAGGGCACTATCCGCGCGCGGGACGGCGGCAGCGTGGCGCTGCTCGGCAGCCAGGTGCGCAACGAAGGCACGGTGGTTGCGCGGCTGGGTTCGGTGGTGCTCGGCGGCGGTGAAAAAATCACCCTGGATTTCACCGGCGACGGTTTGATCAATTTCGAGGTCAACGACCCGGCCATCGGCGCCAGCGTGATCAATCGCGGGCTGCTCAGCGCCAACGGCGGTGCGGTGACCATGACCGCCCGCGACTCCCAGGCCATGCTCAGCAATGTGGTGAACAACCAGGGCGTGATCGAGGCGCGCAGCCTGCAACAGCGCAACGGCAGGATCATCCTCGATGGCGGCGACAGTGGCGTGGTGGTCAATGGCGGCGTGCTCGATGTCTCGGGCAAGCAGGTGGGGGAGCGCGGCGGCAACGTGACCATGACCGGGCAGTATGTCGGCCTGTTCGACAGCGGCCGCATCGATGCTGACGGCGACCTCGGCGGCGGCACGGTGTTGATGGGCGGCGATTACCAGGGCAGCGGCAACCTGCACCAGGCCGACAGTACCTTCATGGGCAGTGACGCGCGCATCAGTGCGAATGCCTTGAGCAGCGGCGACGGTGGCAAAGTCATCCTGTGGTCCAAGGACAACACTCAATTTTACGGTGACATCAGCGTGCGCGGCGCCGGCCGCCAGGGCCGTGGCGGGCTGGTGGAAACTTCCGGGCACGCGCTGGACATCGCCGGCATCGTCGACCTGAGTGCGGTGTCGGGGCAGGGCGGTACGTGGCTGATCGACCCGTTCAACATCAACATCACCAGCGGCGCCAGCAGCGGCACGTCGACCAGCTCTCCGTTCACGCCGAATGCCGGCGCCAGCTCCAACCTGAGTTCGGCGACGCTCAATGCGTCGTTGTCCGAGGGCGCGAATATCCTGGTGACCACCTCATCGGGCGCCGGCACCTCGGGGGACATCAACGTGCTGTCCAACGTCAAGGGCGTGGGTAACGCGACCCTGACCCTGCAGGCCCACCGCAATATCGTGATGACCAACACCAGCATCAGCAATGGCACCGGCAAGACCCTGAATGTGTCGCTGGTGTCCAACTTCAACAACAGCGGCAACGGCTCGGTGGCCTTGAGCAACGCGAGCATCAGCACCAACGGCGGCAACCTCACCGTCAGCGGCGCGGTCGACCCGGCGACGTCCTGGGCCAGCACCAACGTCAGCAATGGCGTGGGTATTTCCTTGACCAACGGCACGCGCATCAGCACCAGCGGCGGCGACATCACCTTGCGCGGCGCCACCTCGTCGAACCTGGCCGCAGGCTCCACGGCGACCGCGATCAATATAAGCCGCAGCACCCTGGATGCGGGTGGCGGCAATATCAGCATCACCGCCGTGCAGGCCAGCACCACCGGCACCGGCGATGCCTTCGTGCTCACTGGCGGCAGCACACTCCAGACCTCGGGTGTCGGCAATATCAACATCGACAGCAGCAACCTCGGCAGCGGCAATGGCACGCGCATCTTCAGCACCAGCAACACCATCGCCACCACCGGCAGCGGCAACCTCACCCTGCGTGGCAGCGCGGTGTCGGGCAGCGGCGTGCTGGTGTGCTCGACGGCGGCAACGTCGACGCAAACCCTCAGCGTCGGCAGCGGCACCCTGACGGTGCAGGGCGCGGCGGATTCGGGCCGAGGTGTTTTCCTCGCGGCTTCGACCACCGGCGTGGTGACGCTGAACGCGGGCGCGGGCGGCGATATCTTCATCGAGGGCCGCAGTGCCGGTGACTCCGGCACGGTGGTCAACTCCACCGGCACCGGCTCGGTGATCAACCTGACCACCCAGGACGGCGACCTGACCTTGAGCGGCACCTCGGGACCGGCCTCCAGCGCACCGGGCCTGAGCATTCGCAGCGGCGCCTCGGGTGCGGGCAATGGGGTCAATGTGCTTTCCAGCAGCGGTGATATTCGCCTGCAAGGCACCGCACAAGGGGCGGGGCCGGGGCTGTCGTTCAACGCCACCAACGCGCGCGGCTTCAACAACGTGATGACCGGCGGCAGCGGCAACCTTACCGTCACCGCGCGCAGTGCCAGTGGCGCCGCCTTGAGCTTCGACAACGGCACCAACACCCTGCAAGTGGTGGACGGCACCCTGCGCCTGGACCTCGATACGCCGTCAGGCAACTACCTCAACCAAGGCAACGGCACCGCGTCGATCACCGCCACCGGCAACGGCGCGGTGCTGACCAGTCGCGGCGGCTTGATCCACAACAACCTGCTGGAGACCCGTACCGAGCCGACGCGCCAATACCATCAGAGCCAGATGGTCGGCGGCGCCTGGAGCCAGCCGCTCACCGCTCGCAGCCGGGACGCCGATGAGGTGCAGATCGACGTGGAGCGACCGCTATGACCGAGCCGCTGTTCTCCCTGGAGGGCTTCGAATACCTGTGCTACACCCGCGACCATGAAGGCGGCGCGCGTGAACTGGTGCGTTTGCTGCAACTGATCGACCGCAACTACGGCAAATTCTCCGAGCAGTTTTCCCTCAGTGTGTCGCCGGCAATCAGTCCTGGCGAGCTGGAAAGTCACGTGCTGACGCGCATTACCTGCGCGATCACCGCACTGTTTTCCGACCCCGGTTTCAGCCTCAGCCCGGGGGGCTTTGGCCAGTTGATCAACCTGCAGCGCTGGCTGTCCTCGCTGTTTGCCGCGAGTGCCTTTATCAACGCGGATCACATCCTGCGCGCGCTGAACCTGCTGGGGCCTGACGGTGGCGACTACCGCCTGGCCGAGCAGGACCTGGTGAAGTTCTGCCTGTTGTATTCGCCGGAATCCCAGTTGCCGCTGGACGTGGACCTGCTGTGGGCGCAGAACCCGACGCTGGCGGCGGCGCTGTGCATGGCACTGCTGTCGCCGCGCTTTCTCGGCACCCCGGCCGCGCACTCCAAGCGCGAGGCCTTGCTGGCCTGGCTGCCGGGGCGCCTGGAGCAACTGGACAGCCTGGACACGCTGCCACTCAACGTATTGCACGACGTGTACATGCACTGCAGCTACGCCGACTTGCCCGAGCGCCATCGCATCAAGGCCTCGATCAATACGCTGATCGAACGCAAGCTCGCCAGCGTGGGCATCACTAGTGTGCCCCCGGCTGCCGCGCCGGTGCGTGACAAACCGCTGATGCTGGTGCTGCTCGAATGGTTCTCCGGCGGGCATTCGATCTACCGCACGCACTCGCTGACGTTGCAGGCGGCGCGGCGGGATTTCCACGTGGTAGCGCTGGGGTATGCGGCGAACGTGGATGAGCTCGGACGGGCAGTGTTCGATGAGTTTATCGAGCTGTCGGAGCCGGATGACCTGTTTGCCTGCCTGCGGCAGATCTCGGCCATCGCCGGTGCACGCCGGCCCGAGGTGTTCTACATGCCCAGTGTCGGTATGTTCCAGATCACCCTCTTCGCCAGCAACCTGCGCTTCGCGCCGCTGCAGGTGGCTGCCCTCGGGCACCCGGCGACCACGGCGTCGCGGCATATCGACCTGATCAGCGTCGAAGCGGATTTTGTCGGCGATCCCGCGTGCTTTACCGAGCGCCTGCTGCAACTGCCGGCGAACGGGCAGCCGTATCGGCCCTCGGCGATCCCGGTGCAGTTGCCACGGCTGCCGCGCGAGGACGCGCCGTGGGTCAACGTCGCCATCGCCGCCACCACCATGAAACTCAACCCGACCTTCCTGCGCGCGTGCGAGGCGATTGCCGTGCGCACGTTGCACACCTGCGGCAAGCGCGTGCGTTTTCACTTTCTGGTGGGGCAGGCGCAAGGGCTGCTGTTCCCGCAACTGGTGCGGCTGATCGAGCGGTATGTCGGCGATGCCACGGTGTACCCGCATCAGCCCTATGCCGATTACATGGCCACGTTGAACCGCTGCGACCTGTTCCTGAGCCCGTTTCCGTTCGGTAACACCAACGGCATCATCGACGCGCTGACCGTCGGTCTGCCGGGCGTCTGCAAGACCGGCCCGCAAGTGTTCGAGCATATCGACGAGGGGTTGTTTCGCCGAGTCGGCCTTGCGCCGTGGTGCATTGCACAGACCCATGAAGAGTACATAGCGGCCGCTGTGCGCCTGGCGGGCGACTTTGCCGAGCGCAGCGCGCTGTATCGGCACCTGGACACCAGCGCGCCGCTGGAGATTCTGTTCAAGGGCGAGCCTCATGCGTTGAGTGAGGCGTTGTTGGCAGAACTGGGCTGAATCGCGGGATGAGGCCGAGCCTATTGTGATGAGCACACTTCCTTTGTGGTGAGCGGGCTTGCCCCGCGTTGGGGGGGCGGAGCCCCCCTAAAACCTGAGTACCGGATCTACCTGAGAGACCGCAGCGGTCTTATTGGGGCTGCTGCGCAGCCCAACGCGGGGCAAGCCCGCTCGCCACAAAAAACGGGCCTGCTCACCACAAAAAAAGGCCTGCTCACTCGTGGGTCTGCTCACCACAACAATTGCTGCTGCCATAAACAAGCACACAGGCCGTGGGAGATTTTGTTTGAGGGCGAGCCTTATGCGTTGAGTGAGGGTTTGTTGGCAGAGTAGTTTGAATCGCAGAGGGAAGGGTGAGCCTATTGTGATGAGCACACTTCCTTTGTGGTGAGCGGGCTTGCCCCGCGTTGGGGGGCGAAGCCCCCCTAAAACCTGAGTACCGGATCTACCTGAAAGACCGCAGGGGTCTTATTGGGGCTGCTGCGCAGCCCAACGCGGGGCAAGCCCGCTCGCCACAAAACAAACCTGCTCGCTACAAAGCAGGCCTGCTCATCACAACCAGTCCGCTTCCCCATTTTGCTCGGCGGCGCGCCGTTACCAGCGATACGTCAGCGAGCTGACCAGCTGGCGCTCGTCGCCGTACCGGCAAATCGCGAACTCGCAGTAGGTGTAGCGTTTGTTGGTGACGTTGTTGGTGTTGAGCGCGACTTCCCAGTGCGGGTCGATTTCGTAGCTGGCGCGGGCGTCGTACAGGGTATAGGCGGGCATGGAGGAAGGCACGCCGGAGGCCTGGGTGGTGCCTTTGTAGCGGGCGCCGCCGCCGATGCGCAGTTGCGGGATACCCAGCGCCGCCAGGCGATAGTCGGCCCACAGGGCGGCCTGGTGGTAGGGCGTGTCTTCGCTGCGTTGGCCGATTTCGCGGGCGATATCGCTTTTGGTAATGCGCGCGTCGATGTAGGCGTAGGAGGCAATCAGGCTGAGGTCGGGGGTGAGCTCGGTCTTGGCTTCCAGTTCGAAACCACGCGAGCGCACTTCGCCGACCTGTACCGAAAAGTTGATATCGGTGCGGTCCTGGCTCAGGACGTTTTTCTGCTCCAGTTGGTACACCGCCGCACTCAGCAGGGTCGCGCTGCCTTCGGGTTGGTAGCGGATACCGATTTCATACTGCTTGCCCTCGGTGGGCACAAAGCTTTCGCCGGCCTTGTTGGTGCCGGCTACCGGGAAGAAGGATTCGCTGTAGCTGATGTAGGGCGCCAGGCCATTGTCGGCCTTGTACACCAGCCCCGCGCGCCAGGTGGTGGCTTCATCGCTCTGGCTGCTCTTGGCCGAATTGCGGAACAGTTCGGTGTCCTGGTCCGCCCAGTCATGACGGCCGCCGAGCAGCAGGATCCAGCGTTCATTGAACTTGATCTGGTCCTGGAAGTAGATGCCCTTTTGCAAGGTGTCGATCTGCGAACCACGGTCGGTGGCCGGGTTGCGATTCACCACCACCGGCTGCCCATACTGGTAGGTGGCCAGGTTCAACGGCTGGGCGGCGCCGCGGAAATTGTGCGAGTCGTAGCTGGTGTCGTAGCCATCAAAGCCCAGCAGGAACGTGTGCTGCCAGTCTCCAAACTGCCACTTGCTCTCGATATTGGTGTCGCTGGCCAGGCCCCGCGAGCGTTCACGGCGGTCGCTGTATTGGCGCTGCAGGATGCCGGTGTTTTGCGCGTTGGTGATGTTCTGGCCGCCGATGTTGACCTGCAGGTAGCGCCACGTCACATCCGACTGGTAGTAGCGCAGCTTGTTGCTGATGCGTGTGTGCTCATCGAAGCGGTGTTCGAACTCATAGCCCAGCGCCGACATCTCGCCGTTCATTTCGTCGTAGTCGGGCTCGCCGATAAAGTCGTGGCGGCCGATCTGGAATTTGCCGCTGCCGACGCCCTTGGTCAGTTGATAGGGCAGCGGCGCGGAGAAGCCGGTCTCGGTCTTCTGGTAGAACGACAGCAGGGTCAGCGAGGTGTCGTCATCCGGCCGCCAGGTCAGGGCCGGGGCGACGTAGACCTTGTCGTTGTTGATGTGGTCGGCGGCGGTATCGCTCTTGCGGTCGAGCAGGGTCAGGCGGTAACTCAGGGTGTCGCTGTCGCCTAGCGGGCCGGTGAAGTCGGCGGACAGTTGCTTGCGGTTGTTCTGCCCGGCTTGCAGGTTGACCTCGTGGTAGGGCGTCTGGCTGGGACGCTTGCTCACGGTATTGATCAGGCCGCCCGGCGACAATTGCCCATACAGCACCGACGCCGCGCCGCGAATCACCTCGGCGCGTTCCAGGCCATAGGGCTCCTGCACGCCGTCGTAGGAGTTGTTCTGCAGGCGCAGCCCGTCGCGCAGGGAACCGCCGGTGGCAGATTCGACGTCGAAGCCGCGAATGCGGAAACGGTCCGAGGTGCGGTTGAAACTGGTCGGCTGGCTGGTGAAACCCGGCGTCAGGTCGAGGGTTTGCGAGAGGGTTTCCGATTGGCGATCACGGATCTCGTCGCTGGTGACCACCGACAGCGATTGCGGGGTTTCGATGATCGGCGTGTCGGTCTTAGTGGCACTGAGGTTGCGTGTGGCCACGTAACCCTTGACGTGTTCGGTGCTGCTTTCTTCGGTCAGGCCCGTGATTGCAGTGGGGCCCAGCTCCAGCGAACCGCTGGTGTTGATCGGCACCAGCACATAGCCGTTTGCTCCCTGCACGGCCTGCAAACCGCTGCCGCGCAGCAGTTGGGCGAACCCCTGGGCAATTGCGAAGTCACCGTGCAGGCCGGCAGTCGTCAGGCCGGCGACGGTCTGGCTGTCGAACAGCAGCGCCGCATGCGCCTGTTGCGCGAACAGGTTGAGCGCCGGGCCGAGGGGGCCGGCAGCGATCGCATACCGCGCCGCCTCTTGTGCCGCCACCGGGCTGCAGAGGCCCAGGCTCAGCGCAGCAAGGCTGGCCAGGTTGATCGCCAGGGCGAGGGGCAACGGAGAACGCTTGAAGTGGCGCGGCATGGAAGAAATTCCTGTTATTGAGGTGCTTTCTTCCTTGACGGGGCAACCCTGAAAAGCGGAACCCGGCACGCGAAACTATTTTTCGTGGCGTTCGATCTGCAGCCACAACGGGCTGAACGCGCGGATGCGCACCGGCAGGCCATCGGCAATCAACTGCAGCGCACGGCGCGGGTTATCCAGCGGCAATACGGCAGACACGCGCAGGTCGGCCAACTGCTGGCGATCAAACTGCACATGGCCGCCGTATTGGCGCGCCAGTTCGTCGAGCACCACCGGCAGGGGCCGGTCCTGCACCACCAATTGATGGTGTTTCCAGGCGTCGTCGGTGGCGCGCGGGTCGATTTTGCCCAGCACCTTCACGGCATCCGGGGTAATGCGCGCCTGTTGGCCGGCGCTGACGTGCACGGCCTGATGCTGGCTGGCGTCGGTGGCCGCGACGGTCGATTCAAGCATGCTCAGCAAGGTGCCCGGCGCCTCGCGCCTGACCGTAAAACGTGTGCCGAGCGCGCGCATCTGGCCGTCGTCGGTCACCACCGTAAAGGGGCGCGTCGCATCGTGGGCGACTTGCACCAGGATTTCGCCGCGCAGCAAACGCACCTGGCGCTGCTGGTCGTTGAAGGTCAGGTCCACGGCGCTGTTGCCGCTCAAGGTCAGTTGCGAGCCATCTTCCAGGGCGACCTGCTGCCATTGCGCCGGCGCCGTGCGCTGGTCGGCCAGCCAGTAGCTCGGCGGGTACGCGCGCAACGCCAGGGCCACCGGCAATGCCACCAGCAACCCCAGCAGCACGCGCCCGGCCGGGTTGCGCCGGCGCACGCGGGCGGCTTCCAGCGCGGCTTGCACCGGGGCCTGTTGCGGGCGCAACGCCTGCAAGCGCCCGACAAACCCTTGCAGGCGCTCGAAAGCCGCCGCGTGGCGTGGATCGGCCGCTTGCCAGCGCTCGAACTGCTGCTGCTCGCGCTCGCTGAGATTGCCCTCATTGAGGCGGATCACCCAGTTCGCGGCCTGCTGGTCGAGGTCGGTGCTCATATGTCCAGCGCGTGGTTGCAGTGCATCAGCGCATTCATCAGGTGCTTGCGCACCATGCGCTCGGAAATCCCCAGGCGGCTGGCGATCTCGCTTTGGCGCAGGCCTTCGAGGAAGTACAGCAGGAACGCCTGCCGCGCATTCAGCGCCAGGCCGTCGAGCACAAAGGCGATCTGTTCCAGCGCTTCCAGGGTGACGAGGATCTCTTCCGGCGACTGCTGGCACTGCTCCATCATCTCGATGGTCAGGGCCAGCTCGCGCAGGTAGGCGTCTTCCAGCTGGCGCCGGCGCGCGCGGTCAATGATCAGGTGGCGCGCGGTGGTGGTCAGAAACGCACGCGGTTCGCGCATTGCGCCGAGGGCATCGCGGGACGCAAGGATGCGCAGAAACGTATCGTGGGAAAGATCCGCAGCGTTTTGCGGGCAACCGAGCTTTTTGCGCAGCCAGCCGAACAGCCAACCATGGTGCTCGGCGTAGAGCGCATGGACCGCCTGATTCAAGGGAAGGTTGCTGGCCGACATGGAAAGATACGTCTGCGGATAAGAATTATTCGCAAGATTAGCGGTGTGCCATCAGCGAAAGCAAGCGTGGCCGGTGCCGAACGCTGTATTTATCTTGGCACTGCTGATAAACAGGGCGTGTCATCCATCAAACCGCTACTCGCTGCCGTTGAGTCAGAAGCCTCCCTCATGAAGCGTCATTTCGAAGATTTGCAGCTGGGCAGTATCGAGCTGTTTTGCCTGGCAGCCGAAGCCAGCAGTTTCACCGCCGCCGCGCAGGTCGCCGGCGTCACCCCGGCTGCCGTGAGCCGCAGCGTCTCGCGCCTGGAAGAACGCCTGGGCTCGCGGCTGTTTGTGCGCACCACCCGCAGCATTCGCCTGACGGACAGCGGCCGGACGTTTTTCGAGCAATGCCGCCAAGCCCTGACCCAACTGGTGGAAGCCCAACAGGAAGTGATGGGCGCGCAGTCCGTGCCCTCCGGCCTGCTGCGCATCAGCATTCCGACCACCTACGGCCATCATCGCCTGCTGCCGCTGCTGCCGAAGTTTCGCGCGCTGTACCCGCAGGTCACGGTGGATATCCACATCAGCAACCGCAATATCGACTTCGTCGCCGAGGGCTATGACCTGGCCGTGCGCGTACGCGCGCAACCCGATTCGTCGTTGATCGCACGCCTGCTGGAAGATGCCGAACTGGTGGTGGTGGCCGCGCCGTCCTACCTGCAACGCGCCGGTACCCCACAGACGCTGGAAGATTTGCCTACCCACGAATGCATCCAGTACGAACTGCCGAGCAATGGGCGCCGCATCCCGTGGTTGTTCCAGGTGGACGGCAAGGCGCACGAGTTCGCGGGGGAGGCGGGGTACAGCTGTTCCGACGATGTCCTCGGCGGCGTGACCCTGGCCAAGCATGGGGCGGGGTTGTTCCAGACCTACAAGTTCATCGTCGAGCAGGAATTGGCGGACGGCAGCCTGGTGCAAGTGCTGCAGGCGTATGGCGGCCGTTCGCGGCCGTTTACCCTGCTGTATCCCCATGGGCGTTATGTGCCGCACCGGGTGCGCGCGTTTGTGGATTTTCTGATGCAGCACCGGGATGAAAGGGCGGCGCGATAGAGGCGGCGACATCCCAGCCCAGCATGAGCTGGCTGATCGCCGCATCGAGGGTCGCATAGGGCACATTGTCCCGGGCCAAGATCGACACCCCCTGCAGAAAACTGTCAAACACGCTCGCCATCACCGCCGGCTGAGTGTGCTGCGGCAACTGGCCCAACCGCATCGCCCGCTCCACACATGCGACGATCCCCGCCCGGGTGCGCAGCCGCGACTGGGTCAATGCATCGGCCACGCGTGCATTCTCCGGGCTCGGCGCGCTCATCACGCCCAACGCGACCATGCAGCCCTTGGGGTGCCCGTCTTCACACTGCATGCGCACCGACTGGCGCAGCGCGGTCTCCACCGCCTTGCGCGGCAACAGGGTTTCGTCCCACAGGCATTCGGTGACTTGGGCGTAGGTCGCCAGGTAGCGCTGCACGCACTCATCGAATAGCGCTTCCTTGGAGCCAAACGCCGCATAGAAACTCGGCGCGGAGATACCGCCACCCAAGCCCGCCTTGAGCTGGGCCAAAGACGTGGCGTCGTAGCCGTGCTGCCAGAACAGGTGCAACGCCTGTTCCACAGCCTGTTCACGGTCGAAAGTGCGGGGGCGGCCCATTTGTGCCATGTCGGGTCTCCGGTGGGGAATGAGATAAATACTAGTCGATACATAAGTCGTTGACAACGCGCAGCGACTGCCCGCAACATTTATATCGATCAGTATCTAAGTCTTGCCCAAGGAGTATCCCGTGACGCCCTCACTGACCCTATCGGCCTCGTCCGAACGCTTGCCCATCGGCGCCTTGCTCGCGCTGGCCATGACCGGCTTCATCTGCATCGTCACCGAAACCCTGCCTGCCGGCCTGTTGCCGCTGATCAGCGACGGCCTGGCGATTTCGCCGTCGATGGCCGGGCAAATGGTCACCGCCTACGCGCTGGGCTCGGTGCTGGCGGTGATCCCCATGACCATCGCCACCCGTGGCTGGCGCCGGCGCAATGTGTTGCTGCTGACCATCGTCGGCTTCCTGCTGTTCAACTCCATCACCGCGTGGTCGTCGCACTATGGCGTGACGCTGGTGGCGCGCTTCTTCGCCGGTGTCGCAGCGGGGCTGGCCTGGAGCCTGCTGGCCGGTTACGCCCGGCGCATGGTCGCGCCGCACCAACAAGGCAAGGCACTCGCGCTGGCGATGGTCGGCACGCCGATTGCGCTGTCGCTGGGTGTGCCGCTGGGCACCTGGCTCGGCGGACTGGTGGGCTGGCGCACCACGTTCGGCCTGATGTCCGGCGTGAGCCTGGTGCTGATTGCCTGGGTGCTGGTGAAAGTCCCGGACTTCGCGCCCCAGCCCGCGCATCAACGCGTGTCGCTGGGCAAAGTGCTGACCACACCGGGCGTGCGGCCGGTGCTGGCGGTGGTGATCAGTTGGATGCTCGCCCACAACATCCTCTACACCTACATCGCCCCGTTCGTGGCGCCGGCCGGCCTGGCCGAGCGCGTGGACCTGGTGTTGCTGGTGTTCGGCATCGCCGCGTTGGCCGGCATCTGGATCACCGCCCGGCTGGTCGAGCCGCTGCTGCGCAACACGGTGCTGGCGAGCCTGCTGCTGTTTGCCGGCGTGAGCGTGGTGTTCGGCCTGTTGGGCAATCTGCCGGCGGTGATCTACCTCGGCGTGGCAGTCTGGGGCCTGAGCTTCGGCGGCGCCGCGACCTTGCTGCAGACCGCCCTGGCCGATGCGGCGGGAGATGGCGCGGATGTGGCGCTGTCACTCAACGTCGTGGCCTGGAACAGCGCGATTGCCGGCAGCGGCGTGGTCGGGGGTGTGTTGCTGGAGAGCTGGGGCGTGGCGGCGTTTCCGTGGGCGATGCTGGGGTTGATCGGGGTGGCGCTGGTGCTGACTTGGGCGGCCCGTGCCCATGCCTTCAAACCGGGGGCGCGGGGAGCGGGTAAACCTGCGGCGGTCGGGCACTAATCTGAATTTAGCTAGTCCATAATCCTCGAAATATCATCCACTTGGCTCCGCGCGCCGGAGCCTGCCGCTTTATTCCCTTTCGAAGATTTACCCATGCACCTACGCAATATTGCAGTCGGGCTGTCTGCCCTGTTTTTGTTCTCCACCACCGTTGATGCCCGCACCCCCGCAAACCCCTACACCCCTTCGGAACAACGCGCCTCGTTCGACGGATGCGCTGAACTTTTCCCGGCGAAAAATCCGATCAACACGGCGACTGTCCCGGCGGCGATGAAACCGCTGGCGCTGTGCTCGGACACCTTTGCAGTGCTGTACTCGCAAACCAGCAAGACCCCGCTGGTGGTGGTCGAGCGCCTCAACGCCGCGCAATTGCAGGAGGCCAAGGGCGAGGAACGCACCAACCAGTTCTACCCCGATCCGCGTATTCCCAAAGGTGGCCGTGCGGAGTTGAGCGACTACCGCAGCCAGCACCCGGCCGTCGACCGTGGCCACCAGGCGCCGGCCGCCGACGCGCCGAACGCGCATGCCATGGCGCAATCCTTCGCGCTGTCGAACATGGTCCCGCAGGACCCGACCAACAACCGCAAGATCTGGAGCAAGGTCGAAGCCGACGTGCGCAAATTCGCCAAGCGCGCCGGCGGCGATGTGTATGTGTTCACCGGTCCGCTGTTCGATCCAGGCTACGGCACCATCGGCGACAACCGGGTGTGGGTGCCGACGCGCCTGTTCAAGCTGGTGTATGACGCTTCCAGCCAGCGTGCCTGGGCCTACGTACTGCCCAACACCGAAACCCGCATCCAAAAGCCGATGGACTACGACACGTTCGTGAAGAGCACCGGGCTCAAGTTGTTGGGGAATCTCCCGGTGTCGGGCTCGGTGGGGCGGACGTAATCGAGGCAGGCCGATCCAGCTGGCGCTTGATCGTGTAGACCGCCACCCCCACCGCCAGGATGCCTGACACCGCGCCGACCACCAGCGCCCAGCGCGGCCCCAGGTGGTCGGCGACCCAGCCGACGATGGGCGCGCCGATGGGCGTGCCGCCCAGGGCCACGCCGACGCGCAGGGCGATCACGCGGCCGCGCATCGCCGGTTCGGTGGTGAGTTGCATCAGGCTGTTGGTGGTGTTGCTGAAGGTCATCGCGCCGACACCGATGATCACCAGCGCGACCGCGAATAACCAGTAGTTCGGCGCCAGGGCCGCCAGGGTGCAGCCCACGCCGAAGATCGCGGCGCCATTGAGCAGGGACTTGAACTGCGGCCGTTCGCGGCCGGCGGCCAGCAGTGCGCCGGCGATGGTGCCGATGGCCAGGGTCGAGGTCAGCAGGCCGTAGCCGCGTGCATCGGTATGAAACGCGGTCACGGCCATGGTCGAGATGAAAATCGGGAAATTCATGCCGAAGGTGCCGATCAGAAACAGCATCAGCAGGATCGCCTTCAAGTCCGGCCGCGCCCACACATAGCGCAGGCCTTCGGTGAGGCTGCCTTTGGTGCGCAAGGCTCGCACCTTGGCGTGCTGCCCCGACACCCGCAGGAAGAACAGCGAGGCCAGCACCGCAAAAAAACTGCTGCCATTGAGCAGAAACGCCCAGCCGGTGCCCACCGATGCGATGGTCAGGCCGGCCACCGCCGGGCCGATCATGCGTGCCATATTGAATGAGGTGGAATTGAGCGCGATGGCGTTAGACAAATCCTTCTCGCCCACCAGCTCCGCGACGAAAATCTGCCGCACTGGCGCGTCGAACGCCGAGGCGCAGCCGGACAGGAACGCAAACACGTACACGTGCCACAGCTCGACAAACCCGGTGATGGTGAACACCCCCAGCGTCAGCGCCAGCAGGCCCATCACCGCCTGGGTGACGATCAGCAGCTTGCGCTGGTCGTAGTGGTCGGCGGCGAACCCGGTCCATGGCAGCAACAACAATTGCGGGCCGAATTGCAGCGACATGACGATGCCGACAGCGGCGGCGTTGTGCGGGGTGAGCTGGGTGAGCACCAGCCAGTCCTGGGCGGTGCGCTGCATCCAGGTGCCGATGTTGGAGACCAGCGCACCGGCAGCCCAGATGCGGTAGTTGGGGCTGCGCAGGGAGCGGAAGGTGCCGAGGAAACTCATGGCGTTATTCGTTCCCCCGGGTGTCGAGCAGATCAATGATGGCCTGCGTGGTGCCCGACTCGCCCAGGCGCGGGAACACGTGCTGGAGGCTGTAGGCGTGGGCCTCGGGGTTGGCATCGGTCATTGCATCGATGGCGAGCGTCACGTTGAAACCCAACTCATAGGCCTGGCGCGCGGTGGCTTCGACCCCGGTGCCGGTGGCCACGCCGGTGACCACCACCTGCGTGACGCCGAGGGCCTTGAGCCGGGCCTCGAGGTCGGTGTTGGCGAATGCGCCCCAGCTGCGTTTGGTCACTCGCAGGTCAGTGGGTTGTGGGTTGAGTTCGGGGATCAGCTCGGCCCAGTCGGGCGCCAAGGCTTCGCTGCGCCGTGGTCGCTCGGTGCGTCCCGGCGCAAAGCCTGTGACGTTGACCAGCACCACCGGCAAATCGTGCGCGCGGAAGGCATCGAGCAGTGCGCGCGAGCGCTGCACCACCTCGCCGATCGGGTGCATGAAGGGATAGCCGATGATGCCGTGTTGCAGGTCCACGATGATCAGTGCGGTTGTTGCATCCAGCGAGGTGACAGCCATGCTATTTCCTCAAGCGGGTAGGGGAGAGTCAAAAGTCGGCGAGGCGCTCCAGCAGTTTCACCGCAGCGGCGAGTTCGTCTTGTTCCTGGGGCGACAGTTGTTCCTGCAGCGCGCGCAGCAGCCAATCGTCTTTGGCCGCGCGGTTTTCGCTCAGGTGTTTGCGAAAGCTCGGCGTGAGACTGATCAGCGTCTGCCGGCCGTCGCTTGGGTCCGGCTTGCCGCTCACGGCCTGCATCACTTCCAGCCCGGCCACGGTGATGCGCATCGACTGCGGCTTGACGCTTTCGGCGCGGGCGAGGGCAGAAACAGTGCTCGGTCCATCGCGATCCAGGCGCAGCAGCACGGACTTTTGCGCGGTGGTGAAATCATCAGGATGGGTTTGCTCGCGCAGGCGGCGGATCAGCTTGCCCAGGGAGATACGCAGCTCGGCGGCCAGGGTGGCGGCGGAATGCGATGAAGGGGTGGAGGGTGGTTTAGTCATGCTGAAACCGTAGCATGGGCACAGGAAAACTGTACAGTTTAGCTGTATTAATTTTTTTTCATGTGGGGGTGGGGGAGGGCGAGCAGTTTCTCTGTAGGGAATGGATTTGTTGTGGCGCGCAAGCTTCCTGTGGTGAGCGGGCTTGCCCCGCGTTGGGCTGCGTAGCGGCCCCAAAGCCATTCCCTGAGTAGTTCCTGATACACCGCATTCTGCTGGATTGGGGCTGCTGCGCAACCCAACGCGGGGCAAGCCCGCTCACCACAAGGGATGATCGTTCGTCACAAAAAGTCGGCTGGGGACTGAAAGTCGGGCAGGCACAACACGGCCACCTTGATAATCCAATGTGTCCTGTGCGTACGCCCCCCAGTTAAATTTTTTCTTGTGGGGCGTGGACCGGTTAGCAGTGTCTTTGTGGCGAATGGATTCGTTGTGGCGAGCAAGCTTCCTGTGGTGAGCGGGCTTGCCCCGCGTTGGGCTGCGTAGCGGCCCCACAGCCATCCACTCAGTAGTTCCTGACACACCGCATTCTGCTGGATTGGGGCTGCTGCGCAACCCAACGCGGGGCAAGCCCGCTCACCACAAAGGATGACCGCTTGCCACAGAAGGTCGGCTGGGGACTCTTGGTTCCAGGGCATGATCAGTTACCTCCTGATCATGCGTATTAGCCTGTAAACCATGTCCCCGGTTAGAAATGTAAACGATGTCCCCGGTTTGTACCGGGGCAAGCCCGCTCGCCACAAAGGGTGATCACTCACCACAAGGAATGACCACTTACCACAAAAGATGAGCACTCATCACAACAAGCCTGCTTACCACCAAAGATGATCACTCCCCACAACAAGCCCGCTCACCACAGAAGACGATCGCTCCTCACAAAAAAGTCTGTCAGGCACAACGCGCCCCCCGCGTGCCCTGGGTTTATACTCGTCCCCCTCGCATTCAACTCCTTCACACCGAGATACCCCATGAGCAGTTCTCTCCCTCTCGCCCCCGCGCGCACGCCTGTTGCGCCGTTGGTGGCTTTTATCATCCTGGTGCTTGGCGCCCTGTTCCTGCAAAACAGCGTGGGCTCGCGCCAGGTGTTGTTGCTGGTGGTCGGCGCGGCGCTGGGCCTGACCCTCTACCACGCCGCCTTTGGTTTCACCTCGGCCTGGCGGGTGTTCATCAATGATCGGCGCGGCGCTGGCCTGCGTGCGCAAATGGTGATGCTTGCGGTGGCGGTGCTGCTGTTCTTCCCGGCGCTGGGGGCGGGCACGTTGTTCGGGCAGCCGGTGGTCGGGCTGGTAGCACCGGCGGGCGTTTCCGTGGTGTTCGGTGCGTTTATTTTCGGGATCGGCATGCAGTTGGGCGGCGGGTGTGCGTCCGGCACGCTGTTCACCGTGGGCGGCGGGAATGCGCGCATGCTGGTGACGCTGTTCTTCTTCATTTGTGGCTCGTTGATCGCCACGCACCATGTCGACTGGTGGTTTGCACTGCCGGCGTTCCCGGCCGTGTCCATCGTCAAGAGCTTCGGCGTGGTGCCGGCCTTGATCCTCAGCCTGGCCGTGTTCGGCCTGATTGCAGCTGTCACCGTGCGCTTGGAAAAACGCCGTCATGGCCAACTCGAAGCCGGCGTGACCAGCGAGCACCAGGGCCTGCGCCGTTTCCTGCGCGGGCCGTGGCCATTGGTGTGGGGCGCGATTGGCCTGGCGCTGCTCAACTACGCGACCCTGGCACTGGCCGGGCGGCCGTGGGGGATTACCTCGGCGTTCGCCTTGTGGGGCGCCAAGGTGGCAAGCGGATTGGGCGTGGATGTGGCCAGCTGGGCGTTCTGGCAGATGCCGGGCAACGCCAAGGCGCTGGCCGCGCCGGTGTGGGAAGACATCACCAGCGTCATGGACATCGGCATTGTCCTCGGTGCGCTGCTGGCTGCCGGCCTGGCCGGGCGTTTTGCCCCCAGCCTGAAAATCCCGGCGCGCTCGCTGGTCGCGGCAGTGATCGGCGGCCTGCTGCTCGGCTACGGCTCGCGCCTGGCCTACGGCTGCAACATCGGCGCGTACTTCAGCGGCATCGCCTCGGGCAGCCTGCATGGCTGGGTGTGGCTTGTAGCGGCGTTTATCGGCAATAGCGTGGGCGTGCGCCTGCGGCCGTTTTTCTTTGCCGGCGAGCGGCCGCAGGTGGCGTTGAGCGGTTGCTGAGTCACGCCTCGGGGGAAAGGCTGGGCTCTTGGGCCGCTTCGGCCGCCAGCTTTTCCCGATCCGCCTTGCTGATATAGCGGTCCTTGCTTTTCGGCGCCAATTTGGCGCTGGCCTTCTTGGCCTTGGCCTTGAACAGCTGCTGGAGTTTTTTCTGGCGATTCATCGGTTTTTACCTGGTGGATACAGGCCGCGATGATACCAGTTTAAAAATCGCCAGCCGCTGCCTGGGTCGCTTTTTAGCGCCGATCTGTGCATTGAGTCACCGTGTCTTTCGCCAATAATCGGGCCCTGAATCCCCGACTATTGAACGCCACAGGGAAGACACGATAAGCCTCCACACCCGCACCAAACGCTTGGCCTGCCTCATCGCCGACCTGCCATTTGGCAGCTATCAGCAAAGGCTCGGATCAAACATGCAGCGCATTTGATGCAATTATTTTTTCAGAGGCTTTTTTGCGGCGCTGTACGTCCCAAAAACTCACTGATCAACGCCACCACCTGCTGCTGAATCTGCGCCCGAGGCCGTGCGCCCTCGCCGTCGCGGCAGATCATGCCATCCCCCGGGGAATCCTCTTCAATCAACGCCATGCCGCCCGGCTTGCAGATCGTCATGAAGCTAAAGTGCGTGGCGTCGCCGATTTCCACGTACTGCGTGGATGCTTTTGGCAGGCGCTTGACCATGTCGGCGGATTCCAGATTGGGATCCATATCCTCTGACGGCACGCCCCCCGCGATCACCAGCGCCGGCACCGGCAGCGCGGCCAGGCTGGCGTCGGTCAGGCCGCGTGACAGGCCCAGGTCCAAGGACACAATGGCGCTGACGCGAGTGTCGCTCAAGTCCGCCGCCAGTTGGGCTTTGCCGGCAGGCGTACCGGCGGGGTTCATCTGCTGGTAGCCAATGCAACCACCGAGCTTGGGGTGTGCGCTGCAGTCGCGGCTGAACAGGTCGGGGTCGAAGCGTGCGCCGGCGATTTCCAGCACGGTCCAGCCGCCGAGGGAATGGCCCACAGCGGCAATCCGCGTCTTTGCCACCGCGCCAAACTGCGTCGGTTGAGCCAGCACCGCATCGATGGCGCGGCTCAGGTCGGCCGGGCGTTGCCACAACTGCGCGGCGGCCTGCGGGCTGCGGTCCTTGCTGGTGGTGCCAGGGTGGTTGACCGCCGCCACGATGAAGCCCCGATGCGCCAACGCACTCGCCAGCCATACCTGGTTGAGCCAGTTGCCGCCGTACCCGTGGGACAGCACCACCAGCGGATGCTCACCGGCAGCGGGCGGCGCGTCGGGGACGGCGAGCGCGCCGACGAACACCGCGTTGTCGGCGATCAGCTCAGGTGTGGCCGAGGTGCTGGCGGGGTACCAGACGACCAGCTCGAGTGGGCGAGTGTTTTTCGCATCCGCCAGGGTGGCAGTCCGCAAGCCCACAGGGCTTTCGGCGGCCACGGCGGGAGTGGCCAGGCACAGCAGGAACAGGGCGCGCAGTGCAGTTTTCATTGTTGTTATCGTCCTTGATTCGGGTGGCGCATCATTACCTGAAACCTGCCGCAATGCATCCCCGGCTGGCCACAAAAAAGCGGCCAACACCGCCGACGTTGACCGTTGACGATACCGTGCGGCAGCATGCGTCGACTCGTTACACCTAGCCTGGAACCCTATGCCTAGCCCTGTGGACCTTCATGAGTTGTTGACGCACGTCAGCGATGAACCGTCGTTCATCCGTTTTATCGAGGCGCTCGGTACCGATTTCGCCCACGAGCGCGAGATCGAAAAGACCTCGCCTTCATCACCCTATGGGCCCGGTGCGCTAGGTTGGGAAAACTGCTCTGTCGATGCGTTCTTCGAGGCGGCAACCGCATGGGCAGAAGCCAGCGCCGGGCTTGCCCAAACGCAAGCAACGGCACCCAATGTGTGGCAACGCTGCGCGTCGATTGTATTCGCCGGCAAGTTTTATGAGTGAGCCCCGCACACCCGCCGCCGCCGCGGTGAATCTGCTCACACGCGGCGTATTACCGGAGACCGAACTCAACAGGCTCTTGGCACAAGCCGAAGCCAGCGGCTTGACCCTGGATGACCTGGCCGACCCATGCGAGAAATTCGGCGTGACACCGCAAGCGCTGCTGAACGGCCTGTCCATCAGCGTTGCCGAGCGCTATCTCCAGGGCACTTTGACCTATGCGTTCTGCGACGGCGTGCTCAACGGGCTCATCGGCGCCATCGTTGACGTGGGCATGTCCCGTGACCTGCCGCAGCCTGCGTTTTCGCTGTATCAGGCGTTCGATCAGGGCGAGTGGCGGCGCAGCGACGACCCGCCCGAAACGGACCCCGGTGAGAAATATGTGAAACCGTTGGTCTTGCAGATAATGCGCAAGCTTCGGGATTAGTGGTTGTCTGTCAGTGCCAGGCGCGCGGGCTGATTCGGGCAATCCGCCGTTCAACTTGCTATTGGCCAACCCAGCCCCATAACTATCCTTGTATCCATTGAGCGGAAGGACAGACCATGACCAACCCAACCGAAACCGCCATCCTTGCCGGCGGCTGCTTCTGGGGCATGCAAGACCTGTTGCGACGCTACCCCGGCGTGCTGCAGACACGCGTCGGCTACACCGGCGGCGACGTGCCGAACGCCACCTACCGCAACCACGGCAACCATGCCGAAGCGATTGAAATCGTGTTTGACCCGGCGGTAATCAGTTACCGGCAGATCCTGGAATTCTTTTTCCAGATCCACGACCCGAGCACGCCTAACCGGCAGGGCAATGACCTCGGCCCGAGCTATCGGTCGGCGATTTATTACCTGAGCGAACAGCAGCGCGATATTGCGGAAGATACGGCGGCGGATGTAGACGCGTCGAAGCTGTGGCCGGGAAGGGTGGTGACAGAGATCGAGCCAGCAGGCCCGTTTTGGGAGGCGGAGCCCGAGCATCAGGATTACCTGGAGCGGATTCCCAACGGCTACACCTGCCACTTCATTCGACCGAATTGGAAGCTGCCGAAGCGAGGCTGACAGGGAGTTGCGGCAGAGAAGCCCGAGCGGAGCCTGATTCAGGGCCCGCTAGGTGGCTTCTTTCTGGACCGCGAACACCCACCGCCCCAGTGGCCGAAAATACACCCAATCGAAAACATCAAAGAGCACCCAACTGCGGGTCTTTACCGAAAAAGCCTGAACCTGTGGGCTCGGGGAAATACTGATGCCATGACTGACGGAGAAAACGCCCTCAGGCACGTCCCCACTGCGAGACGGCTTCCTGTCGTCAAGGAGGCCGACTTGCAACGTGCCGACCACATCCGCCAGTGTCAGCGCTAAGACTTCGCCAGTTGCAACACGGCCGACAACCGCGCCGTTAAAGAGCACCAGCAGGGGGACACGTCGCCCATGGGCGCTATCAAAAAAGCCACGCTTGCGACAAATCGTAATGTCCATAGACCGTTCTCGATTGAGGCATCACATCAAGTTTCTTTCGTTTCCACTACCAACTATCCCGCTCACCGAGGAAGTGAATGTGGAAAAGCGTAGCGGAGAACGGGCCAGGCGCAGGTATCAAAAATAGGCGAAGGGATTCGGGTCAGACCCTGAAGCCCAAAACCCCTCAACTTATGGCCACTTAGGTGCAGCACTTGTTGGTGATGACTCTTCTGCGTGTACCGCGATCGTTTCAGCGGTGGAGGGCGTTTGGGCCCAACCCAGCACAAAGATGCCAACGGCAAACAGCAACGGCGCGCCATAGACTTTGTAGTACACCCAAACCTCAAACGGAGCGAAGAGGGCAAACAAGGCATTCAAGAGTGCCAGGGCAATCAGTAGCAATGACAACTGAAGCACATAGGTCCGCCAGTGAGCCTGTGTACGCTTCAACCGCGCACCGAACACGGCGTGCAGCACATTGACGCGACCTCCGAGTTCCAGGACGGCGATCAACAGCGCAAACAAACCAAGCGTGAACGGCGGCCCGAACCGCAGAAAATCCTGGCTGGCAAGCAATTCAGCACCGATAGTGAACCCCAGCGCCAGGCTGAATACTACGGAGTAGATGAAATACGCCAGGTAGGTGCGCCATAGGAGGCTGAGGGCTAGGGAGAAGCGTTGTTTTATCATTGCTGCCTACGTCCTTGTGGTTGGGGAGGGCGGCATTCTAATGTTTTGGGTGTCTGTTTGGTGTTGTCGATTGGGTTTAGGCTGAAAGGAATCGTGCTTTGCTGGCTTTCTACTACTGTGGCCGGTTGGGGAGATCTTGATTGCTTGTGACTGGCTGCTTTCGGCCAAAAGCGGTCACCTACCGCAGACAAAATCGGAGGCGATTCATTATTCTCGGTCACGCAGAACTCCCCCTGTTGCGTTAAGCCTAGTGATTTTGGCTCGCCCCCCCGATGACCGAATTTTCTTTTGACGATCTTCAGGTATTTTCGTTTTCTTTAAACGTTTTGCTTCAAAGAGAAAGTAGCAAGGATTCTCCTTGACGTTCTTTCTATAATCAGCATACGTTTTCGTACCGTGTAAAGCCGCAGTTAGTGTTCCGAGCAGACTCATCCCGGAAGTGACCACCGCAGCCGCGAGCCCGCTAAAGGCAAGTCCGAGATCGGCCAATGCAGCCCTTCTAACAGATTTTATTTTGTTTGATATAGCCCTGACTTGTACTTCAGACATTTCATGTTCTATATCGACAATCTTTCTTTTGATTATTTCGGAGTCGCTTTCATATCGAAGCTCTCTAAATCTTGCCTCTAAATCCGTCCTGAAACTCTGAAACGCTTCCCCGTCATTGTTACGAAGATTCATAAGATCACGAGAGCTTATTTTATCCATGTAAGGCAACTTCATTTTCAAAACACATTCTATCGCATTTTCCGGAATTCCTTTATCAACCTCCACCATTGAGCTGCGTAGAAGTTGACTATCGAAATTAGAGGAGCAAGCGTAGACAGAACTTAAACTATGAGCTAAGGAAATGTCAGTTGTAAGCCCTCTAAAATAATTAGCTGCGCTTCTAGTCATCGACTCCGTTACCCATTTGTCGAAATGGGCTTGGCTAGGTGGAAACGAAGGAGTGTTCAATCTAAATTGAGCAATTCGCGTCTCATCGTCAAACGACACCGTTTCTTGAGACATGAGATTGTAGATATAGCCGGCCCCAGCGCGTGTCCCTTTAAATCTTATAAATATTGTCCTACAAGGCTCTAACCGATCAGTAACTATCAAACCGTCTGGTGTCGCCTTCGCTGTAAAAATCTCACTTTTTTCCCTAAATATTTGCAAAATAGGTGTTGGTATAAGATCGGTATACCCATTCGCACTATAGTAGATTGGTATTTTAACGGGTGCTTCGGCGTGCAAGCTTATAGGGTAAAACTTGAGGTATCCTCCGACAACCATGTCCCTTTTCCTTAATACGTCTTTTACCGCTCCCGCTAACGCGAATCTGTCTAATTTTTCCGCGCTTGAGCCCATGCCCAAATAGCCTGACATGGTCGAAGACATAGGGCTTTTAGGTGCTGTAAAGGGGAATATCGGGTCTGGCAAAATCATCTGCTCGACATATAGTGCCGCTCTCTTCAAACTGTTAAGGCTGCTCATGTCTGCGCTGCCTACGCAGCTCAAACTTCCTGCAGTTTGGTTTATTTCAAGAGTTAAGCGACCTAGCTCAGCAATACAATGCTTTCTATAGCTCTCCAGCTCATATTCTAAACTCTGATCAGACTCTCCATCATAGTTGGTGGAAATTAGCGTCGGGTCCGTCAGCAAGCTGTGCGCCAGAAAATCAAAAATTGTATTGCTCATAAATTGCTCCAAGCCTAAATATATAAAATAAAGCGGCACTGTCAGTTGAGCATGCGGTAAAGCGAAAGTTGCAGTCGACGTTTTAAAAGCTATTCATCAAAAAAATAGCAGATAGCCATACAGAAGTCTACGTCCCATGAGCTATGTTCCGTTACGCACCGCTCATAATAATAGCTTGTACACTGCAGAGCTACCTTGTCTGTCCACTTTTGGCGGAAATCAAACGGCTGCTAAAGACTTAAAGTCGGCGGTCGCAAGGGCCGCAATCGGCCAGAAGCGGGAAGTCATACATTGCCTTTTATCTCAGCTATTCATAAACGGCCGCGGCAGCAGCGATGGCCAACTCACTTGAGAACTAGCATCGTGATGGGACGTCGTAGCGCTGTGGAATTGCAAACGCTAATCTTCTCGCAGACCAGTGGAGGACAAGTGTATGATGGTGAATATCACAGATGCCCAAGGCATACTTGTCTAACTAATGGGTTAGGGAATGGCGATGGCGGATAAGAAAAATCAGCATTTTGTACCGCAATATTATTTTAGATTTTTTTCTGATAACAAAAAGTTTGTTCCTCTGATTAGTTTAGTAGATGGAAAAATTATCCCGACAGCGTCTATCAGGGACCAGGCTTCGAAAAGTTATTTTTACGGCGACAAGGATATGGAGGAAAGAATTAACGAGTTGGAAAATTTATTTTTACCGCCATTAAGAAAATTAAAGGACTATAAGTCTTTCGATCAGCTTTCACTCGAAGAAGTAATCCTTGTAATACAGGGGGTCGTTTTCCAAAGGTCTAGAACATTAGCAGTCAGGCTTGACCAAGAGTCGACAGGTCAGGAGTGGGCTGACATGATGTTAGAAATCGCGATTAACACTACTGAAGAACTTACTGCAGAGGATCGAGCGCGACTTAAAGATAATTTCAGAGCTGTACCAAATATGGCTGAGATTCAAAAAATTCAGATGATTGAAGCCATAAAAAATGCGCATTTTTTATCCGACCTAGGGATGGCAGTACTCAAGAACAGAACCAATCGACGATTCATATTTGGCGATGCCCCAGTGGTATATTTTAACTATTTTCAGAAAAATATAAAAAATAGAGGGGTGCTTGGTATGCGTAACCCCGGTCTTCAGATCTACTTCCCAATAAGTCCTCGGGCGGCGATTTTTCTTTACGACACAAATGTCTACAAGCCCGAGGTCAATAAGTTATCGCAAATCGACATCCGGCTTAAAGCTGATGTTGATAATCTAAACCTGCTTCAGATTCATAATTCCGCATCGGCAATCTATTTAAGCTCATTAGATGATAGTTACGCACTTCGTGCCTTATGGGAGAAGTCGCAACGCACGCAATTTAATGCTAAAGGGAAACATAGGACTTTCTCCGTTAATCACGAAGGAGAAAAAAAAGAAATCTTTCATCAATACGATGAGCAGCTTCAGCTCGTGCCCCAATTAATATTCTGTCCTTGCCCAGAGCTCGCGAAAAGTGACCTTTTGATTGACCGTAGTACTTGGGACGGAAAGGCGTACATACCCGAAGTGCGGCAATGGCACTTTCCTGACAAAACGGTCATTCCCGAGCGATGACTTCCGACCCATAGCTGCCGGTCGGTATCAATAGAAATTAGCGGTTTTCTTTCGATCATGAAGGACTACAATCAACAAGAAACAGCCAGTCAGATCGATATGCCAATTAGGGGCAATCCAATATAGTATTACCTGAGGGATTAGAAGTAGGGCAGAAAGCATGCACGGTCTGGCTACCGGACACCCGAATTTTGATAGGCTTGTGTTTTCGGTTCTACCTGGAGCGCGTAGGTGCGGATCGCTATCGGTGATAAAACTAGGATGGGTTTAAAAGGGAGATAATGATGGAATATCTTTTGAGTTTGTTATCAGGCGGGGCTAGTGGCGCAGTATTGGTATGGCTCTCCAAAAGCTGGATCTCAGAACGTTTGAAACAATCAATTGGCCATGAGTACTCTCGGAAGTTAGAGCAGCACAAGCATGAGTACTCCCAAGAGCTAGAAAAGCACAGGTCGGAACTTAATGTGCAACTTGAGAGAGCAAAGCATTACAATCAAGTTAGTCAGATTAGAACGTCTCTGTTTTTTGATCACCAGCGGAATGCGTTTGCAGCAATCATTAGAAAGACAGTTGAGGTGAATGACAAGTGGACTGAAGATTACGATCCGCAAGAGCGGTTGTATAGCTCTGTTCCGCGAGATGAATATCTAGAGTTGGTATCATTATTTCATGAGCATCAGTTGTTTTTAGATGACGAGTGCCTCGTATTTATGACACTGCTGATGGATGCGTATACAGACTCTTACCCTTACTTTGATGGCATGGAAACGCATTATAATGACAACTCT
This sequence comes from Pseudomonas sp. GW821-FHT05D12, assembly GCF_059419825.1. Lineage (NCBI taxonomy): Bacteria > Pseudomonadati > Pseudomonadota > Gammaproteobacteria > Pseudomonadales > Pseudomonadaceae > Pseudomonas > Pseudomonas sp. GW821-FHT05D12. The sequence continues at coordinate 60,628 of NZ_JBWKSN010000015.1, read as the reverse complement.
GAGGTCTTTGGATTTGTCGATTATATCATCCCGAGAATGGCTTCTATTTTTAGGAGTAAGATTGGTGTTGGTGATAACTCAGTTCACCTTCGTCAGATTATAGTTTTGTCTGCCATGATCCTCATTAATGGGATTAATTTGCAGATATTGGGTTTTGATTTTCCACCCAATGGCGTACTTCATGTAAAAAATAAGCATAGGGCTGCCGACATCGTGAAAGCTGGCATGGAGAACCTGGCGGAGCTTGAGCGAAAGTTGACCGAGCTAGATCAGTATCTTAATGACAAAGATGTCGGCTTTGTGGATATCCAGCTAAAAGTTAGGCGATGCTTAGGTGTTATGAATAAGATATTAATAGAGGGTGGCAAATTTTGATCTGCATCATTGGTTAATTGAATGGGTTCAGACGATCTCGCCTATTGTTCGATAAACTACCTTTATGATGCGCTTGTCATTATGGCCGCCCCATCGGCATGCGTGCCCAAAATCGCCCATTTCAGTGACTGCTTTTTGCTGAGAGTAGCCTCTCGCCACCCTCTGCCTTCGATTCAAGGCGGCCCTTACCGGCCGTTGCCACTCGTTTTCTATCAATTCACTGCGACGGAGCCGCGGAAGGCTCGAGAGTCTCCGGGTTAATTTCCTCCAAGCTAGTGGAGTTGGGAATATCGTCCAATGTTTCCAAGAAATCAATCAATTCATGCTTAACAGAGTCAGCAGTTAGCAACACTGAATCACTTAGCTCAGCATCAACGTTGTGCACAATGATATCTCGGGACAGCTGGAGCTTTATCAACTCTTGAGCAAGTTCCACCGGGATAACAGAATGATTTAAAAGTTTGTCGATTATCATCCGAGTAGAGGTCTTATTCTTGATGAGGTCGCGTGCTTGCACATGGTCCAGCGCGTTCATCGCTATTTCAATGAGTAACTGCTGTATTGAAATCCAAATACCAATCAGTTCGGCATGAGTACTGTTTACCGTAGTGGCTATATTTTCTGCAACTTCCTCTTTCTGCTCGGCAGACATATGGATGCTATCGAGTTTACTCAGCGCTTCGGCCAGTTTCTCTTTAACTTCCCCCGAGATTTTTAGGATGTTTTCAAAATCTTCATGACCGATGAAATTATTATGAGCCACCAAACAGCGCAGATCATAAAGCCTTGCCCATCGAGTCTGCAGGTACTCGCTCTTGCAATTCACAATGGGCTGAAAATATCTTTCCCAGTTTGAGGTGGGTACCAACTCCTTGAGCTCTTCTATATTGACATCATTGGTTGTAAGCGCCGAGCGGAGCTTGTCTAAGAGCTTCGAAGAATTAGCTGTCGAATACGGCCTGAACAGAAAGTCAGAAAGCTGTATAAAGTCAGTCTCGAATAGATAATTATTCCCGGCCGAACTCTTCTTTGTTCGAATCGACTCGGAAACCTCTTTCGGCACCGCCTCTTTGGTCCAGCCCAAACCAATTTTTGTTAGCATAAACTTGGTGATAAGCTTACGCATCATATTCTCAATTTCATGAATCACCGGATAAGCTGCATACGACAAACTGCTGCTTACATCATCCCACAACACTTCAACCGGCTTTTCGGAAACCTTGGCCAAAATCGTACGAATCGACTTCAGCAGAGACAGGAAGGTAGAGACATCTCTATCACTAGGGCAGCCCAGCCGGACATGATAAAAAAGATGGCTGTTATTCTGTATTTCCCCTCGCTGTACGTCATAATCAAATCTCAAGCCGTCAAAAATAATGTACTTATTCTTTATATCTACGCTGCCATAGGATTGAATCAAATTATTAAAAGACGGCGTGGTATTACAAAATCCCTCTTTTGAATTGATTATCGCGAGGTACTCAACTTTCAGGTTTTCCATGACCAAATATTCCAATTTTCATTAGCTTCATAGTATCACTTTGATATCGGTGTGTCAGTCCTCATCATTTAGCTATTCAATTTTCCGCCTCAACCCTAACCTCGAAGTCCAGCGCCATGTCCCCGTCAAGGATTACTACTTGTACCGTTACTGTCGGAGATAGCGAACTCGGACCATGCTGCCCAGGCCGAACGCCGACGTGATCTACTCCATGAGCAGGTAAGAGATCTGATGCTAACGTAGGCCTGTCGTGTGAGCCTTGGAGCTATGTCCGCTGATGGCCGATTGCTGCCTGTTGTGAAGGGCAGTAACTGGTCAAACTCGAACGTTAATATGGCAAGAATTGGTTTACCCTTTATCCTGAAGCCCGCAGAACTCAATGAGCAGACTCCCAACACTACTCACGCAAGCCCGATCAGCCCTTTCCATCCAACAGCAGATCCCACATGAAAAATGGGCAGCGATCGCCTCACAATGCGGGCCGGCGGAAATTGCGGAGATCGAGAGGCGCATCGAATCCCTCAGGGCCGAGTTGGAAACGGTCGAGGCGTGGGATGGTGATACGAGGGATGACATCCACCTCGCGATCTACCAGTTTTCTCAGTTACTGAGAATGGCGGGTGGTGCGCCCTGATCATTCACGGGGGGTGAGGGATCGAAAGCCGTCGGGCATGACTGGCTGCTCGGCCAATACATGGCTTGTCTGTTCATGCCTTCCACAAAGCCGCTCAGTCGCACAATCGCCGATTCGTCATGTAGCAATCACGACGACTCGGCGATTTTTTTGGGGTACTAAAACTGAACGCTTACCCGCCTGCCACAGCCGACTCCCGCTCCATCAGCCTGTCCATCAACAACACCCCCAACTCACTCAACTGGTGAATCGCCAGGACCACGTCCCGCTGTTTGCCGGTCAAGTCCTCTGACAGGTCGAGCAGCAACGCGGTTACCGAGGAGAAGGTTTCGTAGCTGTTGGTGATCAGGGTTTCGTTGCTGGCGTTGGCGGCGACGGTGAATAGGCCGAGGGGGGCCACGGGAGGGGCAGTTTTTGGATTGAGGTAGTGATCGATTGCACGGTGCGCAGCCTGGTTAAATTTCAGGTTCGGCTCGTTCGGAGGGTTGGGCGTGACTTTGAACATGTGTGTTGTACCTGATTAGGGCCAACACCTTTTCGCTACTAAACGAGAGGGTGGCGGCTGTACGCAGGTTAGTAGACCGGGGAAACACACAAAGCCGGCGCGCCCGAGGGCGCCCTGCGTACAGCCACCATCAAGCACAGACAAGAACATCTGATTGATGAGGCTCATGCACTTTATGTTGTCACACGGGCTACTAAACCCGGTTACTGAATTTTCAGCGACCGAACCACCTTAGAGACGCCCACTCAAGCGCACAAGCCGGCGGATTCTGACGTAACTGTAGGCAATGGGGCAAGCCGCTGAAGCTTGCTGTAGGACATGTCCTCACTGTGCGTCGGGTGTATCAGTGAGGGGCATCGCCGAGAGTGCTTTGAGTTTGTTGGCGGGGCCGGTGAAGTGCGTTTTACCGTTCAGGGTCGTCACTGTGATTCTTTCCGAATCGCAGCGATGCAACAGCGTGAACATGGGTTTTTTGGGGCCGTATACACCTGGCTGTCGCTCGGAATATTTCAAGCTGGACATGGCGTTTTGCAGCGCGATGGGGCTGACGGGGGCGGCGAAGGTCCACTCCGACAGGGCGGCCTCGCGGTACATATTGAACGCCATGCCGATGGATGCGCCGAAGGTGCCGCTGTAGAGGAGGGCGCTCTTGAAGGTGTCGGTGATGCCGACGCGGTGTGCGACGAACAGCACCAGGGCCATCACGGCAAAAAACAGCAGGAGTGTTTCCAGCAGTGCCAAGGCCTTGTAGGGGTCAACCGTCAGTTGGTCTTTGAGCGTGAGTCGGGTGATGGGTGTGTCGGTGTTGGGCAGTTTCAAGCGTTACCCCTCCTGGGTGGTGTTGTCCTGATCGAGTAGGGGGCGCAGTTTACGCAAAGTGGGGTGCTGGGGGCGTGAGATTTTTATTGTCTGTGCGGGCGTCTTCGCAGCCTCGCTGGGGCTCGACAGCTCCTACAGGGGGAGCGGCGGTGGTTGTGGGCGGTGTGGTTTTCGGCGCGTCCCAGGGGCGCGCCGAGGTGTGTGAAAGTAGTCGGCCGCCTCACTCGGGTTTCTTGTAGGACTTGTAGTCGTTTTGCAGCACGATGTGGTCGGCGACGTATTTCGCGTCGTGCCACACGCCGTAGATGAACGATGACGCGCGGTTGACCAGGTTGGGCAGGCCCAGGAAGTAGATGCCGCTTTCCGCCGAGATCCCACGTTTGTGGAAGGGCTCGCCTTTTTCGTCGAACGCATCGACCTTCAGCCAGCTGAAATCGAACCTGAAACCGGTGGCCCAGAGGATGGTGGTGATGCCGGCCTTTGCCAGATCCAGGCTGAGGATGGGGTTCACCAAGCACTCAGGGTCGGGCAGCAGTTCCCAGGCTTCAGGCTCCAGGGGGAACGGCAACCCGTTCGCCTCGATGTAGGCATCCGCGTCACGCAGTACATCGAAGTAGGCGCGGTCGCCTTCGGCGACGTTTTCGGCGAGCCCAGGTTGAAAGGTCATGACGCCGCCCTGCCAATCCTGGGTGACGCCGACCAACCGGATGCCTTGGTGCGCGAGGCGGCGGAAGTCGACGGTCTTGCCGCCTTCGTAGCCACTGACGGCAAAGGCCACGTGCTTTTTCTTCGGCTGGATTTTGACTTCGTCCCACAAGCCCAACGCACCCAGCCACCAGCAATAGTCGCGGCTGCGGTAGGCGCGCGGCGGGCGGTAATGTTCGCCGACCGAGAGGTATACGGTTTTGCCGGCCTTTTGCAGTTCTTCGGCGATTTGCGAACCGGAGGCGCCGGCGCCGACCACCAGTACGCCACCTTCGGGCAGTTGGCCGGGGTTCTTGTAGGTGGAGGAGTGCAGTTGGTGAATCGGTGCGCTGGCAGGCACGATGTTGGGGATAGAGGGGCGCTGGAACGGGCCGGTGGCGGCGACCACGTTGGCGGCTTCAAACACGCCGGCCGAGGTGGTGACTTTGAAGCCGGGGCGGCCGATGTGGCGTTCCACTTGCTGGACTTCTACACCGGTGCGCACGGGAGCTTGCAGTTTATCCACGTAGGCTTCGAAGTAGTCGGCCATGCGCTCCTTGGGCGGGAAGGCTTCGGGGGAGAGGCCTTCGAAGGTGAGGCCGGGGAAGCGGTCGTGCCAGGCGGGGCCGTTGGCGACGAGAGAATCCCAGCGCTCGGAGCGCCAGCGTTCGGCGATGCGGTGGCGTTCGAGGACGATGTGGGGGACGCCCATGAGGGACAGGTGTTCGCTCATGGCGACGCCGGCCTGGCCTGCGCCGACGACCAGGGTGTTGATGGTTTCTACTGACATGGGCGGTTCCTGGGAGGTAAGAGGTGTGTAGGCATCACCGAGTTTCAGCTGTGGGCGCTGGTGGTGGTTTCTTGTAGCAATGCCGCCACGGCGGTGAGTGCCAGTTCGTAACCGAGTGCGCCAAGCCCTGCGATCACGCCGGTGGCGGCTTTGGAGACGTAGGAGTGGTGCCGGAAGCTCTCGCGCTTCCAGAGGTTGCTCATGTGCGCTTCGATGATCGGGCCGTCGAAGGCCAGCAGCGCGTCAAGGATCGGCACCGAGCTGTAGCTGAGCCCGGCGGCGTTGATCACCACGGCGTCGGCGTCAAGGCGTGCCGCTTGAATCCAGTCCACCAGCACGCCTTCGTGGTTGCTCTGGCGAAAGTCCAGGCTCAGGCCCAGCTCGGCAGCGTGGCGTTCGCAGCGCGCCTGGATGCTGGCGAAGCTCTCGCGGCCGTAGGTGCCGTTTTTATCCAGCCCGTAGAGGTTGGCGTTGGGCCCATTGAGGAAAAACACGCGGTGGGTCATGAAGGGCTCCAGGTTATTCAGCGACGGTCAGCACGACTTTGCCGACATTGGCATTGGCTTCCAGCAGGCGGTGCGCCTCGGCGGCTTGAGCCAGCGGCACGCGCGCGTGGATCTGCGGGCGCACCACTCCGGCCGCCAGCCACGGCAACAAGCGTGAGCGGATGCACACCGCCAGGCGGGCTTTTTCGGCGTGGCTTTTCGGGCGCAGGGTGGAGGACGTCAGGCTGAGGTTCTTGCGCATCAGCACCTGCAAATCCAAGTCGATATGGGCGCCTTGCAGGAACGACAAACTCACGTGCCGCCCACCCATGGCCATGGCCGCGAGGTTGCGCGCCACATAGGGTCCGCCGACGTTATCCAGCACCACGTCGACCCCACGGCCGTCGGTGCAGTCGCGCACCGCCTCGACGAAGTCTTCAAGGTGTCGGTCAACCGCGCGCCACACGCCGAGCGTTTGCAGCATCGCGACCTTGGGCGGGCCGCCGGCCGTGGCGATCACCCGCGCACCGGCGGCATGCGCGCACTGCACGGCGAAGCTGCCGACACCGCTGGCGGCGCCGTGGATCAGCACACTGTCGCCGCTGCGCAAGCGCCCCAGTTCAAACAGGTTGTGCCACACGGCAAAGGCCGCTTCCGGCACCCCGGCGGCATCGAGCAGCGACAACCCCGCAGGCACCGGCAAGCAGTGCGCCGTGTGGGCCACGCAGTACTCGGCGTAGCCGCCGCCGTTGAGCAAGGCCATCACGTGATCGCCGATCGCGAACTCATCCACGCCACTGCCTACCGCGACCACGATGCCTGCCGCCTCGAGGCCCAGCACATCGGTGACGCCTGCCGGAATCGGCGCGCCGCTGCGTTGCATCAGATCGGGACGATTGACCCCGGCAGCCGTGACGCGAATCAGCACTTCACCGGCTTGCACATCCGGCAGCGGGCGCTCGACGGACTGCAGCACCTGCGGTCCGCCGGGCTCGCGGGCGATCACCGCTTTCATACGGTCCAGTCGTCCGGCACGACGGCGATCACGTCGATTTCCATCAACCATTCCGGCTGGCCCAACCCGGAAATCACCAGCCCGGTGGAAATCGGGAACACGCCTTTGAGCCACTTGCCGACCTCCTGGTACACCGGCTCGCGATAGCGCGGGTCGATCAAATAGGTGGTGGTCTTGACGATGTGCGAGAGGTCGGAGCCTGCCTCTTCCAGCAGTTGCTTGACGTTTTTCATCGCCTGCTCGGCCTGGGCGCGCGGGTCGCCGAGGCCGACCAGGTTGCCGTCGAAGTCGGTGCCGATCTGGCCGCGCACATAAATGGTGTTGCCGGCGCGGACCGCCTGGCACAGGTCGTTGTCCAGGGCCTGGTTGGGGTAGGTCTGCCGGGTGTTGAACATGCGGATGCGGGTGTGGGTAGGCATAACGGCAACTCGTGGGAAGCGGGATGAATCCAGCTTCACACCGCCCCGGTTCCGGCGAAACCAGCATTTGCGCGGGGTAGTGCTTAGGAAAAACCGAAGCCTGTGCCCCTCATCGGTTCGCGGCGGACCCGGCACGAACCCTGCAACGCTGCCCGTACAGTCATTGTTGAGGGGCAGGCGTAATGCTCAGTCGTATTACTCAGCGTCAACTGGAGTATTTCGTCGCGTCGGGAGAAGCGGGCAGCATCAGTGCTGCAGCTGAACGCATTCACGTGTCGTCGCCGTCGATCTCGGCGGCGATCACCCATATGGAGGCCGAGCTGGGCATCCAACTGTTTGTCCGGCATCACGCCCAGGGCATTTCGCTGACGGCGGTGGGGCGCCTGGTGATGCAGGAGGCCAAGCTGATCCTGGAGCAGATGACCAACCTCTACACCATCGCCTCGGAGTCATTGAACACGGTGCGCGGGCCGTTGCGGGTGGGCTGCCTGGAGTCGCTGGCGCCGATGATCACGCCGGAACTGGTGTTCGGTTTTGGCCGCGCGTTTCCCGGCGTGCGCCTGACCCAGGCCGAAGGCAACCATGAGGAATTGCTGGAAAAACTGCGCAGCGGCGAGCTGGACATCGCCCTGACCTATGACCTGGTGACCAGCCCGGATATCGATTTCCAACCCCTGGCGCAGCTGCCGCCGTATGTGATGGTCGGCGAGTATCATCCGCTGGCGAGCTTGCCGGCCGTGAGCATGCAGGACCTTGAGGCGTACCCGGTGGTGCTGCTGGATACGCCGTGGAGCCGCGACTATTTCCTCAGCCTGTTTATCCAGGCGGGCACCACGCCGAACATCATCATGCGCTCCACCAACCTCGAAACGGTGCGCGCCATGGTCGGCAACGGGATCGGCTATTCCTTCGCGAATGCGCGGCCCAAATCCAATATGTCCCAGGACGGCAAGCGCGTGATCCGCCTGCGCCTGGCCGGTGCACACCGGCCGATGCGGCTGGGCTATGCCACGGCCAGCAACACCCAGCTGTCGCGCGTGGTGTCGGCGTTTGCCGAGCGCTGCCGCATGTTTGTCTCCGACCAATACATCCCCGGCATGGCCCCGCCGAGCTTTTTTGACCCACACGCGGTGCGGGTGCTGAGTGGTGTGAGCTGAGATTGCACCAAAAGGTCGCGCGTGCCGCGCCCAGCATTCAGGCGTGCACCGTTTTGGCCAGTGCCTGGGCAGCGCGCACCTGCAGGCGCTGGCTTGCCCGGGAGGGCGGTGCGCAGCGGTCGATTCATTGACTGACAGATCGCTATCGCCGGCAAGCCGCCTCCTGCAGTTGATCTGGCTGGCTTGCGGGGCTGCATAGGCTCTGCCTACCCAGTGCCCCGGCTTTTACGAATTGACCCTGACCACCTCCCGCCACGACTCTCATCCCATCGATGCAGATCAACTTCTTTTTTTTGCAGGGCACAGCGACGATGACATTCGACTGGAATTACATGTTTGGTTTGCTGGGCGATGCCGAGTTCTGGCGCGCGACGTGGACGGTGATCAAGCTGAGTACCCTGACGTGGGTCTTGAGTATCGCACTGGGCTTTCTGCTGGCGCTGGCCAAGCAATCCCGGCACCCATTGCTGAGTGTTCCCGCGCGTGGCTATATCTGGCTGTTCCGCAGCTTGCCGCTGCTGGTGCTGCTGATCTTCATCTACAACCTGCCCCAGGCGCTGCCGGGCACCTCGGCGATTCTGGCCGACCCGTTCTGGTCCGGCCTGCTGGCGCTGGTGATCTGCGAAACGGCGTATGTAGCCGAGATCCATCGCGGCGGTTTGCTCTCGATTCCCAAGGGCCAGGGCGAAGCGGCGCGGGCGTTGGGCTTGAGGTTTTTCGGCACCCAGTGGCGCGTGGTCATCCCGCAGGCGCTGCGGGTGGCGTTGCCGTCGCTGGCCAACGAATACATCTCCATCGTCAAGCTCACCTCACTGGTGTCGGTGATCTCGTTGACCGAAATCCTGATGGTCGGCCAGCGCCTGTATTCGCAGAACTTCCTGGTGATCGAGACCATGGCGGCGGTGGCGTTCTTCTATGTGTTTATCGTCACGGTGTTCGACTTCCTGCTCAAACGCCTGGAGCGTTTTCTCGACGTCAACCAACGCAATGTCTCCCGCGTGCCGGATGCGGCGGTGCTGGCCCTGGCCACGCAACAACGCGTCGCCTTGCAGCGCCCGGCCAGCACCGGCGCCGCCGCGCTGCAAGCCACGCGGTTGCACAAGGCCTACAACGACATCGAGGTGCTGGGCTCGGTCAACCTGCAGATCCAGCCGGGTGAAGTGGTGTCGGTGATCGGGCCGTCCGGCTCCGGCAAGACCACGCTGATCCGCCTGCTCAACGGCCTCGAGCAACTGGACAACGGCGAGATCCAGATCAACGGGCAGCCGTTCATTCACTTGAACAAAGTCGGCGCGCAGAAACCCCAGTACATCGAGCACGCCGAGCATCGCCTGAACATCGGCATGGTGTTCCAGAGCTTCAACCTGTTCCCGCATTTGAGCGTGCTCGACAACCTGCTGATGGCGCCCAAATACCACCGCCTGGGCGCGACCTCCGAACTCAAGCAGCAGGCCTACGCGCTGCTGCACAAGGTCGGCATGCTCGATCACGCCTGGAAGTACCCGCACCAGTTGTCCGGTGGCCAGCAGCAACGCGTGGCCATCGCCCGCGCCTTGATGATGCGCCCGCAGATCATGCTGTTCGACGAGCCCACCTCGGCGCTCGACCCGGAAAAAGTCAACGAAGTGCTGCAGGTCATCGAGGCCTTGGCCGAGGAGGGCATCACCATGGTGATCGTCACCCACGAGATGAATTTCGCCTTCAAGGTCTCCGACCGCATCGTGTTCATGGAGAAGGGGCGTGTGGTCTGCGACGACACGCCCGATGCCTTGCGCAGCGGCCATAACCCACGCGTGGAGGCGTTCCTCAAGGACGTCTCGCTGGCGTGATCTCTTTAACGTTCAGGAAACACTAAAATGATCGAGCAAGCACACATCGAACAATTCCAGCGCGACGGCTTCCTGGTGGTAGAAGGCGTGTTGTCGGCGGACGAAGTGGCCGCGCTGCAGCATGACTTCGACCAGTGGGTAGAAGAGAGCCGCAGCCATGACCAGGGCTGGGGCGCCACCGTGGATGGCCGCGCGCGGTTCGACCTGGAGGGCGACCACCGCGCGGATCATCCCTCGCTGCGCCGGGTGAGTTCGCCTACCGAGATTTCCGCGGTTTATGAGCGCGTGGCGTTGCACTCGCGGATGGCGGCGATTTCCGCGCAACTGGTCGGCGCCAGTGGTGCACGGTTTCACCACAGCAAGATCAACTCGAAACTGCCGCACACCGCGACCCAGGTGAAGTGGCACCAGGACTTTCTGTTCACGCCGCACAGCAATGACGACATCGTCACGGCCTTGCTGATGGTCAGCGAAGTGACCCCGCAGAACGGCCCGCTGAATGTGATCCCCGGCAGCCACAAAGGCCCGCTGTGGTCGCACTGGCAGAACCAGCGTTTCACCGGTTCGGTGGACGACGCGGTGGTTGAAGAGCACTGCCAGCAACCGGTCGCCTGCTACGGCCCGGCCGGTTCCGTGTGCTTCATGCACACGCGGCTGTTGCATGCGTCGAGCCCTAACGAGACCGAGCTGCCGCGCACGCTGTTCATCAGTGTCTACGCCGCTGAAGACGCGCTGCCATTCGGCGAAAACCCATTGCCCAGCGTTCATGCCGGCCTGCTCGTGGCCGGTGCCGAAAGTGGCCTGGTGCGCTCCACCAGCAACCACATGCGTTTGCCGCAGAAGCCTCGCGGCGCGTCGTTCTTCGTGCAACAGGCCGGACAAGATACCGCCACTGCCTAACCACCCCCCAAGACCTTGCAGGTAATGACCATGACAGCGTTTCGTAAAAGTGTTCGCCCCCTTGCCGTGTGCCTGTTGGGTGCTGCGGTTGCGATGACTTCGTTGGCGGCTTCGGCCTTCCAGAAAGACGGCACGATTGTCGCCGGCTCCGACGTCACGTTCTTTCCCTATGAATACATGGACAACAACAAGCCGGCGGGCTTCGATATCGAGTTCATGGACGGCCTGGGCAAGGTCATGGGCCGCAAGGTCGAGACCCTCGACACACGCTTTCCCAACTTGATCACCGGACTGCAGGCCGGGCGTTTCGATGTGACCAACTCGTCGATGTACATCACGGCAGAGCGGGTCAAGGTCATCGACATGATCCCTTACCTGAAGAGCGGCGAGTCGATCCTGACCCTCAAGGACAGCGCCTTCCAGCCCAAGACCCCGGAAGAGTTCTGCGGCCACAAGATCGGCTCCATGGGCGCCACCTCGTGGCTGGCGCAGATGAACAAACTGTCGACGGAGTACTGCGTGGCCAAGGGCTTGAAGCCGATCCAGATCAGCGAATACAGCACCGACCCGCAGACCACCCAGGCCCTGCTGGCGCACGCGGTTGAAGCGCAGATCACCGACGCCGCCGTGGCCCGTGGGGTGATCGACAAGTTGGGCAACCGCGTGGTGATTTCGTCCGACACGTTGATCTACCCGGTGCTCAACGGCTTTGGCGTGAAGAAGGGCAATGACACGGTCAAGCAGGCCTTGCTCGACGGCCTGGCAAAATACCGCGCCACGCCTGAGTACGCGGCCTTGCTGAAGAAGTATAACTTCGAGGCACCGACCGATGCCGACCTCGCGGCGCTGATGCCCAAGTAACCCAATCACGCGGCCGCCGCTGTGCGGCCGCGTCCTGCGGAGACCGATTCATGGCGTTATCCCACGAAGAACAGACGCGCATCGACCTGGCGGCGACCTTTCGCATCATCGCCCACCTGGGCATGCACGAGGCGGTGGCCAACCACTTCAGCGCTGCCGTGTCGGCCGATGGCAAACAGTTTTTGCTCAACCCGAAGTGGAAGCACTTCTCGCGTATCCGTGCCAGTGACCTGTTGCTGCTCAACGCTGATGACAGCGCCTGCGCCGATCACCCGAACGTGGACGCCACCGCCTGGTCGATCCACGGGCAGATCCACCGGCTGTTGCCACAAACCCGCGCGGTGCTGCATTTGCACCCGGTGTACACCACGGCCGTGGCGTGCCTGGCCACGCCGCACATCCCGCCGATCGACCAGAACACCGCGCGTTATTTCAACCGCGTGGCGGTGGATGAACTCTACGGCGGCATGGCCGACACCGAGGCCGAAGGCGCTCGCCTGGCCGGGCTGCTCGACGGCAAGCGCCGCCTGCTGATGGGCAACCACGGCGTGATGGTGACGGCGACGTCCATCGGCGAGGCCTTCGATGATATCTGGACCCTGGAGCGTGCCTGCCAGATCCTCGTGACGGCCTGGTCCACCGGGCAGCCGCTGCGGGTGCTTTCCGATGACGTGGCGGAGAAAACCGCGCGCGGTTGGGAAGGGATTGTGGATTTCTCGGTCCGGCATTTTGAAGAAATGAAGCAGTTGATGATCGACGCCGACCCTTCGGTACTCGATTGAGGAGCACGCCATGACTTTTTCCGTTGTCGCCCGGTGTGCCGAGACCGGCCAGTTGGGTATTGCGATCAGCTCTTCGAGCATTGCCGTGGGTGCCCGCTGTCCTTGGCTGCGCCCAGGCGTTGGCGCGGTGGCGTCGCAGAACATCACGCTGCCGAGCCTGGGGCCGCAACTGCTGGATTTGCTCGAGCAGGGCCTGGCGCCGAGTGAGGCGCTGGCGACCTTGGTGGAACAGGATCACAGCCAATATCGTCAGGTTACCGTGATTGATAGTCAGGGGCGCACCGCGCATTTCAGCGGGGCGCAGACCCTCGGGATTCATCACGCGCTGAGCGGCGAGCAGTGCGTAGCGGCGGGCAATATGTTGGCCGACGCTGGGGTGATTGCGGCGATGGTGCGCGCGTTCGAGATGGCCACGGGGCCGCTCGCCGAGCGTTTGCTGGCGGCGATGCAGGCCGGCCAGGCCGAAGGCGGCGAAGCGGGGCCGGTGCATTCGGCGGCGTTGGTGGTGGTCGACGACTTGCTGTGGCCGATCGTCAACCTGCGTATCGACTGGGCCGATGAGGATCCGATCAGCGCGCTCGATCAACTCTGGCAAGCCTATCGCCCGCAACTGCAGGCCTACATCGACCGCGCCCTCAGCCCGCAGATCGCACCGGGCTATGCCGTGCCGGGAGATGAGCGTTGAACACAAGCCGCGACCTGCTGGCGCAACTGGTGCGCTTTGATACCACCAGCCGCGAATCCAACCTGGCGTTGATCGACTTTGTGCGCACCTATCTGCAGGACCACGGCGTGGCTTGCGAGCTGGTCTACAACGCGCACAAGAGCAAGGCCAACCTGCTGGCGACCATTGGCCCGGCCGAGGTGCCTGGCGTGGTGTTATCCGGGCATACCGACGTGGTGCCGGTGGACGGGCAGCGCTGGACGGTGGCGCCGTTTGAACTGACGGAAAAACACGGCCGGTTGTACGGGCGCGGTACTGCCGATATGAAGGGCTATATCGCCTGCGTATTGGCGTGCGTGCCGGCGCTGGTGAAGGCGCCGTTGCGCATGCCGGTGCATATCGCGCTGTCGTACGACGAAGAGGTGGGCTGCCTGGGTGTGCGCGCGTTGATCGAGCGGTTCCATGGGCAGGCGGTCAAGCCGTTGCTGTGCGTGATCGGCGAACCTACCGAGCTCAAGCCGGTGCTCGGCCACAAAGGCAAGCTGGCAGTGCGCTGCGAAGTGCACGGCGCGGCCTGCCATTCGGCGTATGCGCCGTCGGGTGTGAATGCCATCGAATATGCCGCGCAACTGATCAGCGAGCTGGTGCGACTCGGTGAGACACTCAAGGCGCCGGCGTTGCTCGACGAGCGTTTTGATCCGCCGTTTTCCACGGTGCAGACCGGCGTGATCGGCGGCGGCAAGGCGCTGAATATCGTCCCGCAGGACTGCACGTTCGACTTTGAAGTGCGCTCGCTGCCGGCCCAGGATCCCCGGCAGGTGGCGCAGCAACTGCGCGATTACGCCGAGCACACCTTGCTGCCGGCGATGCAGGCAGTGAGCGCGCACTGCGCGATTGAGTTCAGTGAATTGTCCAGCTACCCAGGGTTGGCCACCTCGCCGCAAAGCCAGGCAGCGGAGTGGGTCGCGCAGTTTTGCGGCTCCCGGGATTACGGCACCGTGGCCTTCGGGACTGAAGGCGGGCTGTTTGACCAGGCCGGCATCCCGACAGTGGTATGCGGCCCCGGCAGCATGGAGCAGGGGCATAAGCCGGATGAATTCATCAGCCTGGAACAGCTGGATGCCTGCGACCGAATGCTGGAACGGGTGCTCGCGTTCGTGAGCCGATAAACCCCTCTCAAGCCATGTGCTCATCAAACTGTGGGAGCTGGCTTGCCCACTCCCACAGAGGCCTCAAGGCATGGCTCAGGCCCCCGGGCATATGGAGCTCCCACAGAGGCCCCAAGGCATGGCTCAGGCCCCCAAGCCTATGGAGATCAAATGTGGGAGCTGGCTTGCCTGCGAAGGCGCTGTGTCAGTCGACGAATTGGTCAACTGACCCACCGCCTTCGCGAGCAAGCCCGCTCCCACAGGGGGATCCTGGTATTACTCGGGATCCCGGGTGTATGGAGCTCAAATGTGGGAGCTGGCTTGCCTGCGAAGGCGGTGTGTCAGTCGACGAATTAGTTAACTGACCCACCGCCATCGCGGGCAAGCCCGCTCCCACAGGGGCCTCAAGGTATGGCTCAGGCCCCAAGCATATGGAGCTCCCACAGAGGCCCCAATGCATGGCTAAGGCCCCCAGGCATATGGAGCTCAAATGTGGGAGCTGGCTTGCCTGCGAAGGCGGTGTGTCAGTCTACGGATTGGTTAATTGACCCACCGCCTTCGCGAGCAAGCCCGCTCCCACAGGGGCCTCAAGGTATGGCTCAGGCCCCCAGGTGTATGGAGATCAATGTAGGAGCATGCTGTGGTGATTTCACCCAGCCCCGGCCACGCCCACTCGCCACTGCGCCGGGGGCAGGGTTCCGTTTACCAGGTAATTTCCCACGATCCGTGATTTGTAGACGCGCGGGTTGTGGTTGGCCAATGTGCGCGCGTTGCGCCATAGCCGGTCCAGTGCCTTGTTGCTGGCGGTGGCGCTGGCGCCCAGGGCGTCGAATAGCGCGGTGGTCGCTGCGAGTGTGGCATCCACCACCGGGTTGACGGCCAGGCACACTTCCAGCTCGGCGAGTGCCACCTGTGGGTCGTCGTCATGCACGGGCTGGTCGTGGGCAATCACATACTGCGCGGTGTGCTCCAGGCGCTGCGCCGCCTGTTGGGCGATGGCCTGGGCGGCGTAGGCCTGGCTGGCGACTTCGCCGATCACTTGCAGCAATTGCACATCCTGGCCGGCGACATCGGCATTGCCCGTGGTGAAAGTGCGGGCGCGTTGGCTGAGTTCTTCGGCGCCACTCAAGGCCGCGCGGCGGGCGATGCCGGCGAGGGTGCTGAGGTGATAAAGCTGGAAAAACGATTGCCCATGGCCAAAGCGCTGTTGGGTGGGACGCGCCTCATTGTCCAGCACCGGCGCGCTGTCGAAGATGCAGGTGCCGCTGGCGGTGAGGCGTTGGCCGAAGCCGTTCCAGTCATCGACGACCTGCACGCCGGCAGCCTTGAGGTCGACAACCACGCTGTAGGTCGTGCCGTCTTCGCCGGTTGCAATCGTGTTGATCAAGTCACTGTAGAGCGCGCCCGTGGTGTAGAACTTGCGGCCGCTGATGCGCAAGGTACCGCTTGCGTCGCGGTGCAGTCGGGTTTCGAAATCACCACGGGTCTGGTTGCCGACTTCGGTGCTGCCGGGAGACAGCAGCGCGCCCTCGCCGAGACGGTCGAGCCACTTGACGCGCCAGGCGGGGTCTTTGGCGCTGAGTACATCTTCGCAAAAACCAAAATGCCCCCGCAGGGCCTGAGTGATGTTGGAGTCGGCGGCAGACAGTTCGGTGAGCACGGCGAGCAGCTCAACCAGGGTCGCTCCGTGACCGCCATGGCTTGGCGGCAGGCGCCAGCGCGGCAGGCCCAGGGCGGTGAGTTGCTGGATCACACCGGCCAGGCTGGCACGCGTCTGATCTCGCTCGGCCGCCTGCGCGAGGATTTGGGCGAAGAGTGGGCGCAACGGTGCGGCCAATTGTTCGTAGCGGGCAGACGGCGGTGCGCCCCAGATAGGCAAGGCAGAATTGGACATGGGTTGACCTGGCGGTGCCTGCGCGTGGACGCGTCGGGCTGGAAAAAAAGAGTCAGAAGCACGGGGCCAGTGGTCTGGTGACGCCACCCTAACCCAGCGGTGACGAGGTTTTTAATACGAAAAATTGCTATCGAACTGCGGGCTGGTTCTATCGGCGCGACGGGAAACAAGCACTCACAGAATCGCCCGGCCCCATGTACCGGGCGTGAACTAGGATTTTTTCTTCGGGGAGCTCTGCGCAGCTTGAAAAATCACTAGCATCGGCAGGGAGTAGCCAGTAGGCTACATGTGAATCTGTGACCAACATAATCGGCAGGACGCCAGAGTTGGATACATGGCTGGATGGAATGGGGGACGTTTGTGGAAAAGTGGCGGTTCTGACTCGGTTGGATCGCG
Source organism: Pseudomonas sp. GW821-FHT05D12 (assembly GCF_059419825.1). Lineage (NCBI taxonomy): Bacteria > Pseudomonadati > Pseudomonadota > Gammaproteobacteria > Pseudomonadales > Pseudomonadaceae > Pseudomonas > Pseudomonas sp. GW821-FHT05D12. The sequence continues at coordinate 43,770 of NZ_JBWKSN010000015.1, read as the reverse complement.
CCGAAGAAAACAATTTTGGTGATTGCGAGCCTGCCGGTAACGGCCTCAGTGAAATGCGTATTTTTGTCGGGCCCGGCTACCGGATCTACTTTGTCCGCACGGGCATCACCGCCTACTTGATGCTGTGGGGCAGTGACAAAACCGACCAGCAAAGAGGCATCAAGCGCGCCAAAGAGATTCTGGATGCCCTGAGAGGTTAACCAAATGAGCAATTCGACATTCAAGCCAGAGGACATGCCGATCCTCGATCTGGATACCTCCGGTACCCAGGTCTATGAAGCTTCGCGCTTCCTCGACAGCCCTGAAACCATCAGTGCTTACCTTGCGCAAAGCATGAAGTCGCAAGACCCGCAGATCCTCATGAAGGCGCTTGCCGAGGTCGCCAAGGCACAAGGTGTGAACAAGGTGGCCGCGGCGGCGGGAGTGAATCGCGAGAGTCTGTACAAGACGCTTAAGGGCGGGTCTAAAACGCGCTATGAGACCGTGCAGAAACTGATGCTGGCGTTAGGCGTGGAGCTGACGGTGCAGCCGATCAAGCGAACCCACTCGGCGAAGTGACCACGATCACCGGTGGGAGCTGGCTTGCCTGCGATGGCGATGGGGCAGGCCACCTCAGAGTTGCTATCGCAGGCAAGCCCACTCCTGCATTGAGCGGGCGTGTGAGTGCCTAGCGCACCAGGCAGGGTTGCTTGTTGTTGAAGCTCCAGCCCGGGATCAGGAACTGCATCGCCACGCTGTCATCGCGCGCGCCGAGGCCCATGCCTTTGTAGACTTCATGGGCCTTGGCCACGGCGTCCATGTCGATGTCCACGCCCAGGCCGGGCTTGGCGGGCACCTTCACGTAGCCCCCTTCGATCTTCAATGGCTCGTGGGTCAGGCGCTGGCCGTCCTGCCAGATCCAGTGGGTGTCGATGGCGGTGATGTCGCCCGGTGCGGCGGCGGCCACCTGGGTGAACATCGCCAGGGAAATATCGAAGTGGTTGTTGGAATGCGAGCCCCAGGTCAGTCCCCACTCGTTGCACATCTGCGCGACACGCACCGAGCCCTGCATGGTCCAGAAGTGCGGGTCGGCCAGCGGGATGTCCACCGATTGCAACTGGATCGCGTGGCCCATTTCGCGCCAGTCGGTGGCGATCATGTTGGTGGCGGTCTTGAGGCCGGTGGCGCGGCGGAATTCGGCCATGACTTCGCGGCCCGAGTAACCGTTTTCGGCACCGCATGGGTCTTCGGCGTAGGCGAGCACGTGGTGCTGGTCGCGGCACAGGCGGATGGCTTCTTTCAATGACCACGCGCCATTCGGGTCTAGGGTGATGCGTGCGTCGGGGAAGCGCTCGGCCAGTGCGGTGACGGCTTCGATTTCTGCGTCACCGCTCAACACGCCGCCCTTGAGCTTGAAATCATTGAAGCCGTACTTGGCTTTGGCGGCTTCGGCCAGGCGGACTACGGCCTCCGCCGTCAGGGCTGTTTCGTGGCGCAGGCGGAACCAGTCATCATCGGCCTCGGCCTCGTTGCGATATGCCAGGTTCGTTGCGTTGCGGTCGCCGATATAAAACAGGTAGCCGAGCATTTTCACCGCATCACGTTGCTGCCCTTCGCCGAGCAAGGCGGCCACCGGCACTTCCAGGAATTGACCCAGCAGGTCGAGCAGCGCCGCTTCCATCGCCGTGACCGCGTGGATGGTGATGCGCAGGTCGAACGTCTGCAGGCCGCGACCGCCCGCGTCGCGTGAGGCAAAGGTGCTGCGCATCTGGTTGAGGATGCGCTGGTACTGCCCGATCGGTTGGCCGATCACCAGGCTGCGCGCGTCCTCCAGGGTTTCGCGGATACGTTCGCCGCCGGGCACTTCACCCACACCGGTGCGGCCGCTGCTGTCCTTGAGGATGACGATATTGCGCGTGAAGTAAGGCCCGTGGGCGCCGCTCAGGTTGAGCAGCATGCTGTCGTGGCCGGCCACGGGGATGACTTGGAAGTGGGTGACTACTGGGGTATTCATGGCACGTTCCTGGATAAGGTCAGAGAGGTTTGCTGATGGCTGCGCCCACGGGCACAGCGCCGGGCGAGGCCAGTACGGCGGACGGTGAGGTCTTGGCAAAGAACACCAGGATTGCGGCGAGCACTGATGTGCCTGCCAGGCCATAGAGGCCGCCCTGGATCGAGCCGGTGGTCTGTTCGAGGAAGCCGAAGGTGGTCGGTGCGACGAAGCCCCCCAGATTGCCGATGGAGTTGATCAGCGCGATCACGGCTGCAGCGATGCGCACATCCAGATAACCCTGGGGGATCGGCCAGAACAGCGAAGACGCCGACTTGAAGCCGATGGCCGCAAAGCAGATCGCCACGAAGGCGAAGATCGGCCCGCCGGTGGTGGACATGAACATGCCGGCAGCGGCAATCAACAGCGCGGCTGCGACCCAGGCCTGCTGGAACTTGAACTTGCTCGACAACGACGCGAACGCGTACATGGCGATGATCGAGATCAGCCACGGGATCGAGTTGAAGAAACCGACCTGCACATCGCTCAAGTCGCCCATCTTCTTGATGATGCTCGGCAGCCAGAACGTCGCGGCGTAGATGGTCAGCTGGATGCAGAAGTACAACGCGCAGAACAGCAGGATCTGGCGATCCTTGAGCAGCTTGCCGAGCGTCGGCTTGACCGTGGTCAGGGCTTCACGCTCGCGCTGTTCCTGGTCGATGGCGCCGACCAGTGCATCCTGTTCTTCGCGGGTCATCCATTTGGCGTCGTGGGGGTTGGAGTCGAGCCAGAACCACACGAAGAACCCCAGCGCCACGGAAGCCAGGCCTTCGATGGCGAACATCCATTGCCAGCCGTGAAAGCCGAACCCTTCGATCTGCAGCAGCGCACCGGAGAGCGGGCCGGAGATCAACGAGGCCACCGCCGAGCCGCTGAGGAAAATCGCGATGGCTTTACCGCGCTCCACACCCGGCAGCCAGCGCGTGAAGTAGTAGATCACCCCAGGAAAGAACCCGGCCTCGGCCACGCCCAGCAAAAAGCGCAGGATGTAGAACTGGGTTTCGTTCTGGATGAACGCCATCAGCGTGGCGACGATGCCCCAGGTGAACATGATGCGAGTCAGCCAGATGCGCGCGCCGACCTTCTGCAGCAGCATGTTGGAGGGCACTTCGAAGAGCGCGTAGCCGATGAAGAACAACCCGGCACCCAGGCCGTAGGCCGCAGCGCCGATGCCGAGGTCGTGCTCCATGTGCGTGCGCACGAAGCCGATGTTGACCCGGTCGATGTAGTTGAGGATGAACATGATCACGAACAGTGGGAGCACGTGGCCCTTCACTTTGCTCACGGCGCGCGCGAGGACCGAATCACTTTCTGGAGCGGCAGATGCATGGCTTGAATTGTTCACAATTCAAAACTCCCCCTGATTTATTTTTATGCGGGTTTGCGTGTCTTGTTGATAGACATCATACAAGTGATTTTCAAGGTCGCAATGCGGTCGTGCGTGAATTTGTTCTTATAAGGCCGATGCTCGACAAGTTATTTTGGTTATGTTCCAGTTTTTGCTTGGCTTTTAGAGGGCGTCGGTACCCAGGAATGATGCGCGTGCCTGACGCTGGTGGTGATGTATAGGTTAGAGCTTAAGATTGGTTGTCATACAAGTAGAGTCAAGGCAAATCAACTCAGCCGTGTCGCCGGGCGGGATGTTAAGCTCGCACCAGCCCAACCCGTGGACCCGCAACGATGCCGATTGACAGTGGAATGCCCGTCCGTAGACGCTCCAACAACCTCGCTCAAGGCGTGGTCGACGCGCTGACCCAGCGCATCCTGCTCGGGCAGCTGAAGCCCGGTGAAAAGCTGCCGTCGGAATCCACCATCGTCCTTGAGCATGGCGTGAGCCGCACCGTGGTGCGTGAGGCCATTTCCAAGCTGCAGGCGTCGGGGCTGGTCGAGACCCGCCATGGCATCGGCACTTTTGTGCTGGCGCAACACGCCCGCCAAGGCCTGCGTTTGCACGTGGACACGGTTGCCAGTGTGCGCAACATGCTCGAGTTGCGCCTGGGCCTGGAGGTGCAGGCGGTTGCGCTGGCCGCGTTACGCAGGAGCGAAGAACACCTGGCGCACATGCGCACTGCACTCGACGATTACCAGGCGTCGCTGGCCAACAACGACAGCTGCGTCGAAGAGGACAAGCGTTTTCACCAGTTGATCGCCGAGGCCACCGGCAATACCTTCTTCACCGAAATCATGCTGCACCTGGGCAATGCGATGATTCCGCGCACTCAGCTCAAGGGCGATGAGCGTGGCGGTGCGGACTTTGCCCAACTGGGGCAGTTGGCGAACCTGGAGCATGAGGCGATTTTCAACGCGATCAAGCGCCAAGACCCGGACGCTGCCCGCGCCGCAATGGTGCTGCACCTGACCAACAGTCGGGATCGGTTTTCGGGTGAGTAATTTTGTGTTGATAAGGAACGGCTGTTGAACCCACATACATTGTCCATGCGCCTGGAGCGCGTGGCGGCGAACGTGCCCGCTGGCGCGCGTCTGGCCGATATCGGCTCGGACCACGCTTACCTGCCAGTCGCGTTGATGCGACGCGGGTTGATCACGGCGGCGGTGGCGGGGGAGGTGGCGACCACGCCGTTCCATGCGGCTGTGCGCACTGTGCGTGAGAATGGCCTGGAGCAGCACATTACCGTGCGCCTGGCCGATGGGCTGGCGGCGATAACGCCGGCGGACCAGATCACCGCGATCAGCCTCTGCGGGATGGGCGGCGAGACGATTCGCGACATCCTGGAAAGTGGCAAGGCATACCTGAGCGGCCGTGAGCGCTTGGTCCTGCAGCCCAATGGCGGCGAGCAGCCGTTGCGTCAGTGGTTGATGGACAACGGTTACGCGATCCTCACTGAAGAGCTGCTGCGCGAAAACCGCTTCTACTACGAAATCATTGTGGCCGAGCGTGCCCCGCCGGTGAGTTATACCGCTGAGCAGCTGTATTTCGGCCCACTGCAGATGCAGGCGCGCAGCCCGGAGTTCCTGGCCAAGTGGCAGCGCATGCTGCGCCAGAAGCATAAGACCCTGGCCAGTTTCGAACAGGCGCGGCAGGCAGTGCCGCAGGAGAAGGTGCAGGAGGTTGCGCGGCAGGTGCGGTGGATCAGTTCGCTGCTGGCCTGATGCGTTTTGGTCGGCGCCGGGCCTGCTGTCGGTGGTGTTCTTGCGCAGGCTGGCGCCAGGCCGGGCTCCTACGCGGGCGGGGGGTATGGTTCAATGGCGGCCATCATTCACTTATCCTGGACATCCGCCATGGCAGACGCCACTGACCAAGCCTTCTATGACCGTGCAGACGCGCATATCGAATTGTCGAACGAGCAACTCAAGACCTGTGAAAACCTCGGCGAGGTCAGCGCCTCGATGATGTTCGGCACCACCCGTTTCAATGCCTGGGCGAGTGCGCGCAACTTCAAGTCCGGTGCTGAAATGGCCGAGGCGCGCGAGGCGATGTTGAAGTATTTCTGCGATCAGTACCGGATGATGCTTGAAGATAACCTCGACGATCACATCAATAATTTCAGCCAGTACATGTTGGTGAAATAGCTCACTGTTACAGGTGTGCCCAGACCTTGAGTGCTTTTGCCCCATTTTCGCGCACACCTCACCTGCCTTTGTGCGTCACACCGTCTATTTCGGGGCACGCTCCCTGCGGCCCGTATCTTGCTAGTGCCTTCCCAATCAATGACATGGCATTTTGCCGTTAGTCATTTCAAGGCTTCGCCCACCGCGGTACGCGTGGGTTGTTTTTGGGGAGTAGTCGGACATGCACAGCCTCTTGTCACCCGGTATCCGCCTGCTCGGGCGTTTCGGCTTTGCGCGCAAATTCCAGATCCTGTTTTTCCTGTTCATGCTGCCCCTGGCGGGCAGCCTGTGGATGATTGGGGCGGACTATCGCGACAAGTTAACCGTGATTTCCAGTGAGCAATCCGGCGTTCGGCAACTGCTGGCCCTCGATGCGCTGGATGCCCAACTGACCGCCCAGCGCAACCTGGCGGCGCGCTGGAAGGCTGCGGACATCCTGCACGCCCCCACCCCCGCGGCGAAGGCGGCGATGGACAAGGTCGATGCGAATTTCCCGCTGATCCTGCAAAGCCTGCAGGCCCTGGGCGAGTCGCTGAAAAGCCAGAACGCCAGCGCCGACACTCTCGCGCGCTTCGAGGCGCTGCAAGCCAGCGTCAAGGGCATGGACTCGCAATCGCTGCGCACCGTGGGCTGGTGGCCGGACGGATATGACCGCTTTACGTCGGCCCTGACCGCGATGCAAACCCTGCGCGAGCAGATCACCCTGGACGCCGGCCTGATCCTCGACCCGTGGCTGGAAACCTATTTGCTCATGCAGATTTCCACCCAGCACAGCCCCGACCTGATCGAGCGTATCGGCCGCATGGCCAGTGTCGGCCAGTCGTCCATCGCCTCGGGGCAGTTCACCCTGCAAAGCCGTTTGCAGATGCGCGATCTGCGCGGTCGCATCGGCGATGCGCGCGACCAATTGGTCAAGGCCGCGGCGTCGCTCAAAGCCAAGCAATACGCCGGCCTGGAACCCTGGACAGCGCAATACGACAACAGCCTGCAACAGCTCGACAACGAGCTCAAAGTCCTCGACGACGGCGTGTTCGGCGGCACCATCAAGCTCGACACCGCAGCCTTTGAGCGCAGTGTCGACGCGATGCTCGACGGCCTGGGCGCGCTGCGCAACCAGTCGCTGATGTCGCTGGACGCGCGCCTGGGTTACTACCGCGACCGCTCGCTGCAAAAATTTGTCCCGGTGGCCGCGACCTTCAGCTTGCTGGCGTTGGCGGCGCTGTACCTGTTCATCTGCCTGCAGGCTTCGATTCGTCGCAGTGCCAGCGGCATCACCACGCTGGCCGAATCCTTGCGCGACGGCAACCTGTGCGTGGAAGTGGCGGTGGAAGGGCGCGACGAACTCGCCGCCATCAGCACCGCGCTCAACGTCGCGGTGGTGCAGTTGCGCACCAGCCTGCTGGGGGTCAACCATGAAACCCAGCAGCTCGGTTCGGCGGTGCTCACCCTCAATACGCAGTCGGGCAGCACCCTCACCGAGGTCGAGGACCAGCAACAGCAGATCAGCCAGATTGCCGCAGCGGCCACCCAGTTGGCCGCCACCTCTATGGGCGTCGCCAAGAGTTGCGAACAGGCCTCTGGCAGTGCCCAGCAGACGCGGCGCATCGCCGAGGACAGCAGCCGCGACAGCCAGCGCACCACGGCCAGTATCCAGCAGCTCAACCAGCGCCTCACCGACACCGCCGATGCGCTGGAGCAAGTCAGCCAGCAGGGCCAGCAGATTCAATCGGTGGTCGACACCATTCGAGGCATCGCCGAGCAGACCAACCTGCTGGCGCTCAACGCAGCGATCGAGGCCGCGCGCGCCGGCGAGCAGGGGCGCGGCTTCGCCGTGGTGGCTGATGAAGTGCGCAGCCTGTCGCAGCGCACCCAGGCCTCGACCGCACAGATCGCCGGCACGGTGGACAGCCTGCGCGCCACGGTCAGCCAGGCAGTCAACCTGATGGGCGCCGCGTGCGAACAGGCGCTGACCGATGCCGAGTCGGTCACCGGGCTGGGCACGCGCCTGGGCGAAATCGCCGGCGCAGTGCAGAACGTCACCGACACCCTGGCGCAGATCGCCACGGCGGTGGAGGAGCAAGCGGCGACGGCGGATGAAGTCAGCGGCAATATCCAGCAGGTCGACCAGGCGGCAGGGCGCTTGCTGGACGGTGCGCGCGCGGTCAATCGCGCGGCGGACACCCTGAGCAAAGGCAGCCAGGCCTTGAGCGACAACACCGCACGGTTTCGCCTGGCCTGATCCGGTGTGGGGGCGGGCTTGCCCGCGAAGGCGCCGGGTCAGCCACCGCCTCCCTCACTGACCCGCCGCGTTCGCGAGTAACCCCGCCCCCACGGCACAGCAGCGGTGTTTTCCGCCCCCGGTTATGTTCGCCACCTGAACCTTCGGTGGATACAGGGCTCACTTGTTAGGTCGCCCTGTTCCCTTGCCGAAAGGAATCCGCATGCCTGCAACCTCGCCAACGCTGCCTCCGTGCGGCCCTGTCGAACGCGAACTCAGCCTGCGCGCCGTGATCACCGGGAGCGTGCTCGGTATCCTGCTGACGCCCTCCAATGTGTACGCCGGGTTGAAGATCGGTTGGTCGTTCAGCATGTCGATCATTGCCCTGCTGGTCGGTTATGCCATCTGGCAAGGCCTGGCCCGGCGCACTGCCGAGCCACTGCCGTGGACGCTGCACGAGAGCAATATCAACCAGACCGTCGCCTCGGCAGCGGCGTCGATCATCTCCGGCGGGCTGGTCGCGCCGATCCCGGCCTACACGCTGCTGACCGGTAACCAACTGGACGCTCTGCCGATGATCGCCTGGGTGTTCTCGGTGAGCTTCCTGGGGATCTGGATCGCCTGGTACCTGCGGCCCTCGTTGCTGAATGACAAGGCACTGAAGTTCCCCGAAGGCATGGCCACCCTCGAAACCCTCTTGCACATCTACAACCACGGGCGCGAGGCCGCGACACGCTTGAAGGTGCTGCTCGGCGCCGCGCTGTTGTCGGGGCTGGTGAAGTGGGTGGACACGTTTTGGTGGGCGATCCCGCGCTGGGCGCCGAGCGCATCGCTGGAGCGCCTGACCTTCACCGCCGACCCGTCGTTACTGCTGGTGGGGTTTGGCGGCATCATCGGTATTCGCGTAGGCCTGACCCTGTTGCTGGGGGCCTTGCTCGCGTGGGGCGGCCTCGGCCCTTGGCTTTTGGCGCAGCACCTGGTGACGTTGCCGGCCGACAGCAGTGGCCCGCAGTTCGCGGCGTTGGTGGAGTGGTTGCTGTGGCCGGGCGTGAGCCTGATGGTGTGTTCCACCTTGGCGTCATTGGCGATTCGCTTGTGGGCGTTGCGCGCCGCCACCCAGGCGGCGGGCGGGCGCACCTGGAGCGTGCCCCGGCCAGGGCCGGCTGCGGGGTTCGTGTTATCGATCGTATTGGTCGTTTGCCTGCAGGCGGTGTTGTTCGGCATCAACCTGTGGATGGCATTGTTGACGATTCCCTTGGCGATCTGCCTGGCCGCCGTGGCCGCGCGGGTCGTGGGCGCCACCGGTATTCCGCCGATCGGCGCCATCGGGCAGCTGTCTCAATTGAGCTTTGGCATCGTCGCGCCCGGCCAGGTGCCGATCAACCTGATGAGCGCCAACACCGCCGGCGGCTCGGCCGGGCAATGCACGGATCTGATGAACGACTTCAAGGTGGGCAAGGCGATTGGCGCCACGCCGCATAAGCAGGTGATCGCGCAGATCCTGGGGATTTTCATCGGCAGCATCGTCGGGGTGTTCGCCTACCTGGCACTGATTCCGGACCCGCACGCCATGCTGCTCACGGAAGAATGGCCGGCGCCGGCGGTCGCCACCTGGAAAGCCGTGGCGCAAACCCTGACCCATGGCCTGGAGTCACTGTCCACCAGCATCCGCTGGGCGATTGCCATCGCGGGCCTGGTTGGCGTACTGCTGGGCATTCTCGACAGCACACTGTCTACCCAGCGGGCACGCTACCTGCCCAGCGCTGCTGCCCTGGGCCTGGCCTTTGTGTTGCCGGCGTCGGTGTCACTGATGATGGCGCTCGGCGCCAACCTCACCTGGCTGGTGAGCTGCCGCTGGGCGAGCCTCACCGAACGCTTCGCCATTACCGCCGCCGCCGGGTTGATTGCGGGGGAGAGCATCACCGGCGTCGGCGCGTCGTTGTGGGCCATGGTGAATGGCTGATCACGTCTGTCTAGCGCTGTTGCAGGGCGATTTTCAGCCCCAGGCCCATGAACAGCGTGCCGATGATTTTGCCTTCCCAGCGCCGCAGCCGGGCCAGGCCTTTGATCATGCGGCTCAAGGGGCGAATCGAGAGTGAAATCAGGCTGGTGTAGACCGCGCTGAGTCCCGAGAAAATCAGGCCCAGCACCACGAACTGGAGCAGGGACGAGCCGGATTGCGGGTGGACGAACTGCGGCAGGAAGGCCAGGAAGAAAATCGCGGTTTTCGGGTTCAGCACCTCGGCGCCCACCGCCTGGAAAAACGCCTGCGTCGGCGCCACCTGCGGCAGGTCTGCGCGTGCGTGGGTGCTGGTCTTGGCCATGAACGCGCGCACGCCCAGGTAGACCAGATAACAGGCACCCGCCCACTTCACCAGATTGAACGCGGTGGCGGAGGTCATCAGGATCGCCGATAAACCCAGGGCCGCGCCGAGCGTGTGGATCAAGTCGCCCGTGGCCACCCCCAGCCCGGTCGCGATACCGGCCTGGCGTCCACCCTGGACGGTACGAGTGATCACCAGCAACACGGCAGGACCGGGGATCAGGAACAGGCCGATGACCACGGCTATATAGGTGATGAGCGCGGTGAGTTCAAACATGGCGAGCTGTCCAGTTGAAGGCAAGGCCCTCAGTTATCCTCAGGTTTGGCATGAATGCAATACTGTTTGATTCAGGGCACTCCACGGCGACGGCGTAGTCTTGTTCTAGACACCCCTCACTCTCGTCCTGCGGAGCTTGCCATGATCACGGTCCACCACCTAAACAACTCGCGCTCACAGCGCATCCTGTGGCTGCTCGAAGAACTGGGCCTGCCTTACGAGATCAAGCGCTACCAGCGCGACCCGAAAACCAACCTGGCGCCGCCGGAACTCAAGGCCATCAACCCGCTGGGCAAATCCCCAGTGATCGAGGACGGCGCGCTGGTCCTGATCGAATCCGCCGCGATCATCGACTATCTGATCCGCCGCCACGGCGCAGGCCGCCTGCAGCCCGATCCTGCCACGGCCACCTACGACAAGTACGTGCAATGGCTGCACTTCGCCGAAGGCTCGGCGATGCTGCCGTTGATGCTCAACCTCTACGTCGGCCGCCTGGGTGAGGCGGGCGCGCCGTTGCACCCACGGATCGAGTCGGAGCTGGCCAACTACCTGGGCTATTTGAACGATGTGCTGGCGGATTCGCCTTACCTGGTAGGGGATGAGTTGAGCGGCGCGGATATCCAGATGAGCTTCATCGGTGAAATCGCCAAGGCCCAGGGCAAGCTCCAGGCCTACCCGAACCTGGCGGCGTGGGTGCAGCGCTTCCAGGCGCGACCTGCGTACCGCAAGGCGGTGGAGCAGGGCGGCGAGTACGCGTTTGCCAAATAAACTCAGCGCAGGCGAGGCCTATCCGCCTCGCCCCTAGCGTTTTACTGCGGCGCTAATGCCTGGCCTGCAAACCGCTTCAGCGAAAACGCCGACAGGTCCAGGTCGCTCGAACCGCGGATACACCACTGCGCAAATGCCTCGCCCAGTGCAGCCGAGTGCTTGAAGCCGTGCCCCGAGCACGGCGACACCACCAGGGTGTGCTGCAGCGTGGGGTGCTGGTCGATGATGAAATGGTGATCCGGCGTCACCGTGTAGGCACACACCGCCGACTTGACGACTTTGGACGTGACCCCGGCAATACGGCCTCGTACCTGCTGCGCATACATTGCCTGCTCCTCAGCGGCCGAGACCGTGCGGTCGAGTGTTTCGGGGGTGGACGCGGTGTGGTACTGCGCCGTGGCAATCTTCAACGTGCCCTCGCCGGGCAATGCCGGGAAACCGTAGTTGGTATTGCCCTCGCCCTGGCCGTGCGTGAGGATGTAGGTCGGTGATTTCCCCACCAGGTCGGCCCCCGGCTCAAGCTCGAACCAGAACAGCTGTTGCCGATACACCTTGAGCAGTTGATCAAACGGCGCGCCAAGCAGGCCACCGGCCCAGTTGCCCGCACTCACCACCAACTTGTCGGCCTGCAGCGTGCGCTGGTCGGTGGTCACGGTGACGCCGTGTTCATCCGCGCGGATAGCGGTCACGGTCTCGCCCTTGTACAACGTGGCGCCGTGCTGTTCAGCCAACCGGAGTTGCACCTCGATGCAACGCTCTGGCCGCACAAAGCCGCCGCCCGGTTCGTAATAGCCGATGGCGCTGTCCGCCACGTGGGCGAATTGCGCAAAGCGCTGGCGAATCTGCGCCGCGTCCAATACTTCATGTTCGATGCCGTAGGTGTTCGCCAGACCAATGGTGCGCAAGGTGAAGTCCGATTCATCGCTGGGGTCGAAATCATCGCGGGAGGTCAGTACCAGCAACCCGGATTGTTCGAACAATGCCTCCCCCGACGCGGCCTCAAGCTCACGCCAGATACGGTGCGAGTTGCGCACGATGGGCACGTACTGCGCGCCTTCACCCACCGACAGCCGCGTGATGCGGGTGTCGCCATGGCTGGAGCCGAAGGTATGGGGCGGATGATGACGGTCGATGCCGGCGACCTTTACCCCGGCCTTGGCCAATTGGTACACGGTGGCGGCACCCATGGCGCCCAGGCCGATGACCAGCGATTCATAACGTTCCACTGTCGATACTCGCTAGAGAGGGAGGGCGCTTAGTTGAGGGCAACGGCGGCTAAAACACAATGGGGGGCGGGATGTTTCAGGCCGGTCAATGTGCGCTTGGGCGAAACCGCGGAATGTTTTTGCGAGGTGCCGAGCTTTGCGTTGCCGGTGAAGGGCTCACCGGCAACCGATAACGCTGCCGGTCAGCGCACCACGTCCAACGCGGTAATTTCATTCACATAGTGAAATTCGCTCGACGTCGATTCCAGCGTCAACGCGACGCCCAGGTCCTCGATGAAGGCGCGCGAGGTTTTGTAGTCGCCCTGGTCGCACGCGAGCCGGATGGCGTCCCCGGTCAGCGTGGCAAACACCTGGCGCGCCGGGAAACGCTCGCCGACCTTGCAGGTCAAGGTTGTGTCGTTCGGTTTGTCGGTGGGCTTGGCCGGCACATTGACCATGCTCAGGTGAGCGGTCAGCGTCTGGCCCGGCGTCCAGCTGGTCGGCAGCTTCAGCTCGGCTGTGCGGGTTTGCAGGACCCGCCCGTCACCCACGCCGTTCATCTTCGATTTCAGCTGGATCAGGTCGGCCTGCATCAGGCGGTCGACGTTGAAGACCGGCCCGTAGACCTCGTTCTTCACCAGCAGGCCGCCCTCGGCCTTGAGCGTCACCGATGTCGGCGAATCCTCGCTGCCGTCGCCCTTCTTGGACAGGTAGGTGTAGCTCAGCGTCTTGAACTTGGGTTGCAGCAGCGGCGAGTCGAGGCGTTGCAGCACGGCAGCCGGCACCTCGACATCGCCGAGGCTGGTTTCAACCTGGGTACGCGGGTAGTCGACCGGCGCGATGTCGGGTCGCAACATCGCCAGCAGCGCCGCGTTGACCCCACCCTGCACCGAACAACTGATCCGCGACTGCGTGCCTTGCTTGCCTTCCGGTTCGATGATCAGCACGCGCTCGACATTGCGCGTGCCCGGCGCCTTGCCTGGCTGGGGCTTGATCGAGCGCCAGCTGTTGCCGACCTTGAGCTCGCTGCGCGTGTATTCGTGTTCGCCTTTGAACAGGAAATTCGGTTGGTCCAGCAACGGCGCCAGGCGCTGAGCCACTTCATCGATATTGCCCTGCGCAATGAAACCCCAGTAATAGTAGAGGCCCAGCGGGCCGAGGTCGGCGACCTCGTCGTTATAGGCCAGCAGTTTCAACCCGGCGATCGGCGGCGGGCTGACCGGCACGGCGTTGGCGTTGCGGTTGGTGCGATCTTTCACCGCGATCCAGGTGTAGTTCTTTTCCTGCTTGAGCGGCGCATAGGCCTGCCAGGCATCGCGATGGGTGTTCAAGCTGCTGAAGAAACTCGCGTCGCAACGGGCGAAGGCCTTGAGCGTGTCGGTCAGGGCGGCGTCATCGGCGTGGGCGAAGGACGGTGCCAACAGGGCGCAGGCGAGGACGAGGGCGGACGCAGGCAACTTCATCGGGCGGGATTTCCGTATCGAGGCGGGGAGGTGGGCATTATCCAGAAATTGAGCGCCAGCGCAGTCAAAATGTAGGCATTGTCGAGCGTGTCGCCTTTCAGCCCAGGCGTACACGCCAGTCACCGCCGTGCTGCAGGCGGCATTCTTCTTCGCTGTCAACGCGTACGCAGCGGTCCAGGCGCACCGCGCCGGCTTCGGCAGCGGCCAGCGCAATGCCGGTCAACTCACGCAGGCGCTGGTCAGTGCCGGTGGCGAGAGCCAGGTCTTTGCTGGCGCGGGTGTCGAACACCCAGATCACCCGCAGGCTTTGGGGGAAGGCGGCGTAGTCGACGGTGTGGGTCAGCCACTCGAAGCCGCGGATTTCGGCTTTGGCGGTTTCGCAGGCGTCGGTGAGGGTGGCGACGAGGCGGCGTTCCAGGCGCGTGGCTTCGCGTGGGGTCAAGGGCATGCGGGACTCCGGGATGTCATGTGTTTTTCACGAGGAGGTCCCAGACTAATGGGCTGGTTGCATTGTGCAAATCCATTTCAAGGAAAGTGCCCTCATGGACGACGCTGTTACCTATCGACTTGCCACGCTCGATGACGCACTGAGCCTGTGTGAACTGGGGCAAGTGCTCTGCGACGTGCACCATGCTGCGCGGCCCGATATCTATGCGGCGCCCACCGAGGATTTTTCGCGCGATCTTGCCCATTGGTCTGGCCGGTTCGAAAAGGCGGGCCAGATTGTCTTCATCGCGCATGCGGGCCTTGAGGCCGTGGCCTTTATTACCGCCAGCCTCTCAGCCAGCAGTGGGCCGCTGATGCAGCCGCAGACTGTCGCGCGTGTAGGCTCGGTGTGCGTAGCCGAAGCGTATTGGGGCCAAGGTATTGGCCGCCACCTGATGGGCCTGGTTAAAAACTGGGCGCTGGTCAATGACGCGCAAGATTTGCGCCTATCGGTGTGGTCGTTCAATGAACGTGCCGTGCGCATGTACACCGAGTTGGGGTTTGAGAGGCGTGCGCTGGAGATGGGAATGCGTCTGTAGCGCGGGCCGTCGACTACACCGGCGCCCTTAATGCGCTGATGATGAACGCGTGCAGGCTATTCACCGCCTTGGACCCGCGCGAGGCGCGGCTGCGCAGGATCGAAACTTCCATCGGCGCGATAGTGCCCAGGCCATGCTCAGCGCTCAACACCTGCAGCGATGGCTGCACGGTGCACTGGGTGATCGCGGCAATCGCGAGGCCGCCCTCGACGGCGGCCACCTGGCCGGCGAGGCTGGAACTGTTGTAGACCACCTTGTATTGGCGCCCCTGCTGGGCCAATGAATTCACCGCGTAACGCCGCGCCAGGCTTTCACTTTCGTAGACCGCGATAGGCAGCGGGTCTCGCCGCCACAGTTCGAACTGCGGCGAGCCCACCCACACCATCGGCTCCTTGAACAGAAAGGTGCCGCTGTGGGACGAGTCGCGGGACACCAGCGCAAGATCAAGATCGCCGCTGCGTAGACGCGGGATCAGCGTGGTCGACTGTTCACAGGTGAGTTCGATTTCGACCCCTGCGTAGCGCGGCGAAAAACGCTTGAGCACCGGTGTCAGGTAACTGGCGGCGTAGTCCTCTGCAACGCCGAGGCGGATGCGTCCGGTCAATGCCTCACCGTTGAAGGCCGCCTGGGTCTCGGCGTGCAGGGCAAGCATTCGGCGCGCGTAGCCCAGCAGCGTCTGGCCGTCATCGGTGAGTTGTAGGTGCCGGGGACCACGGTTCAACAGCGGGCGCCCCAGTGCGGCTTCGAGTTTCTTCATCTGCATGCTGACGGCGGACTGCGACCGGTTAACCTCCTGGGCGGCGCCAGAGAGCGACCCCGCGTCCACCACGGCGACGAAACATTTGAGCCAATCAATCTGCAGATCGCTGGACGGCATTGCACTTACCTGTATTCGTTAATCGAATGGCTGCGACGTGAATAATGCGCTTTTCAGGGTGATTGTTCACTCGCAAGATAGGCGCTTGCCCCCTATTTGCAGGATCTGATCATGCCATTCGACACGTGGCTGCTGTACCTGGTGACCTGCTGCGGCATTGCCGTGGTGCCAGGACCCAATGCGTTACTGGTGCTGACCCATGGCGCCCTTCACGGCAGCCGCAGGACGTTGTTCACCATCAGCGGCGGCGTGCTCGGCTTTGCCCTGGTGCTGACGCTGTGCGCGCTCGGCCTGGGCGCACTGATCAAGGCCTCGGCCACCTGGTTCACGGCCTTGAAGGTGGTCGGCGGGCTGTATCTGATCTGGCTGGGGTTTGGCCTGTGGCGGTCGCCGCCGGTGAGCCTCGAGACCACTGCGACACCAAGCCTGCGCCGCTGGCCGTTGTTTCGCCAGGGGCTGGTTTCGGCCCTCTCGAACCCCAAGGCATTGCTGCTGTTCACCGCGTTTATCCCGCCATTCCTCGACCCGCACCGCAGCATCATTGCGCAGACAGCCGCCATCGCGCTGACCTACGCCGTCGTGGAGTTCGCGGTGGAATACCTGGTCGCCAGCGCCGCGCACCGAGTGCGCCCTTGGCTGGCCCGAACCGGGCGCCGCTTCAATAAAGTCTGCGGCGGTTTTTTTGTGCTGTTCGGGCTGGCCTTGCCGGCGCATAGCTGAAGGTCGTTGGCCTTAGAAGTTGTCGCCCCATTTGCACAACTTGCTGTCGCCCAACGGTTCGAAGCTGAACGAGCGTGTGCCCACCTGCATTCTCTTGAGGATCACCGCGCAGCTACCAAGCCCGGCCGCCTGCAGTTCGTAGTCCGCGCCAGCAACAGGCACAAAAGTGAACATGTTGTAGCAACGATTGCCGATGTAATGAAACGCGATGGGCTGCCCGGCGGGCACCAGCAGCTCGCTCTCCACGGTGGAGGGTAACTGCACGGCGGTGGGCTGCATGCCGAGCTTTTCACCGTTGCGATCAGCATAGCCGTCGCGCTGCGCCACCATCACCCCCGCGCCAGGCAGGCGAAAGTTGATGCAGTCCGACTTGGGCACGGCGCGGACCATGCCGTCGCTGATCACTCGCACGCGGGCAGTGTCGCCGCTGGTGGGCGATGAGTAGGGAGTGGAGAAGGAGCGGACATCCGTCAGCGCTCCACACCCGCTGAGCAATGCCAGTAGGCTGATTCCGACAAGCGAGTTAAGCGCGCGCGGTGATGTGTACATGAGGTGCTCCCTGCGGATTGCGGTCAAGAACGCCCTTTTTTCAGCGCAAAAGGGCCAGCACGAAAGTGGCTGCACACACAGCAGCCATTGTGTACCAGGCCCGGTCGGCTTATTGCCCGGCCTGGCTGACAGGGGGCACGTTGCGGGTGTGATAATCGCCCGACGCGTCCTGGATGCAGTAATTGGGGGAAATCGGCTTTTCCTCGCCGGCTTTCAACTCAACCACCTCATTGCGGCACGTTGTCTTGAATGTTTGCGACTGGAATGCCTGCCGGATTTCATAGTCGGCGCCTGCGCGTGGCACAAAACTCACGGGCGCTGAAGAGCAACTGGACCCGGACGTGACGAACGCCACAAACGCGATCAGCGGCTGCCCGGCCGGGACCACATGTTCATCGAAGTACCTGCGCGTCTCATCGATCTTCGCGCTGACCGGGGAGGGAGGCATGCCGATGACATTGTTCTGGTAGTCGGAAGGCCACATGCCGAAGATATCGCCGCTCTGACCGCTGGGCACGATACGCGAAGGATTCCATCCTTGCGGCCGTTCGCGGGCCGCCAGCGCTTTTACATAAGTGTCGTTGAAATACTGCTCGCAGCTTTGGCCGGAGACAAAACCTGCGTAGGCCCCTTGCCCGCTGATCAGGCGGATGCGCGCCGTACTGGCGGGGTCGTACTTGGCCATCTCGGCCGGGTCCTGGACATCGGTTTTCTTGAAGGTGCAGCCCCCGACAGCCAACGGCACGATGAGCAACAGCCCCAGGCGTGCGATGACAGTGCCCAAGCCGGTATGAATTGATGAGCGCTTGCTGGCGTCCTGCTTCATTATTTTCTCCCTGTTAGTGGCGCAACCTTTGATGACGGGGTTTGGGCAGGCGTTTGCCCTCAAAGTTCGCGGGCTCGCGTTGGATTGGGCAAAGAAAGCCGGGCGGCTGCCTTTCCTCTGTGCCGATGTGTCGCGCGTACAGTCCGCCCTGTTATTCTGATTCAGCAATCCGGGGTGTAGATAAGATGCCATACGGCATTAAGCGACAGGAATGTCGGCTAATTGATAGTTAGGGAAAACTGAGTATGCGTCGCTTAATAGCCCATGGGTTTGTGTTTGTCAGCATTGCGATATTCTGTTCCGGCTGCACGTCTTATTCGTCCCAGCCGACAATCAACGAACCCGCTGCACCCGAAACAAAAGAAATCATCCCCAGCTTCAGTTACGCAATAAACTCCCCCTGGAAAGCCAGTCGCTTCGGCAAGGACGCCTACGCAGCGACACTCAAGGTTATTCCCGATGCCCAGGATACGGGCTTCAGCCTTGCCGCCCCGAGCCTGCCGGCATTAGAAATAAAGATCTCGGAGTTTTCATCTGGCGGCGCGTGCGGACAAGAGTACTTGACGGGCCTGAGCCTGGGCTTGATCCCCAGTTGGTGTACGCGGACAAACCTTTTCAAGTTTGATTTTATATTGAACAAGGATCAGCGCTTTTGCAGGCAGAAAACCTACTCGATCAACTCCACGTCGTTTTCACATCTCACCATGATTCCGTTTGCACTCTTCAATACGGACAATCAGCCATTGACGCTCTATCAGGCGGCGCTTAAAGATTTCCTTCGGACAGGTCAATGTGCGACGCCTTGAGCGGCTGCGGCTACGAGAGGGGCTCATACCAAGCGTTGGGGCGTTCGAAATTTATCTCTGTTGATCGGTAGCTTCTGGCCTATACGCCCGGCTAGCCACCAGGGGCATTGATGAAGTCAGGTCAGGCATATCCCGGCGGAAGGCGAGTTGCCACTTGCTCCCAGCATCTTCTGATTTCTTTGATAATGCTGCCGTCACCCTGTTTTTTCGTAGAGACCTCACACACCGACAAATGCTCTAACAGCCACTCATCTGTCCAGCCCGCCCATTCACCTGCAATGGATTTGAGGTTTGCTTCAAGTGCCGGGAAAACTTCACCCCATAGGATGCTGTGAATTTCCTGGGGCGAATAGCCTGTTTCCACGACTACGCGAGCGACATAGTCAAACGTCGAGTCGGTGATCTCTGTATCGAGGAAAAATTCTGAAAGTGCCTGCCAGATCTTCAGGCGGTTTGTGTCGACAGTTTCCATGCAATATCCCGAAGCTGGATGGCGCCCAGAGGCCAGTGGGTAGGGTAGCCGAAAAAGCGTTGAGACAGATATTGGGTGTCAGGACGGGCTGCTTTAGGCACAAAGCGGCTTGTCGTGAAGGGTAGCAATCGGCCAATAGCTGCCATTCATTCGCGTCTACAGAACCAGGGGGCAATTCACCGCCTCGGTTAGCCTGTTACGAGGGGCTGCAAACGGAACTCCAGGGTGTTCAGGACGACTTTGTCATTGACACCTCGGGGCAGCTCCGGATCGGTGGGGGAGTACGCTTTCCTGCGCCCGCACATCAAGTTCAGGCATTAAATATTTCTTATGAAAGGTCGATATACAGTTACAGACAACAACAGCGAGTGCCAGCAATGGATTTTTTGCGATATTTTAAAAGATTTTTTCCACGGAAAAATTCAGTCCCAACTCAGGCTGCGGCGGTTCCACCAGCCCCTATCGTCACTCCTAGAAAACCAAATCCAGAGCCGCCAAGCTTGGATTCTGATCATGCGGAGCAGCTGCGTCGAGTTGGTGGGTTAACGGTGGCCCTACACAAGAACGATATGGAACTGGATCTTCTAGACTGGGGGTACCTAGCTAGTTCAAACGGGGAAGTAACGCTAACGAAGAAAGGAAATGAATGGATAGCGGCTAGTGGCGCTTGGTCCCCACATCGACATCCAAGTATTGATCGATAAACATGTATGGACACTGAATTGCTTTGGTCCCCTGATTGTGAGGTGGTCTTCGTAAAGGGCTGCTAACGGCCAAGAGCGGCCTTTCAGAAAGGCCAGCTAACGAGCTGTTACTCGGAAAATAACCCCGTCTCCTTTCCTACAGCGATGGCTCCATCATTACCCGTCACATTGGATCTTTCTTTATCAAAGTGCCGCTCTAGACTGGCTCCTACCCCTTGGCCAATCGGAAGCAAACCCATGTCCGCCCCCGACTTCGACTGCCAACCCGATCTGTGCGGAAGTACCCTGAGGCTTAGACCTCTGGCAGGCAGTGATTTTGAAGGTATGTTTCAGGCCGCGGCTGATCCAGATATCTGGGGCGGTCATCCCGCCAGGGATCGCTATAAACGCGAGGTGTTCGAGGCGTACTTCGCCTCCCTACTCGCCACGAAGAAGGCGCTCGCCGTCATTGATATTGCCTCGGGGGATATCGTTGGCACATCAAGCTACTACACGCCGCCGGATCTACCGAACAGCATTGCCATCGGTTTTACATTTCTGGTGCGTGCGAAGTGGGGTGGCAATTCCAACCGCGAGCTTAAGCAGTTGATGCTGGAGCATGCATTCAAGGCTTACGACATCGTCTATTTCCACATAGCGACTACGAACATTCGTTCGCAAACGGCCACGATGAAGTTGGGTGCGGTGCACTTGTATGATGCCGAACTGAAAATATCCGCCGCGCCTGCCTTGGCGAAGTGTTACGGACTAACGCGCGCTCAATGGAAGACGTCGCGGGGGTGAAAGGGGCGGTCACTCATCTATGGATGTACCAACCCAAAACCTGCGACTCGATGCCTCCGGCGACTGTCCTTGCCCCTAGCCCCCCACGGCCGATGCCGACGTGTGGGAGAAACCCGGCGCCAGTCACCAGGATGTGGTTGCTTCCATGTTGGCGTGTGGTGAACAAAATGGCTCCGGCGTTGATCCCAAGGCCAGCTTCCAAGAAAGGGCCGAGCGATTTGTATGTATGAAGCGTGCGGGCTATACCCGGCGTTGCGGTTTCGACATCTGTGCATTCCTCCCCAAGGAGCCGTTGAAGGCCTGTGAGTCGGCGCAATGAAGCCTATTGAAAACCCCGTAGGCTGAGTTGCCCCCAGTATCTATAGCTACATTCAGCTGACTGATTTCGAGCCGCCCAATGGCGTCGTCTACATGGATTTAACCGATACCACATCCACGTACTTGTACTTCTTCCTGGCAGCCTTCACCGCCTCCTGCTCAGCAAGCAACGAGCTCAACGTATCGGCCTCGTGAATCAACTCGATCATTTTCCCCTCAAACTCGTTTCCAACACGCAACGTGACCCTCAGCCTGGGCGTAAATGCTTTCGCCACCTTCTTCTTGGCCGCTGGAGCGACCACGGGTTTCGCGGGCGCAACGTCTTCCACAGGCGCCTTTACTAGAGGAGCAGAAACCTGCTCTTCGGGCTGAGGCGTACCGAATAGAGCACGACGCATTTCTTCTTCAGTTAATTCAGTGTTCATAGAACATCTCAAAGGGGGCGGTAATCAGCTCGATGTATTCTACTAGGATGGCTGCTCCAGCGTGTGCTCTGGAAGCCTGGGTGACCACTGTGAATTCGGGCTACGTGCTCGCAATATTTCAGCGTAGTAGCGGGTGTGCAGCCTATATTGCACCCGCACGGGCGGGTAAGTTTTAAGCTTGTCACAGCAATGAGGGGGAGTTGTGCGCATCTTTTCCCGTCGAAGGTTCCCTGACAAGCTGCTCCTCCACCTACAGTCAGGTACGATCCTGACGACTCATCAACAACTGAGATCGTGTAATGCAAGATGGCTGCTGGCCCTTTCATCTCTTCGGTGCCAATTTCGCCACTGAGGCCGAGGCGCAGAAGTTTGTGTTTGAACATTGGGAGCCAGAGCCGCCTGAAGGCGCGAGCGAAGCCGAGTACGATGTGTGGGAAGAACGCAATCCAACCTGGCGACTGGCGGAGGATCTTGGGTTCTACATGGATTCAGACTTCGTTGAGCTTGCCGCCACTGCGGAAGACGTCATAGCGCAAATCCGCAGTCAGTCCGAAAGAGCGCTGATCGTCTCCAAAGCAGGAGAATTCACGCATTTTATCATTGTGGGTTCGAATGCCATCTGGGGCGACCGTCGTTCGACCTCTTCCCAAGTAGAACCGCTGGTGCGCTTGCCGCAGAGCACTGGAACTATTTCATATCTCGGTATGTTCAACTCAATTTGACTGCCAGAAAGGGCGCGTCCGTGGTCGGACAGTTACTGCGGTATATGACTGAGTGTTTTCGGCCCGGAGTCGGTTCACAAAGGGCAGAAATTGGCCGAAATCAGCCCCTTTCTCCTCCCATCCGGTCTACCATGCCACCCCGGCAGTGGTTTCACGCGCTACCGTTCTCTTTCCTTAAAGGTACCGCTCATGACCATCGACCAGATCTCCCTGCCTAAAGGCGTAGGCCCCCACGCCACCAAGCTCCTCGACGCCATCACCGGCGCATCCACCCATGAAGAACTCAACCGCGCCGGCGGCAAGGCCGAGGGTTTTGTGTTGGGGTTGGAGTCCGCCAAGGCCATCAAGAGCCAGATCGCCGAGTCGTTGTATGTGGCTTACGATGACGCTGCCAGTCACCGCGCCAGCGAGTTGAAGGGCTGACTTTCAGGGACACTGCGCGCGCACGTCCGCTAGACTGGGCGCCTTATATTTCAGGATGAAATGCTCATGCTTAAAGTTGTCGTCGCGTCACTGCTGTTGAGCGCTTCCGTCTG
Source organism: Pseudomonas sp. GW821-FHT05D12 (assembly GCF_059419825.1). Taxonomy (NCBI): domain Bacteria; kingdom Pseudomonadati; phylum Pseudomonadota; class Gammaproteobacteria; order Pseudomonadales; family Pseudomonadaceae; genus Pseudomonas; species Pseudomonas sp. GW821-FHT05D12. The sequence continues at coordinate 21,154 of NZ_JBWKSN010000015.1, read as the reverse complement.
TGCTTCGGCGGGGACGAGCGTTGATGTCTCGAAGATTTACGGCAATATCCAGTTTGTCGATAGTTATCCCGACTATAAGGTCAAGGTGGTGAACAGCTACCCCGACCTCAAGGTGCAGCAGGTCGATCACTATCCTGACTCCGCCGGCAAATGGAAAACGGTCGATCACTACCCCGACTACAAGATCCAGATCGTCGATCACTACCCCGATTTCACTATTCAGTACGTGGATCACTACCCTGGCGTTAACTGAGGGCGGCGCTTCCGGCCGCTCAGTCACGAAAAGCCAACGGTGAAGGGTTGTTGATCACCCAGGAGTCTCCATGACATTGACCGTCGAAACCCTGCTCGAACTGGCCATGGCCAACCCCATCAATGCCGAAATCATCGCGCGTCTGCCGGCCCTGGGCCTGGATCAGTGTTTTCTGACGGCGGGCTGTCTGTTTCAGGCGGTGTGGAATCATCAGTCGAACCTGCCTGCAGATCAGGGCGTTAAGGACTACGACGTTTTCTATTTCGACACCGACTTGTCCTACGAGGCTGAGGACAAGGTCATTCGTGCGGCCGAGCAGTTGTTCCAGGACCTTGGCGTTCATGTCGAATTGAAGAACCAGGCGCGGGTGCACCTATGGTATGTGCAGCGCTTTGGCCGGCCCTATCCGCAATTGCACACGGCCAAGCAGGGGATTGATCGCTACCTCGTGGCGGGCACCTGCATCGGCGTGGAAATTGCGACGGGTGAGGTGTATGCGCCTTACGGGCTGGAGGATGTGGCGCAGGGCGTGCTGCGGATCAATCCGCTGCATGCGGAGCCTGAGTTGTTTGCGCAGAAGGCCAGGAGTTATCAGGCACGCTGGCCATGGCTGAAGATTGTGGCGCCTGGCTAGCGTGAGTGTGGCGGTGATGCTTGTACGGTGTGGGTCGGTAGGGCGTGGCGATCCCTTCGCAGCCTCGCTGGGGCTCGACAGCTCTCACAGTTGATCGTGGTCACGGCTGAAATCCCATCTTTAGACATACTGGAATGCAGCAGCCCCCTGTAGGAGCTGTCGAGCCCCAGCGAGGCTGCGAAAGCGGTATGTCAGGCGATAAAGGTACCCCGCATTGCCAGTGCCCATCTGTAGATCGGCAGTGAACTTTTACCCGTGTGCGACACGTCCAAGCTTGAAATGCTCAGCCAAGGACCGACCATGACTTTCTTCATCTTCCTGCTCGCCTGCGCCGCCGCCGCCAGTACCGGCATTATCTTCAAGCCCGGGGCCTGGTACGACTCCCTGGTCAAACCCGGTTTCACCCCACCCAATTGGTTGTTTCCGGTGGCGTGGACGATCATCTACCTGCTGCTGGCCTGGGCCGGCTACCGCTTGAGCCTGATCCCCGGCAGCCAGGAAGTGCTGGCGTTGTGGGCGGCGCAGATCGCCTTGAATACGCTGTGGACGCCGGTGTTTTTCGGCGCACATCGCATCCTCGCCGGAATGGTGGTGATCGTGTTGCTGTGGATCACCGTGGCGACGATGGTGGTGCTGGCAGTGCGCCTGGACTTGATCACCGGGTTGATCCTGTTCCCTTACCTGGCGTGGCTGTGTGTGGCGGCGGCGCTCAACTTCTCGATCCTGCGGAATAACCGTTGATGGCCTGCAAACCTTGGCCTGCCAGTGAGGCTGAACTGGCCCAGATGCGCCGCTTCAATCAGAAGCTCGCCTGGTTGCCGCGTTTCAAGATCCGTAATCGCGTCACGCCGCGCTTGATCCAGGCACTGCTGCGCGTCAGCCAGACGCTAAAGAAGGCGCCAGATGCAGAGCGCAAGCTTGTAGGATCGGTGCCCGTGCGCATTCTGCGGCCGAGCGGCAAGCCCAAGGGCGTGGTGCTGGATATCCACGGCGGCGGTTGGGTCATCGGCAATGCGCAGATGGACGACGACCTCAACCTCGGCATGGTCAACGCGTGCGATGTGGCGGTGGTGTCGGTGGATTATCGGCTGGCGGTCGATACGCCGGTCGAAGGGCTGATGGACGACTGCCTGACGGCCGCTCGTTGGTTGCTTACCAACGATGAGTTTGCCGACCTGCCGGTGATCGTCGTCGGCGAATCGGCCGGGGGGCACTTGGCTGCGGCGACATTGCTGGCGTTGAAAGAATGGCCGCAATTGCTCCAGCGGGTGAGCGGGGCGGTCTTGTATTACGGTGTCTACGACCTGACCGGGACCCCGAGCGTACGCTCGGCGGGGCCCGATACGTTGCTGCTGGACGGGCCGGGCATGGTCGAGGCATTGCGCATGCTGACGCCGGGCTTGAGCGATGATGAGCGTCGGCGGCCGCCGCTGTCACCGTTGTATGGCGACTTGGAGGGCCTGCCGCCGGCGTTGATGTTTGTCGGGGAGCTGGACCCGTTGAAGGATGACACGCTGATGCTCGCTGAGCAGTGGCCGGGCGCTGAGGCGCATCTGTTGGCGGAGTCGTCGCATGGGTTTATTCATTTTCCGGTGGCAATGGGCGCGGGCGTGCTTGCCTACAGCCGAGAGTGGATTACCCGGACCATCGAGGTTTCGTCTTAGGCAGGCGGAAAGTCTTCGTAGGATTTTGGAAGGTAGCCCCAAATCCGCCTGCCAGGTTTCTCGCCGCGACCGTGGCGTGGATAATCTTGCGGTTTTTATCGTTCTGGCGCGCGTCGGCCATTGGCAGTTCAGTCATCTTCAGTCCTTTTTGTTCGTATCCACGACTGTGACCTTACTGGCACCCAGTTCGGTCAGCCTTCCGTCGAGTGCCTTGAGCAGCCTGATCGAGCCGGCATCGTATTCCTTGAGCTGACGGCTCGCGGTATCCCTGTCGCTGTTCACGGCAAGAATCATCTCCATCAACCCATCAGGTTTTCCGGCTTTGATGTCTTCGTCGATGATGTCCTGGGTCACTGTCATGCTTCGTACGGTGTACTCGGTATCGGCCGCGAGCTTCTGGAGGTTATAGCGCCTGACTGCCGGGTCTTCCTTATCATTGCCTGTGTGGGTCGGGCCCATGGGGACGTCGTCCAAGTCAATCAGCGTATCGGCCATGTCTTTGCCAAAGTACCGCTCCAGCTTGAAGTGCTGAACAATCATTCTCTGATGCCAGCGGCGCTCGAATGCCATGTATTCGCGCCAAGGGCCTTGGGAGAACTCTTTCCACCCGGTTTCATGCGTTGCGCTGATCAACTTGTCCAGCGCGTTGTAACCATCATCCAGGATAGCCACGGTTTCTTGCACCGTGTTTTGTGCCGCATCCAGAAATTGGCTCGCCTGCGCCCGCGCCTCTTGGCGTGATTGCAGGGCGTAGGTACCGGCCAGCGTGAGTAGTGAAGTCAGGACAGCGGTAACAACCGCGGTCACAAGAGAGTTTTCGGCCATCAGGATGCTCCATTTCAGCCAGGTGTTCAGGCGCTAATCGTCTGCTCGTACGAGGCGCTCATCAGTGTGCCGCGCTCACCCCACGCCTCTTGCGCAAGATCCTGGATAATCTCCTGCAGTGTCTCAATGTTTGTCGCAGGGGCGCTGATGCATGCCAGGCGTCCGGGCGACCAATCGATGACGTCACATTGAGGGTACTTGGCCAACAGCGTCGACAGGGCTGCCTTCGGCGACTCCGCACCTGTGTACATAAAGTCAAAATACGCCTCGGTGGTGTCTTGCAGCGGGTACACCAACACCCAGGCATCCGGAGGGTTTTGGAACCACAGGGTGACATAACGGTGGGCCCATTCCGGCCCGTCTTCGGTCATGTGGCGCAGCACGTCGATGATCGACCGGCAGCCGAGGAGGGGGACGGAGGAGGACATGGGCCGTTCCTGTTGTAGAGGTGGCGCGCAGATATACCACGCCACGCCGTCCGGCTAAAACGATCCCCTTTTTCCGACAAGCCGGGTAACCTCTCGCCTCCCACAATCAAGCCAAGGAAAGCACGTGAAGGTTCTTCAAGGATTCATCGGTTTGTCGGCGCTGTACCTGCTGGCCGGTTGCGAGCAAGTCACTGAGAAAGCCGTGCGCTTCGACGTGCCCTACGGCTACTACGAGACCGCCTGGCGCCAGGACGTGACCGAGAAGGGCCAGTTGACCTGCAAGGTGACCACCGACACCCAGGACCGTGGCGAGAAGTGGGTGCCATCGGTGATCCTCGCGGCCGCTGAGGATGCTGCCGAAGACGATACGTTGTTTCTTTCCAGCTACACGCCCGCCGACACTGACCTGCGCTTGTTCCAGGTGCGCACCTTCAACAAGGCGGAGCCGGTGATCGACACGTTTTTCCATCGGGCTCCCGATCAAAACGGTGTGTATACGCTGCGCCTGACCTGGCAAGCCGATGGCGCCATCGGCTACCAGGTCGAAAACGGCAGCACCTGGGAAGAGAAGAAGTTCGTCCAGAAGCCGGGTTTTCGCGTGCGCCATGTGAGCGTGCATGCGTCGGGAATGAAGGGCAATGCAGTGTGTGAGTTGCGCCAGTAAGTGCTGCTGGAGCTGCTGCCAATGCTGATCCATTGAACTTAAAACTTGATCGATGAGTCAGGTTAATCAGCAGCTCTTCTTCCATGACAAGGACTCCTCCCATGCGCGAATACACCCTCAACTACTTGTTCAACGACGAACCCCGCACCCATGTGTTCGAGCTCAAACAGCCCGACCTGCCGGTGCATGAGGCGGCGTTGCACTTGCTGCAGTTGCATTTCGGTGATGCGGAAAATGGCTTGATCCTGCCGCCTGCGGATGCAGCGCCGGAGGAAATTCTCGAGCAGGCGCAGGTGGTGGGGATTACGCAGATCGAGGTTGCATGAGCCCAAGGCCGATCATTCGGGCGGTCACGACGGCGGATATCCCTGAGGTACTGGCGTTCGTGCTGGGGGCCCGTGCCGAGCTTTTCCCCAAGCTCGACGCGACAGGGATGCCGGCGGACCTGGCGCATTTCGAGGCTATTTATGTGCAGGGTGATGGGCGATTTCTGGTTGCCTGCGATCGAGGCCAGATCGTCGCTGCCATTGGCTATCTGCCTTACGACGGTCGTTTCCCACAGTTGAATTACCAGGGCCAAAAGACCGTGGAGGTGGTGCGCCTGTTTGTGCTGCCGGCGTTTCGCCGCTTGGGTCTGGCGCGCGCGTTGTACCTTGCGTTGGAGGCGCAGGCTAAGGCGGATCGGGTCGCGGTGATGTACCTGCACACCCATCCGTTTTTGCCTGGGGCGATTGATTTTTGGCTTCGGCAGGGGTTCGAAGTGGTGGATGTGGACGCGGACCCGGTGTGGCGCACGACGCATATGCAGCGCACCCTCTAACACCGCCAGTGTAGACGCCGGCAAGCCGGCTCCTACCGTTGAGTGCTCTGATCAGTTTGGGCGTAGCCGCAGTATCTGCGCCCCATCGAACGGGTCTGTCAGGTAATGCGCCTGCACCCCGAACGTCGCCTGCAGCCGCTGCGGCGTCAGCACGTCCAGCGGTTTGCCCAGCGCCACCAACCGCCCATGATCCAGTACCGCCAAGCGGTCGCAGGTGAGCGCCTGGTTGAGGTCATGCAGGGCAATCAAGGTGGTGACCGGCAAGCCTTGCACCCCCTTCAGAATCCCCAGTTGATGCTGGATATCCAGGTGATTGGTCGGCTCATCCAACAACAAAATCTGCGGCCGTTGCGCCAACGCACGGGCGATGTGCACCCGTTGGCGTTCACCGCCCGAGAGGCTGCGCCACGCACGTTGGCCCAGGTGGGTGGCGTCTACATCCTGCAGCGCCTGGTGCACGATAGCGTCGTCCTCGCGGGACCAGGGGCTCAGTGCCGACAGCCACGGCGTGCGGCCCAGGGCCACGGCGTCGAACACGCGAATGGCGTCGTCGGTGTCGGCCTGTTGTTCGACCACCGCGAGTTGCTGCGCAATGGCACGACGGGACAGGTCGCCCAAGCGCACTTCACCCAGTCGCACCTCGCCAGTGGCCGGGGTGCGCAGGCCAGCCAGCAGTTTCAGCAGAGTGGATTTGCCTGAGCCGTTCGGGCCGACGATGCCCAGGGTTTCACCCCGCTGCACCTGCAGGTGAATGTCGCGCAGCAACGTGGCTTCACGCACTTTGAAGCCCAGGCCGGTGCAGCTCAGTACGGTCATCGCGCATTCCTCCGGCCGATCAGGATCAGCGCAAAGACCGGCGCGCCCACCAAAGCCGTGACCACGCCGACCGGGATGACCTGGCCCTTGATCAAAGTGCGTGACAACACATCGGCTGCAATCAAGAACAATGCGCCGCCCAAGGCGCTGGCGGGCAGCAGGCGCGAGTGCCCGGTGCCGAGCAGCAGGCGCACGGCGTGGGGAATCACCAGGCCGACAAAACCGATGGAGCCGACAATCGACACCATCACCGCCGTGACCAGTGCGGCGCAGGCCACCAGCACAAATTGCACGCGGCGCACCGGGATGCCCAGGGAGGCCGCCGAATCGCTGCCGAAGGTAAACGCATCCAGCGCGCGCCGGTGCCACAGGCACACAGCAAGCCCTGCAACTGCCACCGGCACCGCCAGCCATACCGACGGCCAGCGCACCCCACTGAGATTGCCGAGCAGCCAGAACATGATGCCGCGCGCCTGTTCGGAGCTGGCCGACTTGGTGATCAGGAACGCCGTCAGCGCGTTGAACAGCTGCGAACCGGCGATGCCCGCGAGGATGATCTGCCCGGTACCGCTGGCTGAACCACTGGCTCGCGCGAGCAGGATCACCAGCGCAAATGCGGCCATCGCGCCGACAAAGGCGCCGGCCGACAGCGAGATCAAACCGCCGCCCACCCCGATCAACGCCACCAGCACTGCGCCCGTCGAGGCGCCGGCGCTGATGCCCAGCAGGTACGGATCGGCCAGCGGGTTGCGCAACAGCGATTGCAGAATTACCCCGCAGGTCGCCAGCCCGGCGCCGCATGCGGCAGCGACCAGCGCGCGCGTGAGGCGGTAGTTCCACACCACGCCTTCATCGATCGGGTCCAGCACGTAGCCGGCGGCCCAGAGCTTGTTGGCCAGCACCTGCAGTACCACCTTTGGTGCGATGGCGGTTTCGCCGATGGCCACGCCGGCGAGCACGGCGATCAGCAGCAGCGACAGGGCGAGTAGGGTGCGTATCATTTGGGCAAGTCGTAGCCATCGATGGCTGTCGCCAGTTGTTCCAGGCCATCGAACATACGGATGCTGGCCTGCAGCGCCAGGGCGTCGAGGATGATGATGCGGTTGTTTTTCACCGCGTCCATGTTGCGGGTGACCGGGTCACTGCGCAGGAAGGCGAGTTTCTTTTCGTGGTCATCGGCGGGGTAGCGGCGGCGGTCCATCCGCGCGATCACCAAAAAGGTCGGGTTGGCCTTGGCAATGGTTTCCCAGCCAACGGCCGGCCATTCTTCATCGGACTGCACCACATTGTGCAGGCGCAGGGTTTGCAGCATGAACTCGGGAATGCCCTTGTGACCGGCCACGTAAGGGTCGCTGGCCATCTCCGAGCTGGAGAACCACACCAGAGCACTGGCCTGCTTGAGGCCTTTGCCCTGCACGGTCGCGACGGATTTGGCCAGGCGCGCCTTGAGTTCGTCGTTCAGTTGTTGGCCGCGATCCTGTACGTCGAAAATCTGCGCCAGTTGGCTGATGCTTTTATAGATGGTCTCGATGCGAAACGGCTCCAGCCGCGTGCCGTCGGCGCCGACCAGGTTGTCCTTGCCTTCGCAGTCGGAGGGCAGCAGGTAGGTGGGGATCTTCAATTCGTGGAATTGCTCGCGGGTCCCGACCACGCCCTGCGGGCCGACCACCCATTCCAGCTCGGCAGCCACCAGCTGCGGGCGCTTGGCGATCACCGACTCGAAACTGGGCTCGTTGTCGGCCAGGCGTTCGATTGTGTCGTTCTGTGCCTTGTACTGCGCCAGGACGCTGTTGAACCACAGCGAGGTGCCGACCACTTTATCGCCTACGCCGAGGGCGTAGAGCATTTCGGTGGCGGCCTGGCCGATGGTCACGCTGCGCGCGGGTGCCTGCTGGAAGGTGAGCGTGCTGCCGCAGTTCTGCACGGTCAGCGGGTACTGGGTGGGCGCGGCGTGGGCCAGGGCACAGAAGCCCAGGCCAGTGATCAGGGCGGTAACGCGTGGCAGCATGGGGCGATCTCCTTGAAACCGTACGTGGAACTGGGGAGGTACGGTCTGGAATTACGCCCTCGAACGCTGCGGGTCAGGCAGGCAAGGATGTCCTTCCCGGACACCCCGCCGGTTAGTGTTGGTGCTTGGGCCGGCAGGTCTCCTGACTGATGCGTCATCGCCACGCTCCGGCCTTCCCGGACGAGGTCCAGTGGCATCAAGGAGCAGGCTCGGCACCTACAGTTGCGGGGGCAGTTCCGATTGGCGCGGCATACCGCGCTTCGGATTCCCTATTAGTCCCATTTGGGAACCGGCGCGGTATGGTAGTCGATCACGCGGTTGAGCGGGAGTTCTGACGGCGCACGGTGAGAAGACTGCGGTAGCTCTTATGGGATGGCTCTCCTATGATGCGCGGCCATGGACAGCCTTCACACAAGGAATACACAGTGAAATCATTCGTCGCCCTCGCCCTCATCGCCATGCTCGCCGGTTGCGCCACCCCAGGTAAAAGCGAAAAGCAGATTTTTGACGAAGCCGCTACCGCGCATGTCATGTCGCTGCCTTCCGGGGAAAACAGGGTGCGCTTGCACAGTGTGAAAATCCCCAGCCACGGCTTGATCGCCGACAACCTGGCCCTTGCCATGGCCGGTGGCGCCAATGCGATGTATCTGAAAGAAGAATTGCTGAAGGCCAAAAGCCTGGGCGACACCGGCTTTCTGATTATCGGCGCCAGCACTGTCGTTGACGTGGCCGTGATCGGCAACGCCTGTGAAGGGCTGGATCTGAAAGGTATGCAGATTTACTACTCGGGCACCAATGCGCAGAAGGATAAAGTGCGAACCGCGGTTGAAAAGACCCAGGCGCAGTTTTATTACATTAATGCGCAGTGAGAGTCTGGCAGTAGAGGCAGCCTTTTGGCAGTGAGTGGGCCAGTGCTCGCAAACGCTCTTGTACGGGTATGCGGACGTATCTTGCCCAGCAGGTTAAGCAGGCTAAGCAGGCTAAGCAGGCCAGACAGGCTAAGCAGCCAAGCAGGCCAAGCAGGTTGAGCAGGTTGAGCAGGTTGAGCAGGTTATTGTGGTGAGCAGGCTTGCCCTGCGTTGGGTTGCGAAGCAGCCCCAAAACCTCACACCACGGTTTGCCTGAAACTATGCGGTGGGATCCATGGGGGCGCTTCGCACCCCAACGCAGGGCAAGCCTGCTCACCACAACAACCCGTTGACATGGCCGTGATCGGCAACGCCTGTGATGGGTTGGATTTGAAAGGTATGCAGATTCACTACTCAGGCACCAATGCGCAGGCCCAGCAGGCTAATTGTGGTGAGCAGGCTTGCCCTGCGTTGGGTTGCGAAGCAGCCCCAAAACCTCACACCGCGGTTTTGCCTGAAACTATGCGGTGGGATTACTGGGGGGGCGCTTCGCACCCCAACGCAGGGCAAGCCTGCTCACCACAACAACCCACTGACGTGGCCGTGATCGGCGACGCTTGTGAAGGGTTGGATTTGAAAGACATGCAGATTTACTACTCAGGTACCACTGCGCAGGCCCAGCAGGCTAATTGTGGTGAGCAGGCTTGCCCTGCGTTGGGCTGCGAAGCAGCCCTAAAACCTCACACCACGGATTTCCTGAAACGATGCGGTGGGATTCATGGGGGCGCTTCGCACCCCAACGCAGGACAAGCCTGCTCACCACGACAAGCCTGCTCACCACGACCAGGCGGCTCACCACGAAAGCCGGCAGTCGTGCTGACCCGGCTTACTTGCGATCCAGCCAGACCGTCTGCGCATTGCAGAATTCCCGCACGCCGAAGTGCGACAACTCGCGCCCGAAGCCGCTCTTTTTCACCCCACCAAATGCCACCCGAGGGTCGGACACGCTGAACGCGTTGACGAAGATCCCGCCGGTTTCCAGCTGGTTGGCGATCTCCCGCGCCTTGGCTGCGTCAGTGGTAAAGATGCTCGCGGTCAGGCCGAACTCGCTGTCGTTGGCCAGGGCCACGGCGTGGTCGGCGTCGCGGGCGGTGATGATCGAGGCCACCGGGCCGAACAGTTCCTGCTTGAACGAAGTCATCTGGTCGGTGACACCCGCCAGCACGGTCGGCGCGTAGTAGTTGCCGGCACCCGGTACTTTGTCACCGCCCAGCAGCAAGGTTGCGCCTTCTTCCAGGGTGGCCTGGACCTGGCCGTGTAATTCGTCACGCAGGTCGAAGCGCGCCATCGGGCCGACATAGGTGTGGGGCGAGGTCGGATCGCCCATCACCAACGCACGGCTGGCTTCGAGGAATTTCGCGGTGAACGCTTCCACCACGCCTGCTTCGATGATCAGGCGCTTGGCGGCGGCGCAGACTTGGCCGCTGTTCTGGAAGCGACCGATCACGGCAGCCTGCACGGCGGCGTCGAGGTCGGCGTCGTTGAGCACGATGAACGGGTCGGAGCCGCCCAGTTCCAACACGCATTTTTTCAATGCAGCACCCGCCTGGGAACCGATGGCGATGCCGGCACGCACGCTGCCGGTGAGGGTCACAGCGGCGATGCGGGGGTCGGCGATGGCCTTGGACACGCCATCCTGGGTCACGTTGAGCACTTCGAACAAGCCTTCAGCGAAGCCGGCTTTGTCGAACGCGGCTTTCATCAGGTAGGCGCTGCCCATCACATTCGGCGCGTGTTTGAGTACGTAGGTGTTGCCGGCGAGCATGGTCGGCACGGCACCGCGCAGCACTTGCCAGACCGGGAAGTTCCACGGCATCACGGCGAGGATCGGGCCCAGCGGGCGGTATTCGATCTGGGCGCTGCCATTGTCGACCAGGGTCGGCTCCGGGGCCAGCATGGCCGGGCCGTGGGCGACGTACCATTCGGCGAGTTGCGCGCATTTTTCGATTTCGGCCCGTGCCTGGGCGATGGGCTTGCCCATTTCCAGGGTGATCATCTGCGCCATGTCTTCGGCTTGCTCGCGCAGGGCGCCAGCCAGGGCCAGCAGCAGCTCGGCACGCTGGCTCACCGGCTGGCGGCGCCAGGTGCGGAAGGCACCGGTGGCGCGGTCGAGGGCGGCGTCCAGTTGCGCTGCGGTTTCGTAAGGGTAGCTGCCGACAGTCTCGCCATTGGCGGGGTTGATCGACAGGGCGTGGGTCTGGTGAGAAATAGCGTTCATGGCACCGTCCGGCTGAATGAGGGGAATGAGTCCAGCCTACGGGGCTGCATCTTTTCTGGAAACTGAATAATATTAAGCAATACGTTCACGATTGGAGAATGATTTGGACCTGGTGCAGCTGGAAATCTTCAAGGCCGTTGCCGAGCAGGGCAGCATCAGTGCCGCCGCGCAGGTGATTCATCGGGTGCCGTCGAACCTGACCACGCGCATCAAGCAACTGGAGCAGGACCTGGGCGTGGAGTTGTTTATCCGCGAGAAGAGCCGCCTGCGCTTGTCACCGGCCGGCTGGAATTTCCTCGGCTACGCGCGGCGCATTCTCGATCTGGTCCAGGAGGCGCGTGCCACGGTGGCGGGGGAGGAGCCCCAGGGCGCGTTTGCCCTCGGCTCGCTGGAAAGTACTGCGGCAGTGCGCATTCCGGCATTGCTGGCGGCGTATAACCAGAAGCACGCCAAGGTCGAGCTGGACCTGAGCACCGGGCCGTCGGGCACGATGATCGAGGGCGTACTCTCGGGGCGCCTGGCGGCGGCGTTTGTCGATGGGCCGGTGCTGCACGCGACCCTGGAAGGCGTGGCGGTGTTTGAGGAGGAGATGGTGGTGATCGCGCCGTTGCACCACGCGCCGATCACGCGTGGGCAGGATGTGAACGGGGAGAGCATCTACACCTTTCGCTCGAATTGTTCGTACCGGCACCACTTCGAGCGCTGGTTTTCACAGGATGGCGCGGTGCCGGGGCGGATCTTCGAGATGGAGTCATACCACGGCATGCTTGCCTGCGTCAGCGCCGGTGCCGGGCTGGCGCTGATGCCGCGCAGCATGCTGGAGAGCATGCCGGGGTTTGCGGCGGTGAGTGTGTGGCCGCTTGCAGACTCGTTCCGCATCCTGAATACCTGGCTGATCTGGCGCCGAGGCACGGTGTCGCAGAGCTTGAACAGCTTCGTGAAGCTGCTGGAAGAACGCGTAACCCCTTTGTAGGAGCTGGCAAACCAGCCCCTACAGGATGTGTCAGCCGCCAAATTGCAGGGTGCCCATGGCCAGCTTGGCCATGATGGCTGTCGCGCCGAGCTGCACCAGCCACAGCGCCAACCCGCCGAGGAACACCCCCAGGGCCACTTGCAGCACCAGGCTTTTCTGGCGCTTGGCTTGCGGGGCGCGCGGGGTGTAGTCATGCAGTTCATCGCGGTCGGCGCGCAGGTCCAGGTCGTCGTTTCTCATAAGGCTCTCACAGCAAAGGGGCAGTCAGGGGTCAGTCTAGGGGCTGAGTGCTGCGGCCAGTGAATTTTTTGCAAGCTCGCTCGCCACAGCCAATAAAAAAGGGGAAGCCCTTGAATGGCTTCCCCCTCGGCACAGCCGTTTCAGGTTTACAGCACCTGAACAATCGCCTTCGTCACGGCACCAATGTTCGACTGGTTCAACGCTGCCACGCAGATACGCCCGGTATCCAGCGCGTAGATGCCAAACTCGGTGCGCAAGCGGGTGACTTGCTCAACCGTCAGGCCGGAGTAGGAGAACATCCCGCGCTGGCGACCGACGAAGCTGAAGTCGTGGCCCGGGGCAGCCTTGGCCAGTTCGGCGACCATCTGCTCGCGCATGCCACGGATGCGCAGGCGCATTTCAGCCAGTTCGGCCTCCCACTGGGCGCGCAGCTCAGGGTTGTTCAGCACCGCAGCCACGATTGCCGCGCCGTGGGTCGGCGGGTTGGAGTAGTTGGTGCGGATCACACGCTTGACCTGGGACAGGATGCGCGCGCTTTCTTCCTTGGATTCGCTGACGATCGACAGCGCGCCCACACGTTCGCCGTACAGCGAGAACGACTTGGAGAACGAGCTGGACACAAAGAAGGTCAGGCCCGATTCAGCGAACAGGCGCACCGCAGCGGCGTCTTCGTGGATGCCGTCGCCAAAGCCCTGGTAGGCCATGTCGAGGAATGGCACGAGGTTCTTGGCCTTGACCACGTCCAGCACGTTTTGCCAGTCGGCCGGGCTCAGGTCGACGCCGGTCGGGTTGTGGCAGCACGCGTGCAGCACCACGATGGACTGTGGTGGCAGGGCGTTGAGGTCTTCGAGCAGGCCGGCACGGTTCACGTCGTGGGTGGCGGCGTCGTAGTAGCGGTAGGTCTGTACCGGGAAGCCGGCTTTTTCGAACAGCGCCTGGTGGTTTTCCCAGCTTGGGTCGCTGATGGCAACGACAGCGTTGGGCAGCAGTTGCTTGAGGAAGTCCGCGCCGATCTTCAGTGCGCCGGTACCGCCGACCGCTTGGGCGGTGATGACGCGGCCGGCGCTCAGCAGCGGCGACTCAGCGCCGAACAGCAGTTTCTGCACGGCCTGGTCATAGGCCACGATGCCGTCGATCGGCAAGTAGCCACGGGCGGCATGTTGCGCCACGCGAATGGCTTCCGCTTCGGCAACGGCACGCAAGAGTGGAATTTTCCCCTCCTCGTTGCAGTAAACGCCCACGCCAAGGTTGACCTTGGTGGTTCGTGTATCGGCGTTGAATGCTTCGTTGAGGCCCAGGATTGGATCGCGTGGTGCCATTTCGACAGCGGAGAACAGGCTCATTTTTGCGGCAGCTCTTTGGGGGAAAGGAGGGACGTGTCGCGCTCCAGCCGAATGCACTAGAGCGGTGCACAAACGGGGAGCTAGTATAGAGGCCATCACCGCCAAGGGCGACAGCCGAAACGGCTTTTCGGCCAAGTTTTTCGGTTTATTTGCCCACCGTTAGTCGTATTGCAACATTGCTCCCGGACGGCAGGTCAGATGATTGCCTTGAAACCCGCCACATTCGCCACCACTTCTACGGCTATCATGGTTTTTTCCTACGGCCCGCTCTGAATCTTCGCGGGTTGTGGTCTTATTCGTCCCCGACGGGTTTACAGTCTGGGGTGACTCCAAGAGGTACGTTATGTCGGATTTCCAACTAGTCACCCGCTTTGAACCTGCTGGCGACCAGCCCGAGGCCATTCGCCAGATGGTCGAAGGCATCGAGGCCGGCCTGGCGCACCAGACCTTGCTCGGGGTGACCGGTTCAGGCAAGACCTTCAGCATTGCCAACGTGATCGCGCAGATCAACCGTCCCACCTTGGTGCTGGCGCCGAACAAGACCCTGGCCGCGCAGTTGTACGGCGAGTTCAAGGCGTTCTTCCCGAACAACGCGGTGGAGTACTTCGTTTCCTACTACGACTACTACCAGCCCGAAGCCTATGTGCCGTCCTCCGATACCTTTATCGAGAAGGACGCCTCGATCAACGACCACATCGAGCAGATGCGGCTGTCGGCAACCAAGGCGCTGCTGGAGCGCAAGGACGCGATCATCGTCACCACGGTGTCGTGCATCTACGGCCTGGGCAGCCCGGAAACCTATCTGAAGATGGTGCTGCACGTTGATCGCGGCGACAAACTCGACCAGCGCGCCTTGCTGCGCCGCCTGGCGGACCTGCAATACACCCGCAACGACATGGACTTTGCCCGCGCCACCTTCCGCGTGCGCGGCGATGTGATTGACATCTACCCGGCCGAGTCCGACCTGGAAGCGATCCGCATCGAGCTGTTCGATGATGAAGTCGAGAGCCTGTCGGCCTTCGACCCGTTGACCGGCGAAGTCATCCGCAAGCTGCCGCGTTTTACCTTCTATCCGAAAAGCCACTACGTGACGCCGCGCGAAACCCTGCTGGGCGCCATCGAAGGCATCAAGACCGAGCTGGCCGAGCGCCTCGAATACCTGCGCTCCAACAACAAGCTGGTGGAAGCCCAGCGCCTGGAGCAGCGCACCCGGTTCGACCTGGAGATGATCCTGGAGCTGGGCTACTGCAACGGCATCGAAAACTACTCGCGCTACCTCTCGGGCCGCGAATCCGGTGCGCCGCCGCCGACGCTGTACGACTACCTGCCGGCCGACGCGCTGCTGGTGATCGACGAATCCCACGTCAGCGTGCCGCAGGTCGGCGCCATGTATAAGGGCGACCGTTCGCGTAAAGAGACCTTGGTGGAATACGGTTTCCGCCTGCCGTCGGCGCTGGACAACCGGCCGATGCGTTTTGACGAATGGGAAAGTATCAGCCCGCAGACCATCTTCGTGTCGGCAACGCCGGGCAACTACGAGGCCGAGCATGCGGGCCGTGTGATCGAGCAACTGGTGCGCCCGACCGGCCTGGTCGACCCGGAAATCGAAATCCGCCCGGCGCTGACCCAGGTCGACGACCTGCTTTCGGAAATCACCAAGCGCGTGGCCCTCGAAGAGCGCGTATTGGTCACTACGCTGACCAAGCGCATGTCCGAAGACTTGACCGACTACCTGGCCGACCACGGCGTGCGCGTGCGTTACCTGCACTCGGACATTGACACCGTGGAGCGCGTGGAAATCATCCGCGACCTGCGCCTGGGCACCTTTGATGTGCTGGTGGGCATCAACCTGCTGCGTGAAGGCCTGGACATGCCGGAAGTGTCGCTGGTGGCGATCCTCGATGCCGACAAGGAGGGCTTCCTGCGTTCCGAGCGTTCGCTGATCCAGACCATCGGCCGCGCGGCGCGTAACCTCAATGGCCGGGCGATTCTCTACGCGGACCGCATCACCGGGTCCATGGAACGCGCGATTGGCGAGACCCAGCGGCGTCGCGACAAGCAGATTGCGTTCAACCTGGAAAATGGCATCACCCCCAAGGGCGTGTTCAAGGATGTCGCCGACATCATGGAAGGCGCCACGGTGCCCGGCTCGCGCAGCAAGAAGCGCAAGGGCATGGCCAAGGCTGCCGAGGAAAGCGCCAAGTACGAAAACGAACTGCGCTCGCCGAGTGAGATCACCAAGCGCATCCGGCAGTTGGAAGAGAAGATGTACCAGCTCGCGCGGGACCTGGAGTTCGAGTCTGCGGCGCAGACGCGTGATGAGATCGGCAAGTTGCGTGAGCGTCTGCTGGCTGTTTGAGGTGTAGCGTCTGGAAGGGCCTCATCGCAGGCAAGCCAGCTCCCACAGTTGACCGTGTTCGCCTGGACGACGCGCTTAACTGAGCGAGATGTACCATCTCGCGCGGGACCTGGAGTTCGAGGCTGCGGCGCAGGCGCGTGATGAGATCCGGCAAGTTGCGTGAGCGTCTGCTGGCTGTTTGAGGTGTAGCGTCTGGAAGGGCTTTATCGCAGGCAAGCCAGCTCCCACAGTTGACCGTGTTCGCCTGGGCGACGCGCTTAACTGTGGGAGCTGTACCCGCTCGCGCGGGACCTGGAGTTCGAGGCTGCGGCGCAGACGCGTGATGAGATTGGCAAGCTGCGTGAGCGTCTGCTGGCTGTTTGAGGTGTAGCGTCTGGAAGGGCCTCATCGCAGGCAAGCCAGCTCCCACAGTTGACTGCGTTCGCCTGGACGACGCGCTCAACTGTGGGAGCTGGCTTGCCTGCGAAGGCGGCGACTCGGTCTAATGCGCTTCCCCCGCCTTGAGCCCCGCCGGCAACGCTTTGGTCAACAATATCGCCAGCATGCTGATCCCCAGCGCCAGCCCGACAAAATGAAACGCATCGTTATAGGCCATGATCTGCGCCTGCTGGTGCGCAATCTCACTCAACTTGCCTAATGCCGCCGTCTCGTTGCCGAACTTCTCGGTCAGCGTCGCCATCCGCTCCGCCACCTGCGGATTGGTCGGCACGACCGCCTCGCGTAGATAATCGAAGTAGGTCTTGGTGCGCGCATCCAGCAAGGTTGCCAGCAGCGCAATGCCGATGGCGCCGCCGAGGTTGCGCAGGATGTTGAACAGGCTCGACGCCGAGCCCGCGTCCTGGGGCAGGATGTAGGCGGTGGCGATCAGCGAGATGGTCACCATGATCAGCGGCTGCCCGAGGGCGCGGATGATCTGGATCTGGTTGAACTGGCTGCCGGCGAAGTCCGGGTTAAGCACCCCCGAGGAAAAACTCGCCAGGCCGAACAGGCCAAAGCCTACCGTGCACAGCCACTTGGGCGAGACGTACTTCATCAGCTTGGGCACCAGCGGAATCAGGAACAACTGGGGCACGCCCATCCACATGATCACTTCGCCGATTTGCAGTGCGTTGTAGTTCTGGATCTGCGCCAGGTACAGCGGCAGCAGGTAGATCGAGCCATACAGCCCCACACCCATGCCCAGGCTGGAAATGCTCGAGAGGCCGAAATTACGGTTGGCCAGGATGCCCAGGTTGATCAGTGGGTTGGGCTTGGACAGTTGCACGATGACAAAGGTGATCAGGCTGAGCAGCGCGACGCTGCCAAGGCTGACGATCAGGCTCGATTCAAGCCAGTCCTTGCGATGACCTTCTTCCAGAAACACCTGCAAACAGCCCAGGCCAATGGCCAGGGTGACGATGCCGAGGTAGTCGGTGCTTTTCAGCAAATCCCAATTCGACGGCTTTTTCTCCAGGCCATAGAGCAGCCCGGCGATCATCACCAGGCCCGGTGGCACGTTGATGTAGAAAATGTACTCCCAGCCCCAGTTTTCGGTGAGCCAACCGCCGATGGTCGGACCGATGGACGGGGCGAAAGTCGCCGTCATCGCGAACATCGCCATGCCTTTGGCGCGGTGGTGCTCGGGCAGCTTGATCAAGGTGAGGGTGAACGCCAGCGGGATCAGCGCACCGCCAGTGAAGCCCTGCAAGGCGCGGAACACGATCATGCTTTCCAGGCTCCAGGCCATGGAGCACATCAATGAGGCGATCAGGAAACCCACCGACACCCACACGGCCAGGCGCCGTGCCGAGAGCAGCTGCACCAGCCAGGCGGTGAGGGGGATCATGATGATTTCGGCGACGAGATAGGAGGTGGAAATCCACGAGCCTTCCTCCAGCGTGGCTGACAGCGCACCCTGGATATCCTTGAGCGACGAGTTGGTGATCTGGATGTCGAGCACGGCCATGAAGGCGCCGAGCATCACGCTCATGACCGCGATCCAGTCGCGCCGGGTCGGTTCGCCGACCGGGCGCAGCAGTTGATCACCGGCCATCGGGCTGGTCTTTGATGTTCACTTTGACGGTGACAGACATGCCAGGGCGAATCTTGCCCTGCAGCGGGTTATCCGGCGCAAACGTCAGCTTTACCGGAATGCGTTGGACGACTTTGGTGAAGTTGCCGGTGGCATTGTCCGGCGGTAACAGGCTGAACTGGGCCCCGGAGGCGGCGAACAGGCTGTCGACCCGCGCCGCGATGGGCGTGTCGCCATAGGCATCGAAGGTCAGCTCGGCGTGTTGCCCCGGTTGCATATGGCCGATCTGGGTTTCCTTGAAGTTGGCCTGGATCCAGATGTCCTGGTCGGGGACGATTGATAGCAGATAGGCGCCGGCCTGCACGTATTGGCCATTGCGCGCAGCGCGCTGGCCGACCAGGCCGCTGATCGGCGCGTGGATTTCGCTGCGGGTCAGGTTGAGTTCGGCCTGGGCAAGGTCGGTCTTCGCGTTGACGATCATGGCGTCGAGGCGCTTGATCTCGGCGTTCAGGGCATTCACCTGCTGGCGCTGGCCCTGCAGATCGGCCTCGGCCATGCTCACCTGGGAGCGGGCGATGTGGTTGTCGGCGGAGAGGGTGGTCACGCGTTCTTCCGAGACGTAGCCGGGCCCGCGCAGGGTTTGCGCGCGCGACAAGTCGATCTGCGAGCGCCCCAGGCTGGCCTGGCTGGACGCGACCTTGGCCGCGCCGGCGGCGATCAGGCTGGCTTGCTGGGTGAGCTTGCTCTGCGCCTGGACGCGCTCGGCTTCACGCATGGCCAGGGCGGCGTTGGCGCGGTCGACGGCCAGGTGGAAGTCATCG
The DNA here is from genome assembly GCF_059419825.1 of Pseudomonas sp. GW821-FHT05D12. Taxonomy (NCBI): domain Bacteria; kingdom Pseudomonadati; phylum Pseudomonadota; class Gammaproteobacteria; order Pseudomonadales; family Pseudomonadaceae; genus Pseudomonas; species Pseudomonas sp. GW821-FHT05D12. The sequence goes on along the minus strand of NZ_JBWKSN010000015.1, from coordinate 2,169 downwards.
CCTTCGAGCTTCACCAGCAACTGGCCTTTTTGCACGTGCTCGTTATCGCCGACTAGCACCTCGACAATCCGCGCGCCCAATTGGCTCGACACACGGGTGATTTCGCCCTGCACGTAGGCGTTGTCGGTGCTTTCATAGAAGCGGCCCCTGAAGAACCACTGGGCGAAGAAACCCAGGGCAATCAGGGTCACGATAAACACAAAGATAAACAGGCGGCGTTTGAGTGGGGCAGGCATGGGCAGGATGTCTGTAACAAGAGGTAATGGAATATAGCCAGCCGCGCATCTGGCAAATAGCCATGGCACACCTCCAGACCGAAGCTTGGCCACTATGCCCTTGTGCTGGAGCCGGGGTGCCTGGGGCTGTTACCATTCGCCCCTTGTTTCAATTTCAGTTATATCGCCCATTCGAGACCTGCCATGACCACCGTCCGCACGCGCATCGCGCCATCGCCTACTGGGGATCCCCACGTCGGCACTGCCTACATCGCCTTGTTCAACTACTGCTTTGCCAAGCAGCACGGCGGTGAATTCATCCTGCGGATCGAAGACACCGACCAACTGCGTTCGACCCGCGAGTCGGAACAGCAGATTTTCGATGCCTTGCGCTGGTTGGGCATTACCTGGGCAGAAGGCCCGGACGTTGGCGGCCCGCACGGCCCGTATCGCCAGAGCGAGCGCAGCGACATCTACAAGCAATACACCCAGCAACTGGTCGACATGGGCCACGCGTTCCCGTGCTTCTGCACCGCCGAAGAACTCGACCAGATGCGTGCCGAGCAACAGGCCCGTGGCGAAACCCCGCGCTACGACGGCCGTGCACTGCTGCTGTCGAAGGAAGAAGTGGCCCGCCGCCTGGCCGCTGGCGAGCCGCATGTTATCCGCATGAAAGTGCCGAGCGAAGGCGTGTGCGTGGTGCCGGACATGCTGCGCGGTGACGTCGAGATCCCGTGGGACCGCATGGACATGCAGGTGCTGATGAAGACCGACGGCCTGCCGACGTACTTCCTCGCCAACGTGGTCGACGACCACCTGATGGGCATCACCCACGTGCTGCGTGGCGAAGAGTGGTTGCCGTCGGCGCCCAAATTGATCCTGCTCTACGAGTACTTCGGCTGGGAGCAGCCGCAGCTGTGCTACATGCCGCTGCTGCGTAACCCGGACAAGAGCAAGCTGTCCAAGCGCAAGAACCCGACCTCGGTGACCTTCTACGAGCGCATGGGCTTCATGCCGGAAGCGATGCTCAACTACCTGGGCCGCATGGGCTGGTCGATGCCGGACGAGCGCGAGAAGTTCTCGCTGCAGGAAATGGTCGACAACTTTGACCTGTCCCGCGTGTCGCTGGGCGGGCCGATCTTCGATATCGAGAAGCTGTCCTGGCTCAATGGCCAATGGCTGCGTGACTTGCCGGTGGAAGAGTTCGCCAGCCGTGTGCAGCAGTGGGCGTTGAACCCTGAGTACATGATGAAGATCGCGCCGCTGGTGCAGGGCAGGGTGGAGACGTTCAGCCAGGTCGCGCCCCTGGCCAGTTTCTTCTTTGCCGGCGGCGTGAACCCGGATCCCAAGCTGTTTGAATCCAAGAAGCTTTCGGGCGACCAGGTTCGCCAGCTGATGCAGTTGATCCTGTGGAAGCTGGAAAGCCTGCGCCAGTGGGAGAAGGATGCAATTACCGCGACAATCCAGGCGGTGGTCGAGTCCCTCGAACTGAAATTGCGCGATGCGATGCCGCTGATGTTTGCCGCGATCACCGGGCAGGCCAGCTCAGTGTCGGTGCTCGATGCAATGGAAATTCTCGGCCCGGACCTGACGCGTTTCCGTCTGCGCCAAGCCCTTGATTTGCTTGGTGGTGTGTCGAAGAAAGAAAACAAGGAATGGGAAAAGCTGCTGGGCGCTATCGCTTAAGCAACGAGCAGTAACGTTAAAACCCCGGTTTTCCGGGGTTTTAACGGTAAGTGATTGTTATCCCGGCAAAAAATTTTGAAAATTGTTGAAAATAAATTTGACAGCCTTTCAAACCGCCATTAAGATTCGCCCCGTCCTCACCGATGAGGGGCTATAGCTCAGCTGGGAGAGCGCTTGCATGGCATGCAAGAGGTCAACGGTTCGATCCCGTTTAGCTCCACCAATTTACAGGTTCAAGGTCTGGCCACACCGTCCTTGAATCGATCAG